>DASYEP010000086.1:0-36830 GCA_036498965.1 Mucilaginibacter sp.
CCGGGGAGCATGGTTAGAGTTTGAGACCTGGGAAATAGAAATGGCTGTACCGTTATCACCGCAGGAAGTAATCAGAAAAAGGAATGCGATCTTCAAGCACCAAAGCCAAAAGGACAGGCCGGTATTCCCGGGAGATGATGCAAGGGAGTTTTGGGTAAGAGCTGAAGACCGCACCAGGGAAACTGCCAAAGCTTATGACAAACTGGGCATGGCGGAATATGAGGCTATGGAGGCTTTTGTGAGGTATCATTATTAACAATCACTATGTGGAGACGCGATGTATCACGTCTCCACATAAAACATTTCATTTGGTGATTGATGTAAATATTGTATCTTGGCCATCCGTTGTAAAGCGTAACTTATGAAATCTAAACCAACCCTTATCATTCTAATTGGAGTTTTGTTTTTTAGCATTACCAATTTAAAAGCTCAAACAGACTCTTTGAAAATTACCCCTTCCCATTTACTGGCAGCCAAGGAATTGATCTTAACAACAAGAGGAACCGAAGCCCGCTTCTCATTGATGAGAAAAAATTCGATCGAAACTTTGAGTAAAGCAATACCAGAAAAGAACAGGCAGAAATTTGAAGATGAGATGAATACCTTCTTTAATAAATATTTACCCTTTGATGGCTATTTAGATATCACCGCAAAAATGTATGCCGGACTATTTACGGAAGTCGAGTTGAAGCAGTTAACCGATTTTTACAAGTCACCTATCGGGCAAAAAGTAGTTGCGGTATTACCACAGGTACTTCAAAAAGCTATGTTGCTCGACCATAACTTACTAATTGAACATAGTGATGAACTACAAGGTATTGTGAATGAATCTGTTAAAGAATAATTGAACAATCCTTTGTGACCAGTATAGAGACGCGATGCGTCGCGTCTCTATGAAAATCTTTCCTTCAAAAACTTTCCTGTATACGAATCCTTTTCCTTAATCAAATTCTCGGGTACGCCTTCAAATACAACTTTACCGCCATTGTCGCCGCCTTCGGGGCCGATGTCAATTACCCAATCGGCGCACTTTATCACATCCATATTGTGTTCAATAACAATAATGGTATTGCCATGTTCCAGTAGGGCATCAAACGATTTGAGCAATTTTTTAATATCAGCGAAATGCAAGCCTGTTGTAGGCTCATCAAAAATGAAAAGCGTTTTATTGGTATTGTTACCCTTAACCAGGAACGACGCCAGTTTTATGCGCTGCGCCTCGCCGCCGGATAAGGTGTTTGACGATTGCCCTAACTGCACATAGCCCAAACCTACATCGTACAATGGTTTTATCTTGCCGATGATCTTTGGCTCTCTTGCAAAAAAAGTGAGGGCCTCATCGATGGTCATGTTTAAAACGTCGGATACGTTTTTATCCTGGTAAGTAACATCGAGGATATGCTGCTTAAAACGTTTGCCGCCGCAGGTTTCGCAGGTCAGGAAAATATCGGCCATAAACTGCATTTCTATTTTCACTTCGCCTTCGCCCTGGCAAACATCGCATCGCCCACCTTCCACATTGAATGAAAATGCCGAAGGCTTTAAACCCGCAGCTTTTGATACCGGCTGTGACGCATACAGGTTGCGAATCTCGTCCCAGGCCTTTACATAGGTAACCGGATTGGAGCGCGATGAACGGCCGATGGGGTTTTGATCAACCATTTCAACCTGTTCAATTTTACTGTAATCTCCATCGATGCTATCATACGACCCGGTTTGTTCAGCGTTATAATTCCCAAGTGTTTTTTGAAGTGCCGGGGCAAGAATACGTTTTACAAGGCTTGTTTTCCCGGAGCCTGATACACCGGTAACTACTGTCAATACTCCCAGAGGGAATTTAGCGTTAACATTTTTAAGGTTGTTTTCGCGTGCGCCCTTTATCTCAATAAAATCGTTCCATTTGCGACGGCTTTTTGGGATGGCAATTTCTTCTTTCCCGCTAAGGTAACGTCCCGTAAGGCTATGGTCATCCTTAATAATTTCGGCGTATGTACCGGAGAATACCAGGTTACCGCCATGCGTCCCGGCTTCCGGGCCGATGTCGATAATATGATCGGCGGCTTTCATAATTTCCTCTTCGTGCTCAACTACCAATACCGTATTGCCAACATCGCGCAACGATTTCAAAACGCCAATGAGCCGTTGGGTATCGCGTGGGTGCAAGCCGATACTTGGTTCATCCAGCACATAAACTGAACCTACAAGGCTGCTTCCCAATGAAGTTGCGAGGTTAATACGCTGCGACTCACCACCGGACAGCGTATTCGACAACCTGTTCAGGGTTAAATAGCCCAAACCTACATTGTTTAAAAATAGCAGCCGGTTAATGATTTCTGTGAGCAAACGCTTTCCAATTTTGGCATCGGTCTCACTCAGTTGAATTCCGCTAAAAAATTCGAGCGCCTTATCAAGGGCCATCAAAACTACATCAGTTATTGATTTGCCATTTATTTTCACGTAGGATGCATCCTGACGTAACCGGCTCCCTTTACACTCCGGACAAGTAGTTTTACCCCGGTAACGGGATAACATCACTCTATATTGTATTTTATAGGTCTGTTCTTCAACCTCCTTGAAAAAGTCGTTGAGGCCCCGAAAATATTTGTTGCCTGTCCATATCAGTTGTTGTTCCTTTTCGGTGAGGTGGTTGTATTGCCTGTGTATCGGGAAGTCAAACTTTAATGCACTTTTTACCAATGCATCGTTCCATTCGCGCATCTTTTCGCCTCGCCACGGAGCTACAGCGCCTTCGTAAATGCTTTTGCTTTTATCGGGTATCACCAGGTCCTCATCAATGCCAATCACTTTGCCATAACCTTCGCACCGTTTACAGGCGCCATAAGGATTATTAAAACTGAAGAAGTTTGGAGTAGGCTCCTCAAACCGGATACCATCCAGCTCAAACCTGTCGCAAAAAAAGCGTTCCTGTTCCTTGTCGGCGTCAGGTTCCCGGTACCTTATATAACAATCGCCTTTACCCTCAAAAAAGGCGGTCTGCACCGAATCGCCCAAACGGCTAACAGTTTCATCCTCTTCATTTTTTGAAATACGATCGATAACAATTCGCACGGCAGAGATTTGAGATTGCGGTTCGTGATCACCTTTCGCCTTTGACCCTTCACCTTTTACCTTTTCGCTTTTACCTTTCGCCTTTGACCTTTCGCCTTTCACCTCTTCCACAAGCCACGATCCATCATCAATGATGCTCATATCTTCAAGCAGGTCTTCGATTTTTGAGAGCTTACCTTTATACTCTACCCTTACAAAGCCTTTTTGCATCAAAACTGCCAGCTCTTCTTTTAAACTGCGGTTGTTATGTGGGTGTAAAGGGCATAATATTGTCACCTGTGTTTCTGCAGGGAGGGTCATTACGAAATTGATTACATCTGTAACCGAATCCTTTTTTACGATACCACCCGAAACCGGCGAAATCGTTTTCCCCATGCGCGAGAAGAGAAGCTTGAGGTAATCATAAATTTCGGTTGAGGTGCCGACAGTCGAACGCGGATTTGAAGTTATTACCTTTTGCTCAATAGCTATGGCCGGTGCAATACCTTTTATATAGTCAACATCCGGTTTGTTCATGCGTCCCAAAAATTGGCGGGCATACGATGATAGGCTTTCAACATAACGCCGTTGTCCTTCGGCATACAAGGTATCAAAAGCAAGCGACGACTTACCTGAACCCGACATGCCTGTAATAACCACCAGTTTGTTTTTAGGTATGGCCACATCCATATTTTTCAGGTTGTGCACCCTGGCCCCTTTTATAATTATATGATGTTGCGGATCTTTTTCTGCTTCTTTTATCATAGTAGTTGATAGTCCATGGTCGATAGTCCATAGACCATAGTCAATAATCTATAGTAAATAAGTGTCTTTTTATTCCGGCTTACTACTATGGACTATTGACCATGGACCATGGTCAATTCCCCCAAAACGCAAAAATCCTAAAATTTTTAGCCGAATCCAAATGAGTTTTAGAATTGTATATGGTTAACCGGCAATTTGTTAAAAGAGGTTGCAATGGGCTGACAATTACGGGTGGGAGCAACGATAATGGCCATCGATGTATTGTTATAGATAGTGTTAAAATATGTTAAATGTTCGATTTTGGATATAGATATGAAAAATATTATTTGGTTTTTAAATGATAATTTGGTTTATTTGGGATAACAATTTGTTAACCCCTAAAGAGAACCCTATAGATAGAACTCTACTTTAAAAAAGTTTTTAATTAATTTAGCTTAGTAGTTTTTCTATGGATTTTCAATTGAAGAGTGATCAGGATCTAATCCATCTTTACGTTGCAGGAAATGAGGGGGGGCTGGTGGAATTGATCCGACGATATCAATCAAAAATATATACTTCTATTTATTTGCTTGTAAAAGACGAATATCTTGCCGAAGACATTTTTCAGGATACGTTTATTAAAGTTATAAACACCTTAAAAGCAGGGAAGTATAACGAAGAAGGCAAGTTTTTGCCTTGGGTTACCCGTATAGCCCACAACCTGGTGATTGACCACTTCCGCCGCGAAAAACGCGCTCCAATGATTAGTAATGGCGACGACTTCGACATTTTTGAGGTTTTAGGCAACTACGATGAGAGCACCGAAGATCGTATGGTTCGCGAACAGACCTATAAAGATCTTAAATCACTAATTCACCTGTTACCGGCCGAGCAAAAGGAGGTATTGATTATGCGTCATTTTGGAGATATGAGCTTTAAAGAAATAGCTGATATTACCGATGTAAGCATTAATACAGCTCTTGGCAGGATGCGTTATGCACTTAACAACCTCCGTAAGATGATGCAAAGCAGGGAAATGAGTTTGAAGAATTAGTTTTGGAGAAGTTGTAGAGGGTTGTAATTGTTAGAGAAGTTGTAGTTGTTGTAAGAGTTGAAATGGCTATGATTTCTTATTCTAACTTTTACAACTTTTATAACAATTACAACCTATCTTAACCATTCACAAACAAATTTCATTAAATTTTCATTTTCATAAAATAATTCATTTTTGCTTTCGTTAAGTATCTGTAAACTTAAAATTTAAAGCTTATGGATGAAACATTTACAGCAACTTTAAATGTACTTACTAACAAAGCAAAAGTGAATGAGGAATTGCAGGAGAATTTGGAAGGCGACGAACTGATGTTTTATCACTCGCTTCGTGCTGATCTGGATCTTTTGAAGAAGAACCCGAAACTTCAAACAATTCATCACATTCTCGATTACTCGAAAAGCTTAAGGTAATTTTACATTTCCACCACCTACGGTTCACAGGTCGTATTGTTAATTTAACAATTTGATCTGTGAACTTTTTTATTTCCGTTTAGTTCATTTGTTTACTTGTTTATTGGTTCATTGGTGCAATAATCGATAGTTTAGAGGCGGATAAATTTTATGCACTTTTATTCGTCAGCCGAATACCACTTGCAAATCCCAATAAACTAATAAACAAGTGAACTAATGAACCAGCACACGAATGACAAAAAAGGAACGCTACCAACATTTTGTTGAATATTTTTCAGAGCACCAACCGAGTGCTGTTACGGAACTTCATTATGATAATCCTTTTCATCTGTTAATAGCTGTAATACTTTCGGCGCAATGCACTGATAAGCGAATTAACCAGGTAACCCCTGCCTTATTCAACCGTTTTCCAACACCGGAGGCCTTGGCTGCATCAGACGTTGAGGAGATTTTTAACTATATCCGGAGTGTAAGTTACCCGAACAATAAGGCCAAGCATCTGCTGGGTATGGCTAAAATGTTGATAGCGGATTTTAACGGCGAAGTACCTGAAGATGTTAATGATCTGCAGAAATTGCCCGGCGTAGGTCGCAAAACGGCAAATGTCATAGCGTCGGTGGTGTTTGATGCACAGGCTATTGCTGTTGATACACATGTTTTCAGGGTGGCGAACCGTATTGGTTTAACTACAAATGCCAAAACTCCGCTTGCGGTTGAAAAACAATTAATGCAGCATCTTCCAAAGGATGTGCCCGGCATAGCGCATCATTGGCTCATATTACATGGCCGTTATATTTGTGTGGCCCGCACACCGAAATGCGAGATTTGTCCCATAAGCTGGTTTTGCAGATATTATGAACGCACACATACCGAAGCCTTTTTACAAAAAGCAAAAGCGCTAAAAATTAAAAAAGCAGATCAACTTAAAAAGAAAAAAATGTTGGATAAGATAAGTGCGGAGTTGAAGAAAAGGAGTGTTGATAAAGATATTTGATTGATAAGATAAGGTTAGGTAATTTTCATGAAAATATCTCAAAATGGAAACGTCATTGCGAGGAACGAAGCAATCCCCAATGTGCTAATCGAGCAGATAAATGTTTGTCCATTGGATAAACCGATGATTGTTAATTTCGTTCTTTGATTGTCCTGTTCAGAGGTTGCTTCGTTCCTCTCAATGACGCCTGGGATAAAAAAGAAATAATTACTAAAAAAGTTAGCATTTGTAAATAATGTTTTTTACATTTGTTTCACATTATAAATAAAATGAGCAGCGCAGATAAATTAAAGGCATTACAGCTTACGTTGGATAAGCTGGAAAAATCATACGGAAAAGGTACCATCATGAAATTGGGTGATACCGCTATTGAGGCTACCGAAGTTATATCAACCGGCTCTTTAGGGCTGGATATTGCTTTGGGTGTTGGCGGTTTGCCAAAAGGCAGGGTGATTGAGATATATGGACCTGAATCGTCAGGTAAAACTACGCTGGCTATACATGCTATTGCAGAGTCACAAAAAAAAGGTGGGATAGCCGCTTTTATTGACGCGGAACATGCCTTCGATCGCTTTTATGCAAAAAAATTGGGCGTAGACGTGGAGAACCTGCTTATCTCACAGCCTGATAACGGTGAGCAGGCGCTTGAGATTGCTGATAACCTGATCCGTTCCGGCGCTATCGATATTTTAGTTATCGACTCTGTTGCGGCTTTAGTTCCAAAAGCGGAGATTGAAGGCGAAATGGGCGACTCAAAAATGGGTTTGCAGGCACGATTAATGTCACAAGCTTTACGGAAACTTACAGGTACTATCAGTAAAACAGGATGCTGCTGTATATTTATTAACCAGCTGAGAGAGAAGATAGGAGTGATGTTCGGCAACCCCGAAACAACTACCGGTGGTAATGCACTTAAATTTTATGCATCGGTGCGTTTGGATGTGCGCCGCATATCACAGATAAAAGATACAGACGAGGTATCAGGTAACAGGGTTAAAGTGAAGATAGTGAAAAACAAAGTGGCGCCACCTTTCCGCATTGCCGAGTTTGACATTATGTTTGGCGAAGGCATTTCAAAGGCCGGTGAGATCATTGACCTTGGTGTTGAACACAACATTATTAAAAAGGCAGGTTCATGGTTTAGTTATGGCGAAACCCGCCTGGGTCAGGGCCGCGATGCGGTTAAACAATTGATACTCGACAACCCTGAACTAATGGATGAATTGGAAGCTAAGATTAAAGAAGTAGTAACCGGAGATCATTTAGCGGAAGTTTAGTTGGGATTTCACTGATTTTTAAAGGTGATTACACCGATATAAAAGAATGATTTCACAGATTTTGAAAAGCCCTGGTATTTGCCGGGGCTTTTTGGTGTGATAAATCAGCCCAACTAAACTAAAAGTGGCTACATAATCACTCACAAGAATACTCTGCTACACTATATGATGGAATGCTTGAAAAGTTTAAAATAGATATTATTGCAAGACACTTTATTTTGATTTGAATTATATATTTGATTTAAAAATAAACTAAAATCACAATTCATGAAATATTCATTTTTGATTATCATCGTTTTTTTATTTTTTCAAACAACAAGTAACGCTCAATTACATGATAGCACATTGATAAAGAAATTGACTGTTAATGGGTTTTGTTTATGCCAGACAACTTTGTCTAGTTTAAAACAGTCGGATGCTGATATTAAGGAAATAGATGTTGAAGAAATGGACTTGGCCAAAGGTTGTTTTGGCGAGGATTCCAGATTCATAGAGGGTAAAGGCTATTACTCAGATAGGCAGAAAGGAGTAATATTTCAAAGGGATCGGGATTCTGATTTGATTAGCAAAATCAGGCTTACTAAGCAGTTTAAGGGGAACTTGCCCGATGGGAGCTTTATCGATTTAAATAATTTCATGTTAAGAGATTTGTTTAAATTATATCCCCAATTTAAGGATAAATGGCAATCAAGAGGTTGCTCCGATTATTGGAGATTTTCGAACGATACAATATCTTTTTATGTGAAAATTGATAAAACGCAACTACCGCAGTTCCCTATAAATGAATCTTTTTACCTGGATAAACCAATAGCGGCAATTGATTTAATTGTGTCGTGCAGAGCAGTTCATTATTATGACGAAGGATATCAAAACGCCCAGTTATATACTAATCCGGTCTTTTTTGTTGATAGCGTTAAAGTAACGAGATCGGAGTTGAGTGATATGGATACTAAAGACATTGCTATAGTCAGTGTTATCAAAGACACATTAAGTCTTTGAAAATATGGTGCAGATGCAAAGAATGAAATTATTTTTATTGAGACAAAAAAGTTCGCCAAACAACGATATCAGAGATATTTTGTTTCTAAGTCTCCAGAATATGCAAAACTTGTAGCCGCGTTGGATAATGATTCTTCAATTCAATATATACTTAATTCGAAGATTTTAACAGAAGATTTTGAAGGGAAACTGGCATTAATTGATGACAAAGATTTTAAAGGAATTCAGATAATAAATAAGGAACAATTGCTAAAAGATTATAATATAACAGGCATGGATTACGGCGCAATTATAACTACGATAGTTAAAAGATGAACTGCTTTTTAAATCGATTATAGTGTTATTTTATACTGTTTTATAAATCAATAGATAAAGAATATCTATCCATTATTAAAAAGCGCAGTTCATGGATATTGAATTGAAATATAAGATAGCTGAAATGATTATTCAACTTAATGATGATGCTTTACCAAATGAAATCAAATCTTTGGCAGGATTGCCAGATAGTGATTTTTGGAATGATGTTCCTGATGAATGTAAAAAGACTATTAATCAGGCAAAAGAAGAACTTGATAAAGGCGAAGGAATTCCTCATTCACAGGTAATGGTGGATGTTAAAGCCCGTTTCCTGAATAAATAAAATTTCGGCTATCCTGCATTGAACTATTTGAGGGTATTATATCCTTGCTTCTTTTTAAATGATATTGGGAAGCTTTACTGCGAGAATAGCAAACGCGCGCTGGCATGCTGAGCCCCGTCGAAGCACGAGCGTAAAGGCCTTTGCCCACATGCTTCGACGGGGCTCAGCCTGACACCCACCGAAAAATGTCATTGATAGTACAAACCATCAATTATACAACATGTCAGCACCCAACAATTTCTTGTCTATTGTGCCCGGTGCAATCACAAAAACCTGCAATGCAGTAATAGGTCTCCGCCGAAAGCCCTGCATAGGAGCAGCATAAAAGGTTTTGATCTTAACTTTATGGTATCCCTTTAACAGGTTTATTGAACCCTCGTTTTCACCCATCTTAGTGTCGTCAATGACCAGCTGGGTGTCGTTATAGTTGACCAATGAAAAATTATAAATGCCATCAGCGGGAACAGAAATGTAACCTTCATATATAATGCCCGAGTTCGGGCGCGTCGTTCTGAAATTTGCTGTTTCCAAAGTTTTGGCTATGCCGGTGCTATCTGTCGAAGCATAATCCAGTTGATCTGGCGATGTAAAGTTGCCTTTTATTAACGTGAACTTTAGCCCCTGGTTGTTACCTGAGTAGTTAGCGGCGGTTACCGGCGCCTGGTTATACATGATGGTACTTGTGGGCAAGCTGCGTCTGCCGGATGGCGTGATCACTACCGTCTTAAAGACCCTTTTTTCGTTTACTGGGATATTAAAGATAACAGGTGAATCGTATGGCAGATCTGTATCCAGGGGGTCACGGCCATTCAGCGTATAATATATTTTTGCGTTTGGTATTACTGATTTAGGAGCCATTGTAAATTGTGAACCGATCATCATGGTATCTATCACCTCAAATCCGGTGGGAACGCGATAGTTGTAGTTCATTGCATCAAGCCGGGCAAAATGTTTTGCCAGCCGTACTTCCGAAAATTCCTTATAGTCCTTTTTTCCCGGTTTGGCCCACGCAAGTTCCGAAAGGGCAAACATGCGCGGTAATATCTGGTATTGAAGCTTGGCCACAGAAGGTACATATTCAGTCCATAAATTACCCTGCACGCCAATTACGTATTTCTTTTCCTCGTCTGTTAATACTTTAGGAACAGGATCATAGTTGTAAGTTTCCGAAAAAACAGCATAACGTCCAAACGACACAGGTTCTAATGGCGACCTGCTTTGGTAATGATCAAAGTACAAACCTGTTGTTTGCGGGGTCATGATTACATTATGTTTTTGCTGTGCAGCTGCAATGCCGCCTTGCTCTCCGGTCCAGCTCATTACCGTTGCATTTGGTGCGAGGCCACCTTCCAATATTTCGTCCCAGCCAATGATGCTACGACCTTTGGAGTTAAGAAATTTTTCCATACGCTGGATAAAATAACTTTGCAATGCATTTTCATCTTTTAGGTTTAATTGCTTGATCAGATTCTGGCAAAATGCAGATTCTTTCCACGGCTGTTTATTAGCTTCATCACCACCTATATGAATATATTTACTCGGGAAAAGCGCCATCACCTCGGTAAGCACGTTCTCCAAAAAAGTGAAAGTCTCTTCGGTAGGACAATAAAGGCCGGTTGTCCGGGCCGGGTTTTTAACGGAAGTATCAGGCGTGCACATTAGTTCAGGATAGGCTTTTAACGCTGCGTCCGAATGTGCCGGCATTTCTATTTCGGGAACCACATTAATATATCTTTCAGCAGCGTACTTCACTACGTCGCGAATTTCATCCTGCGTGTAAAAGCCGCCATAAAGAACATCATCAGGCACTTCACGATTCCTGCCGAACATATAATTCATCCGCGTGCTGCCAACTTCTGTAAGTTTTGGATATTTTTTTATTTCAATGCGCCATCCGGCACCGTCAACCAGGTGCCAGTGAAAGTTGTTCAGCTTGTATTCAGCCATTAAATCCAATACTTTTTTAACCTCAGCTACGGAAAAAAAATGTCGCGACACATCAAGCATCATACCCCGGTAACCAAAACGAGGGGCGTCGTCAATAACCAAACAAGGCAGTTTTTCAGTAAGTTCAGCTTCAATCGGAAATAATTGAATCAGCGTTTGTATTCCATAAAATAATCCTGCGCCTTTGCCGACGATGGTAATTTTGTGAGTGGTAATAATGAGTTTGTAACCTTCGCTTGGCAGGTTTTCCGCGCCGCGGCTGGTAAGGATAAGGGAGGTGCCCGAACTTTTAATTTTTGGATTATATTTAACTATTCGATTGTTAAAATGACGATTATTCAAAAGGAAATCTTTCAGAAGTTCAACCGCTTTATCTTTAGGTTTATCGGCCCGGATTACCGTAAGCTTGCTAAACGTAAACACACCCTCATTTTTAACAAGCGATGCAGGCGCGGGTATAATTCCAAGATTAGGATCAATATCCTGTGCAGATACGGTATTTAGTAGAAAAACACTAAGAACGAAAGCCGCCATCATAGCGCTTACCCTTTTAAATTTAAACTCAGCCATTTCGTAGGTTATTAGAGAGAAGTAAATAATTATATGCTATGTTAAGAATTATATTATTAAATCTGTGTTAGCATTTGTTTTAAAGCGACTTGTAATTACATTATTACAAATATCCGTAACAAATGTGGTGCAGCTGAAATTGAAAATTCGTGCGCAAAAAAGCCATGCCCTTGAGCTGTTACTATCAAACCAAAGTCAACTTTGGCCGTATAATGGTTTTACTATTTCGTACCCCTTATATATTGATTAACTTTGCCTTCCAATAATTTACACTATGCAATATGATGTTATCGTTATCGGCTCTGGCCCTGGTGGTTATGTAGCTGCTATACGTTGTGCCCAACTTGGTTTAAAAACCGCAATCATTGAAAAATATAATACATTAGGCGGGACCTGTCTTAATGTGGGCTGTATCCCTTCAAAAGCGCTCCTCGATTCTTCGGAACATTACCACAACGCTGCACATGCTTTTAAAACGCATGGCATTAACCTCAGTAATTTATCGGTTGACCTGCCGCAAATGATGAAACGTAAGGTGGAGGTTGTTAACGCTAATACCAGCGGCATTGCTTTTCTGATGAAAAAGAACAAGATCGATACTTACTATGGTGTTGGCTCATTTAAAGATAAAAATACCATTACCGTTACAAAAGCCGATGGTACCGCCCAGGAAATTACCGGTACCAACATTATTATAGCAACCGGCTCTAAGCCTTCGGCATTGCCATTTATCAAGATAGATAAAAAGCGCATCATTACTTCAACCGAGGCCTTAACTCTAACCGAAATACCAAAGCACCTGGTGCTAATCGGCGGCGGTGTTATAGGGTTGGAGCTTGGCTCTGTCTATGCACGTTTGGGTTCGAAGGTATCTGTGATCGAGTTTATGGATTCCATTATTCCCACTATGGATAAAAGCCTGGGTAAAGAGCTGCAAAAAGTGTTGCAAAAGCTTGGTGTAGAATTTTATCTCGGTCATAAAGTAACGGGAGCGACTGTAAAGGGTAAAGATGTTACCGTAACTTTCGATGGTACTAATGGCGAGAAGAAAGAGCTTAAAGGTGATTATTGCCTTGTTGCAGTTGGCCGCATAGCTTATACTGATGGGTTAGGTTTGGATAAGATTGGAATCACTGTAGAGGAGCGCGGCCGCAAGATCACTGTTAACGATCACCTGGAAACCAGTGTAAAAGGCGTTTACGCTATTGGCGACGTGATAAAAGGCGCCATGCTTGCCCATAAGGCCGAAGACGAAGGAACGTTAGTTGCCGAAATTATTGCCGGACAAAAACCGCATATAGATTATAACCTGATCCCCGGTGTGGTTTATACCTGGCCTGAAGTTGCTGCTGTTGGTCAAACGGAAGAGCAACTGAAAGAAAAAGGTATCAATTACAAAACCGGATCATTTCCTTTCAAAGCCAGCGGTCGCGCACGTGCAAGCGGCGATTTGGATGGTTTTGTAAAGGTATTAACTGACGCCGCAACCGATGAAATTTTAGGTGTGCATATGATAGGACCGCGAGCTGCCGATATGATTGCCGAAGCAGTGGCAGCCATGGAATATCGTGCATCTGCAGAGGATATCTCCAGGATGAGTCACGCCCATCCAACTTATACCGAAGCTATGCGTGAAGCATGCCTTGCTGCTACCGGCAACAGGGCGATACATATTTGATTTCGGAATTGGGATTTTCGATTTCGGATTTTAATATTAGAAGATCCCATAAAACCAAAAGCTTGTCATCGCAAAGACAAGCTTTTGGTTTTTAAATTTTATCTACAACAGCATCACACTCCAGGTTGATTACTTCAGCGTTGTCGACATTTCCGCTACAAACTTCATTATTGGTTGATCTTGGCATGGCCACCCATTACAACCCGACGTTACTTTTCTCACTCCTTTTAGAGTTTCAAATACCGCTTCGATACACCAGAAACAGCCATTGCCTAATTTGATTCTTTTTCTATTCATAGGTAAAAGTATAAGCTAATTGAAAAATTTATTTGATACAGGAATGGCCCTGATTATGTAATGGTTAAGTTATTGATTGTATCAAAAAAGTGACAATTGTGATTTTTTGGGCAAATAAGTTATAACCTAAGCTTTAATGATTTCGTATAAAGTCTTGTAAATCAATATTAAATCAATTTTTAATTTGATTTAAGAGATAAAAAAGTTAATCTATAAGTACAATATTTAACTCGTGTTCCAAAGAAAATATATTTACTATTTCAAAAAGCGTGCATTTGTACTATTGGTTAATAAATTATAACTATTGGCCAATCACTTTTAAACCCAGATTACTTTGAAAAAGATATTTAATAAAGTTGTTATGAAATCACCTTTACATAGTTTTATTATAGTTTTAGGCCTGATAATTTTAAGCCAGACAACATTTGGCCAGGCGCCAAATATTAATTATAATACGCCCACTAATGTTTATATAGTAAGTACTGCAATAAGCCCAAGTTTAGTCCCTAATAATACCGGCGGCGCAGTGCCGGCTAACACTTATGCAACGGTAACAACTCCAGTGGCGAACGGTACTATTCACGGGCCTTTTGCGGTGGCAACTGACGGGTCAGGTAACGTTTACGTTGCCGACTATTATAATAATAAGATTCGTAAATATACTTCTGCAGGTGCTGCATCAACTGTGTATGGTAACGGCACAGCCGGTACCGTGAACGGAACAGGTGCCATTGTACAATTTAACAACCCGCAAGGGTTGGCATATGATGGAACCAATTTATTCGTTGCAGACGGGACCGGAAATACCATTCGGAAAATAGTGCTTTCTACCGGTGCGGTTAGTACGTATGCCGGAAGTGGCGCTTCAACTTCAGTAAATGGGACTACACTTTTGAACTCATCATTTAATTCGCCAGAAGGTTTGGATTTCGACGCTTCGGGCAATCTGTTCATAGCGGAATTTGGCGGTAATCGTATCAGAGAGATATCTGCGGCAGGAGTTGTAACTACCCTGGCCGGCAGCGGAACGGCAACCTTAACAAATGGAGTCGGTACTGCAGCAGCATTTAATACGCCAATTGATTTAGTCGCTGACGGATCCGGGAATGTATTTGTTGCTGACTATGCTAATAATGTCATTAGAAAAATAGTTGTTAGTTCAAAAGTAGTTACCACATTTGCAGCGGGATTTAGCCAGCCTGCAAGCATTTGTTTAGATGCATCGGGTAATTTACTGGTTGCCGATCAGGGCAGTGGCTCAATTCAATTAATTACCCCGGCAGGTGCAGTTAGCACTATAGCTGGTAGCGGTAGCCAGAGCGACGCCAATGGCGTAGGTACAGGAGCGAGTTTTGCTTATCCCGTTGGTATTGAAGGCGACGGCCAGGGTAATTTTTACGTAACCGATTGGGTGGGTACCTCAACCACCGGCGGATCTCTTAGAAAAATGGTGCTTACGGGTTATACAATAAGCCCTACCACACTATTTGCTACTACTAACCTTTCTTTTTCCGGCACAACAGGCACAATTTCTGGTACTACTGGTGCAGCAGCCGTTGCGGCTACTAATTATACCATAACTGGTTATAATGCGTCTGGCAGCAGCAGTTTTACAATAAGTATTGCTATTGGGAAATCGTATGCATGGACAGGAAAAACTAACACCTCCTGGACTACAGCCTCAAATTGGAGCCCAGCTACTGTTCCCGGCACAAATGATGCGGTTAGTATCGGTGTTTCTGCTTATACAAATAACAAAAAGGAGCCTACTATAGCTGGTACGGTTACAGTTGGTTCGATAACATTTGGTAATAGCAGCGCTACAGGATTAGGTCATAGTATTTTGACCGTTAACGGGACCCTAAACGTGGGTGGATACGTTAGCATCCCCAATGGAATTACGCCAGTAATTACAGGTACCGGTGATGTAAATATAATGCCCGGAGCTCAATTATTTAGTATTGCTACAGCAAGTACCGGGGTGTTGACAGATAATTTAAGCGGTACATTCACTTTACAATCAGATGCAACAGGTTCTGCGTCTGTTGGTCAGATAACTACATCTTCTATAGCAGGTTCCGGTGCTGATTCAATTCATGTTGAGCGGTTTATACAAGGAGGCGCGGGTTACCGTGGTTATCGCGCGATGTCTTCGCCTGTTTACACCAACACTGTCAGTCCAAATAACATTTATACAATAAAATATTTGAAAAACGCCGGAGTTTATCTTACAGGCGGTACTTCAACCGGAGGCTTCGACAAGTCCGGCAATCCCACGCTTTATTTGTACCGGGAAGATCAAATACCTGCTTCCAATTCATTTACCTCAGGCAATTTTTGGGGTATAACTAAAATTAATAATACTAATATTTATGATTATTACCTGGAAAGCGGCTCAACCGCATATAATATCCCGGTTGGCAACGGTTTTCTATTGTTTTTTAGGGGGGCCAGGAATTCAGCTTTAATAGGCGCCGAGACCGTAAGCACATATGTCCCCCAATCGGCTACAGTGACTGCCTCTGGCACATTAAACGCCGGGCCAATAACGGTACATAACTGGTATACACCAGCTAGTGCAAACTTAGGCTATTCAGTAGTAGGAGTAGGAACAGGAGCCAATACTAATTATGCCGTACGCGGTTTTAATTTTGTAGGAAACCCTTATGCATGTTCAATAGATTGGGATACATTTAATGCTGCTGCGCCTGTTGCAAACTCGGCAATATACGGCGTTAACGTCGGCAATACCATTTATCAGTATAACTCCAATACCAATAGCTATTCTACTTACCAGGCTAACGGCGGCAGCACAAACAATGGTCAAAGTATAATACCAAGCGGAACAGGTTTTTTTGTACTTGCCAGTGTTGCGAGCCCTTCATTAAAGTTCACCGAAGCGGCCAAAGCAAACGTACAAAATACTGGACTTAATCTTTTTATGGCAACTAAAAGCGATGTAGCGTTGGTTACCAAAAGCAATATCAACCAACATTTGCGTGTGCAATTGGCATTGGACAGTATTAACACCGATGATATTTACATAGGTTTTAATGAGGGCGCCAGTACCGGTTATGTTTTTAATGAAGATGCTCCTTATAAAACAGGGGCAGGCAAAGTAAGTTTAACCAGCATTTCCAGTGATAATATATCCCTCGCAATAAATAAATTACCTTTACCCAAACTAAAACCATTGGCTATTAAATTATTTGTAACAGCCAGTGCATATGGAACTTATAAATTAAATTTGACAGAATTAAAAGGTATCCCCGAGCTTTATGAGATTTGGCTAATGGACAATTACAAAAAGGATTCATTAGATTTAAGACACAAAAACACTTATTCCTTTGATATAAATACTGATACCGGTAGTTACGGAAGCCGTCGTTTTCAATTGGTGATACGCCAAAACCAAGTATTGGCGCTTCATTTAACGAGCTTTACAGCCACAAAAGAGTCCGACGGCGCACAACTTATCTGGAAAACCGAGAATGAACAAAACTATACCTACTTCACAATAGAAAAGAGCACCGATGGTAATACTTTTAATGTACTTGGTGGTTTTAGCTCAGGCTCAATGGGTACTTACAGCTTACTGGATAAAGATGCTTTCCCGATAGGAACAACAGCAGTTACCGATAAATACAGGCTAAAAATGGAAGACATTAACGGTACTATTAGCTATTCGGAAATAGCTACACTAAATTACTCTGTTTCGAACAAGGATAACGTAAATAATAACTTAGTTGTATATCCAAACCCGGCTGCCAGTTCTATAAGTGTGACTATTAACCCCAGCACGGTTAGTCTGGCGTCAAATTTATCGACTGTTCAATTGCTGGGCACAACCCCTAATTTAAATACGGCTGCAGGTTCGCCTGTTTACAGCATCAACATAATAAATATAACAGGGGCGATTGTAAAAGCAGCAACTTTTTCTTCTAATACCTGGCAAGGCAATGTGAGTAATCTTTCACCAGGAACTTACATTATCCAGGTAACAAACAAGAACAATAAGAGCCTGGTTGGGAAAGGTACATTTGTAAAATTATGATGTGATTTCACCAGATTCCCAAAAGGCTGTATCGATTATTTAACGCAGGAACATATTTAACAAAAGTTGATAATTATGTTAGAACTATTATTTGAATTACTACCTTTGTAAGATTGCATTTTAAAATGGTTGTATGAAAATAAAAATATTTTGCTCCGTATTATTATTATTGATGCTTAATGTGATTTTATTGCATGCACAGTGTGTCGGTCCCGGCTGTCCTCCATGTACGGATCCTGATAATTGCGCCCCACTCGACACCTGGATAGTCATTTTAGCAGCCGTTTCATTTATTTTTGCCATCAATCGTTTAAACCGTAAACAAAAAAAGGTTATCCTATAGGCAGCGTTAATAAACTTTGATTTAGGCAGCGGGCAAACTAAAATAAAAAGTTGTCCCGGCTCCCAATATGGTTTCAAACCAAACCTTACCACCGGCGTTTTCAATTGAATTCTTTACAAAAGCCAGCCCAAGCCCGGTGCCAGAACTTTTAGTTGTAAAGTTGGGCTCAAATATTTTCTCACGCAAATTTTCTGGTATTCCGTTACCGTTGTCTTTTATAGTTAGCAAAATATTTTTGTTTGTAACTAAGTAATTTATTTCAATTATACCGTAACGGTCTGTCGGAGAAGCTTCAATGGCATTTTTCAATAAATTATTAAAGCATCTCAGCAATTGGTCGCTATCTCCGTTGATAAAAAACGGTGCCTCGGGAGGGAGGTAAATAATTTTAATATTATCCATTTGCTTGAAAATGATAATCGCACGGCTTAATATTTCAAAAATGTTTATGCGCTCAATACGCGTATCAGGCATTTTTGCAAATGCGGAGAATTCAGAAGCGATGGATGACAGGCTTTCAATTTGTTCGACGAAGGATTTACTGAACCGTTCAAATTTTTGATCAAATTTTGGATCTTTATCTTTCCACGATTTATCCAATAATTGCAAACCCAGTTTCAGCGGAGTAAGCGGATTTTTAATTTCGTGAGCAACCTGTTTGGCCATTTCCCGCCAGGCACTTTCTCTTTCAGACTGTGCCAGCCGCTGTGCACTATTTTCAAGCGCGGCTATCATTTTATTATATTCTTTTACCAGGGCGCCAATCTCATCATTGCGCTCCCAGCGAATAGGCTCATTTTTTTTACCGTATATAGTTTTACTTAAGCTGTCTTGTATAAAGTTTAGCGGCGCCGTTATTTGTCTCGCAATAATCACAGCAAATAGTCCGATAGCTACAAAAATTATAGCATAAACGTTTATCATGATATTTAATAACGAGCCAATGCGCTCCTTATAATCAGCCTCATTGGAAAAATAGGGTAATTGCAAATATGCAATAGTTTTGAAGTTAGAATTACGCAACGGAACATAAGCCGCTTTGTACTGCAGTTTACCTATTATTTCGTCGTTAAAGTATTCCGAATTTTGCAGCTTATGTAAAGAAATGTAAGCACGGGGACTCATCCGCCTGGCCTGTAACCCAAATTCATAAATTTTTGGCTGGGTGGTAATTAGTTCCCGGCCGTCCATGTCATACAAAATAAGGTCGGCGGTATGGGTGTTAGCAAATTCGTTAAAGTCTACCTGGCTTTCCTTATCGGCATTTACCAGATATTTTTTATATGGCCCGTTTTCAAATGCGTTCGCAATCCTGGTAATTTTGTCTCTTATAACTTCGTCCTGCTGGGTTTGGTATTGGGTGCTTAAAGAAATAAAAGTTATAAAGCCCACCAATATCAGGGTGACGACCACTGCAAATACCATCGAAAACTGAATCCTTGTTTTGTAGAGGATTTGATCCAGATCTATTTTAAACTTCCAGCCGATAGGGCTGTTTTTCAAATTCAATATTTTTATTCTTCGCCAAAACCATCTTATTATTATTATAGTCACACCAAATATCAAAAACACAACAAAAAAGAACGTAATTGACGTTATACCAAAAAAAAGAGAATTTTCCTCGTCACTTACAACTATAAGGTCGCGCTCGCTAGGCTTGTAAATTAAATGGTTATATGTAGTGAAGCGCTGGTACCATTCGTGATGATTGCTTTTAGTTGTTTTATAAATGTATTTTTTCAGCTCTCCCTTTAAATCGGTATTTATAAGATTAAATACGTAATTGCCATTTTGGTTTTGTAATTTATCATCATTATAAAAGGCGTATGAAAAGTTTTTAAACTCGTCATCGTAATTTACAGCCCCGTCTATTAACAGTGCGGGGAATGAAGTAAATGATTGGAGCGGCTTGGATTTTAATTCAATTACTATCGTACCTAATTCGGATTCGCTTTGAAATATTGGAATTATTGCGAAATAATTCTTGAAACCAAAGTTTTCGTTGTCCCGGTAAAAAAAATTCGAAACCTTAAATGAGCTGTAAAGCACCATGTCTTTAAACACACTTAAAGTGTATTTTTTATCGGCAGTAATAGGCTGGCCGCGATTATCAAATTCATAAAGGTTAAAATCGAATTTTGATAAATACCCGTTAAAATAAAGCTTTTGTAACCGGTTTTTTATATAATTAACATTATGACTGCTATCCCTGAAATATTGAATTACAGATTGATCAGCAATTATTTGCTCTTCTACTTTTCTGAGAACGCGGTCGGCATTAATATCATCCTGAACTTCAAGTTTTTGAATAAAAGCTTTGCTGTTTTCCTTTTTTTTAACAGATTGATAATGGTTAAGCTTTAATGATGCTATAATAGCGCAAACCAAGATGATAATTGTGAAAGATGCCGAGGTAAGCTTTGCATTTTGGAAGCGATAAGCATATGCCCGGACAAAGGTGACTATCGCCCAAAGTATATAAAACAAAGTAAAACCCCGATAATAGGTAGAAATTACCGTTGCCACTAAAATACCTATAATGAATACTGAAATCTTATGTGAGCCGGGGATGGGGATTTTAAAAATTATTGTTAAAAATACTTCATTCAGAAAATAAAATATCAGGAAGCTGAAACAAAGCATGAGTACACCTAGAAGACTAAAAGAGGATAGGTTAAGCACATTGCTTACATCGAAGTTTATTTTTGAATTTACAACCAGGCCGTAGAAAATATTTTGCAGTGCCGTTGAAATTACAATGAGAATAAATATGCCAACAATTAAAACCAGGTAGTACCAAACTCTGCCGGATAAATTTATTGAGAGTTTATGACGGTGCAGGTATAAAAAAACAACAAACCAGCAGATAAATAAAATATTAATGCATAAATCGCCCAAAGAGGGATAAGCATAGCTCGATGCAAAAACTGTTGGGTTAAAGATGTCGAGTTTGTAGGTTAGATCAGGCCAGCCGTAATTTAAGTTCACAAATCGAAAGAGTACGATAAACCCACCTAAAAGAATTAACGAAACCAGTAAATAGCCCTTTTTGGCAATATAATCGCAGATATTATGAATTAGTATGCACAAACAGATTAGTGCTAACACCCACAATGATAATTCATAATAAAAAAAATTGTGATTAACCTCGCCGGGCTTTAATTTAACTGAAAATAAGTAGGTATCATTAAGGCTATTTATTTCATAAACGTTGGTGTCGGTAAAATCGGCTATCTCAATGTTATTGTCCTTAAGCAAATCAGGCTCAAATGTGTTTTGAAGATATTGATTTTGAAACGCGTAATTTACTTTTATCGGAATGAAAAATATAATAGAGAAATTGCCTTTACTTTTTTTTATAGCTTCATAATAGCCGTTCGGCTCATCGATAAAGGAGATCCCTTCTTTTATTAAGTCGGGATGCTCCGGTATTATTTTAATCCCGCTCCAAAAGCTTAAACTGTCATCAGTTATAGTTATAAACCAGATACCATTCTTCGTAGTTAAATCTTGAATAAGGTTCAAGGCATTTTGTGCATCATCAGGCAGGCTTTTTAACTGATTAAATCTATTGGTATTGTTAATCAAGTCATTAACGTGCTCTTCCTTTTTATGCAGATTGTCTTCGAGAGTTTTAGCTGTTTGATTAAGATTATTTACAGAAGTATTTGTTTTTTGGACAACAATTGCTGTACAAAACAAACTAACGCACAGTAATGCGAGTAAGGCGCGTATTTTTCCGGATATAGCCAATTGCTGATAATAACGAAGTTCAAATTATAACAGGAAAACAGGTATTTTAGTTGTATAAATAATACGTATAAATAATACTATAATGTGGCACTGTTGGTTATTACCTGTCGGTCAACCTTTTTCACCAGGCCTTGTAATACATTTCCCGGTCCAACTTCGGTAAATGAAGTTGCCCCATCTTCGAGCATGTGTTTTATCGTTTGTGTCCAGCGTACCGGTCCGGTAAGTTGTGCAATTAAATTGTGTTTTATTAAAGCCGGATCGGTATATGGTTTAGCGTCGATGTTTTGATACACCGGGCAAACCGGTACTTTAATCTCGGTATTTACGATAGCATGTTCAAGCTCAACCCTTGCTGCTTCCATCAAGGGTGAGTGAAAGGCACCGCCAACATTTAGTTTTAACGCTCTTTTAGCCCCTGCTGCCGTCATCAATTCGCAAGCTTTGTCAACACCAGCAATAGTGCCTGATATTACCAGCTGGCCCGGGCAGTTATAGTTAGCTGGTACAACAACATCGCTTATTCTAAGGCAAATATCTTCAACAGTGAAATCATCCAAACCTAAAATGGCAGCCATGGTTGAAGGCTGCAGCTCACATGCTTTTTGCATTGCATTGGCACGCGCCGCAACCAAACGCAATCCGTCCTCAAAAGTTAATGCTTTTGCAGCAACTAATGCAGAAAATTCGCCCAGGGAATGTCCGGCCGTCATTTCGGGCTTAAACTCATCACCTAAAACATTTGCTAAAATAACCGAATGTAAAAATATGGCCGGTTGCGTAACATTTGTTTGTTTAAGGTCTTCGTCGGTGCCGTTAAACATTATATCGGTAATCCGAAAACCTATTATATCGTTAGCTTGCTCAAATAAAGAACGGGCCTGCTCCGATTGTTCGTAAAGGTCTTTACCCATACCTGGAAACTGCGCCCCTTGTCCCGGAAAAATATATGCTTTCATTTGGTCTGTTAGTTCATTGGTACAATTGTTCATTGGTGCGTCATTCACTGTGAGAATAATGGCAACAAAGCACGTTATCAAAGGCAAAGTAAGTTAATTTTAAATAACATAGCCAATTTTTCACTAATGAACAAATTGACTAATGAACAAATGAACTACCCCAGCTTTGCCGATATCAAATTTAAAAATTCAGTGCGTGTTTTTTCTTTTAAAAACTCCCCGGTAAAAGCGGAGGTTGTTGTTACAGAGTTTTGCTTTTGCACACCCCGCATACTCATACATAGGTGCCTGCATTCAATTACTATACCAACGCCCAAAGGTTCTAAGGTGTTTTGTATACAATCGCGTATTTCGTTGGTTAGGCGTTCCTGCACCTGCAAGCGGCGTGCAAACACATCGACAACCCTGGGTATTTTACTTAAGCCCACCACGTGCCCGTTTGGAATGTAAGCAACATGTGCCTTGCCAAAAAACGGAAGCATATGATGCTCGCACATGGAGTATACTTCTATATCTTTTACAATAACCATCTGGCTGTAATCTTCCTTAAACATTGCCGAGCTAAGAATTTCTTTAGCATCCAAATCGTATCCCTGAGTTAGATACAGTATGGCTTTCGACATACGTTCGGGAGTTTTTAACAAGCCCTCCCGTTCAGGTGTTTCACCAATGTGCTTTAAAACCTGGTAATAATGTGCAGAAAGATTGCTTATCAGTTCCGGGTTGTAACGGTCAATTTTAACATAACCTTCTATGTCATCATCATCCACGCTCGGGGTATGGTTTTTGTTGTTCATCTTATTGGTTTAATCTCCAAAGTATTCGGCTGAGTTATTTTCGGTCTCGTATAATTTTACGGAGTGCAAAAATACACCCGGGTAGGCTTCTATCGGTTTTTTTAACTGGTTAAATATTTCGATGCAAAGTAACTCTGTCGAAGCCATTTTTCCGGCCATAAACGGAACATCAAGATTAATATTTTTATGATCAACCTTTTCAATTACATGGTCATTGATAATAATCTTTAATTCTTTCAAATCAATCAGGTAACCGGTGGCATGTGTAACTTCGCCTTTTACGGTAACGAAAAGATTATAATTGTGGCCATGCCAGTTAGGGTTTGCGCACTTACCAAACACCTCTTCATTCTTTTCAGCGCTCCATTCATCCCGGTACATCCTATGCGCGGCATTAAAATGTTCTTTACGCGTTATATATATCATCATAACAATTAATGGTGCAAATATATAAAACAAAAATAGGCCATATGTTTTATCTTAGTCATCAAAATAATAATACCTATGCGCATACTGGTTGTAGCTGCTACGTTAGAAGAAGTCGGGAGTCTGAAGTCCGAAGTCGGAAGTCAGAAATTGGAGGTTAATCAAGACTCAGGGCTTAAGACTCACGACTTTGAACTACTCATAACCGGAGTCGGGATGGTTGCGACAGCTTTTTCGTTGGGAAGGCATTTAGCAACCAATAATTATGATTTAGTTGTTAACCTGGGTATTGCCGGAAGTTTTGATAAAAATATTCCGTTAGGCGAAGTATTGGAAATAACCGCCGATACAATTGCCGAATTAGGTGCCGAAGATGACAACCAGTTCTTGTCAATTGAAAGGCTTGGTTTCGGTGAGAGCACCTATTATCCTACAACTAAAATTTCTGATCTATATAATCTTTTCAACACTTTCAATCTTAAACAAACAACTGCGATAACCGTAAATACCGTACATGGGAATGATGCTTCTATTAAAAGAGTTGCTGATCGCTTAAGCCCTCAATTGGAAAGCATGGAAGGCGCTGCTTTTTTTTATGTCTGTCAACAGATGGCCGTACCCTGCCTGCAAATCAGGGCAGTGTCAAATTATGTTGAAAAGCGTAACCGCGATAATTGGAATATTGGTTTGGCTATCAAAAATCTGAATACCTTTGCGGTTGATTTTTTAAAACTTTACGCTTAACTGCTATATGAAATTGTCACTGGGCTTTTCGCCTTGTCCAAATGATACATTTATTTTCCATGCACTGATACATCATAAAATCGATACTGAAGGACTGGATTTTGAAGTGTTTTATGATGATGTGGAAACGCTGAATCAAAAAGCCATGCGTGCCGAACTGGATATAACCAAACTCAGCTATCATGCCTTTGCCTATGTCGCAGATAAATATGTATTACTTGATGCGGGTAGTGCGTTGGGCTTCGGGGTTGGCCCATTGTTAATTTCGGATTTCGAAATTTCGATTTCGGATTTGCAAAATGGAGCAATCCGAAATCTTAAATCCGAAATCGTAAATCCTTTAATCGGTATTCCCGGTAAATACACAACAGCAAACTTTTTATTGGGATTAGCCTTCCCTAATGCAACTAACAAAATAGAAATGGTTTTTTCTGATATTGAAGATGCCGTACTGGATGGAAGAATTGACGTAGGCCTCATTATCCACGAAAACCGTTTTACTTACCAGGATAAAGGTTTAAAAAAGATTATCGATCTGGGTGATTACTGGGAAAAACAAACAGGATGTGCCATACCGCTTGGCGGTATTGTGGCTAATCGTAATTTACCAATAGAGCTTCAACATAAAATTAACCGTATTTTGCGGCGCTCGGTCGAATTTGCTTTTGCAAACCCCAAATCGGGTTTGGAATTTATACGATCACATGCACAAGAGATGAGCGAAGAGGTGATGTATAAACATATTGAACTTTACGTGAACAAATATTCTATTGATTTAGGTATAGAGGGGAAAAAAGCCATAAAATTACTTTTTGATACCGCACTCGAAAAAAATATTATACCAAAAATAAAGGAAGAGTTATTTTTAACTGAAAGCTGTCTGAACTAAGATTTTTAAGATTCAAAGATTTTTGGATTGAAGATTTTAATCCGGCTGAAGGCATCCTGCAATCCTTAAATCTTAAAAATCTTAGTTCAGACAAAAAACAAAAAAATTGAAAAACACATATACCAGGATAGAGGAATTTGCAGAAGGCCAGCTGTTGCTTGTTAACAAGCCATATAACTGGACTAGTTTTGATGTGGTGGGCAAAATTCGCAATGCTTTTAAACCTTTGAAACTGAAGGTAGGTCACGCAGGTACGCTTGACCCGTTGGCGACAGGTCTGCTCATAATCTGTACCGGGAAAATGACGAAGGAGATCGATACGTTCCAGGCACAGGAAAAGGAGTACACCGGAACCATGGTATTAGGGGAAACCACACCATCGTATGATATGGAAACAGAGCCTGATCAAAAATTCGACATTAGCCATATAACTGAAGAGCATATTAAAGATAACTGCAAACAATTTATTGGGGATATTCAACAATATCCGCCGGCGCACTCTGCTGTAAAAATAGACGGTGAGAGGTTGTACGAAAAAGCCCGCAGAGGTGAAGAGGTTGAACGCCGATTACGTAGCGTAACTATTACCGAATTTGAGATAACCGGCATGGCTCTACCCGAAATAAATTTTCGGGTGGTGTGCAGTAAGGGCACTTATATCCGTTCATTAGTACATGATTTTGGGGCGGCGTTAAATAATGGGGCCTATTTATCAAAACTCAGACGTACCCGCAGTGGCGATTACAAAATAGATGATGCCTGGGAAGTTATGGAATTAGTAAATACAATAAGAGAACTAAAAGTGATTTCACCGATTTCTAATGAATGATTTCACCGATTAATATAAATAAGGATTACACAGATTTCCCTGGAGTGATTTCACCAATTAACTAAACAGTATCACATAACCATGGCGAATTTTGAGGAGGATAAATTAACTGAAAAAATAATTGGCTGTTGCTATGAAGTTCATAGTTCGTTAGGACCTGGCTTCGTTGAGAAAATTTACGCCAAAGCGTTACATCATCAATTAATAATTGAAAACTTAAGT
Source organism: Mucilaginibacter sp. (assembly GCA_036498965.1). GTDB lineage: Bacteria > Bacteroidota > Bacteroidia > Sphingobacteriales > Sphingobacteriaceae > Mucilaginibacter. The sequence continues at coordinate 26,675 of DASYEP010000086.1, forward strand.
TTTGTTGCCGAAAAAGAGTTTAATGTAATTTTTAAAGATCAATTAATCGGCCAATTCAGATGCGACCTTTATCCAAATATATTAAATTCTATGAATCAATATACTATTGACGAAATTCGACTTCAAAAATCGGTGAAATCTATTAAAAAATCAGTGTAATCATGCACATCTACCATCATATTGATGAATTTGTTCCGTTAAAAAACGCAGTGGTAACCATCGGCACCTTTGACGGTGTGCACATCGGGCATCGTAAAATAATTTCAGGTATAACTGAACTTGCTGAAAGCTGTGGTGGAGAAACGGTGTTGTTAACTTTTTTTCCCCATCCTCGCATGATTCTTCACCCAGAGGATGAGAGTTTAAAGCTAATCAATACTATTAATGAAAAGGCAGAATTAATGGAGCACTTAGGAATTCATCATCTTATCATTACTCCTTTTTCTAGAGATTTTTCGAACCAGACTGCAGAAAGCTATATACGCGACGTACTAGTAAATAAAATAGGCACAAAAAAAATAGTAATAGGCTATGATCATCGTTTCGGGAAAGACAGAGAAGGCGGCTTAAAGGACCTTCTGCGTTTAGGACCGGTATATGGCTTCGATGTGGTTGAAATACCGGAGCAGGATATTAATCACATGGCCGTTAGTTCCACACGAATAAGATCAGCATTGCTCGAAGGCGATATAGAGTTAGCTAACGAATTTTTGGGATATCCTTTTTTTATTACCGGTACCGTAATACGCGGCGACCAGATAGGCAGGCAAATCGGTTACCCCACGGCTAATATTGTTATTGAAGAAAGATATAAGTTAATACCAGGCGATGGCATTTTTGGGGTTAAGGTGAAAGTTGCCGGCGAATATTATAAAGGTATGGCCTATATAGGTACGCGCCCAACGCTGAATGGGATTACCCGGAACATTGAAGTAAATATTTTTGATTTTGATAAAGATATTTACAACCAACAGATAAGGATGGAATTTTATTATTTTGTTCGCGGGGATATTAAATTTAATTCCCTTGCCGAATTACAACAGCAACTGGCTAAGGATAAATTGGATGTGGCGGCGCTATTAGGTCAATAGCCCATGGTCGATAGTCCATGGCAAAATTTCGCATTTACAAATATTGGATTATTAAATAAAGATGTATTACCTTGTTCCATAATACCGTCAAGACCATGGTCCATGGACTATCGACCATCGACTAAAATAACCATGAACAAACTCAACCTCGATAAACAGGAAAGCGAATTTTTAAACAGCACCATAAAACATTGGGAAAAGGAGCATTTGGTTGACGCTGAATTAGCGCAGAACCTTCGAGATTCATACGAGGTTAAAGGGTTCGACTGGATGCGCCTTGCTAAATATTCATTTTGGATAGCGCTATTCTGCGGCATTATTGCTGTTGGATCCCTTATTATAAATGATGCAGTACTAAACTGGATTAAAAACCTGTACTATGCTCCCGATATTGCAATCAGTACTTCATCGGGTGTTATGGCTGTTGCAGTGTTCTATATCGGTAGGCGGCGCGAAAAGAAATACCCTGAAAATGTTTTCAGCAATGAAGCGATAATTTTTACCGGCATATTATTTACTGCTTGCTGTATTGCCTACCTCGGCAAAACTTTCGATAACGGCTCAGGTCATTTTTCATTATTGTTTTTATTATCTGTTTTTGTTTATGGTTTTTTGGCTTATCGCCTCGATTCAAGATTGATCTGGCTGTTTGCATTGGTTTCATTGGGAAGCTGGTTTGGAACTGAAACAGGCTTCCAGACACATTGGAGTTATTACTTTTTGGGGATGAATTATCCTTTGCGTTTTGTTTTATTCGGAATCGTTTTGGTGAGCGCGTGTTATATTCTTAAAAAACAAAAATGGTTCAACTTCTTTTGGGAGCTTACCTACGTTGTTGGCTTGCTGTACCTTTTTATATCGTTATGGTTATTGAGCATATTCGGCAACCTCGGTAGCATTGACACCTGGTGGCATATAAAACAGCTGAGCCTATTTTACTGGGGCATTATTTCGGCCGGAGTTGCCGGAGGATTTCTGCTGTTTGGTTTAAAGAACAGGGATGTTGTAGCACGAGAGTTCGGCATTACTTTTCTCCTTATTTTTATCTACACCAAATACTTCGAATACTTTTGGGATCATACTAACAAGACATTGTTTTTCGCCATCCTTGGAGCGTCCTTTTGGCTCATTGGCAGCAAAGCCGAAAAGATTTGGAACTTTAGGAATAAACCCAATCCTTCGCAAAGCAGTTGAGAAATGTCTAAATAATAGCAGTAGCGTAATTCAATACAGTTCGGACGTTATTGGGTTCTTATCAAATAATCTTAAATTTGAGTAATCTATTAATATGAAAGAAACTAAAATCAAAGCCTGCTCATTTTTACCTGCTGCAACAAGTATGATGCATCACATGGGACTGGAGGAATTTCTTTATGGCGTAACTTTTGAATGTCATTCGGACAAGCCTAAGGTGGTTAGGTCGTATTTAGAAGGTAATAACTATTCGAGCGATGAGATTGAAAGGGTTGTTTCTGAGTCAAAACAGATGGGAAGAGGTTTATATTACGTAGATGAAGAGTTACTGAAGCAAATCTCACCCGATGTTATCTTCACGCAGGATGTGTGCGATGTATGCCAGATTGGAACAAGTTATGCAGAAGGAGCCATTCATAAGTTAAAAAAACAACCAATTGTAGTTCCGCTTACACCGAAGAACCTGGACGACGTTTATGGAAATGCGATTCTTATTGCCAGGACATTAGGCAGGGAAGAAGCCGCGTATCACTTGCTTGCCGGTTTAAAAAAAAGAACAGATAAAATTACAGATACCCTGCGGGCCAATAATGCACCATTAAAAAGGGTGATGGTTATGGAATGGTTGGATCCCATTTACAATTGTGGTCATTGGATACCTTATCAAATAGCCCAGGCTGGCGGAGTTGATATGCTTTCCAATCCATCGGGATATTCGATAATTACTTCGTGGGAAAAAATAATAAGGTATAATCCTGAAGTATTGGTGGTGGCGCCATGTGGATTTAACATTGAACGGGCAGCCAAAGAAATGGATAAGCTCACAGCGAGCGAAGGCTGGAATGATTTGTTGGCCGTAAGAAATAATGCCGTATACTTAGCAGACGCGGATTTATTTACCTGCCCCAGTACGCATTTGGTTGATGGAATTGAATTACTTGCTTCATTATTTCATCCGGCATTATTTCCGTTGGAAAAACGATTTGAAAATAAATGTTTGCCTTTCAAAAAATTGGAATTAGCCAATGGACGCTAATATTATTGAAAGAAAAAAGGTTTGCCCCCGCTGTCTTGCAGTGTTTTCTTGTTGCACGGAAAATTGCTGGTGTGAAGATCTTCCGCAAATAATGCCTCTTTCTGAGTTTGAAGATTGCCTTTGTTACGATTGCTTAAAAATTGAGATCGAAAATAAAATAAGCGTTGCAAATAATTCCGGGAGTTCTAAAGTGTCCGAAATTTAGGTTGAAATAACTTCTAAAAACTTAAGTTATGCGAAGGACTAATTGGTTTGATCGTACATTTCCTGTTATTGAAGATAACGGCCTTTTGCCGGGAATCATTGAGCGATTGGAGGGTACACCGGCAAGACTGACGGAGAAAATCAGTCGTTTGTGGGAAGATTTGAATTCCGGGTTGCCGGATGACAAGTGGTCGATAAAAAAAGAGATCGGTCATCTTACCGATCTCGAGCCACTTTGGTATGAAAGATTGTGCCAGATAGCGAGCAATACGCCGGATATGAAGGTAGCCGACCTAACCAACAGAAAGACGCACGAATCACCGCACGATGCTAAAACATTTAACGAACTTATTGCAGCGTTCAAAGAGGAAAGGAAAAAGCTTGTTAATAAACTGCGTTCGCTGCAGGAAGAAGACCTCAATAAAAGCTCCAAACATCCTCGCCTCGGAACGCCGATGAAAGTAATTGACCTGGCCTGGTTTGTTGCAGAACATGACGACCATCATATGGTGCAGATGACTTGGTTGATGGGTGACAGATAAATGCACTAGCCCGAAATTCGATGAACGGAAATTATCTTTTTTACAATTTGCGATTACCCCAACGCATTAAAGGCCAGCAACTGATACGTCGGCGATTTTAAATAACGAATGTTTAATAGGTCATTAATAGTTGTTATGTAAGTTGCTCATTACTAAATATTTGCCTATTTTGATTGTTTGGAAGGTTTTCTTTTAATTGTAACGAAACATTTTACATATCTATAACGTATGCAATTGTATCTTTACGTCTTTGTGGTTTAACCATAATTGCGCAAAGAAAAGAGAATTTAAAAACACGATGACGGCTAAACTCGGTGATCTGCTTGCGAACGATACATTTAATCTTGACCATTTTTTCGAATTAACAGCAGACCTCCTTTGTATAGCCGGATATGATGGCTACTTCAAAAGAATAAATCCGGCTGTTTCTAAACTATTAGGTTACACTGATGAGGAGTTATTTTCGAGGCCAATAAACGACTTTGTTTATATTGAAGACAAGGATATCACTGCCCAAAACAGGTACAATCTAACAAAGGATATTCCGCTCTTAAACTTCGAAAACAGGTACGTAACAAAGGCTGGCGATATTGTGTGGCTGTCTTGGACTTCTATGCCTGTTGAGAGGGAGCAAATTGTTTATGCGATAGCCAAAAATGTTACCCATAAAAAGAAACTTGAAGAAGACCGGAATTTGTTTATCGCCAATTTAACAAAGATAAATAACGACCTTAAGCAATTAACCTATACAGCTTCGCATGACTTGCGGACCCCTGTGGGTAATTTACTTTCCGTTTTCAATCTTTTAGATGTTTCCAGGATCCAGGATGAAGAAACTCTTGAGTTTATTGATATATTAAAAACTGCTACGGAAAGTTTAAAAAATACTTTAAATAACTACGTCGATAGTTTAATTCAAAAGGAAAGCTCGCAAACGCACGTAGAAGAAATAGATTTGGATGCGTCATTAAACGTGGTTCTACATTCGTTAAGCGCCTTGATAACGAATTCAAGAGCGAAGATTCACTTCAATTTTTCTACGGTTAAAACAATTAAATTTAACAGGTATTACCTGGAGAGCGTGTTTCTAAACCTGATCACTAACTCAATAAAATATTCAAAGCCCGATTCCTACCCTGATATTACAATTCAATCCAAACGTGTTAATGGCGTTAATCAATTAATTTTTGCTGATAAAGGTCAGGGTTTTGATATGGGTGATGCAAAGGATAAGATATTTGGGTTCCAACAAAAATTCCATGACCACCCCGATAGCGATAGTAAAGGCATAGGCCTTTATTTAATATATAACCATATCACAAGTTTGGGCGGGAGCATTGCTTTAAAAAGCAAGATAAATGAAGGGGCCGAATTTACGATTTCATTTAAGGATTGAGGAAATTTTCGAAACGCTTTATTAAAATTGTCTCAGATGGGGCGAAAACCCAGGCTTTTAGTTTATCCACCAGGCCTTCTCCAGGTGCAGCGTTATGCGGGCACGTGTAATAGCAGTATACCACCATTTGCATAATTCATCAGGCGGCATTCCGTACATGTCGTTGTCCAGAAACAGGTAAACCTCAGACCATTCGCCACCTTGCGCCTTGTGGCAGGTAACTCCATATCCATAAGTGGCACGTAAACAATTTAAGTATTCATCTTTCAGCATCTCCTCTTTGTATTTGGCCGAATTTGGAGCAACATTGTTTGATCTCATCCTGTAACTAAAATCGATCATCAATTTTTTGGATTGTTCGTTGGTGAAATTTCCTTTGCTACTATTTAAAATATCAAGCGACAACAGTAAATTGTACTCTTTTTCCGACGAAATTGCTTTCACCCTCACGTCCTGGAATTTAAGGGTATCTACCCATTTAATTTCACCAAGTTGAATAATAACAACGAAGTCACCATTGCTCAATGGTACTGCGTAGTTATTTTGAGTTACAAGCAGTACGTCGTTTTCCTGCAGCGGCATATCGGATGTTCCAAACCTGTCACGCCTGATTGCGCGGTTAAGTTGCTGAACCTTTTTGTTACTTCTTGAAATAGCAAGTACTTCGTTTATTCCTGAACTTATATAGGCGTTTGAATAATGAGAAAATAGTGCTTTTTCGGTTGAATAGAGTACTACGTTTTTCAGATTAGCCACAGGAAGCTTTGGTCTTTCCTGGAATATCTTTTTATTAGCCATTATTCTCACCGCACCAGCTAATGTTAGTATATCGTTTTCTGCATCGTTCCGCTCTATCATTTTTAAGGTAGTCGATATAGCGGTTCGCCCGTTACTATTTAGCCAGCTAACGTTCAGTGCAGGACTGAACGATTGCCCGACAGGCGGAAGCTGGCAAGGGTCGCCAACAAAAATCACTTTATTTTTTTTAACGACTTCAAAAAAATCGTTTAAAAGCACGCCTGATCCAAATGTGGCGAAGAAATTGGTATTTGAAAAATCGCCCGAAAGCATGGACGCTTCATCAACGATGTATAAAATTTTGTCCTGATCTGGTATGCGGGTCGCGAACTGCAAAGACATTTGTCCGTTTTGCTGAATTTTGTCGTTAACGAACATTGATTCATCAATTCCGTCGACTTTAGAGAAATGATATAATTCGCCATGAACTGTCTTTGTTGAGAATCCGGTTTTCCCCCGAAGCACGGTGGCAGCCCTTCCGGTTGCTGCAAGCATGCTGAACTTGTATTCTTTTTTTTCGAGCCATTTTCCAAGCAACTGCATCAGGAACGTTTTACCGGTCCCGGCGTATCCTTTCAATACAAAAGTATCGGCAACGGGATGATCAAGGAAATCTCGTATAGCTTTAAAGGCCGCTTTCTGGTCATCATTAAGCGTAGGTTTAGGCGTAGTTTCCATTAAATGATAAGCTGCCTTTAAACAGGTTGTTTGTTAAAAATATCAATTATACACATTGTACGGCAAATTTTTACGGGTGCGTTGCTTAAATAACCTTCTGCTATGAGAATTAATCCTAAATAAGTCTCAATCATTTCTTAACACTAGCATAGAAAATTTATTTAAGTTTGGTGATGAATAAATATTTTCAAATCTAACCTTAGTGAATTTAGATCGTTATTCCTATTCCCCAGCAGCAATAATCTCGGTTACGAATTTTATAGTGACGGCCCTCATGGCAGAATAAAAAAATCGGTTATATTTAATAAGGTCCAGGATGAACCTATCATTATTTATAACCTTGCCTTTGGCGACGAGGACCCAGAAACAGGATCGATTAATGATTTTGCAAAGACAAATAATAATGATAGGGACAAAGTGCTTGCAACAGTGGCCAATACCATTAATGATTTTAGCGAAAGACATGGAAATCATTTTATTTACGCGAGAGGAAGTACACCATCAAGAACAAGGTTATATCAAATTAGTATCTCAAATTTATTGAACGAAATTAAACCGAATTTTGATGTTTATGGATTAAAGAATGGAGTTATTTTTCCTTTTCATAAGAATGAAAATTACGATGCTTTCTTGGTTAGAAAGAAATAATATGGTAATTTTGATATAAACAAAAGTTAATTATGTCTACAGTTAAAAAGGCTTCTAACCCAAAAAGCAATCACAAAGCCGTCATAAGTACGGAAGTTAGAGACCACTCCAATGATCCATTTGTTTTAAAAAAAGTGGCAGAAGCGAAAGAAACATTAAGTAAAACTGATTTATCAATCTTACTTAAGAAATAATATTTTTAATGTAGCGGAGGTTACAGTGGTGGAAAAAACAGCAGGTGTAAAAGGATATAGCCCTGCAATTGTTACCGATAAAGTTAGAAGCTATGCCAACGATCCGACTTTTTTAAAAAGGGCCCGTGAAACTAAAGGAGCCTTAAGTAAAACCGACCTGTCCATCCTAAAAAAGAAATAACACCTAACGAAGAAGACTTCCGAAGTTTTCAAAACTTCTGAAGTCTCAGAAGTTACCCCAATCAACCCCTTCACTTAACCAACCAATTCACCACCCCAACACCCCCTCAAAAACATTTATAAAAAATTTTTACTTAAGTGTTTGTCAATTAATTTATAATCCCTATCTTTGCCGTCCCTTAAAGGGGAATAAAATGTCTTGAACGAAGCCCTACTGCTTCGATGGGCACAAAAAAATTTAGAAAATGTCAGGAATAATTGGTAAAAAGGTAGGAATGACCAGCATTTTCGATGAAACAGGGAAGAACATTCCTTGCACAGTAATCGAAGCTGGCCCTTGTGTGGTAACACAGATCAGGTCTGTTGAAACCGACGGATATGCAGCTGTACAGCTTGCATACGGCGAACAAAAAGATAAGCACACATCATCTCCTCTAAAAGGCCATTTCGAAAAAGCCGGTACAACTCCAAAACGCAAGCTCGTTGAATTTAAAACATTCGAAGATCAAAAAAGTTTAGGCGACACTGTTACCGTAAATATTTTTGAAGTTGGTGATTATGTGGATGTTGTTGGTACTTCAAAAGGTAAAGGTTTCCAGGGTGTGGTAAAACGTCATGGTTTTGGTGGTGTGGGTATGCAAACTCACGGTCAGCACAATCGTTTACGTGCGCCAGGTTCAATGGGAGCTTCTTCATGGCCTTCACGCGTATTTAAAGGTATGCGTATGGCTGGTCACATGGGTGCTGAGCGTGTAAAAGTTCAGAACATACAGGTGGTTAAAATATTTGAAGAGCAAAACCTGTTGGTAGTTAAAGGTTCAATTCCCGGAGCTAAGGGTTCATTCGTAATAGTGGATAAATAAGATGGAAGTTAACGTAGTAAATGTATCAGGTAAAGAAACAGGTGCCAAGGTGCAACTTCCTGAATCCGTATTCGGTATCGAACCCAATGATCACGCGATCTATCTTGATGTGAAACAGTTCCTGGCTAATCAGCGTCAGGGTACACACAAGTCAAAACAGCGTAATGAAATTGCAGGTTCAACCCGCAAATTATATAAACAAAAAGGTACAGGCGGCGCCCGTGCTGGTAGCGTAAAATCTCCGTTGTTCAACGGTGGTGGGCGTGTATTCGGTCCGCAGCCGCGCGATTACAGTTTCAAATTAAACAAGAAACTTAAATCACTGGCCCGCAAGTCAGCTTTATCATACAAAGCGCAGGATAATAACATAGTGGTATTGGAAGATTTCAATTTCGATTCTATCAAAACTAAAAACTATGTACAGTTAACAACAGACCTTAACGTTAGTGATGTGAAAACATTACTGGTATTAGGTGCTGCTAATAACAATGTGTATTTATCAAGCAGGAATCTGAAAAAGACCAAAGTAATTACTGCCGATCAGTTAAACACTTATGATGTGTTAAACGCCGGTAAGCTTTTGTTAACTGCAGGTGCCCTTAAAAGTTTGGAGGAAGCATTAGCTAAGTAATATGGAAATTTTAAAGAAACCCTTACTTACTGAAAAAATAACTCAATTAACCGAGAAGCTTAATCGTTATGCCTTCAAAGTTGATCACAGGGCTAACAAAATTCAGATAAAAGGTGCGATTGAGCAAATGTATGGTGTTACCGTTAAAGCGGTAAATACTATGAAATACGTTGGAAAACTAAAGACCCGCAATACTAAGGCAGGAGCCGTTTCAGGACGCGCTGCTACTTACAAAAAAGCGATTATTACGTTGAAAGACGGTGAGGTAATAGATTTTTATAGCGGTATATAAATAAAGAGATGGCAGTTAAAAGATTTAAACCGGTTACGCCCGGTACCCGCTTCCGGATTGACACCAGTACGTCGGATATCACGACAAACGTTCCTGAAAAAACGTTGGTGGTAGCTTCGAACAAGCGTTCAGGCGGACGTAACAACAGCGGTAAAATGACCATGCGCTATTTAGGCGGTGGCCATAAACAAGCCTACAGGTTGATAGACTTTAAACGTAATAAGTTTGATATCCCTGCAAAAGTTGCAACTATCGAGTATGATCCTAACCGTTCTGCACGTATAGCACTGTTACATTTTGTTGATGGAGAGAAAAGATATATGATAGCCCCTGAAGGGTTAAAAGTTGGTCAAACCGTTCTTTCGGGCGAAAATGTTGCTCCTGAAGTTGGTAACACGTTACCATTAAA
>DASYEP010000087.1:0-19590 GCA_036498965.1 Mucilaginibacter sp.
AATACTTATAACAAGTTTGATCTGTTCAGAAAACTATTCAAGATTACTGAATAAAATTTTAAGAAGAAAATAAATGAATGGGCGAACGAAGTTCTAACTGAGGATTAGTATAATTTGATAGGTACGTTATGGGAGTTCTATACTCTATATATAAAGTATAGTATTATTATATATTATTATGAGTGTTTTGCAGTTTGTTTGAAACTTTAACTAACTGGATTGACTGGATAGATCGTCATTATGTATCCGTTCAAGAAATCCATGCTCATTAATTGCATATTGAGCATCGGAAGTATCTTTGTAATTTTTCGGAAATTTAACAGTTCCTATTTTTCTTTTTGCCGGTAAAAACACGGGCAAAGCCAAAGCAATAAGCAGGCAGCAAATTTTTAGTACAACGATAATCATAATTTTAAAACTTAATAAATAATGGCGAAAGCACTTATAATTAACTATTTATACGCAGAAGACCGTTCGACGGTTTAAATAATTTAAGTTTAATGCAAATCTATTTTATTAAGCGAAATCGATGCCAAATTGTTTTTGTGTGTTCAAATGCCGGTGCAGCATTGGCAAAAAACGAGATTTAAAACATGAAACTTCTTTTCGAAAGTTCCTTATGACTACCAAAATGATAAGCTTTTATCGTTTTAATAATAATATTTATATAAATGCTGCTAGGGCTTTGGATTCATTTCTGGCGCTATGTATAGACTTCTGCGTGCAAAATTCTATACAACATACCTAACTTTTGTTAGTAATAAATAAAAAACCGGGCAACACTAAATCATTTTTTGGTTGTTATAGGATCAAATTTATACATAGATGAAACGCCGATTTTTAAGCTTTAACAATTTAGCACTGGCGGGTACTGTGCTATTATTTTCAGTAATTGCGGCATGTAGCGGCACAGGTAATAAATCGGGAAAAGACAGTGCGGCCGCGTACTCCGAAAGTTCTCCTTCTGATAACAATACTTTGCTCGGAGCAGGAAGCTCATTTGTTTACCCGTTATTTTCAAAACTCTTTGCGGAATACGGTAAAGAAACAAGAATGAAAATAAACTACCAGTCAATTGGTTCAGGGGGTGGGATTTTACAACTCACCAATAAAACCATAGATTTTGGAGATTCCGATGCACCTTTGAATGATGAACAAACAAAAAAGATGGGCGTACCTGTATTGCATATTCCGATGTGCTCGGGAGCTGTCGTTCTCAGCTATAATTTACCTGATTTTAAAGGCACCTTAAAAATGGATCCGGATATATTGGCTGATATTTTTTTAGGAAAAATAACGAAATGGAATGATCCTAGAATCGCTAAAATTAATTCAGAACACAAATTACCCGAAACTTCGATTTTTGTTGTTCACCGCTCTGACGGCAGCGGCACTACGAATATATTTACCACCTATTTATCAAAAGTAAGCAGCGATTGGGACACGAAAGCCGGAAAGGGTTCGGCCATTAACTGGCCCGCTGGGCTTGGAGGTAAAGGCAATGAGGGTGTCGCCGGTTTAGTGAAACAAACGCCCGGCGCTATTGGGTATATAGAGCTGGCCTACGCCATTCAAAACAAAATGCCGTTTTGCGATATCAAAAATAAAAGCGGCAATTACATTACTCCCACAGTCGCCTCTACGAGCGCTGCGGGTAACATAACAATACCTGATGATGCGAAAGTATCTTTGAGTAATACCGATGCAAAAGACGGTTATCCAATAAGCGGATTCACCTGGGCCATGGTCTATAAAGAACAAAACTATAACAGCAGATCAAAAGACAGGGCAGAAAAAGTAGTGCAATTACTTTGGTGGAATATTCACGATGGCCAAAAATATTGTAACGATCTTGACTACGCAAAGCTTTCGCCCGAGGCGGTAACTGTTGCGGAGAAAATCTTAAAATCGGCTACCTATAATGGGGAGCCTATATTGAAATAGCATTCTTAAAGTTCCTGATCACGTTTTAAAACATAGTCAGGAACCTTATCCCAATAAATTTTCATTTGCTATAGCGAGATGCCTCTTTTCCACGGTATAAAATCGTCTTGTCCTAACTGAACAGATTTAGGCTCAATTTCGCCGCTGGCGACTTTTATTACATAATCCAATATCCGTTCGCCGGCTTGTTTTATGGTCTCCTCTCCCTCTATTATTGTTCCGCAATTAATATCTATAATGTCGGGCATTTTTTTTGCCGTTACCGTGTTGGTTGATAATTTTATTACAGGAGTAATCGGATTACCCGTTGGTGTACCTAAACCGGTTGTAAATAACACAACATTTGCCCCGGCGGCTACTTCTGCAGTGGTGCTTTCTACATCACTTCCGGGTGTACAAAGGAGGTTTAAGCCACTTGTTTTTACCTTTTCGGGATAGTCCAGTACGTCAGCAACCGGCGATGTTCCGCCCTTTTTTGCAGCTCCTGCTGATTTTATTGCATCGGTTATCAGTCCGTCCTTAATGTTGCCGGGTGAAGGATTTGCATAAAAACCGGAGCCGTCAGCCTCTGCACGGGCATTATAGGAAGACATAAGCTTCATAAAATAATTTGCCTTTTCTTCATCAACACAACGGTCGCTCAACTCCTGTTCAACCCCGCAAAGCTCGGGAAACTCCGAAAGAATAACAGAACCGCCCATGGCAACCAAAAGGTCAGAAACATAACCCAATGCCGGGTTAGCCGATATACCCGAAAAACCATCAGATCCACCACATTCGAGCCCGATATTTAATTTAGACAACGGTGCCGGTTCCCGGTGAGTTTTATCGGCTTGCACCAATCCTGCAAATGTTTGTTTTAACGACTGCCGCATTAACTCACTTTCGGTACCTACTTTTTGCTGCTCTAATATAACAAGCGGCTTGCTGAAATTTGCATCTCTTTTATTAATTTCCTGCTGCAAAATACTTACCTGGGCATTTTGGCAACCTAAACTCAATACAGTTGCCCCTGCAACATTTGGATGGGTTATATAGCCTGCAATCAGTCCGCACAGCGTTTGTGCATCCGACCGGGTACAGCCACAGCCCATTTCGTGAGTAAGAAATTTGATACCATCAATATTTTTAAACAGCCTGTTCGACTGCGCTTTCTCAGCGCCGGCGTTAATATCAGCATTTAGTATTTCTTCAACCGATCTGCCGGTTTTATAAAGCTCTATCAGCTGTTCTACGTCGCCCTCATAGTTTTTAGCTTTTTTATAGCCAAGTTTATCCGTTAAGGCTTCCTTTAACACATTTATATTTCTGTTTTCGCAAAATACCAGGGGTATTACTATCCAGTAATTGGCTGTTCCTACTGATCCGTCCGGGCGATGATATCCCGCAAATGTCCGTCCCTCAAATTTACTCGTGTCGGGTTTATGCCATTCAAGTTTACGTTTGCCTAATTGGTATCCGGCTGAAGCGTGATGTATAGTTTCGGTACTTATTGGCCCCCCTTTCGGGATATACTGTGTTGCTTTGCCTACCAAAACACCGTACATATAAATTTCCTGCCCGGGTTGAAGATCAACCAGGCTGAACTTATGCTTAGCTGCTATTTTATTTGTTAAGCTAAATGTTTGTCCTTCAAAGTCAATTAATTTTCCTTGTTCCAGGTCCTGTAGGGCCACTAAAACGTTATCTTTCGGGTGAATCCTTAAAAAAGTATCTGCTTTTGCTGACATAGCTAATTTATAACTGAAATATTTTATTCATTAAAACCCATTTTTCTCCCTTGAGCGAATTTTTAAGGGGCTGTTGGTATTTCCACATTAAAGTTTCCCATTCCTGAACTTTACTGTTGGAAACATCCATGGCCGATTTCTTTTCAAAGGTAAAACTTTCATCTGTTTCCATGATCATAAATAAACGCGTATCATGCCGGTATATTTCCATATTGGTGATACCTGAATCAATGATGCTCTTGCGTATTTCCGGCCATATAGCGATATGACGTTTTTCATATTCCGCTATTAAAGCAGGATCGTCTTTTAAGTCGAGGGTTAAGCAGTATTTATTCATGATTTGACTCAAATTTATTGGCTCACAAAGAAATGAGTTTGGTCTAATAATTCGCTACGAATAATCAAAATAATTAAAAATCCGGCGAAAAAGTGAACCTCAATCCCCAGGGAGTTATTCCAGGATTGTTGAGGTAATTAAACCGGTGAATCAAATCCAATCGCAGAATTTTAAAAATGTTGCTTACGCCAACGCCAGCTTCAATATATGGCGTATTACCAATTGCAAACGTGGCAGGAGCGCCATTTGCAAAGGTAGGGAATTTGTAGAGGCTGGGATGGAGAAGTGGATTGTTTTCGCTGCGGAGGCCACCATATAACAATTTAACTGTTAGGAGTTCGCGCCATTTGAGGTGCTCGATTAGTGGAATTTTATTTAGAAAAAAACCGTTGAAATGATGTGTTATGTTGAAGCCGGCATAGTGATCCCCTACAAACTCAAGGAAATTCATCATGTTATAAGCATTACTATCGTATATGTAAGTTTGGTTGGCTGGCAGTATATTCAGTAGCGGAAAAGGAACCTGCCCTAATACAGCTCCACCGAGAATGTTCAAGTCTGAATATCCCAATTGTGACATATAAATTCGCTTATAGATGTTGGCACTGAAATTCCAATAATTGTAATCGCCGTTTAACAATCCTTTAGCACCATGGTTGATACCCAATGTAAATATTGGATATTTACTTGGAATAACGAACCGGTGTTCGGTACCCTGAATAAATTTCTCATTGGGTGCATAACGCATCAGGAGCTTAATTTCTGTAGTTGTTAATTGAGATACCGGGCTTTCTGAAGGATCAGCCGGCTGATAAACCAGTGCGCCTGCAGGTTGTTGTCGCCAATTTTTAAATTCCAGGTTATAGGAGAAATGGTTAGCAAAATCCTTAACGTAATTTATTTTGAAAATTTTATTGTACAGCCATAAATTGCTTGGAGTGCCTCTTTGAAACGACCCCAGCAACGTTTGGGTTTTGTTCACTAAAAAGTTTGTTCCGGGTATTTCTGTATCATATTGGTAACTTATTTTAAAATAGTTGTTGGAGAATAAGTAAGGAGCTGTTTTGTTTAAGGAAAGGGTTGTGCCGAAATAATATTTAACACGTTGGTCTGTAAAACCATAAGCCGCATATCCATCAAAATAAATTGTCTTATTAAATAATGGTGTGGTCCTGCCCCCCAACCTTATGCGGTTTCCTTCTAATGAGTTAAAAGTGTAAATGGCATCAACCGGACCAATTTGCACGGGACCTAAGTCGGCATATCCGCCAATAAAGGTTTTTGCTATCCAGGCAGCCGTTTTGAACGAAGGCATATTTTGAAGGCTATCGATATGACCATACACTTTCGATTGTGGTACTGAAAGTGTATCGGTGCGGTGTTCTCTCCAAAAATCAGGATCAGTTACCGCAGCGTCAGGTACCGTTTGGGAGCTATTACCTTCATAGAATATGGGTATCAGAGGAGCGTTCAGTTTATAATTATTAAAAAAGACTGTTCGCTCGCCGACAAAGCCAAACCCCCTGTTCCTGAATATGCCAAAATCTGCTTTCACGTTGCTTTTTACCAGGTAATACTTCCCATCAGGATGCTGTTCAAAATCCTGGTGTATTTTAAATGTGCGAAGAAAATTCAGGTTAATCTCTTTATCGACACCCATGTCAACTGCTTTCACTGCATAGTTTCCATCCATTGTAACCCATAACTTACCCTCAAATAACAGATCGCCCTTGCTTCGGGGCAAGAAGCTTATTTCTATAAGGCTTTGATCACCTGATTTGACCGTGTCGGTAATAAAAAATTTATAAAAATCTGGCGCATGATCAGCAATCGGGCTTAAAAACTGGTTGACCATGACAAATATATTGTTGGAGTAAATATCCACCTGGCCATACATGCGATTGAGATAAATGTCGAGCCCTTTCGAATCAACAAAAGAGCTGAAATCAACTTCTTTGTGGGCGTGCAATACTGTGATTGTTTTTAAAGGGTTCTTCCGGTAAAAATATTTAGAAAGTTTTTCACTCATATAAACCGGAAGCGTAGGATGCTTTTTACCATCCTTTACCTGGGTTGTATCCAATAAAAACCTGTATTTATAAAAGAAATTACTATTGAGAAATTGAGGTGAAAGATCGGTGAGCGCAAAGCCTATTCGCTCGTACTGATCATATTGAAGGTAATCAGCATCCTCCATTTTATTTTGATTTTTATGATCAATCACCTCGCGAATTAATTCAACCGCAGGGTTATCTTTATTTCTGTATCGTTTCTTTTTAGCGGCGCTTACTACTACTTCTTTTAATAGTGTTTGGCTGAGTTGAAGTTTTACATTCAACACCTGGTCGCGCCCCGGAGAAATAGATTTAAACGCTGTTTGATAACCCACACTGGAGAATTTTACCAACCTGAAAAGTTTAGTGGTTGCTATAGAATAAACGCCACTCTCATCGGTGCTGGAACCGTAACTACTGCCAACAAAACTGACCATAACCTGTGCAATTGGTTTACCTGTAGCGGCATCGGTTACTTTACCTGTTACACTTGTGTTTTTCAGTGTGTCTACAAATCTGCTACTGTCAATTTTGCTAATCAAAGTATCTTTTGAACCTGCAAAACAAAAAACAGGTATTAACAGAAGTACGTTAAAAAAAAATCTGGCAATAATTCTGGCGGGTCCGGCTGTAGTGTTGCTTAAACGATTTAAAATATAATATCCGGTTATAGCCCCTGGAAAAAAAGCCTTCAGAACACTTATGACTACCGGCATGCTTGTTAAATATTTAAGTGTTCTCAACTCTTTTTTGTGAGTAATCAAAAGGTGTAAACATAGTATTCACGCATTTGATTGTTTTTTTTTCGATTGTTTAATATTTAAATAACTTTCTTCAAATGCAGTTGATCGCTAAACTGTAGCGCACAAAGAAAACAATTTTAACCACTGATTATTGTTAATTATTAAAATATCTTTTGTTTGTTACACTGTAATTTATACGTTCGATTTTATTTAATGTTGATTAAAATCCAATGTTTGCCTTCATAAAAAAAGCGCTCCGCCTCTCACCGCGGAACGCTTTGTTACGAATTAAAAATCCAATAACAATCAACTAAATCCAGGTCAATCTCTCACCATCGACCTTTTCTCATGATCCAATAAAGAACCTCAAGCTCTTAATTTCTATGCATTTATATGACGCATGTTTTTTCGTTTCGTTACAATTAATTTAATCATCCGCCACCACCCGGAGGACCGCCGAAGCCGCCGCCCGGACCACCGCCCGGAGGACCACCAAACCCTCTTCCCGGGCCACGTTCAGGCGCTTTGCCTGTCATTTTCTGGAAACGGTATGTAAAGGTCAGCAAGTAGTAGCGCCCAAGCCTGTTGTAGTTGCTTTGTTGTATAACGGTTCCGTTTTGCGAACTGGAAAACCCTGTATTTTGGTTAAAAACATCCTGTACAGTGAAACGTAGCGTAGCCATATTTGCTTTTAAGAACCTGCGCTCCAAATAAGTATTGAACACATTCGGGTTTTTTGCACCCTGGTATCCGTAGTAAAGGGTTTTAGTGTAATCGTAGCTATAGGTCCAGTCTTTAAAAAAGTAATTTTTACCGTTTAGCCCCACAATCCAGGTCCTGAAATGATCTTGCACACCGGGCTGTTGGATGGAGTTGTTTGAAGAATTGACCGCATATGATGTATTTGCTTCTGCATCGACTATATCGGTTATATCCAGCCTGAAACGTACTCCTTGCGAAGCTATCAGCGTTTTGGCAATATTTTTCTCTGTGGTGGCCTCATAGGTTACCGGAGCAATATCGGTAATGTACGATATATTGTTAGTATATGATATGTTACCAATCAAAAACAGGTTATACTTACGCTTTTCCCATGGTTTTGCAAATACATAAAACGCCCGGGTCGAATAATAACCGTTCGTATTTTGATAACCTGTAGCAATAGTACCGGCCAGTTTGCTAGGTATGCCATTTGGTGCATATACCGTTGGAAAGTAGGTGGTATTGGCCACAATTGCGTTATCGGCTTGTATAAACGATAAATTGCTAAAGAATACGTTACCCGACTGAAAATTGAATTTATTATAACGAAAAGATAACGTATTGTCATATTGTTGTTTAAGATCGGGGTTTCCTATTACGGGATACAACGCATTGCTAAAATCTGCAACGGGCTGCAACTGCGTATAAGTTGGCGATACGCTTGATCCGCTAAAATTAGCGCTCAATGTTTGGGTGCGCGAAAAGTTATAAATAAAGTGTGCGTTAGGCGAAAAGTTGAAGTTATTTACATGAGTAGGTGCACTTTCGGGCGAACTCCCATCCAAAACCGATGGCTGTGCTGTAATACCCAACACATAATTATATTTCTTTTCTACAAAGCGGTAATTTATTCCTACCCTATTGATTATAAAGCTGAATTTATAGTTATTACTTAGCAGCGGGTATTCATTAATCTGCCCGGATGAAGCCAGCGTATCTGTTAACTTATCAGAAGTTGTATAACTGTTTTTATAATTATAATTAAACTCCAAATACGACCGCCTGGCTATTGGCTCGATGTATGATACAGAGGTGCCCAATGTGTCGGTACTGCTGTTTGTTGTAATGTACTGCGTGAGCGGAGCAGTTGGGGTTCCGGCTGTGTATGTATAGCTGGGGTTCTGATATTGGTCATTGGTTGATCTTCCCACACCAAGGTTTACGCTGAAGTTGCGCCCATGACTGTTGAACCTGTGGTTATATAACACGTTGATACCATAATTTGGCGCCGTTGAATGGCTAATGTTGTTGACATTGTAGGCGGATACGAGCTGCGTTGTATCGTAAGTGTTAGTTGAAAATTGATTACTGTTTACACTTGCATAACTGAACGAAGGCGTAATTTTTAAATAGTTAACCGTATCAGGCCGGTATTCCATGTTAAAATTGAACCTGTGGTTTATTTTTGTATCAGTTTGGGTATTGTCCTGTTCAGTTGTACTCGGCTTCATTAACGAAATATTGTCCTGTATAACCTTGCTGGTTGTATAAATGGTATTATCAGTAAAGCTATAGCTACCATATACGGTTATCTTTTTTCCCCAGCTGTCGCGGTAGTTTAAACCTAAGGAACGGGTGGTGGTAATACCATTACTGTTATTATTGTTGCCTCCCGGAGGGCCTCCGCCACGACCGCCGCCACCGGGACCACCACCGCCACCGGGACCACCGAAATTAAACAGGTTGGTATTGGTGTTATTATAGTTGCCTAATGCGGCTAATTGACGGTTACCGTCGAAATCAAATATGTTACCCTGAACTATGTAACGCGCCTGGTCTTTGGTTCCAGCTACTTGCGGAATAGCATCTGCACCACCACCTGCGCTCGCCTGCCCAAAAATACCGTGGTTCCTGCTGGGTTTTATATTGATGTTCAATACTGTTTCGGGTTCACCTGTTTTTATACCAGTAAGATTAGCCTGATCACCGTAATCATTTAAAAATTGTACGTTTTGTACCGCATCAGCAGGTAAATTCTGTGTGGCCGTTTTTAAATCGCCACCAAAAAAGTCCTTGCCGTTTACCCGTACTTTGGTTACACTTTTTCCCTGGAAAGTAATGTTACCGTTGGCATCAACATCGGCACCGGGTACTTTTTTGATTACATCCTCAATAGGTGCACCATCACGAACCTTGTAGGCGGCAGCGTTAAACTCAACTGTATCTTCCTTTATTTTTACCGGAAGCACATCTGATATAACAACAGTATTTAGCATCGTGGTTGAGGGTTTCAAGATTATCGGCCTCAAAAAAACCGGCTGGTTAGTGTTGTCAAGCGCGATGTGACGCTTTAAAGGTTGGTAACCGATGGATTGTATTACCAAGCTAAACTGGGTAGCCTTTACCGCCGGAAAAACAAATGCGCCCTTTGCATCGGTAATTGTTGTTGAGCTATCCGTTGCAGTTACAAGTTTTACCGTTGAACCGGGCAGAGTTTGCTTGGTCGAATCCGTTACCGACCCATGCACATCCCTGCCCGTTTGAGCGTAACTCCTTACGCTTATTAAAAGAGCAGCGGCAATAAAAAAGTAGATTAATTTCATTCGATATTTAATTTAGATGGTGCAAATCAAGATCAAAAGTGATCTACAAAAAAATAGAATAGACGGAGGCTATATAAAAGTAGATTAAACCCCGTTTTTACCCTATAAAGAGGGTAGTGCGGTGTTATGCCGAAAGAAGTATCTATTTAAAGATTAATATACACCCCCTGTCGGTAAACTTTTGCCGCTGATAGATTATGATTGACTTATTGCCAAATTGATTTGTAATATTGTTGTTATATAACACTATTTAAGCGATTGAAAATAAAACTTTTATGAGATGATCTTTCCGAAATCTAATAGCAAACTCGTTACCGTGCTAATTCATTTTTTAGTATGGGCGGTTTTTGGTACGATATATTTTACACAGCCTTTGGCAATGCATGTACCCATTCCTTTCCAGTTGTGGATAAAGGAGGTTGTTGTTTTTGGCCTGCTGGTTATTGCCTATTATCTAAACTCAAAAATACTGATCCCTAATTTCCTATTGAAGAACCACACAGGAATTTACCTGCTTGTTGTTGCGGGTATAATTGCACTGATAGTGGTATTAAATAGTTACCTCGACTCATGGCTGAATATACACCAGTTAGTTGAAGCCGCTTTCCAGAAACTTGGCCCGCCAAAGCATAGGGGTGGTGGCCGTCATACATGGAACATTGCGATCGTAGCCGCTATGGTAGGTACAACGGCATTAGTAATCGGCGTAAGCACCAGCATCACCACCATACAAAAATGGCAAAACGACAAACAACTACACCAGGAGATGGAGCAGGCCCGGGTAAGCTCTGAATTATCGTTCCTGAAAGCTCAGATCAACCCTCACTTTTTCTTTAATACCCTTAATAATATCTACGCGCTAACCCTGGTGAACGCTGATACATCTCGCAAAGCAATCCATCAACTATCACGGATGATGCGGTATGTGTTGTACGATACGCAGAATAGCACCACGCAGCTAAGCCAGGAAATCGCATTTATTAAGGATTATATCAGCCTGATGCAATTGAGGCTAACTGATGTTGTTAAAATCGACTTTACATTCCCGACTTCACTAAGGGATCTACCTGTTGCGCCAATGATTTTTTTGCCATTTGTGGAGAATGCCTTTAAACATGGCGTGAGCGCTGTTCAGGCCAGCTTCATAAACATCTCCGTAGAACAAAAAGATTATTTGCTCGAATTAAAGATAAGTAACACCATAAATAAAGAACAAAATAATAACTTAGAAGCAAGCAGCGGCATTGGGCTTAATAACACCCGGCGCAGGCTTGATTTATTGTATCCGGGTAAACACAGCCTGGTAATTGATGAAAATACCACGGATAATATTTATTCAGTTCACTTAACACTTGATCTGTCATGATTATAAATTGTATCGCTGTTGATGATGAGCCTCTTGCGCTGGGGCTGGTATGCGCTTTTATAGAGCAAACCCCGTTCCTTAATCTCATTGGAAGGTACTCAAGTGCGGTTGAAGCTTTGAAAGCCATTCATACCCAAAAAGTTGATGTTGTTTTTTTAGATATACAAATGCCAGATCTGAATGGTATTGAGCTGGCCCGGGTGCTTGATAATATAAAAACCAATAAACCACGCATCATTTTTACAACGGCTTATAATCAGTTTGCATTGGAAGGTTATCGTGTTGATGCGCTCGACTACCTGCTAAAACCTTTCAACTACGAGGAGTTTTTGCACGCCGCCAACAAAGCTTTGGCGTATTGCGAATTGGTCGAAAAATCAAATGCTACTCCTGCCGTTGCACCCGCAGCTGCCGAGGAACGCATAGAAGACGAATACTTGTTTTTAAAGGTAGAATACCAATTGGTACGCCTGGCATTGAACGACATTTTATATATCGAGGGATTAAAAGACTATGTAAAAGTATGGCTTCAAAGTTCCGAAAAGCCGGTATTATCCCTAACCAGCCTTAAATCGCTGGAGGAGAAATTGCCTGCAAAAAAATTCATGCGGGTGCACCGCTCCTTTATTGTCTCGCTCGATAAGATTAACTCTATTACCCGCAACGCCTTGCAAATCGGTAAAATCAATATAACCGTAGGCGACCAGTATAAAGAGCCGTTCAGCAAGTTTTTGAGTAAGTGGGTGTAGGGAGTTGTTGGAACGTTGTAAGGTTGTAAAGTTGAAAGGTTGCCTTTCGCCTTTTACCTTTCGCCGTTAACCTCTTCCTCTCCCGTCCGTCCATATTTAAGTTGAGGTATTTATTTTCTATTTCGGACGGTTTGGTTCCTGCCTGTCACCTTTTACAGATCAGAAAGAAAACTCCAACCGCCCAAAATAACTATTAATACCCTCTAGTGTATCGATGCAGCAGCTGTAAAAAACGCAGCAATCAAAGCAACAATACCGGCTACTGAAAATACCGTTCCAACGGTGTCTTTTTTTCTAACCTCATTATTTATACCCTGGCTACCCCATTTTAAAACATTCCCGTTAGTGTCAAAGGTGAATTTTACATATCTATCATATTGATTAACTTGAGTAACTACAGCAGTATTTGTATTTGAATTGCCGTTTACTCCACCACTGGCGGTGCCATTAACCGAGTTGTTTGTATTTTGGTTTCCATATGTAGTTGTAGTAGATACCGCTCCGTAATTATATATCCATTCTTCAATGCCCTCCCCTGATCTTTTCTCGGCAGGTAAGCCAAATTCAGCGACAACATCTTGTTTGGATTTGTAGCGCTCCATTACTTGTGAATGTGTGTAAACAACTTTTGTACAACCTGTTAATAAACCCATGACTGAAATTGCGATTGTAAAAAATAAAGGTTTCATATATTGTTGATTTAGTGACTATGTTTTGGTAAAAATTGGCGTAGCTTATATCTTGTGTACCATCTAATTTGTCAGACTATTTAAACCTCGCCAAGTAGGTCTGTAACAAAAATTATACTTAAGCCCTGTTTCTCGGATTAGTAAATTTGAAGGGATGTTGAAATTGTTGTAGTGGTTGGAAGGTTACCTTTCGCCTTTTACCTCCTTTCCCGTCCGTCCGCCTTTAGGTTAAGGTATTTTTTTTCATATCGGACGGTTTTAGAAAAATGTATCTGCAAACTATTGATCAAATAACCCCGGTTGTTTAAAAAATACTACCAGGGATTGAAATAAGTTGTATGATACGGCAACAGCCTCATATATTTCCGGTAATTGTTACAATCATAATTTCTCAATTGTGTCAACTTAACACATCGTACTAAAATAATGCTCTTATATTTGCACGCGCAACGGGTATATGCCCCGCTTATTATAAAAATGACTCACAAAAAATCATATCATAGTTTATTTCATATCGGTTCAGGTAAGGTGTTGCTGAAAAGCTCAGTTATCATCATTCCATTTTTGATGTTGCTTTGTGGATGCGGCAATAAAGGAAATCAAAATAACTTTCAGGGTGCAGGTGGCGGTATAACCACTTATAAGGTACTCACTTTACAACCCCGGTCGGCTACCTTAAACAGGGATTATCCTGCCAGTATACAAGGTCAGCAGAACATTGAAATAAGGCCAAAAGTGGATGGCTTTGTAGAGAAAATATTTGTTGACGAAGGTTCGCTTGTGCAAAAAGGGCAACTGCTTTTCAAGATCAGCGCACCACAATATGAGCAGGAAGTACGCACTGCCGATGCCGGCGTTAAAACCGCCGAAGCTGATGTAAGCACTGCCAAAATGCAGGTAGACAAGGTTAAGCCACTCGTCGAAAAAGATATCATCAGCCATTACGAGTTGGAGTCGGCTCAAAATATGCTGCAATCGAAGCAAGCCGTATTGGCCCAGGCTAAAGCTGCGCTGGAGAATGCAAAGGTAAACTTAGGATATACTACTATAGTAAGCCCGGTGAACGGTGTAATCGGTTCCTTGCCTTACAAATTGGGCAGCCTTGTTAACGGCACCACAACAGAGCCCTTAACTACCGTTTATAATACAGGATCGGTTTACGCCTATTTTGCCATAAACGAAAAGCAATTGCTCGGCTTTAGCAGGGATAGCACCAATACCAGCATAAAAGAAAAGCTGAAAAATATGCCGCCCGTAACTTTAATACTTTCCGATGGCAGCACTTATGAGCATAAAGGCCATGTTGAAACCATAAACGGGTTAATAAATACTACAACCGGTTCAGCAAATTTCAGGGCTGTTTTTGATAATCCAAATGGCTTAATTCGCAGCGGAAGCAGTGCATTGGTAAGGATTCCTGCCAAAGTAAAATCGGCTATTATGGTTCCTCAAAACCTTACCTACCAGCTACAGGATAAACGCTTTATTTACGTAGTAGATAATCACAACAAGGTTAAGAATACTGCAATTACAGTTATGGATAATACTCCTGGCCAGTTTTTCATAGTTACTGACGGATTAAATGCGGGCGATAAAATTATTGCCGAGGCAGTTAGCAACATAAAAGACGATACCGAAATTAAGCCCGAAGAAGCAAACCCTTTAACTGTATACCAGGGGCTTCGGTAAAGTCATTAGTTCATAGTCCTGAGTCTGAAGTCAAACCCCTTCAGATTAATAATGAATATTAAAATTCCTGACTTAAGACTAAAGAGCTTAGACTTAAGACTAACAAAAACAATATGCTAAAGAGATTCATAGAGCGACCTGTACTTTCAACGGTAATTTCGGTACTGCTGGTAATATTAGGTTTAATAGGCTTGATAACCCTACCAATTTCGCAGTACCCCAATATTGCGCCTCCAACCGTGCAGGTATCTGCCGATTACAGCGGGGCTAACGCCGATGTAGTGCTTAAGAGTGTGATTGTTCCGCTCGAGGAGCAAATCAATGGGGTTGAGAATATGACCTACATGACCTCTTCATCCGGTAACGATGGTTCGGCCTCAATAACTATCTTCTTTACGGTAGGCACTAACCCCGACCTTGCAGCGGTGAACGTGCAAAACCGTGTTGCAAGGGCTACCAGCTTGTTGCCCCAGGTGGTTACCCAATCGGGGGTAACGGTAGCTAAAAGTCAGAATACCAACCTGCTTATATTTTCGCTTTACAGCGACAACAAAGCCTATGATGAAACTTTTTTACAAAACTATGCCAAAATAAACCTGTTGCCTAAAATTCAACGGGTAATTGGTATTGGTACTGCACGGGTCTTTAATTCAATGGATTATGCCATGCGTATCTGGCTAAAGCCTGATGTAATGTCGAGGTATGGGCTGGTGCCTGATGATATTACCGAGGCATTGAATGAGCAAAATATTGAAGCAGCTCCCGGTAAATTTGGTGAGAATAGCAACGAATCATTTCAGTACGTTATAAAATACACCGGCAGGCTAAAAACTGCGGAGGAATTTGGCAATATCGTGCTAAAATCTGCAGGCAAGGGGCAGCTTTTACATTTAAGAGATATAGCACGTGTTGAATTGGGTGCGTTGGACTATTCATCCACTTTCAGGGTTAACGGTAAGCCTGCCATTGGTGTTGGTGTTACACAAGCGTCGGGTTCAAATGCGCGTAATGTAATTAATGAAACCAAAGCAATTTTAGAAGAAGCTTCAGCTGATTTTCCTAACGGGATAAAGCTCACCTACCTGGTTGATGCCAACGAATACCTCAACGCCTCGATAGAAAAGGTTATCAGTACCCTTGTTGAAGCGTTTATCCTGGTATTTATCGTGGTATTCATCTTTTTACAGGATTTCCGTTCAACGCTTATCCCGGCAATAGCCGTTCCGGTAGCCATTGTTGGTACGTTTTTCTTTTTAAACGTTTTTGGCTTTACACTCAACCTGCTTACCCTTTTTGCCCTGGTCTTAGCCATCGGTATTGTGGTCGATGATGCCATTGTGGTTGTTGAAGCTGTCCACGCCAAGTTAGACAAAGGCTATAAATCGGCCCGGAAAGCATCAATAGATGCGATGCATGAAATTGCGGGAGCTATCATTTCCATTACGCTGGTAATGTCGGCGGTATTTTTGCCGGTGACGTTTATTACAGGATCTACAGGTGTATTTTATAAGCAATTTGGTATTACGTTGGCTGTGGCTATCCTTTTATCAGCGGTAAACGCATTAACACTTACCCCTGCTTTATGCGCCCTGTTTTTGAAACCCCATACCGAAGAAGAAAAAAAGCAAAGGTTTTTTAACTGGTTTTATTCCCGCTTTGACATTGCTTTTGATGCTGTAGTAAATAAATATAAAGGCTCGGTTCACTTTTTAGTAAACAAAAAATGGATAGTAGTAGTAGCCGTTGTATCTTTTTCGGTTGCTTTGGTCATCCTTATAAAAACCACGCCATCCAGCTTTGTTCCCAGCGAGGATCAGGGTACTATTTTTGCCAGTGTTACCCTGCCACCTGCATCGGGCATGCAACGCACACAGGCGGTTACCAAAAAGTTGGATAGCATTGCCCATACCCTTCCATCGGTAAATAATACACTCCAGATTGTGGGTTTCAGCTTTATTGCAGGAAGCGGCAGCGCCTACGGCATGGTTATCATCAAATTAAAAACGTGGAACCAACGTAAAAATGATAACATCCAAAAAGTTATAAAAGACTATTATAAAAAGATAGCCAATATTCACGAAGCCGAAATCTTCCTTTTCTCGCCTCCAACCATACAAGGCTTTGGTTCGGGTGGTGGTTTCGAATTTCAATTACAGGATAAAGGCGGTCATACCTCTAACGAGATCTATAACGTAATGACCAACTTTTTGACAGCGTTAAAGAAACGGCCTGAAATACAAAATACCAATGAATCTTTTAACCCAAATTTTCCGCAATACCAGGTTGATGTAAATGTGGCTAAATGTAAAGAAGCAGGCATTAGCGTAAACTCGGTTATCAATACTTTACAGGGATATTATGGCGGCTTGTATGCATCTAACTTTAACGATTTTGGCAAGCAATACCGGGTAATGGTGCAGGCCGACTACGGTTACCGTGCCAACTCAATGGGTTTAGATAAGATATTTGTGCGCAGCGGCAACGGTGTAATGGCGCCAATCACTGCCTTTATAACGCTTACAAAAGTATTCGGGCCTGAATCTATATCCAGGTTTAACTTATATACCGCTGTAGCCGTTTCGGGTTTACCTAACCCGGGTTATAGCTCGGGTGATGCTATTAATGCGATAAAAGCTGTAGCTGCCACACACTTACCACAGGGTTATACCTACGAGTTCTCTGGCTTATCACGCGAGGAGATTTCGAGT
This sequence comes from Mucilaginibacter sp., assembly GCA_036498965.1. Classification (GTDB taxonomy): domain Bacteria; phylum Bacteroidota; class Bacteroidia; order Sphingobacteriales; family Sphingobacteriaceae; genus Mucilaginibacter. Next base: position 17,315 of record DASYEP010000087.1, read on the forward strand.
GGTACACAGTCGGTTTATATATTCTTGCTGTGCCTGGTGTTTGTTTACTTCCTGTTGAGCGCACAGTACGAAAGTTATATTTTACCTTTCGCGGTCCTGCTTTCGTTACCAATAGGTTTATCAGGCACCTACATCTTTTCAAAAATTACCGGGATAGATAGCAACATATATGTGCAGATCTCGCTCATCATGCTCATCGGCTTACTATCAAAAAATGCAATCCTTATCGTGGAGTTCGCGTTAGACCGACGCCGCGCGGGGATGCCTATTTTGCAAGCTGCCGTTGAAGGTGCACAAGCACGCTTACGACCTATTTTAATGACTTCCTTCGCGTTCATATTTGGTATAATGCCGTTAATGTTTGCTACCGGTGCCGGTGCCATAGGTAACCGCTCCATTGGTACGGGCGCTGTAGGCGGTATGTTTATCGGTACCGTTTTCGGGTTATTTGCCATACCGGTGCTTTTTGTGATCTTCCAAACCATACACGAAAAGGTTAACAAAAAGAGAGTTGAAGAAGATGAAGAAGAAGAGTCAACTATACAAACCAGTTAGTATAAACCATGAACCGTTATTATTTAAAATATACCCTTTTGCTGTTTGTATTTATTGGTGCAAGCTTATCCTGTAAAGTAACAAAACCGTACCAGCAGCCGGATACCAATGCGATAAACATGTATCGCGCCCAAAATACAACCGATACCACCAACATAGCTACCATACCATGGCAAACCTTTTTTGCCGATACTGTTTTAAAGGCTTTAATTACCGAAGGGCTGAACCAAAACCTTGACCTGAAAATCGCCGTTCAAAAAATTTACGAGGCACAGGCTGCACTCCGGTTAAGCAAGGATTTGTTTTTTCCAAATGTAAGTGGAAGCGCTACTGTCGCCAGGTCGAGACAATCACCAGCCAGTTTGGATTTCCCGCCAGGTACTATCGTTAATACAGTAACAACAAGTTACCAGTTGGGGTTAAGCGCATCGTGGGAGGCTGATATATGGGGGCAATTGAGCAGCGCAAAAAGATCGGCTTATGCCAGTTTATTACAAACCGAAGCCGCTAAAAGAGCCATACAAACCCAGCTAATTGCTGATATCGCCAATAACTATTACAGTTTGCTGGCCTTTGATAAGGTGCTTGAAATAACCAACACTACCATTGAATACCGGGTGAAAGACGTTGCAACAATGAAGGCCCTTAAAGAAGGCGCTATTGTGACAAGCGCGTCTATTGTTCAAAGTGAGGCCAACCAGTATTCCGCGCAGGTAGCGATACCCGATATTAAACGTAACATCCGCGAATTAGAAAACGCGCTGAACCTGTTGCTGGGTCGCCCTTCGGGACCTATAAACCGTATAAAGCTCGACTATGAGCAGCAAGCGAATAACCTGCAAATAGGTATACCCGCTCAACTGCTAAAAAACCGCCCCGATGTACAGCAGGCGGAATACAATTTCAGGAGCGCTTTTGAAAATACCAATGTGGCCCACACGTATTTCTATCCGCAGTTTACCATTACCGCATCGGGTGGTTTCTCTAACCTAACGCTGAAAGATTTCTTTGTAAACTCTATATTTTATAACATCGCCGCAGGGCTAACCCAACCTATTTTTAACCAGGGCATCAACAAGGCCCGGCTAAAAACCGCACAGGCAAGGCAGATGGAAGCATTATATAACTATCAGCAAACCATACTTACCGCAGGCAACGAGGTATCTAATGCGCTATATGCCTACCAAAGCGCATCCGAAAAAGATGATACCCGCAGCAAGCAAATAGCCTCCCTGGTAAAAGCTGTTGATTACACTCAAGAACTGTTACGCTACAGCTCGGCAACCAACTACACCGACGTACTAACATCCGAGCAAAGCCTCCTTGCCGCCCGCATTAACGGCGTTAATGATCGTTTACAACAACTGCAAGCGATTGTTAACCTGTACCGGGCGCTTGGTGGTGGTTGGAGGTAGTGGAGGCTTAAAGCGGAAAGGTGAAAGCAGAAAGCGAAAAGCTGAAAGAAGGCGAAGGGGTTTTTACCATCTTGTCATTGCGAGGAACGAAGCAATCTCGTCGACCTGCGTTGGCGCCGATGCATTTACGCTAATGCACAGCTAAGAGATTGCTTCGTACCTCGCAATGACAAAGTTTATATGTTGATTATAAAAATAAGGCATGTCGGATTAAAGGATGTCGACGTTTAAGCCTATCACCCCTTCCTGTCCGTCCGCTTTTAGATTAAGGTATATTTAGACAAGGGCGGACAACCTTAAGCAAAT
>DASYEP010000088.1:0-20254 GCA_036498965.1 Mucilaginibacter sp.
CACTAAATCCGGTGCCCAGACTGAACCTACATATTTATACAAAGCATGGGTAACCGGGATCCAGTTAATTAAATCTTTTGAATGCCAGATCAACAGGCCAGGATAATATTCAAAAGAGGAATGCACGATATAATAATCGTCGCCGTCGCGCATAATACTGGGATCCGCATAATCACCGGAAAATATGGGATTTAAGTAATAGGTGCCCCCTTTTGGATTGATTACGGTTTGAGTTTGTGCCTTAGCTAAAAAAGCTAACAAAATTAAAGACACAGTTAAAAGTATATTTTTTAGGTTATGCATATTTTCTATTGCAACTTTAATGATAAGCCTCTTTTGAATTTACCTGTTTTATTTTAATAAAACCAAACTTATCTCGCTTCGAAAGCTACCGTTGCATTTCCAGTCCCTAAAGCAGCAGCGTAGTTCTCAATATTATCTATCGTTCCGATCTTAGTGTAATCATATGACGTTTCAAAGTTTTTGTAGAATAGAACAATCGTATTTGATCCATATAACATAATATCTCCATTCCTGATATTGCCTGGCTTTACCGCCTGTGCAGGCAATGATGCATGTAGATCAAAATATTTTTCATTCCCATTTAGCTCGGTCATATGAATGGTTATTGGCAGCATTTGCCGGAAAGCCTTTGCTGTGTTATTATCCAACATAGTCGCTGTGAAGGTTTGCGAGTTTATTTTGATGGTCATCTTTTGATTTGTTAAACTTTCGCCTGCTGTTGCGTTGCTTTTATCTTCTTTTTTAGCGTTGGAGAAGGAAGTTAAAAACAAGGAGCAAATTAAAAGCAATACAGAAATTTTTTGATCCGGCCTTTTCATTTATATGATAATTAAATGGTTAATGCATCGATACATAGCGATAACGGGCTTCTTTATTCACCACCTTATCCCACGCTGCATTTATTTCTTCAGCTTTGATGATTTGGACTTTTTAGCCATTTTTCCTAACAATGCAGCACACAACAAAAAGCGAGTAATAGCCAATATTATTTGAATAACCTTTGCGTAAATTGTGTTAAATAGGTACGCCAATTCGTCCACGTATGGCCTCCTTCAGTTTCTTCATATTCGTATTTCATGCCCGAGGTATCTAATTTTGTCCGATATTCTTTCACCGCATTGAAGAGGACGGGGAAATCATCCTTGCCAATGGCAATCCAATACAACTTATAGCCATTATCCATTTGCTCTTTCAGATTCTTATCCAGGTTTTGATAGGCTTTGGCGGAGGGATATTGCTCCGGTTTATTGTTGAGGGCCGGTGAGAACAAGCCCATATAGTCAAATGTGCCCGGATAATAGCGTGAAATATAATCTGTATGGTATCCTCCCATTGACAGCCCTGCGATAGCCCGGTTTTCTTTCGTTGCTTTCACCCGATAATTGCTTTCCGTAAATTTGATAATATCTATAAACGATTCTTCAAATTTACCGTCCATCGTGTTTGGCAACATAAATGTTGGTTTTACATATCCCGCGCTTCCTTCACCCGGCGCAGCTTCCTGAACAATATTTCCGTTTGGCATTATCACAATCATCGGTACGGCTAATTTTTGTGCAATCAGATTATCCAAAATTTCCGAAGCTTTACCCAAGCCCATCCAGGCGTCTTCATCGCCACCAATTCCATGCAACAAATACAGTACAGGATATTTCGCATTACTGCTTTCATATCCCGGAGGAGTGTAAACAGTAAGGCGACGCACAAGTCCGGCACCTGGAGCGTTGTACCAACGATGACTAACAGTACCGTGAGGTACCTCGTTAACTTTGTAATAATCGCCTTTTCCTCCGCCAATAATAAAAATATTTGCAATGGAAGCAACATCGCGGATCACAAATGCATTGTTAGGGTCATTGCATCTCATGCCATCGACGACAAATGAATAACTGTACAAGTCAGATAACAAAACAGGTGTTGTATACGACCACAAACCATTATCACCTTTAGTCAATGAATCTGAAACGCGTACACCACCCTTTAAAGGCATCCAATCACCCGTGATCTTTACCTTCTTGGCATCGGGAGCTGAAAACCTAAATGTTACTTTATTATCAGTATGTATCTCTGGAGAAGTAATCGCAGCACTTCTGGATAAGCTTTGTTGCGCTTGAATTACATTTGTAGCAATCCCAAGAATCATCGAAAGGAAAAGATATTTTTTCATGTATGAAGAATTAAATAGTTTTAAGTATAATTTATTGATTCAGGATAGAATGCATATTCGGCGTTTGATCAAGGCATTCCCGACTACCAGATAATTTTCCTTCTCGTCGTCTGGTCATAATTTACTTTCATATGGTATCAGTTTAACTTTTTAAAGGTGCTCATTATGGCTTGCGTGTCTACGTGGGTCATGTCAACTAGTTTTAACGATTTCACCATTTTGAGTGTAGCCGTTTTATAATTCTGGAAATGTGACGTTTTTAGATGTGACTGGTAATCGTCTTGGTTTGCGTATATTTCAATTATTCTTACTTGTGTTGGGCTTTCTTGCTGGTACATTGCAAAAAGGGATATCACCCCCGGCTCGGTCTTCATAGCTATTGTAGATTCTTCCTTTAGTATAGATTTGTATTCCTCTAAAAATTCAGGACTAATTTCAATCTCGCAGATGCGAATCATCATATCCGGTTCCGTTACTTGAATAGCTGGCTTACCGATCAATTTGTTCAAAGTATTTGCTTGAGACAGGCTGACGTGTTTCGCGACCAGTTCGGCAATCTGCGCCAGCTGGCCTTCCTTTATACCGGTGTTCACACCAACATTAATATGAAACTGGAGCTGCCCTTCCACGCCCGGCATTGAAGATAAAGCAGCAATAGTAACCAGTTCCCGTTGTCTGTAGGTCAATACATCGCTATCAAATATATCCGCGAACAGATGCTCCTTTAAAAAGGCATCCGCACGAGGTGCGAATACACCAAAGCCCGGTGCCGGTTTCGATTGAGGCGTTTTGGATAAGGTCTCCAATACCTTTCTGCCTTTTTCGTAATTGTCGCCTTTATTATCGCCGATTAATATTTCTTTGCCTACATTGTCAGTAATCCCTTTTGCTTTTCTTTCTTCAGAAACAGCCATGAAAGCGTTGATTGCATTTAGGCTTCTCGGGAAACCGCAATACGCATAAAGCTGAACGAGTGCCTCTTTGATCTCGTTGACGGTTAGCCCGGCATCAAGTGCATCATTTAGCTGGATCTTCAATTGCTCCATATTACCGGTCGAGGTCTTCGTCGAAAAATGCAGTTCCTGGTTTATCAGCGCCATGCTTGCATAACACTTCTCGTATCAGCCCGGCTACTATCTTGTTATCTGATTCACAAATTGGCCTGATGGGCAAGCCGGAATGATTTCTTTTATACGCACGAAGTCAGCAATAAAAAGATTTCAGAATTGTATCAGATTAGCGCGGCTTTTAAAGATGAGCTATTCTTTGATAAGCAATAAACAAACAAATGGAAAATAATATAATGTTTGTAAGAACATTTTTAGGCTCTTTTCTTTTGTAATGAATGACGCCAGCAGGCACCATAATCAAGGCCAGCAAAATTGCTGATATGGGAGTAAGAACAGGCATTATGTTTAACCAAACGGGGAGTATCAATGCAATTGCGCCGAGGATTTCCGAAACTCCGATAAAGCGCACAAAGGGAAGTGATAAAAATTCTACACCTGTTTGCCCTTTTTCATACACCAACTGTTTAATAGGTAGCGATGATTTGCAGACCCCGGAGTACACGAATATAGTTGCGGAAAGTGCCTGCAGTATCCAAAGTATTGTGTTCATAGTTTTATTTTTTGGTTCTATAGGCAAAGGAATAAAGTAATCTTCTCAATTTACTTGACATTTATCAAAAACTAACTTGCGACCGCATCCTGCTTAAAGTTTCCTGCGTCATGCCAAGATATGAAGCGATCAATCCGAGCGGTACACGCTGTAGGAGTGTTGGATTTGTTGCCATTAACTTTTGGTAACGTTGAAGCGCTGTTTCAAAATGGAGGTCGTCAAATTTCTGTTGCAATTGTACCAAGCCAAAACTGATGAGATGCCTGGTCATTCTTTCAATGTCGTGATGAATGGCGCAAAGGGCCTCTAATGCATCAAATTTTATTGTAAGTAAAACTGAAGATTCGAGGAGCTCTATAGCACGTCGGTCCGGCTTACGGGTAATGAAACTGATAATAGAAACTGCAAAGGTGTTTTCCGGACTAAGCCAATCGGTAATGTCTTTCCCTTCTTTAAAATAAAAAGTTCTGGTCAGTCCTTCCTCAATAAAATAAAGATTCGAGCAAACGGAATCAGGTTTTACCAGTACCTGTCCTTTTGGAAGCTCCATTCTTTTTAAAACCGCAGATAGCGCCAATTTGCTGTCTGCTGAAAGGTTAGTGAACGGTGCCACTGCTTTAAAAAAACTGTCCATAGCTATGATCTAAATTATTTACCCTTGCAACTGACATTACTCATACAAAGTAAATAAATAGATTAATGGCAATGAAATTTAACAGATTCATCAGGCTCAACGTTTATAGTGTTGGCCGGTTATTCATCGCGCGTCCATTTGGCAGAATCATCTGCGACCGCGACGGCTTCAATCTCGATAAGGGCGTCCGGTGAAAAAAGCGACGATATTTCCAGGATAGTGTCAGCGGGATATGGGGCTTTAAAATATTTCGCGCGAAGGGCGACGACCTTGTCAAAGTTGCCCATGTCCCGCAGCATGATCGTCACTTTAATAACATTCTTAAAGCTGGACCCGCCCGCTTTCAAAACCTTTTCCAGGTTTTCGAAGGCGATTCCGGCTTGCTTGTCGAAATCCCCGATCCCTTCGAGCTTTCCCTGAGCATTGATCGCCGTCTGCCCGGAAATGAATAGAAGATCACCGGCGCGGTAACCCTGTGCCAAGCGGTATGGTTGGTAAGGATCCGGGTTAATTTTAATCTGTGTTATTTTCATGATTTTATGTTCAAGATTTATGACCGGGCGTGGTGCAAGCCCTTTAATCACCTTCCTCACCTGGAATACTGTTATTTCATCGTGATGGCACCGGCTTCATTGATATTGTCCTGTTCGAGTAATCCGCAGGTGGGCTAGAAAACAAATGTCGAAGTTACCTGCTCTACCATCAACGCGCGCAACTGCAATGTTTGGCGAAGGTCTTATTTATTCTGCTGCCCCAGGATTTCAATTTTAGCAAGCCATTTTTCTCTGTATCTTTCCTTAGATAGTCTAAGCGGTCCAATTGTTGTTACCTTAATTGGGCTTATACCGCAAAATTTCATAGTCAATTTCTTCATTGCATTATTACTTGGTTGTCTGTAAACTAACCAATAATACCAGGCAGGTTGGTCAAGTGTTGAAATTATTCTTGCAGATTTATTTGTCAATAATTTATCCCACCAAACTGAATTTTCTCTTTTGTGAAAAGCAAAGCCAGGCATACCCGGAGCGACTTTATAACGATGGTGAATGATGGCAACAGATGGACAATCACCCATGTGTATACCTTATTTGTGAAAACTAATTAATGTACCCGATCCCTGCCTGATAAGGGCAGGGATTATTAGTTTAATTGGACAACGAGGGAAGTGCTAATTAGGCTAACGACGTATTTCCGTTCATGCACTTGCGCGTGCTATTGGTGATGGTCTTTGCCATTTTACACAAACCAAGATTATAAAACATCCATGATTTACCGTTCCATAGATGCTACTTAATAATTACATAAATGCATAAATGCATAAATGCAGATATATGTAATTATGTATTTTTTAATTCCATCTCATTCGTTAGAATATAGAGGGATCAATTCGCCAACGGTGACGGGCGAAGGATAGGTTTTTATTTGCGTCGCCAACTCAGCAAGGTCTATATCCGTCTTTAACACTTTCCATTTGCCGTTTTTTTCCCAAGTAACCTCTGACCATATTGGTCTACCCTCGCCGTACCACTTTTATGTCATTGTCTTTAAACACTTAGACTGTCACCGGATCTCCATTGGTAATGCGATAAACCTCGAATTGATTAATAACGTTGCTTTCGTGATGCCCAATTATGGCAAGTACCTGTCCAGGATCCTCGCCGTCGGCTTTTATGTAGAGTTGATAGATCATAGATAAAAATAAAGATAATGACCGGAAGTTCGGTTTCGTTTTTGTAAATTTGATCCGTCAAAAGTTCTTTAAAACAATTCAAAACACCTCAAGTTTTCCGATGTCCTGCTCGGTGACTAATGGTTTTTAGATTTTATAAATACCTGATATTTAGCAATATACAGGAATAGTTCGGGTCCCGTCCAATCTTTACCGAATTTTAATTTCATAAGAGCTAAGCATATCTCCTTCTCTTGGTAGACAATTCCATACTCTCTTTTATCTCCGTAAAGGTTCTTTTTCTTCCTTTCCTTAACCATTCCTCCAATTCGGAAATGTAGAAATGAAGGTGTTTTCCTTGTTTATTGACCGGGACCTCTTTCCTGCTAACCTTTCCGTATAATGTTTGAACAGCCATGTTAAGAAACCGGGCGGCTTGATTGACGTCAATGGATTGTTCTATCCGTTTTGAATTATTCTCATTAGCTAAAAGTAATTCCTCTAAATGAGATACCTTCTCCAATAATAAGCTAACCGCTTTTGGTAACTGATCAAATGTTAATGTTTCCATGCCATGATCTTTAGATAATTGAAAACAAAAATATTTATACCTATTTCTAAATCATCCGAGATAGTCCGACTCGGACAATGAAAAAAATGAAATATTTAATTTGAGAGGAAAGGAATACTCAGAAAATAGGTGGGCTAATCGATGATTATGATCTTTCAGGTTTTGAGACAATACCGGCGCTCTCCGTATGCAAATGAAAATATAAAGTGATTTTTTGTGCAAATTTTGTGCAAATAAAAAAGCCCCACTCGCCGGAGTGGGGCTAACTTGTTGATTTACAAGCTCCTGAGGCTGGGCTCGAACCAGCGACCCTCTGATTAACAGTCAGATGCTCTAACCGGCTGAGCTACTCAGGAATCATTTTCCGGTTTGGAGTGTGCAAAAGTATGAATTTTGGGTTAATTTAAAAATGTTTGTTCGAAAAAAATCAAATATTTTAGTTCAGCACTATTCAAGTATCTGATTTTCAAACCAGTTAACTATTGGCAACATAGGTTAAAATTGAATTTCGGGTAACCTTGCCGATTTTAATTAAGCGTATTTCTGAATAAGTGCGGTTTAAAAGATGATTTCTGAGCTAATTTCACAATCTTTGCCGCAAAATATTTAAAAAGATTAAATGAGTTTAGTTGTTATCGGTACCGTGGCCTTTGATGCCATTGAAACACCCTTTGGTAAAACAGATAAAATTGTTGGCGGCGCAGCTACATATGCAAGTTTGGCGGCAGGTTATTTTTATGATAAAGTAAAAATTGTTGCCGTTGTTGGCGATGACTTCCCGCAAAGCGAAATCGAAGATCTCAATCGTCATAACGTTGATACTGAGGGTCTGCAGATTAAGAAAGGCGAAAAATCTTTCTTCTGGGCAGGTAAGTACCATAACGACATGAACAGTCGCGATACCCTGGTAACCGACCTGAACGTACTGGCTGATTTTGATCCTATTATTCCCGAATCGTACCAGGATTGCGAATACCTGATGCTTGGCAACTTAACACCGCAGGTACAGCAAACGGTTATAAAGCGTTTGAAAAAACGTCCGAAACTAATTGTAATGGATACCATGAATTTCTGGATGGATATAGCGTTGGACGATTTACTCGAAACCATAAAGATGGTGGATGTATTAACTATTAATGATGCCGAGGCACGTCAACTATCCGGTGAATATTCTTTGGTAAAGGCCGCTCGTAAAATTTTAACACTGGGTCCTAAATATCTGATCATAAAAAAAGGAGAGCACGGCGCCCTGCTTTTTAATGAGGACAAAATATTTGCCGCCCCTGCCCTTCCACTAGCTGATGTATTTGACCCTACAGGAGCGGGCGATACTTTTGCCGGAGGTTTTATTGGTTATATGGCTAAAGTTGGCACGGTGAATTTTAACAATATGAAAAATGCCATTATTTTCGGCTCTGCACTGGCTTCGTTCTGCGTTGAAAAATTCGGAACCGAAAAGATCAGAAATCTTACCCAACAGGAAATTGCCGCACGCATACAGGAGTTTGTGAGTTTGGCGAAATTTGAGATTTAAGTTGGAGGTTAGAGATTGGAAATTAGAGGTTAGCACTCGGAAGTCATGATCTTAAAGCGATTGAGCCAGATTTTAATACTTATCTCCAATCTCTAGCCTCCAATCTCTCATCTCAAACCAACTTCCCTATCACATCAATATTATTGAACACCCATTCATCATGTGGCGCATCCGGCAGTTCGGCTGTTAGGTCCTGGCCGGCCCAATGTTCATAGTGTTTTCCTTTAAACCATAAACGACTGCGGCTTACATCATAGATCAGCCCTTTATAAGCTATCCATATTTCGGGTTTATCCTGTCCGTTTCGCAAAGCCAGCTGCGATTTGGTATATAAAGGTAAGTTGTTCATTGCTGATAAGTATAGCAATAAAATATTTAAAGCGGACAGGTTTAAGGCAAAAAAATTGGCCCCTTTTTGAGGGGCCTATAGTAATACCCCTTATAGGGTCTATTGAAAAAGGATGCTAAAGATTTAGTTTCAAACCAGAATTCTTAAATTAGTTTTCTGCGTAGATAGGTTTTGCAATGCCGTTATCATAAGCCTTGAGGCTTTTCTTTAATAACTTGCGTGCAACGTGGATGCGGGTTTTAACGGTTCCAATAGGGATGGTTAAATGATCGGCTATTTCGTGGTATTTATGGCCTTCAAAATACATGGTGAACGGCACATAATAATCGCCGGGCAGTCTGTCCAAAGCTCTTTTAATATCGTCCATTATGAACTTGGATTCGCCCTGGTTTTTTGTTGAACTGAATACCAGATTCGGCGAAGTGATTTCATCCGACTTGGTAACAAAAGTGTTCATTTTTATAAAACGGCGGTAGTTGTTGATGAAGGTGTTTTTCATGATGGTGTATAACCATCCTTTTAAATTTGTTCCTTCCTTAAATTTGTTGTAGTACGTTATCGCCTTCAACATTGTATCCTGGACAAGGTCGTTAGCGTCATCTGCGTCATGCGTGAAGTGTAAGGCGTATGACCTTAATGAAGTTGCCTGACGTAGCACTAGGGTATTAAACTCAATCTTTGTCATTCTGTTAAAAGTTTTGTACGGGTACTAAGACAAACATAGTACCATTTAAAAAATCTTTAACTCTTAAACAAAAATTTAAACGTTATTGGTCATTGCTCAAAGGTGAATGTGTAATAAATACACTATTAAACAATTAACAATTTATTTTACAGTTAGTTACATTAAAAAAACAGCATTACATGAAGATGAGAATAGAAGTATAATATCTTAATTATTTAATTAATAGTAAAATAATTTAGTTAATAATATTAACTTCCCGCTGCAGCATAACGCCAAATTTTGTGTACACACTGTCTATGATTTGCGACGAAAATGCGTACACTTCTTCGCCCGTAGCGCCTCCGTGGTTAACCAAAACGAGCGACTGGTTCTTCCACGTGCCTGTATTTCCGGCAACTTTTCCTTTCCAGCCGCATTGTTCAATAAGCCAGCCGGCGGCCAATTTTACCTGGCCTCCGGCAGCCGGATAATGCACTACCTCTGGGAATTTTAATTTGAGATTGTTAAATTGTGCGGCATCTATAATTGGATTTTTAAAGAAACTGCCCGCATTGCCGATGGTAGAAGGATCGGGCAATTTGGATACACGTATGTGTGAAACAACCTGTGAAACATCTTTTATACTTGGTGAAGTTACATTGCGGGCCTTTAACTCCTGCTCAATTGCACCGTAAGTCAATTTGAAATGAGGAATAAGCGATAAATGAAATTTTACAGACACAATGATGTATTGGTTTTTCAATTCGCTCTTAAAAACACTTTCGCGGTAGCCGAACCGGCAGTCTTCTTTAGTAAAGGTTTTAAAAGTACCAGTTTGTAATTCAAAGGCGCAGCAGCTATGAAAAACATCCTGCAGTTCAACTCCATACGCGCCAATGTTCTGTATCGGCGATGCGCCAACAGATCCGGGTATTAGGCTCAGGTTTTCAAGGCCAGCGTATTCGCGGATAACGCAAAAATTTACCAGGTCGTTCCATACCTCGCCAGCACCCGCTTCTATAAAAACATCATTATGACTGATACGATGTTCTATACCGCGTATATTGATCCTGATCACCAGTCCGTTAAAATCATTTAACAATAACATGTTACTGCCACCGCCTAAAACAAGCATTTTCATTTGCTTCCATTGCGGATCCATAAAAAGCTCGGCCAGTTCTTCTTTTTTGTTTATTTCAACAAAAAAATGAGCCTTGGCCTCAACGCCGAAAGTGTTAAAATTTTTAAGCTGGACGTCCCTTTGGATTTGAAGCATGCGGTAATTTTGTGAATGCCGAATTTCGGAATTTAATTCAAATTATTACCATCCGGCAATAAGTCGTTTTCGCCTCACCTAAACGGCGCAGCCCTCATGAACGCCTTAATAAAATAAAAACGTGAATAATCCTCTCCAAGGGAGAGGACTTGAACTTCGCTCTTTTGGAACCCTCTCCTTTGGAAAGGGCAGGGTGAGGCTGAGAAAAATCATGGTTTAAAAAAGTCGAGGTCTTTTGTCTTAAGCAGGAAGATTGGATAAGCCGCAGTTGCAGCTCCGCCTAAACCAGCTAACACGATCGACTTCGGCAAAACACCCAAATTAAAGGCGTTTGTAAAGCATGCTATCCCAATCGGCAAAAACAGGAATATGGCGGTAAACAGGCCTGGCGAAAATTTTCGCTTTGAGCGGATATATGGCAGGATATGAAAAAACAAAGCATTTATTATCATCAGCGCCGGAAAAATCAGGCTAAAAGTTGGATGCGACCAGCCGACTTCGGCGCAGGCAATGCCAAAAAACAAAACGATAACATTGGTTACATAAAAGTTGTTCCAGCTTACATCCAGCTTCAATATTTTTTGTGCCCAGGTTTTCCAGTCGTAAGTATATTCTTCTAAAATATGAAAGCCGTAAGCGGCCAGGGCAATCCAAAAAAGGTGATCGGGTTTCATCAGTTAAAGTTTAATTTTTGAAGATAGCAATATTAATTACCAAAAATAATAACGATTGTAATTTTAAGATAAATTATGCCAGGTGCATCACAGCAAATAAAGCAACGGCCGATATCATAACCCAAAGTAAGAGCCCCTGTAACAACGGTCGGAACCCAACGGCCTGTAATACTTTACGCGACAACCCCGCGCCGATCAGGAATAAAGTTACCGTTAATCCAGTTTTGGCAAATCCTATCAGCAAAGGGATTATTATTGATATTGAAGGAACGTAGGTATTGACAACCATCGCCAGCACAAATAACCCAATAAAATAAGGTACGCTGATTTTTCTGGATTTATTTTTAAAAATAAAGGTAGATATAAAGGCAACCGGAATAATCCATAAGGCTCTGGCAAGTTTTACCGTTGTAGCCACCTCCAAAGCGTGTGCTCCATATTTGCTGGCCGCCCCAACAACCGAACTGGTATCATGTATAGCAATGGCGCACCATAAGCCAAATTGGGTTTGCGATAGGTTAAGATAGCGGCCGACAACCGGAAAAATAAATAAGGCAATTGAGTTTAGAATAAATATGCAACCCAAAGCAACTGATATTTGCTTTTCTTCCGCCTTAATTACCGGCGAAATTGCCGCAATTGCACTGCCGCCGCAAATAGCAGTTCCTGACGAGATAAGGAGCGATGTTTTCTTTTCGGTACCCAGTAACTGGCCCAAAAGGTACCCGAATAAAAGCGTCGCGGTTATCGATGCTATCGTAAACAATACACCTTGTTTACCGGCTTGTAACGCGCTATGTACGTTCATCCCAAAGCCCAAACCCACTACCGAAGCTTGCAACAATAAATTTGTGGCTTTGTGATTTAAATGAAGATAAGGGTGCCCGGTAATTTGAGCTACTATCAGACCCAATAATAAAGCGATAGCCGGGCTCGCAAAAGGCGTTAAACAAAACGCGATACAGCAAATGAAAACAACCTTACTTATGTTCGAATTAATACTGAGTATCGCACTACCAAAATTCCGTGTTATTTTTTGTTGGGTTTGCATTATAATCTAAATGAATAGTGCAAAGGTTCGCTTATTTCTATTCACATTTTTATCACAAAAGGCGATGCCGGATAACTTTTAGTTATGGGATTGTTATTGGCCTCACCTAAATCCTCTCCAAAGGAGAGGACTTTAAGCCCCTCTCTTTTGGAGCGGGTTGGGGTGAGGCGATTTAATTTCTCGTAAGTACTAACCGGAAAAATGTATCTTCAACGTAATTTTAAATCAATCAATATGGAATGGTATAATTATCTGGCCTTGTTTTTTTCAGGCGCATTTTTAGCTAATGCTATCCCTCATTTTGTTCAGGGTGTATCCGGCAATAAATTTCCGTCGCCATTTTCAAAGCCGCCTGGTAAGGGCTTATCTTCTCCATTAGTGAATGTATTATGGGGTGGCCTTAATATAGTTATTGGCTATGTATTGCTTAAAGCCGGCAAATTTTCGCCAGAGGATCGTATAGGTTTAATTGTATTTTTTGCAGGTGCGATGATCATGTCCGTACAGCTGGGCATTAATTTTAGTAAGAAGGACAAAGAATAATGCAGTAATAATCACTTTGAACGATGCACCATGCCATTTGATCTGCTATTAAATAATGTTTCGAGGTTTATTCATCTGGAAAATAATGAGCGCGAAATCTTTGTGTCCTATCTTAAACAAAAAAGATTAAAACGGAAGGAGTTTTTATTGAGCGAAGGCGGCGTGTGCAAATATTCTGCATTTGTAACTGAGGGCTGTTTAAGAGGATACACCGTTGACAAAAATGGCGATGAGCATGTGTTAAGCTTCGCCCCGCCCGGTTGGTGGATAGCCGATATGTACAGCCTCATCTCACAAAAGCCCGGGATATTAAATATCGAAGCCATAGAAGATACCGAAATTATATTGCTGTCAAAGGCCGACCAGGAAAGGTTATACATACAGGTTCCAAAATTTGAGCGTTTTTTTCGCATCCTGATAGAAAACTCGCTGGTAGCCAATCAGCAGCGTATTATTGATAATTTGAGCTTAACCGCCGAAGAAAGATATAAGATTTTTTGCAAGCGATATCCCACACTCATCGACACACTTCCCAACAAACAAATTGCATCCTATATCGGTGTGACACCGGAATTCTTTAGCAGGATGAGGAGCGGGTTGCTAAGAAGAGGTTGATTAAGTTGATTGGGTTAGAATGGGTTGATTGAGTTAGATTAAGTTAAGTTGTTCATCAACCTAGTTCATCATTTTTCTTCCTCTTAATAAATTGGATATACCCATTGAGCAATTTAAGACAATAATCATATTCTGTTTCAAATAATTTGAAAGTTTCGTCTGTTATATAGTTTTCATCTAATGCCACAATTAAATGATCCAATGTTTCGGAAAGTGAACCTCTTGCGATAATACAAAACCGAATATTCTCCTGGTAATGAAAGCGGCCATGACCTTCAGCAATATTATTACCTATTGACCTGGAGCATCTCACCAACTGGTCAGTTAGTCTATATTTCTCCTCGGCAGGGAACCTTTTAGTCAATTTGGAGATAAATACCCTTATTTTTCGCGCCTGTTTCCAGGTTTCCAGTTCTGTAAATGAAGCCATTGGGATTAATTGATAGAGCTAGGTTATGTTGATCGAATAAGTTAGTTCCCAAGTTCATTGCAATCTAACAAACAAAAAACAAATTATTCAATCCCGACCTATCAACCTACTCAACTCAATCCCAAACTTAATCAACTTAATCCAACTCAATCAACCAATTTCTTAACCTACATCATCTTTTTCCCTTGTATCACGCCGTACCTTTGATGTATAAATTTTAAATTTAACAATCATGGAAAATACAGTATTACATAAAGCCTCAACCCGTGGTCATGCAAATCACGGATGGCTTAACAGTTACCATTCTTTTAGTTTCGCTAATTATTACAATCCTGAAAGAATGAACTTTGGGGCTTTAAGAGTATTAAATGACGATACCGTTGATGCAGGCAAGGGCTTCGGTACACACCCACACGACAACATGGAAATCATTTCTATCCCCCTTGAAGGCGACCTGGAACATAAAGATAGTATGAACAACGTAGCCGTTATAAAAAATGGCGATATACAGGCTATGAGCGCCGGAACCGGTATTTATCACAGCGAGTATAATAAGGACAGGGCGCATAGGGTTAAGTTTTTGCAGATATGGGTTTATCCCAATAAAAGAAATGTTGAACCCCGTTACGACCAGATCACATTAAACCTGGAAGACAGGCACAACAAATTGCAGCAAATACTTTCGCCAAACGCCAATGATGAGGGCGTATGGATACATCAGAATGCATGGTTTCACCTTGGCAAGTTTGATAAGGGTGTTAGCACCGACTATACCATTAAAGCCAAAGAAAATGGCGTTTATGTTTTTGTTTTGAGTGGTGATGTTAAAATCAATGACCAATTGCTAAACACCCGCGATGGCTTCGGAATTTGGGACACAGATAAATTCTCTATCACCGCCGAAACTGATGCCGAGTTTTTGCTGATGGAAGTACCGATGAAGTTTTGAGCCTCACCCCAAACCCCTCTCCGGTAGAGGGCAACGATATATCTATCTACACTAACCTTCAAATAAAATACAGAGAAGGCAGAAAAATACGTTATAAGCCTGTTAAATTATCTGATTTAATTTCCGGGAAAGTCAAGTACGAAGTGGCGGAGTTCATACCCGCTCCCCATGAGATAAACGCTTTCCTCTAATGTTGGAATAGCTGGTATAATATTTCTAATCCTTATATCTATAACATCATTAGTAAGATATTTAGTTAATAATGCAATCATTTTTAAATGAACCTTGTGAATATCATTCTTACGAAGCCAATCATTTATCATAAAATATGAAACCATCCTTACTGAGAAGGATAAATCATATCCAAACTCATCTCCACTAAATTTTAATATTACAGCTAACTGGGATGGCATTGTATGCTTTTCTGTAGTATATGAAAATTCAAAAAATGGTTCAATAAATACTAAACCTTTTTCATCCCCCTTTATTATTGGCAACTCATATTCTGTTTTTTTCAGGTATTTTATTTTTTCCATAATAGCCTTATAATAAAGACTAAAACTACATATTTTCGAGATTTATATTGCACAATAAAATATTGTAGATTTGAGTATGAAATTTAAAAATGGAAAATTAGAAGAGGTTAAAAGAAAAATAAAAACTCATTTATTATCAGAATTTTTAGATGAAAATATTCAACATGAAACGGAAAGAAGCATAATATGCAGTCCTTATAAAAAAGGTGATATTTATCATTTAGACACGATTTTTATTCATAGAGTTAAAAGCAATAACGGAATAGATTTTATAATTGATTTAATGTTTGATTATAACTTTGAAATAGAAAACGATGATTGCACCTTAGAAGATGATAAAATAGATTTATTTAAACATTTTGACATAGGAGCTAAAAAAGTTTGGACGATTGCAACCAGCAACGACAAGTATTTACCGTATGAACAGAATAAGAATACAAATATCCCCATAGTTTGCGATGAAGTGGTAGAGAAGCTAATATACTGTGGATATTATATTTAACGTATGATGTTTGAGTGCGATAAATTATATCTGATTGGGTTTGGTGTAAATAGGTAAGTCGTTGCCCGGTAGAGAGGGGCTTTAAAATATCCTACTAACAAAAAAGTCTCCCCTACCGGGGGAGATTATTCGCAAATGATAATTTTTAATGGCGCTCATGAAGGCTGCGCCGTTTAGAGAGGGCTAAAAATGAGCAAAATAGAAATCCTGGTTATTTGCAGACACGAGGGGATACTGCAAACCATAATAAGGCTGATAAACAATAATCCCGATTGGAATGCAACGGGCGCCGTTACTGATGATCAAGCCACGGTAGCATTTGATACGCAAACTTATAAGCTGGTTTTGTTGGGAAGTGGTATTTCAAAAGAAAGTGACGAAACATTGCGTTCATACTTTACTTCAAAAAATCCAGCGATCATTATTGTTCAGCACTATGGCGGTGGCAGTGGTTTGTTAGCGGCTGAGATTTATGAAGCGTTGGCTTAAGTCGATATTACATACCAGATGGTTTCATAGTCATTTATTTGCCTTTGCATGGTTAACGGTGTCATTTATTAAAGTTAGCAAAGATTTATTTCCGCTCGCATCCTGCAGTAATTGCCATATCATTATGCCTCCGCATTTTTGCAATGCAAGCGTTGTCTTGTTTTTGATGGTTGCAATACCATTGTAGTAAATAATGCCGCCTCCCCTAACTGCAACCTGGTCCATGTTTTCTGCACCGGGATATTGTGCTATAATGCCGTGAAAACTCATATCGGCCGGCGCATTTCCTCCAAATCCATAGCCATAAAATGGAACACCTAAGCTTAATTTTTCCTTTGCTATTCCCCTGGTATTTGTCCAATAGTCCAGATCAGATACAGCCATTTCATACGGCGAATGCTGCCCGGGATTATTCAAGTTCCAAGGGCCGGTTTTATCATACGACATGATGTTTATGAAATCAAACTGAGCCAACGCTCTATCCGTATATTTCAATTTATAAACAGTAGCAACTGCGGCTGTAAGAATTTTGTTTTTTTGTTTTAAAGCTGCAGAAAGTGTAGTGACAAAAGTCTCATAATTTGTATGAATTCTATCGCCTTCCAGATCGATGTCAACCCCGTCAAAGTCGTTATCAGAGGCTAACTTTACTATCCTATTTACAAAATCATTTCGTCTTTCATCCAATAAAAGTGTTGAATAGTAAGCGGGAGCCAGCCCACCTCCCATAGAAGCCAGCACTTTTACATTTTTGGCATGCGCAGTCCTTAAAACGGCACTCAATCCCTTAGGTACCGAAAAATTACCATCCTGGTCGGGATTAATAAACGCGATATTGAGATAATTGATTTTACTTAAATCCACATTTGCAACAGTTCCATCTGAAATATTTGAAACGCGCAGATAGCCAATTATTCTGAAATTAGAAACTGGTTTATTAACGCTAGCTTTTGTCTGCGCGCTACTGTTGGTTGTTACGCTCATTAATGCAATCAATATTATTGCAGCCAATATTCTATTCAGGTTTGTCATAAAATACTTGTTAATTATTATATAGCCGCTTTGGCTTACAACATTACGATTTAATTAAGCAACCTATACTCACTTGGCGACTTGCCGGTTTTATTTTTGAAAATTTTTGTAAAATGGGATGGATGCTCAAATCCCAGGCTGTAGGCTATTTGGCTGATGGCATCATTGGTACTCCACAATAGCGATTTGGCCCTATCAATCAATTGCAGGTGAATATGTTCCTGTGTCGTTTTACCAGTAAATTTACTCAACAGATCCGACAAATAATTAGGCGACAAATTGAGCCGCTGAGCAAAATATTTAACACCTGGCAAACCGGCATTAACCAGGCTGGGTTGTGCAAAATACTCACGCAATAATTTTTCGAAATGCTGCACCACATCGGCATTAACTTTAGCCCGGGTATAAAACTGCCTGTCGTAAAACCGGTCGCAATAGTTAAGCAGCAATTCTATATTACTTATAATAAGGCCCTGCGTGTGCTTATCAATGTTCTGACTATATTCCTTTTCTATTTTCGCCACGCAATCCCAAATAACTAATTTCTCATCTTCTGAAATATGCAACGCTTCATTCACATCATAATCAAAAAATGAGTATTGATGTATCTTCGTCCCCAAACTTGTAGCGTGCAACAAGTCGGGGTGGATAAATAGCGCCCAACCCTCGTCAACCGTAACATCGGGTCCTGGTGCAATTACCTGGCCCGGCGCAGTAAACAATAACGACCCTTCATTAAAATCATAACTACCCTTGCCGTATTTTAACAATCCCTCAAATTTTTTGCACGATATAGTATAAAAACCGAACCTATAAAAAGCATCCGTTTTGGGTCTGCGGGCATAAAAATCAGCGTGATCAATCACGCTGATCAACGGGTGCCGTGGTGGCGCGTAGTGTACCAGCCGATGCAAATCAGCAATAGATTCCAGGTCAATGTACGTTTGAGGCATAGTTTTATAAAGTTACGTTTTTTTACTTGGGAGTCTAAACGTGGTTTCCTTAGCACAGGCCATTCTTATTTAAAAGAGGTTGGGTTAATGACGATTATAGATTACATGCCTGTTTGCACAGCCATCATTTTTTTAAAATCTACATCATCCATTTGCATGCGCGATTGTATCAGTTGTGCGGCATCATGACCCGCCGGGTAACGAAGTTTCTCACGTTCATCGGTTGCGGCCTCGTATATAACTTCAGCTACTTCGCCAATCTTTTCTGACATTGGCCAATGGTCTAGCATAGTTATAAATTTACCAAACGAACCATTGTAATCATCCAATCCCTCTCCTTTTATCAATTCCATCGACCTGCCCGCAAATTCCGTTTTGTAGCCGCCTGGTTCTATAATTTTAAGTTGGATGCCCAATGGGTTCAGCTCGTATTGCATAGACTCAGTCAATCCCTCAACCGCGAATTTAGTGGCATGATACAATGAAGAGAACGGAAAAGTGACACGTCCGCCAACCGACGACACATTAATAATAGTACCTGATTTTTGTTGACGCATGCCGGGTAAAACGGCTTGGGTAACGGCTATTAGTCCGAAAAAATTAACTTCAAATTGCTGTCTTATTTGTACTTCTGCAGCTGCTTCCAGTGCGCCCAGGGCACCATACCCCGCATTATTAACAAGTACATCAATTTTACCAAATTGACCTATGCCTGCTTCTATGGCGTTTTGAATAGTGGTTTTGTCTGTAACATCCAGTTTGGTGATCAATATACCCGATAGGGCAGTTAATTCTGTTTCCTTTTCAGGCGACCGCATGGTGGCGATTACGTTCCAGCCGTTTTTATGAAATAATTTTGCGGTCTCCCGGCCAAACCCTGATGAAGCTCCCGTGATTAACACTGTCTTTTTCATTTTGCTTTTGTTTTATTTTGTTAATACAAAAGTCTGGCAAGCGGCGCTGATGCAGTTATACCTATCTACGGAATGCTTATACATTTAAAGGAATATTCTGAAGATGTTTGTGCGAGGGGCGATTAGATTCGAAAGTCGAGCACTATCGGATGTTAAGTTAATTCGCTAATAAAAATCGTTTCGCCTTACCTCACGAAAATATCGATAGCTAACGCGGCAACTGCAATAAGAAGTCCGAAAAATTCACGTGTCTTTTCGATATAAGGTTTTTCGGCCTGCATCGTTTCAACAATACTCGGTGTTTTGTATTTAACTATCCAATCGCGCACGCCATCCTTACCGAAGAATAAGATTACTGCATAAACAAGGTAAAACGCTATCGCCAAAATATTAATTACGGGATAGTACTTCCCAAATACGGCAAGTCCGCAGCAAATGGCAGCAACCATATAAATGGTTACCCATAACAGTGCATCAACATCATTAAGATTTACGTAAGCAAAAGCTAAAAAAGCCAGGCAAAAAAGCGTGTTTAAAATTACGAGTATCATACTAATTTGAAGTGCGTAAATTAGCTAAACAAATGCTAAAAGATGAATCTGATGCAATTTTTGTTCTTCGATATCTGAAATTCATGGTTCGATATTCACCTAAAACAATGAAAGTCCGCTTTGAATATCGAACACCGAATGTTGAATAATGAGGTACGTGTCTTCGGCATTCGATATTGGACATTCAAGATTCAATATTCACCAAAAACGCAAAAAGGCCGCAATCAAAAGATCACGGACTTTTACGATAAGATTTGGCACCGACCTACTCTCCCATCCCGTATGTACGGGATCCCGCACATGCGGGACCGGCGCGCCAGGCATAAAAACAAGAAAGCCCTTGTTCATATGAACAAAGGCTTCTTGATAAGATTTGGCACCGACCTACTCTCCCACATTTTACTGCAGTACCATCGGCTCTGGCGGGCTTAACTTCTCTGTTCGGAATGGGAAGAGGTGGACACCGCCGATATAGGCACCTGAATATTTTTAGTGAGTGGTGAGTTA
>DASYEP010000089.1:0-8094 GCA_036498965.1 Mucilaginibacter sp.
ACCTTATTTAACCCTGAAATATTCATGAAAAATAAAATATCCTGGCAAAAACATTTGGTAGTGTCATAGTAATCGGCATGACATTCTTTTTTAATTTTAAAACAATCCTGGCTTAACACAAAAGCCGCTGCAAATTTTAAAAGCAATTTCCCTGTCCGGTCATTCTCAATGGCGCTTTCATCTGGAACCTACTCGGATATTTCCAGTTGTTTTTAACTAAAATCACGGCATCAAAACTATTTTGCAAAAACCCGACCGTTTTGATTCGCTCAATCGTCAATAGATAAAAACGAACAAAATGGAAAGTTTAAAAGACAAAGTAGCCGTGGTATTTGCGGCATCGGGACAAGTTGCGGGAGCAGTTGCCCGTTCATTCGCCCAACATGGAGCAAAGGTGTATGTCACCGCCATAAACCTTAAGGCTGCAGAACTATTGGCCAAAGATATCGTAGCCAATGGCGGACGCGCGGAGGCAGGCAAAGTAGATGCATTGAATGAGACCGAGATTGACAGCTTTTTACAAAAAGTGGTTGAGGAGAACGGAAAACTGGATATGGTATTCAATGGTATCGGCACTTATTACAAAGATGCGGGCAGCGGCACGCCTACGACGATAGCGACTTTCGAGCAATTTTTGAATCCTTTGCGAAGGATTTGTGGGTCGCAGTTCCTTACTTCGAGGGTGGCGGCCAGGCATATGATCCAATCGGGGTCTGAGGGCACCATCTTATTGTTTACGGCATCTATGTCGAGATCTAAGACACCTAACATGGCGGGGTTCGCTTCGGCCTGTGCCGCCATTGAAGGGCTAACGAGGGTAATGGCTACCGAGTTTGGCCAGCATGGTATAAAGGCGATCTGCATCTGTTCCGGCGCCCTGATGGAAACTCATAAGATTCAGGGTATGATCAGCGATTTTTCTGAACAATTTGGCATTTCCCGCGAAGAAATGACCAAGAGCTACACCAAATTTAACATCCTGAAATCAGGGCCGACGTTGAAACAACTTGGCGAGACTGCCGCTTTCCTTGTTTCCGAAAATGGGGCAGCGTTCAATAGTCATATAGTTGATTTTGATTGCGGAAAACTAAATGTATTATAATATATTACGGGAACTTATGGAAAAAGAAGACATACTTAAAAATGCATTGGCCGGCGATATCAAATCATTTCAGTTGCTGTTTGCCGAATTTCAAAACCAGCTGAAGTCCTATCTCTATCGGCTATTGACCGACCGGAATGATGTGGATGACCTGATGCATGATACCTTCATCAGGGCGTTTGATAAGATATCCACATTCAACCAGGATTCGGCTCTCAAGACCTGGGTATTTAAAATCGCGACTAACCTCGCCTATGATCATCTGCGAAAGCTAAAGAGATGGCCTGCTGATGCGCAGGATCAGGGTGCGATGTTAGCCATCGGCACTGAGGAAATTGCACAGTCGTTCAGGATTGTTCATCAGACCTCCAATGCCGGCGCGTACGAAATGAAAGAGCACATCGATTTTTGTTTCACCTGTATCTCGAAAACCTTACCGATAGAAAACCAGGTAGCAGTTATCCTAAAGGATATTTACGACTTTCCGGTCAAAGAAATATGCCTTATCCTGGACAGTTCGGAAGGGATTGTAAAACATCTCCTGAACGCTTCCAGGGATACCTTAACCAATGTTTTTGATCATAGGTGCGCGCTGGTAAACAAAAATGGCGTTTGCGACCAATGCAGTCAGCTGAATGGCATATTTAATCCCAAACAGGATCAGCAGGAGGAGCGCATGAAGCTGGAATTGGTGAAAGCCTCAAAGAAATTTAACCGGGCAGAACTCTTTACCCTGAGGACAAAATTGGTGAAAGCTATTGATCCGCTCCATAGCTCAGGCACAGATCTGCAGGACATTATTATGCGATGTACCCGAACTGCTATTGGCGACGTAGGTGATTTCTTTGGATCGAGGGAGGGTAAGGTAAGTTAGTCTTGAGTCGTAAGTCTTAAGTTCTAAGAAACTGTCTAAAAACAACAAAAAGCGTCATTGCGAGGAACGAAGCAACCTCTGAGCTTTGCTGATCAGACAGAAAAGTGCTGTTAATTAACGTTTTATAAAAATCATGGTTCGCTGAATGTCCTATGTAGAGGTTGCTTCGTTCCTCGCAATGACGGTCAATTATATAAATTTTAACTTTAATTATAAAATATCATGAAATTCAACTCAATATTTTCGCTGCGTATTCTATCTACGTTAGTAATACTGACAGCCCTTCTCTTTAATCAAAACAGTTTTGCCCAGCAAGCACCCGCGCAACACGACGGGCAACATGACTTCGACTTTAACTTTGGTAAATGGCGATCACATATTCAAAGCCTGGAGCATCCTTACCCGGCTCCAATACCTGGGTAAAAACGGAAGGCACGACTACCGTCCGTAAAATATGGGATGGCCGGGCAAGTCTCGAAGAACTGGAAATCGACGGTCGGGATGGTCATCTCGAAGCTGCTTATATATCTCTACAATCCGTTAGCGCATCAGTGGAGCCAAACGCTTGCTATCGGGCCAATGGGAACTCTTGGCGTACCGGCAATCGGCGAATTTAAAAACGGCCGCGGTGAACTTTACAGCCAGGAAGTACACAATGGCCACACTATTTTGGTAAGGGTTACATGGTCGGAAATTAAACCGGATACCCACCGTTTTGAACGGGCATTTTCCGACGATGGCGGCAAAACCTGGGAAATAAATTTAATAGCCAACGCTGAACGTTGGAAAGAATGAAAGGTTAAAAAAACCTTTCCTGATTATATCGCTGGGGCTGACCAAAAAAGTTAGCCCTTACTTCACTCCTTTTGCGGTTTTGTGACCCACGATCCGAATGATCGGGTGTTGCTGACGATAAGTTGGTATACCAGAGACCTACATATAAATATCATCCATTACAAGTTGGTGACAACACCAACTTGGGCGAGTTATTGTTAAAACAGGTAAAAATAACATGCAAAACTCCTTAGGTATAATTAAAAACAGTTTTGGGAAAACAAGTTAAAAAACTATTTTGCCAATCAAACTTACCGCGATAAAAACATGAAAAACACCAATAACAAAGTATGGTTTATTACCGGAGCATCGTCCGGTTTTGGAAAAGCATTTGCAGAATATGCCATTAGCCAGAACTACCGGGTTGTGATGACAGCCAGAAGATTGGATAAACTGGAAGATATCAGGGCACTTGCACCAGAGCAGGTTGAAGCTATAAAAATGGATGTGAACGATAATGATGAAATCGTTGCTGCGGTTCAGCAGGCTATTGCACGTTTTGGCCGGATAGATGTGTTGATCAACAATGCCGGCTATGGCGTACTCGGCGCGGTAGAAGAAACGCCCGAAGAAGAATTGCGCGCTCAGCTTGAAACCAATTTTTTTGGAGCCGTAAAGGTAACCAAAACTTTACTTCCTTATTTTAGGGAGCAGCAATCGGGCGCTATTGTGAACATCAGCAGCATGGGCGGACAGATGTCTTTCGCCGGATTTGGCGCTTACTCTGCCTCTAAGTTTGCATTGGAAGGCCTGTCAGAAGCGCTGGCAAGTGAACTTAAACCCTTTGGCATCAAAGTACTGATTGTTGAGCCGGGATCTTTCCGGACGGATTTAATGGGAGCCGCATTGAAAAAGATGCCTGAATTAGCAGCTTACAAAAATACCGTAGGCGGTACCCGTGCCTTTGCTGAAGGAAGCCATCACACTCAGGAAGGTGATCCTATGAAGGCTGCCCGTGCAATAGATACCGCATTAAAATCAGAAAACACACCTTTACGGTTGGTATTGGGTGCAGATGCTTTAGAGGCAATCAAAAACCATGCACAAACCTTACTCAAAGAAATTGATACCTGGGAAAATATTTCTGTGGACACAAAAAAAGTATAGGGATTTAGTTCCATGATAAAAACCAGGAGGGGAATATCCGGTATCCGCGATGATTCACGCCTTTGTGGGTCTTGTGACTAACGAACCGAATGATCGGCTATTGCGGGCGATAAGTTGGTAATACCAGGAGACCAACATAAAAATATCATCCGTTACAAGTTGGTGACAACACCAACTTGGGCGAGCTACCGATGGCTCTATTTTTGGGAATGTCAATCTACACCAATATATTAGTTTAATATTCGATGAAAAAACTTTTTATCTTCCTTACGCTGCTAACGTTTCTAACTCATAATGAAGCGAAGTGCGATAACATTGTCATTAAAGGCGACACCCTCTGGACGATATTCTTCTCACCTTTTGACAACTATCCTCGTATTGTAAAGCTACGCGAACAATTAGTGGATTACAGAACAAACTGCACGGAGGATAATTGCTCGTTCTTATCAACGTGGAAGATCGTAAATAACCGCTTAATGCTCACAAAAATTGAAAACTGTAAGTGCAATGAGAAAAAGCAAACCGCAAACTTAAAAACTCTGTTCGGCGACCGTCTTGAGAAGGGCATGCTGTGTGCCGACTGGTATACCGGAGAAATTTGGGTAACAAAAGACCAGCCCAATAGTTGGGGTGGAATGTTTGCCGCATCCTGGCCGAGCGAAACGCGATTGATCGTAGAAAAGGGTATTGTCATTTCGGTCAAAAATTTTGTGTACCCTAAACCGGTAGAAACAGTTTACCATAGAAATACCGACTCGCTGAACAAATTTATTTATACCCATATTAATTGGGATAAATTCCATAACCTGCCAGAGCATAGTAACGGATCTTATTTCCGTTTTGACCAGGATGCAAACGGCTATTTGATCAACATCAAACAAGATGAAAACGGCCGCTCCCATGAAACATTTGACAAAGACGAGATGGAAGAAATCAGCCGGGTTGCAGGGTTACTTCAATGGCCACTATATTATTGCCACGGGCAACCGGTCAATGGTTTTAGGGGGATTGTAATTGTTTTAAGCAAAGAAATGCAGAAAAAGTTCGCTAAACCGGATTAAAGAGTCCTGTTAAATTCCATTTAACACGCAAGATTACAGCAAACCTTACCACGATCATATACGGAAAATTTGTTAACTCCCGCATTTGTTGTTCTTGTGACCAACGAACCGAAGGATCGGCTGTAACTGGCGATAGGTTGACATACCAGGAGCCCTGCATCTAAATATCATTCCATACAAAGTCGAACCGCTTAAAAGAAGATATGGGAATTTTATCCGCAATTATCTAAGTGGTTCGAGCCTGATGTGGTGAACTAAATTGGACAACTCAATTTTTTGATGGCGCTGTAATGGATTTCACATTAAATCTCCATACTTTTATTTTACCATCTCCAAACGATTTATTTCCAGGGAAGTAGTGTTTTCCATAATTGCTAAAACCTTAATGTAAAACCAAACGGAATAGGTACATTATTAGAATTAAGTTTGAGCTATGATATAATTAAAGCACATGGAAGGGAAATAAAGGTGGAGACTAAAGAAGGAAAGAAATGAGTTCCGTCTCCTTCTTTCGTCCGAACTTTAATATCGTCGCCATGTACTTTTATAGAATTACTAATTGCGTAAAATTGTTATATGAAATTATTCGTTAAGATCGGTTTCTTTTTGTTTTTTCCGATCCTTGTTAAGGCACAATCAAAGCCATCTCAATTAGCCAGTTTGCAACTGCGCCTGAAGAATGCGCCAAGCGATACAGTCAGGATGAATACTTATGATCAACTGGGTTGGTATTATGCTGAGATAGACCGGGATAGTGCCCTTTCATATTTTGAAAAGGAATTGCCAATTTCAAGAAAATTAAAATTCAGGTTGTATGAAGCCGACGCTTTAAACGGGATTGGATACGCACTTGAACAGTTAGGAAATTATCCCAAATCACTTGAGTCATATTTAGACGCTCAAAAAATTGCCAGAGATTTAGCCAGCGAAAAGAATGCATGGAATATAACACATAATGCATGGAACACATCCAAAAGCCCTGACCCTAAAGATGCCCGGCGTGACCTTTTGGGGTGGATTCTTATCGGTGCCGGGGGATTGTACGGGCGTACCGGTAATACAAATACTGAAATTTCATACGCATTTGAGGCAAGAAGCCTTGCTGCATCTGTTCGGGATACTACGCTGCTGGAAGTCACAAATGCGGCACTCGGAAACGCTTATTTTAGGCTTAATAAATTGGACTCAGCGCTTCTTTTCCTGCAAGAGGCATTGTCGTTATATAACAGCTCGGATGTATTCAGAAAATATGAAGGCGATGTTTTAATGTCAATTGGGAAGATTTATCAAAAAAAGGGGGATTTTGGTTTATCGAAGGATGTATTTCTAAAGTCAGCGAAAATTAATGAGGAACAAGATAATCTTTCAGGACTTGGAGGAAGTTATCTTTCACTTGCAAATTTATACCAGGCTGCGAAAAATCCGGATACAGGGATGTTCTATGCCCGAAAAGCGTTAGAAACTTTTAAAAAAGTAAGCTTACCATCGGGCATTTCAGATGCATACAGTTTGGTTTCAGCCATCTACGCCAAACAAAATAAGCCAGACAGTGCTTTTACTTATTTGAAATTAGCCGCTGTAATAAAAGATAGCCTGGCTAATGCAGAGAGAACAAACCTTCTTGCATTTAAAAACAGGGATTTTGATGAAATAATAAAAGTAAAAGAACTGGAGGAGGAAAAAATCCAAACACAGACCAGGGTGAGGATTTTCGCATTACTCGCGGGGATTAGTGTATTTATATTGATTACGCTTTTGCTATACCGGAATAATAAACAAAGGCAAAAGGCAAATGCTTTGTTGCAAAAACAAAAGGAAGAAATAGAAATACAGAAAGGAAGTGTGGAAAGAACGTTAGTTGAACTCAAAGCCACACAGGCACAGCTCATTCAGTCAGAAAAAATGGCTTCACTCGGAGAACTGACTGCCGCCATCGCCCATGAAATTCAAAATCCATTAAATTTTGTGAATAATTTTTCAGAAGTGAATAAAGAATTGCTTGTTGAAATGAAAGTAGAAATGAACAAAGGAAATATTTATGATGCAAACACAATTGCAAATGATGTAATAGATAATGAAGAAAAAATAAATCACCACGGCAAGCGTGCAGATGCTATTGTAAAAGGGATGTTGCAACATTCGAGAGCCGGCAGCGGGCAAAAAGAGCTGACAGACATCAATGCTTTGGCAGATGAATACCTGCGTCTCTCCTATCATGGAATGCGGGCTAAAGACAAATTATTCAATGCAGAAATGAAAACTGACCTTGACGCCAGTATTAGAAAAATAGATGTTGTTCCACAGGATATTGGAAGAGTGTTATTGAATTTATACAACAATGCGTTTTATGCAGTAAATGAAAAGGCAAAGCAACAACTTAACGGGTACGAACCAACGATTGCAGTAAGTACAAAAAAAATAAATAATACTGTTGAACTAACGGTGAAGGATAATGGCAGCGGTATTCCTCAAAAAGTTTTGGATAAAATCTTTCAGCCTTTCTTTACCACAAAGCCCACTGGCCAGGGAACCGGATTAGGATTGAGTTTGAGCTATGATATTGTAAAGGCGCATGGCGGCCAGATAAAGGTAAACACAAATGAAGGAGTTGAGTTTACGGTTATTTTACCCGTACACTGATTAAAAATTCCAGGATTGATAGGGCATTAACTAACTTATCAAGGCTTCAAATCGCTTATAGTGAAGGTGATACTGCCGTTAAACGGTGAATCATTGGTTCGATATACCCCGAAAAGCTATGTTTTGATGGAACTGGTTATAGAACCGTTCAAGTCAACTGGGCGGCACAGCTTATTTATTCCTGCCTATGTTGGTCTTGTGACTACCGAACCGAATGATCGACTGTTGCTGGTGATAAGTGAATATACCAGGAGACCTACATAAAATGTTATCCATTGCAACGAACCGAATGATCGGCTGTTAATGGCGATAAGTTGATAATACCGACCACCGGCGAGTGACTCGTCCGGAAAAAACTATACACAACAATAAAGTGTATGAAAAAGGAAAACGAGGATTTATTAAGGGGAACCCGACTTGATAAGCGAAGCCATTTCCAGGCTAAGTTACGGGATGAACTGATAAAAGAGATAGAG
>DASYEP010000090.1:0-103682 GCA_036498965.1 Mucilaginibacter sp.
GCCTGATGTTTCTGAATGCAATGGTGATATAATTTTTTATCATTAGCCCCTCCTAAATCCTCCCCGGTAGGGAGGACTTTTAATTTGTTTTTTAGTTAATAATTATTTCAAACCTTTCAGCTTTCGCCTTTGACCTTTCACCTCTTTTTATTCGCTTCTCAAACTATTTACCGGGTTTGTTAGCGCTGCTTTTATTGACTGAAAACTTATAGTGATAAAAGCGATAATTACAGCTATCAATCCTGCCAAAGCAAATACCCACCAGCTAATATTTATGCGGTAGGCAAACGCCTGAAGCCAGCCGTTCATCGCGTACCAGGCAACCGGTACGGCAATCAATATGGCGATGAAAACAAGTTTTATAAAATCCTTTGCCAGCAACCCGACTATACCGCTTACGCTGGCTCCCAACACTTTACGCACGCCGATTTCACGGGTACGCACCTGCGCGGTATATGCAGCTAGTCCCAATAGGCCTAAACACGAAATAAAAATGGCGATGGTAGCAAAATAATTGAATAAGCGGCCTTCAGTTTGTTCGCCCTGGTAAAGGTTATTAAATATATCATCTAAAAACGCGTAGCTGAAAGGATATTCGCCATTGTATTGCTTAAACTGATCACCCGCGGCTTTAATTGCTTTCGGAGCGTCGCGGCCGGTAGTTCTGATGTAAATGGTACTGAAATATTTGGGAGTATAGCAAAAAACAGCCGGGGCAATTTTCTCTTTCATCGATGCAAAATGAAAATCCTTTGCAACGCCGATAATTTTTCCATTGATGTCGCCCAATTTAAAACGTTTGCCGACGGGGTTCTTTAATCCGATTTCTTTAACAGCAGCTTCATTTAAAATATAATGGGCGGTATCGCTTACCGCTCCCGTAAAGTCAGCACCCGCTACTAATTTCATTTTAAAGAAAGCGATGAAATCTTTATCCATAACTAAAGGATGTATGATAAAGGTTTGGTTAGCCGCTTTTCCGTCCCAGTCCGTCGCGCCCGACAAATTACCATATCTTACAATCATTTGCTGCGACCGCGTCACATCTAACACTCCTGGTTGCTTCAATAGTTCGGCTTTTACTGCGTCATAGTGCTTGCCCATATCGCGCATCCAGAATGAAAACACATTTGTTTTATCATATCCCAGGCTTTTGGACCGGATATAGTTTAACTGTCCGGTAATCACTATCGTGCCGACTATAAGTATAATTGAAAATGTAAACTGTGTAACCACCAGTATTTTGCGAAAAAGCACATCGCCAATACCTGTGGATATTTTTCCCTTCAGCGCTTTTAACGGCTCAAATGACGATAGCAATAATGCCGGATAAATACTTGATGCAGCTAAAGTGCCTGCTATAGTAGCCAGTATTACCAGCCATACGTTATAATCAGCAAGGTTAAAAACCAATTGTTTGGACGCTACCTGGTTAAATACCGGCATCAACACATATATCAATGCTATTGCTAAAATGGTAGCCAGCACAAACAGCAAGGTGGTTTCAACAATAAATTGCATAAACAAGTGCGATTTTGCCGCACCAACAATTTTGCGCATGCTAATTTCTTTTGAGCGCAGCATGGAGCGTGCTGTAGACAAGTTGACGTAATTAATACAGGCGATTACCAATATTAATACAGCTATAACGATGAATGTCCGGACAGTTTCAATCCCCTTATCGGTAAGGTCTGCATTGTATAGATGCATTTTTGATAATGGTAACAGGAGATAATCAGCGTCAGTATCATCAGGTTTGTGGCTAAGATGTATTTGCCGGATTTTAACCGACAAGCTTTTTAATGAAGTACCGGGTTTAAGCAGCAAATACGTCTGATAATTAAAAAAAGAAAAGTTTGTGTTCATATCCACATGGTTATCCGTCAGCATCTGTTTAATGTGATAACTTATCGGCATTATCATATCATAGTTGATGCTCGAATTTTTTGGAAAGTCGTTAATAACGCCACTTACAGTAAAACCAATCTTATTATCGGCCATTATTACTTTACCGATTGGATTTTCATCCCCAAAGAACTTAGCCGCGGTCTTTTTTGTGATAACAACGGAGTTGTCAGAAACAAAAGGACTGGTAACGTTGCCTTGTACTAATGGAAAATCAAACACCGAAAAAATAGAAGGATCAGCAAAGGCAACACGCTCATCGCCGAAAACCTTATCGTTGAACTTATAAAGCGAAAAATTACTATTTCCGGTGATACGCACCGCATCCTTCACATCGGGAAGTTGCTGTTTTACAAGTGGACCTATCGGAGCCACTCCAACAGTCCATATTTGCCTGCTGGCGCCGGTTCCGCCAAAAAGCTCGAGCCTGTAAATATTAGCGGCATCTTTATGGAAGCTATCAAAACTTAGCTCGTCCTGTACCCATAGCAGTATAAGGATGCCAATAGCTAACCCCGCGGTTAACCCGGCAATGTTAATGGCTGAATAAAACTTATTCTTTAACAAATTTCGCCATGCGGTTTTGATGTAGTTTCGTATCATTTTATTTGTTCATTAGTTTATTGGTACTAGATTACTTTTTGCTGCGAAATGCCTGCTGACAACTGCCAACTCACTCACTCGCTTCTCAAACTGTTCACCGGGTTAGCCAATGCTGCCTTAATCGCCTGAAAACTTATAGTGATAATGGCAATAAAAAATGCCAGGATCCCGGCAACGGCAAATACCCACCATCCAATATTTATCCTATAGGCAAAATCCCTCAACCAATTATGCATGCCATACCAGGCAATAGGGAATGCGATCAACGCGGCGATGATTACCAGTTTCAAAAATTCTTTTGAGAGCATGTTCACTATACCGGGTACAGTGGCTCCTAACACTTTACGGATGCCAATTTCGCGGGTGCGCTGTAAGGTGCTATAAGAGGCAAGGCCCAATAGTCCCAGGCAAGAGATCATAATAGCCAGGACCGCGAAATACATAAACAGCTTGCCAAACCGGTCTTCTGTTAAATATTGTTTGTTAAAATTCTCGTCAAGAAATGAATAACTGAACGGGCGTTGTGGCGCCAGTGATTTCCATTTACTTTGAAGCGCGGCCATAGTGGCAGGTATATTTCCGCCCTTAATTTTCACGGTAAAAACGTTATCGTACCTGGTGTCGATGCGCAGATCTAACGGTTTAATGTCGTTTTGCAGCGATTTAAAGTGAAAGTCTTTTATTACGCCGATGATTTGCCCGGTACGTCCCCATTGGTTAAAACGTCTGCCGATAGCGTCTTTAGGCGATGCATAACCCAACTCTTTTACTGCGGTCTCGTTCACAACGAATGATTTGGTCGAATCAGTTGGAAAGGCTGTGGAAAAGACCCTTCCGGCCACCAGTTTAAGACCATATTGCGGGATAAAATCAAAATCAACATCATATAAGTTTAAGTTCATAGGCTGTAGTTTGCCCGAACGGTTTTCTACCTCGGCATAACCCACAGGGTTCCCGTTTCCGGGAGTAACTGATGAACCGGAAACCGAAGCCACCCCATTTACTTGTCGTAGTTCATTTTTAATAAGTTGCGCCTGCGCCTGCACAAGTGAATCTCCGCTGAAATCAACAACGGCCATCTGGTCTTTATCAAACCCGAGCGATTGATTACGCATATAGTTTAGCTGATTGTAAACGATCAGCGTACCCACAATAAGCACGATAGAGATGGTGAACTGCACAACTACTAATCCTTTACGTAATAGTATTCCCCTAATGGAAGTACTGAACCGCCCTTTTAACACTGAAGTAATACTGAAGCTGGTTAGCACCATTGAAGGATAAATCCCAGCCAGCAAACCGATGCCTAATGATGAGCCAAAAAGAATAAAAATATAACCGTGCACGAATATCGTATCGCTTACTGTTTTACCGGCGAGTTGGTTGAACAATGGTAACAATAGAAGACTCAAAACAAAAGCAAAAACAAACGCCACCAGCGAAATGATAATAGATTCCCCTAAAAACTGTATGGCAAGTTGATTTTTGAAAGCACCCACTACCTTACGGATACCCACTTCTTTAGCCCTTTCGGATGCACGGGCGGTGGTAAGATTTACAAAGTTTATACAGGCTATGAGTAAAATGAAAACCGCAATAATTGAAAAAGTGTACACATTCGCCCGGTTACCGTTTACCGGTGCTCCTCTGAACGTATCCATATAAATGTCTTTTAGGGGCTCAACGAACAATGCATAATTGTATCCCCTGCGACGCTGATCTTCCGTAATATGTTTAATCAGGAATGCTGGCAGCTTAGCCTGTAACCTAGCTGCATTAGATCCTTTTGGCAATAACAGGTAGGTAAAATTGCTGAAGTTACCCCATTCCTGCATGTTCATCAGCTTCATTTTTTCAATCGTTGAGATTGAAATAAGGATGTCGAAGCTAAAGTGAGAATTTAAGGGTACATCTTTTACCACACCAGTGATGCTGACAGGACGTTTTCCATCGAGCAGCAGTGACTTACCCACGATATCCGTACTGCCAAAATATTTTTTTGCCATCGTTTCGGTCACTACCATACTGAATGGCGCAGAAAGGGCGGTACTTGAGTCGCCTTTTATGAAAGGTAATGTGAATATTTTAAAAATAGACGGATCGGTAAAGTTTATGTTGTTTTCCTGAAATTTCTTATCGCCATTTACTACTAAAAAACCAGCCTGAATTAGCCTGGCATTTTCCTTCACATCTTCCGGATAATCAGCTTGCAGGGCAGGCCCCATTGGGGCGGATGCGCTGCTCCAATGTAAAACTTCGTTAGGTGCTTTAATATCGGTATTCAGGCGGTATACCTGGTTGAAATTTTTGTTGAACTTATCATAGCTCAGCTCAAAGTTCACATAAATAAAAATCAGAAAACAGGCAGTCATACCGACTGCCAGGCCAATAATATTGATCAGCGAAAAGCCTTTGTGTCGCCAAAGGTTGCGGAATGCAATTTTAATATAGTTTTTGATCATGATTTAGCCCCCTCTAAATCTCCCCCGGTTGGGGAGACCTTGATTTTCTATTTATAATACAATTCAAATTTTTTCCGTCTCAATACAACCCTAAATTGCAAACTGCCTACTGATAACTGCCAACTGCCCTCACTCGCTTCTCAAATTCTCTTCGAAAGCCATGCTCCCACACTGAAGCTTCGGCGCAAGTGTAAGCTCATTCTGAGCGAAGGCTTTTCACCGGGTTTGCCAATGCTGCTTTAATCGCCTGGAAACTTACTGTAACTATTGTTATTAAAATGACCGAGGCGCATGCTATTATAAAAACTGTCGGGCCGATATTTACGCGATATGCGTAGCCATTCAACCATTTATTCATCATCCACCATGACAACGGGAACGCAACCACGATTGCGATAAATACCAATTTCAAAAAATCGGTAGCCAGCATCCAGATTATGCTATTGACTGAAGCACCAATTATTTTGCGTACGCCAATCTCCTTCTGCCTTTTTTGTGCCGTGAAAGCAACAAGGCCGAAAAGTCCTAAACAAGAAATCAGAATAGCGAGAATTGAAAAATATTCGGATAATGTAGAAACACTTGTTTCTGTTTCGTACTGTTTTTGATAAGCCTGATCAAGGAAATTATATGCAAATGGAAATCCGGGATTGAACGACTCGTACAACTGTTTAATTTGCGTGATAGTTGCTTGTTGATGGTCTGCCTTGATTTTTATGATCATTTTATAGTAAGGACTTTTCCCGCCCGCAAGCATAATAAACGAGGGCTTTACCTGTTCGTGTAATGATTCGAAATGGAAATCTTTAACTACTCCTATTACCTGGTATGTACCTCCATCAGCCCTTATAGTTTTTCCAACCGGGTCTTTCAACTGCATAATTTTGACGGCAGTTTCATTTAATATGACTTTGTTGAATTCGGCACCATAATTCTTTGAGAAAGATCGCCCTGCCGCCATTTGCATGCCCAGGGTTTCGATAAAATTATACCCACCAAAAAAACCCTCGAAAAAAATAGCCTGATTAGCAGCAACATTACCATCCCAACTAAGATCGCCAGTGGCGAAATTACGACCGACTATATTGTGTTGGGTAAAGCTTGCATTTACCACGCCCGGGATATTTTTAAGCATAGAAGCGAAGTTGTCTTCGTTCCCCGCTAATTTACCTTCCGAATCGATCCGTATAACATTGTCTTTAGTATAACCTATTGAGGTGGATTGTATATATTGTATTTGTTTATAAACCACAAGCACTGCGACAATGAGCATACAGGAAAGTGTGAACTGAAATACCACCAATCCTTTACGGGCAATAACTTCCGAAAGTGACGTTTTTAACTTGCCTTTTAAAATAGCTAATGGATTGAATTTGGATAAATACAACGCCGGGTAACTTCCGGATATCAAACCAGTAAAAACCGCAATCAGCAACAATATCAGTATAAACGAAATATCAAAATGCAGTATAATGCTCTTCCCGGTTAATTGATTGAACTGTGGCAGCAAAAGCCAGGTTATGCCAACGGCAATGACCGTAGTAAATACTGCCAGTAGCACAGACTCCGACAGAAACTGAAGAATCAGATTACTGCGGCCAGCTCCTACAACTTTCTTAATGCCGACTTCTTTCATCCTTCCTGATGCTTTAGCGGTAGAAAGATTCATAAAGTTAATACAGGCTATAACCAATATAAAAATGGCTATAAGCGAAAATAACTTAACATATGCATCCTTACCTCCGGTTCTGGTGCCGTGATTAAAAGTGTCGTGAAGGTAAACGTCAGAAAATTTTGTAACAAATATCGTGGTGGTGGTATCACTGCTATTTCTTTGTTTCAATCCGGCAATCTTTCTGTTAAACGCTGCAACGTCAGTGCCATTTTTAAGTACTACAAAATTATGCGGGCCGTCATTGCCCCAGGTTTTAACCCAATGTTGCGCGGGGATATCTGCCAGGTAATCAAACGACAATACGAAATCAAACTGTTGTGAAGAATGAGATGGCACCTTTTCAAAAACGCCCGATACGAAAAAGTCCTGATCGTGTTGAAACTTAATTACTTTCCCGATTGCATTTGAGGTTGTATGGAATAACTTATTTGCC
Organism: Mucilaginibacter sp.; assembly: GCA_036498965.1. Taxonomy (GTDB): domain Bacteria; phylum Bacteroidota; class Bacteroidia; order Sphingobacteriales; family Sphingobacteriaceae; genus Mucilaginibacter. Next base: position 7,079 of record DASYEP010000090.1, read on the forward strand.
AGTTCGTCGGAAATTACGATAGAATTTTTGACAGCAAGTACATTTGCCTTGTTGCCTTGCAGCATTTTGAACGAGAATATATTGAAATAATCTTTACCCGCATATTGACCCAAAGCCTTAATATTTTTATCCCCTGAAGTAAGGGTGAATTTTTGGAACCAGTCCGGCGGAGCCAATGGTGAAGCATAAACCACCTCGGGATTTTGCATAACAAGTGTTTCGCTTACAAGACCCGAAGATTCATCAGAAAGCAAAATGCCCTGTGTGGGACTTTTGCGATGCTCCATCACCTGGTAAATCTGACTATCGTTTTCAAAGAACTTATCGTAGCTCATTTCATCATGTACCCACAGATAAATGAGCAAAGTACAGGCAATACCCGCAGAAAGGCCCAGCACATTCAGCAAAGTGAACTGTTTGTCTTTTTTAAGGTTGCGAAAAGCAATTTTTAAATAGTTTCTAAACATGGCATTTGTTTATTGGTTCACTTGTTTATTAGTTCATTGGTGACTTCCCTAATAATATTCGACTGCAAACTGCTTGCTGAAAACTGCGAACTCTCCTACTCGTTCCTCAAACTATTAACCGGATTACCTAACGCCGCCTTTATCGACTGAAAGCTAATGGTAATAAAGGCAATAATTATCCCCGCGAGACCGGCGGCTACAACTATCCACCACTGAATATTTTGGCGGTAGGCAAAGCCCTGCAAAAACCACGATTGCATAGCCCACCACGCTAAAGGCGTTGCAAATGCTATTGCGATTAGAACCAGCTTGATAAAATCCTTTGAAAGCATGCCAACAATGGTAGAAACATTGGCGCCTAATATTTTCCTGATGCCGATTTCTTTTGTGCGCTGTTCTGCCGCGTAAGCTGCCAGGCCAAACAAACCGAGGCAGGCTATGATTATAGCCAGTGAAGTGAATGCAACAGCTATCTTCCCGGTACGTTGTTCTGTATTGTATATGTTATTAAAATCGTCGTCCATAAATGAATAACCAAACTGCTGGTTAGGTGCTACTGCTTTCCATTTGCTTTTTATCTGTGATAACAATCCCGGAATATTTGACGAATTAATGAGCACGCTGAAGGCACCGCCTCTTTGGTTAAGATAAAATGCTAAAGGCGTTACATTTTCTCTCAGCGATTTGAAGTTAAAATCCTTTATCACGCCAATGATGTGGTAGCCTTTGGTAATTTTAGCCAGGTTGTCCTGGGGTACATAAAGTATTTGATTCAACGGATCGGTATATCCAAGCAACTTAGCAGCAGCCTCGTTGATAATCATTGCTGCGGAATCAGTAAGCATCTCCTTGGAGAAATTCCTTCCGGCTATCATCTTTATTCCAAGCGTGTTTATATAGTCTTCATCAATACCCCAGTATTGTGTGCTTAATGCCCTTTTTTGATCAATCACCTTGTCCTTAAACATGGTGGTGCTATTTCCGTAGTTCCATGTAGGCAATGCATCTCCAATACTGGCATTTTTAACCCCCGCCAAACGCTTAACCTCCTGTTTAAATGTTTTGGCTGCGTTGCCAAGCGAATAAACATTTGATATTGATAATACATGGTCGCGATTGTACCCAAGGTCCTTACTTTGAATATATTTTAGTTGGTTGTAAATCACCAGGGTACCTATTATCAGGAAAATTGAGATAGCGAACTGGAATACCACCAGGAAACTGCGAAGAAATCCACCTTTAAAACCTGCTGTTAGTTTCCCTTTAAGTACTTCGATTGGCTGAAAGCCGGAAAGAAAGAAAGCGGGATATGACCCGGCCAGGCAGCCAATCACAATAATAATCACCAATAAAAAAGGCAATAACCAGCTGATAATTTTGGGGGTAACCGCTAATTCTTTGCCAGACATTTGATTAAATACCGGCAACAGTAACCATGCTGCCAGCAATGCTATGATGGCGGCAACTAAGGTTATAAGGATTGATTCAATTAAAAACTGTGCGATCAGGTATTTACGTGGTGAACCCAGAACCTTGCGCACACCCACTTCTTTTGCTCTGTTTGATGAACGTGCTGTAGAAAGATTCATAAAGTTAACACAGGCAATCAACAATATAAATATGGCTATTGCCGAGAATATATAAACGGTCTTGACGTCGCCATTAGCGCCCATCTCTGCAACCCGATTAGATTCGAGATGAATTTTTTTGACAGGTGTCAGGTTAATCCTGATATAGTTACCTGCCTGTTCAAAGTTGGAAAAGCTTAAATGAAGTGCGCTTTCCAATTGTGGTCCCGCATGTTTTTTATAAAATTCATCAAGCTTTGATTCCAGTTTTTTATAACCCGTACCCGGTTTTAGCACTAAATAAGTATTAAAATTAGAGTTAAGCCAGGAATTATCCCTGCTTTCGGCAAGGGTTGGCATTGAAATAAAGAAATCGAAATTAAAATGTGACTGCTTGGGGATATCCTTTATTACGCCGGTTATCTTGTAATGGGCGGTGTCGTTAAAGGTCAGAACCTGACCGACAACGTTAGTGCGGTTAAAATATTTTTTTGCGATCTTTTCGTTAACAACTATCGAATGAGGTTCTTTTAAGGCGGTTGCCGGATCGCCATCGATCATTGGAAGAGTGAAAACATCAAAAATCGATGGATCGGCAAATACCATCATATCTTCCTCGATATTCTGATTGCCTTTCCGCACCTGGCTTCCGCCAAGCGTCCTGAATCTTGCAACCTGTTCTATTTCGGGGAAGTCACTCTTTAAAGCCGCGGCCATAGACGCCGGCGAAACGGCATAAGAGTTTGTATTGCCGCCAAATTTTATATCATTGTTTACCCGGAATATGCGATCGGCTTTAACATTATACCTGTCGTAACTTAATTCGTCAAATACATAAAAAACAATAAGCATACAAGTTGCAAGCCCCAATGCCAATCCTAAAACATTTATTATAGTGAACCCTTTATTTTTTAAAAGATTACGGAATGCGGTTTTAATTAAGTTTTTTATCATGACGTTTGGTTTATTAGCTCTCTTGTTAAGCCCCCTCCAAATCTCTCCCGGTTGGGGAGACTTTTTAATTGTTTTAAGTTAATTAGTGATATTTCCCAAATCTTCAATCCATAAAACTGCTTTTCATCTTCCGGACTTTTTCGACTTTCGGACTCAAAGTATAAGCAACACTCAAGCTAACCCCTCCAATTAGGAGGAGGTTAGCAGAGGCACTTATTAACTTACTTAAACTTTCTTTTGTGACAGGTTAGTTCACTGTTTAGTGGTTCATTTGTGGGTTGTTGCTAATTAGTTTTTTCAGCAAACTATGAACCATGAACCATCAGCTATGAACCATCATTATATCATTATATTTTCCATTACTGTCTGGCCGTCCAGCAGGCGGATGATGCGGTGACTGTAACGGGCATCATGTTCAGAGTGCGTAACCATGATGATAGTTGTTCCCTGTTCGTTCAAATCAGTCAACAATTCCATAACGTCGTTACCGTTGGTACTGTCCAGGTTACCTGTGGGTTCATCCGCAAGTATTAGTTTTGGTTTATTTACAACAGCCCTGGCAATAGCCACACGCTGCTGCTGACCACCTGATAGTTGTTGCGGGTAGTGATTGCGACGGTGCATTATCTGCATTTTGTCGAGCACTTCTTCTACTCTTTTAACGCGTTCAGCAGATGGGACACCGGTGTATATCAACGGTAGTTCCACATTTTCAAATACAGTAAGCTCATCTATCAGGTTAAAGCTTTGGAATACGAAGCCAATATTGTGCTTGCGCAGATCGGCACGTTTACGCTCAGTATAATGAGCCACTTCAACACCGTTAAAAACATAGCTGCCTTCATCGGGATCATCAAGCATACCTAAAATATTAAGCAAAGTTGACTTACCACAACCAGAAGGGCCCATGATGGCTACAAACTCGCCGGTTTTAACTTCAATTGACAGCTTGTTCAAAGCAATGGTTTCTACCTCTTCGGTACGGTAAAATTTTTCTAGATCTGTAATTTTTATCATGTCAGTTAATTAGTGATTTATTGAATCGGTAAATTCTTTTTTATTTATTGATTTATATTTCTTGTTTCTTGATCTTTGGTTCTTGACTCTATTTCTTTAGCACCAGTTCCTGTATGTCTCCGTACGTTTCGTAGCTTGAAGTTATTACTTTGTCGCCTTCTTTTAAACCGGATGTAAGCTCATAATAATCAGGGCTTTGCCTGTTTATCTGAATATCGGCTTTGTATGCCTTCTTACCGTCTTCACTTACTTTAAATATCCAGTTACCACCTGTTTGTTGGTAAAAACCGCCTTTAGGTAATAACAACGCTGTTGTTTCATCACTCAGGAATAAGCGTACCTGTAAGGTTTGTCCTTTTCTTATTCCTTTTGGCACGTCGCCTACAAAATACATGTCAACGTTAAACTGTCCGTTAACCACCTGGGTAAATACTTTCTTTATCACCAGCTTATAGGTTTTATCAGCAAACTGAAAATCGCCTTTTAACCCCGTAAAGACACGTGATAAATAATGCTCTTCTACACCTACTCTAACCTTGAATCCTGACGCTACGTCAATTTGGCCCAAGTGTTCGCCTTTGTTTTTGTTCTGGCCAATCTCTGCATCAAAAGAGGTTAGCTGGCCCGCAATAGGCGACCTCACTGTTAGCGCATCTACCTTTTTTCTCAGCAGGTCGAGCGTATTTTTCATTTGGGCAAACTGCTCTTTTGTCTGACTATCCTGCTGCTTAACTATGACTGTATCCTGTTGCAATATCTGCATGGCCAATTTTTTGCGACTCAATTGATATTGGTATTGATTTTGAGACGATTGAAACTCCTGCATGCCAATAGCTTTTTTCGCATAGAGATCTTTGTCCAGTTTATAAACCCGTTCAGCTTCTTTAAAGGCCACATCCACGTCGGCCATGTTATTCAGTTTAGTAATCGTATTTTGCTGTGCCTGGTTATGCGAAATCTGCATCTGTGTCTGATTGGCATAAACAGCTGTTTCTTCATTAGCTAAACTCAGTTCCAAATCGGTGTTAGACAATTTGATGATCGGATCACCTATTTTAAGAATAGCGCCATCTTCAACATATTTCTGTTCTACACGCCCGCCATCGGTAGCATCGAGGAAAATGGTAGTAAGCGGCATCACCACGCCATTAACAGGAATATTTTCCTGGAACGGGCCTTTTGTAATTGTGCTTATAGTTAATCTTTCGGTATCAACATCAAGCTTGCTTTTGCCCGATGTAAAATAAATGCTTCCTGCAATTAGTAAAACAATACCGGTTATACCGGCGATGGTTAATAGTCGTTTGGTACTCCAGGTTCTTTTTTCAATTATTCTGTCCACAGTAATTTTTATATATTTTGGTTAATCGTTATAAAAAGATATGCCACAAATTAAACAGCTGTTTTTCAATAGCTTAAATGTAAAATACAAGTTCAGGGCGTTCGCTTCTGTTACAGCAAGTGTCCGTTTATGATACAATGGCCTTTTAGTTTGCTGGTTCATTAATTCATTAGTTAAAGTTAATGGTTTATAGTTCATAGTTCATAGCCAATCAATTATATGTAATAGCTTTATACCTGACGCTTTTAGCATAAAAATTGTTGCATCAGGAACGTAAATTAGTTCATTGGTTCAAGTGGCTTATTGGTTCACTGGTTCATTGCGCCACCGCTAAAGCTTAGGCGGCACGCGGTAGTTCATTGGTATATATTTGTTAAATGATTAATGTTCATACCAATATTAGTAACGTTTGTGAATAAATATAATTAAATATGCTATTATTGACAGAGTGGATTAATCCGAAAACGACCAATGAACTAATGAAACCTGTGAACTAATGAACTAAAAAGGATGATATTAAAAAAAGCTACTGTTTTAATTGTTGATGATGATCCGGATGTACTTACGGCTGTTAAACTTTTGCTGAAAACAGAAGTTCAGGAAGTTATAACGGAAAAGAACCCCGAAAATATAAACTGGCTGCTTCAGCGCAACGAGGTAGATATTGTTTTGCTCGATATGAACTTTAACAGCGCCATTAACACCGGCAACGAGGGTTTGTACTGGCTGCACAAAATAAAAGAATGGAGACCAAACGTTTGCGTAATAATGATCACAGCGTATGGCGATATCGACCTGGCCGTGCGCTCATTGAAAGAGGGTGCCAATGATTTTATTGTAAAGCCATGGCATAACGAAAAACTGATAGGAACCATAAGGGAACTGCTCGACAAAAAAGAAGGCGTTAAAACAGTCAAATCGTCGGTAAAGAGTACAGCAGGGGATACCTCCATATTAGGTGAATCGGATGTGATGCAGGATATATTCTATAAGGTGAATAAAATCGCTCCCACAGATGCCAACATCCTGATTTTGGGCGAAAACGGTACCGGCAAGGATTTGATGGCAAAGGCAATTCATGAACGGTCACTACGCGCGGATAAGCCTTTTGTAAAAGTCGATGTTGGCGCGTTGACTGACACTTTGTTTGAAAGTGAACTGTTCGGGCACAAAAAAGGGGCTTATACTGATGCGAGGGAAGACAGGTCGGGCAGGTTCGAGGATGCTCACGGCGGTACGTTGTTTTTGGATGAGATCGGCAATATTTCATTGCAGCAGCAAGCGAAGTTATTAACCGTTTTACAGAATCGCCAGGTAACCAGACTAGGCACCAATAAGGCGATGGATATAGACATTCGCCTGATTTGCGCTACCAACCTGCCATTGTACGAGCTTGCAAACGAAAGCCGTTTTCGCAAGGATTTAATTTATCGTATAAACACTGTGGAAATTAACATGCCGCCGCTGCGAAAACGCAATGAAGATATCGTGATTCTGGCCCGTCATTTCGCAAAACTTTACGCCGGCAAATACCTGAAGAATGCGGTTGATTTTGACGCCGCAGCATTGCAAAAGCTAAAAGCATATAATTACCCCGGCAACGTAAGGGAACTGCAATATACCATTGAAAGGGCGGTAATAATGGCTGATGAGTCTCTGCTAAAGGTCGACGACCTTATATTTTCGATACTGGAAACACAGGCGGATATTGTTATTGATGACGATAACGTCCCTTTAAGCACGATGGAAAAAAATGCCATCCTTCGTGTAATTGAAAAGCACAACGGCAATATAACAAGGGCCGCTAAAGAACTTGGATTAACCCGTACCGCCCTGTACCGCAGACTAAGCAAATATGATATTTAACCGATATGAATGGCGGCTGGTGCTGCGCGTAGTTTTACTTTTAATTACACTTACTGCAACGTCATTTTTGGTGGTACAGGGACAACTTTTGTTTTTAGCAATCACCGTTCCGCTGGTAATATACCAGGTAATGGACCTGATTAGGTTTCAGAAAAAGGCGCAGGATGAGGTGAGCCAGTTTGTAGAATCGATACACTACCGTGATTTTTCGCGTCATTTCGACGTCCGGAAAGCACCAAACGAACTAAAACCGCTTCGCAAGGGCTTTAACGAAATCAATACCACGTTTAAGCTGATTAGCCGCGAGCGGGAAACGCAATACCATTATTTGCAAAAGATCCTGGAACTGGTAGACACCGGGATACTTTCGTACGAGCAGGATAACGGCGATACAGGCTGGATAAATGAAGCTTTTAAACAGTTGATAGGTGTACCTTATTTGAAGACCATTCATTCACTGGAAAAGCGGGAGGAGGGTTTGTACAGGGAAATTATTAAACTGAAGCCGGGCGACAGCAAAATTGTCACGATGACCCGTAACCAGCAACTGATAAAAATCTTGGTGACGGCAAGTGTACTGCGCAGCGATGATAAAGTGTACAAACTTGTCGCTTTCCAAAATGTGAGTGAAGCTTTGGATGAGACGGAATCAAAAGCCTGGCAAAAATTGCTTAACGTTATGACCCACGAGATCATGAACTCTGTGGCGCCGATTTCTTCTCTTGCGGATACCTTAAAAAACAGGCTACAAAGCCCAGAAATTGCTGACAGTGTAGGCAGCAGTCAGCTGGAGGATCTGGAGCTCGGTATCGACACGATAAAACGCAGAAGCGAGGGCCTGTTGAAATTTACGGAAAGCTACCGGAGCCTTAACAAAATCACTAAACTCGATTTAACCAAAATATTGGTACGCAATCTTTTCGAGACGCTTAACAGCCTGATGCGGCCAACCCTCGAAAAGAAACACATCGAGCTGGAAATTATTCTTCGCGACCCAACTCTTTCAATCGAAGCCGATATAAACCTGATTGAACAAGTGCTTATTAACTTAATGGTAAATGCGGTTGAGGCTGTAAAAGACAGGGAAAAACCGCGCCTTACGCTTTCAGCCGAAATCCAAAGCAACAATAAAACGCTCGTAAAAGTGACGGACAATGGTATGGGTATGCCACCCGAGTTGCTTGATAAAATATTTATCCCATTTTTCAGCACGCGCAAAAGCGGGAGCGGCATAGGGCTTAGCTTGTGCAAACAGATTATGTTGCTACACAAAGGCAACATCCAGGTGCAATCCACAAGCGGGGTAGGCTCCTCTTTTATTTTGCAGTTTAGTCCGGCGGGGATGTGAGGTTGTTTGAACGGGGATTTTTAGGACGAAAAGATTCCATTTGCCCGTAAACCGACAGTCAACCAATAATCATTTTTCCGACCACCAAATTATAAACAAAACATAAAAGGTAAAATTGCATTTCACCAAATTTTAAATGCAATCCATGCAACCAAAGAAAATCCTCGCTATTCCTGGTAGTTTACGTGCAGGCTCATCGAATCACGCTATTCTACGTTTTTTGGGTGAATTGGCACCCGCCGGTTTGGAGTATAACATTTACGATGGACTAGCGCAGATACCACATTTTGACCCGGGTTTGGATAACGATAACCCACCTGTCACAGTAAGCACATTCCGGCAATTATTAGCTGAAGCTAACGCCGTCATCATCTGCACACCTGAATACGCCTATGGCGTACCAGGTACGTTGAAAAACGCGCTCGACTGGACGGTTTCGAGTGGTTCGCTGGACAACAAAACGATGGCACTGATCACCGCATCAACCGGGGGAGAAAATGCTCATGCGGCATTGTTGTTAATATTGGGCGCTTTAAACGCAAATTTGCTTAAGGATACCACTTTGTTAATTCCCTTCATACGTTCAAAAATGGATAGTGATGGGAAGATCACCGATATGGGAACAGTTGAGAAATTAAAGATGCTGTTTAATCAACTATTGGACAATTTGCAAATATTGTAAAAGGGTTGATTCTTTTAACACTTACAACCTCTGTGACTACTCCAACTTTTACAATCCTTACAACAATTCCAACCCCTCCCAACCTGCCAATTTGTCAACCCTACCCCTTTTGGAACGCCCATTGATGCATGCGTTTCGAAATAACATTTAATCATAACTATCAATACGATTATGCAAGAGAAAGGCACAATTTCGATCCATACCGAAAACATTTTCCCGATAATTAAGAAATTTTTATACTCGGACCACGAGATATTTTTGCGCGAGCTGGTATCAAACGCAGTGGATGCTACCCAAAAGATAAAACGACTTAGTTCATTAGGACAATATAATGGTGAGCTTGGCGAATTAAAAATAGAAGTTGCGTTTGACGAGAAGGCAAAAACCATCACAATCAGCGACCATGGTTTGGGTATGACCGCCGAAGAGATTAAAAAGTACATCAACCAGATAGCCTTCTCGGGCGCCGAAGAGTTTATGGAGAAGTTCAAAGACTCCAAAGATGCCAATGAAATTATCGGGCGTTTTGGCCTGGGCTTTTACTCTGCCTTTATGGTTGCTGACAGCGTTGAGATACAGACTTTATCGTACCAGGAAGGCGCTGAACCAGCCCGTTGGGTTTGCGATGGCAGTACCGAATTTGAAATCACCGAAGGAAATCTTGCTGAAAGAGGAACTGAAATAACCTTACATGTAAATAAAGACAATGAAGAGTTTTTGAGTAAGAGCCGCTTACAGGAAATTCTTGATAAATATTGTAAGTTTTTGCCAGTGCCAATCAAATTTGGCTCAACTACACAGGAAGAAGAAGACGGTGTTGACGATGAGGGCAAAACGAAATATAAATCAATTGAGATTGATAATATCATTAATGATACCAACCCGATCTGGACTAAAGCACCTGCTGACCTGAAAGATGAGGATTACCTGAATTTTTACAAACAGCTTTATCCTTTTTCGGAAGACCCACTATTCTGGATACACCTCAATGTTGACTATCCGTTCAATTTAACCGGTGTTTTATACTTCCCAAAACTTAAGAACGATTTCGAAATTCAGCGTAATAAGATCAAACTTTTCTCGCGCCAGGTATTTATCACCGACGAAGTAAAAGATATTGTTCCCGAATTTTTAATGCTGTTGCATGGCGTTATTGATTCACCTGATATTCCGTTGAACGTATCGAGAAGCTTTTTACAGGCCGACGGCAATGTCAAAAAGATCAATAGCTATATCACCAAAAAGGTGGCTGATAAATTGGCAGACTTATTTAAGGCCGACCGTAAGGTATATGAAGAAAAATGGACCGACATTGGCTTATTTGTGAAATACGGCATGGTAAGCGAAGATAAGTTTTATGATAAGGCCAAAGATTTTGTGCTGTTGACAAACACAAAAAAGGAGAACTTTACCCTAACCGAATATAAGGACAAAGTAGCGCCTGAACAAACCGACAAAGACGGCAAGCTTGTATACATATACACCAACGATCCTGATAAACAGGACGCTTTTATACAATCGGCAAATAAAAAAGGCTATGATGTTTTGTTGATGAACTCCCCTATCGATAATCATTTTATCGGTAACCTGGAACATAAGCTCGAAAATACATCATTCAAACGTGTTGACGCGGATGTCGCTGATAAACTGATTAAGAAAGAAGATGCGCCTGAGCACGTTCTAACAAAAGAGCAATCAGATAAGGTAAAAGTTATTTTCGATAAGGCTATCAATAAGCCAGCTTTTAAAGTTGAAATTGAAAGTTTGAACCCTGACGAATTGCCGGTAACCGTAACCATGGACGAGTTTATGCGCCGGATGAAAGAGATGGCTGCTATGGGCGGCGGCATGAGCTTTTACGGTAGCATGCCTGATAACTATAAAGTAATAGTTAACGGTAACCATAAATTGATAAGCCGTATTGCACAGGAAGAAAATGAGGAAGTACAAACGCAACTATCTAAACAGGCGTTCGACCTTGCATTGCTTAGCCAGGGCCTATTGACCGGCGCCGAACTAACCGAATTTGTTAACCGCAGTGTTAATTTAATATAATTTACTGAAACTCTTTATAGGTAAGCCGCTTTGAAAAAGGCGGCTTTCTTAGTTAAAAATCTTTCTAATTTTTATTTATTCGAAAAAAATTTAACCTTATATTTGATTAAAGCATTAATTATGAAAGCATTAATCAGGTTATTTTTATTTGTTGCAATCGCCGTCGGTTTAAATACGGTAAACGCCCAAAGCACAAAAGCAGATAAGAAAGCAGCCAAGGCCGCTGCAGTAGCCAAAATGGTAAAGGACACAAGTTTTGTTTTTGAAGCTACTACAGCTAACCCACAAAGAGGCGGCCAAAAACAGCTGTCGTCACCCTATGATTTAAAAGTTACCAGGAGTGATGTAACTGCCTTCCTCCCTTATTATGGAGTGTCACACATGGCTCCTAACCCGGGTTCTTCAGATGGAGGCATAAAATTCACCAGCAAAAGCTTTAGTTATGCCCCTACGCAAAGTAAAAAAGGCAACTGGAACGTTATGATAAAACCGAAAGATAAAAACATGACCGATTGGAGAAATGTTGATCAGTTGACATTCAATATCTCGTCCGATGGTTACGCATCGTTACATGTGCTTAGCAGCAATCGCGATGCTATTTCATTTAATGGTAGTATTACAGAAGTGAAAGCTGAAGGTGAAAAGTAGAGTGAAGGGGGAAAGGTAAAAGGCTGATGTTGAATTAACAGGTTAAAGGAACCCGGCGTTATCTTTTAGTTTTACTCCGGAGAGTTTTCTTTTGAATGACTCGTTGATCAAGTAAAAAATTTTATCAGCGGCGGATTTGTGAGTTAATCCCTGTCGCCTTATGTTTGAAATACAATTTCTCGATTCATCGGTCAATCCCGGTTGTGGTTTGTAGGTAAGATAAGCTCCCATACTGTCGGCAGCGCTTAAACCGGGGCGTTCGCCTATTAATACTATCGAAAACCGGGCGTTTAAAGCGTTTCCTATATCATCTCCAATGGCTACCCTCCCCTGTTCTACAAGGCATATTGGTGCAATTGTCAATTTCGACGTTGTTAGCACGGGGATCAACAATTTTAACAGTTTATAGGCATTTTCATTGACCGCTATTGCTGAAAGCCCATCGGCTATAATGATAGCAACATCAGCTTCCGCTAAACAATCTTTTAATAATAATAAAGAGTCTTCGCTTAATTGCCGTCCGTAATCAGGACGTTTAAGGTACTTCTGGCGGTTGATTGCATTGCTTTGCAGATGCAAAACCGGTAAATTAAAGGCTTTCAGATCACTTGATAAACCATCAATATCCAAAACTGAATAAACAGCGTCGCGCGCATGCGCATGCGCCAGTTTAAAGTCCAATGATTCCTTTAGCGGTATACTTGCACCCGTACGTCCTATAGCGATACGGGCAGCGGTAAAGTTCTTTAGAGTAACTAATGGGTCTGGTTTTATTATCAACATTTTTTTATTTTAATAATTTATCAAGCTTCCCAACAAATTTGTGCAATTCATTTTCATTCGTGGAATTCGAATTATTAATCCCTTGCTTTATCAGCCACTGTTCAAACTCTGGCGCGGGTCTCAAACCCAAAACTTTTCTTAGGTATAAAGCGTCGTGAAACGAAGTGGACTGATAGTTGAGCATAATATCATCCGAACCGGGTATCCCCATTATAAAATTACAACCAGCCACACCCAGTAACGTAAGCAAGTTGTCCATATCATCCTGATCGGCTTCGGCGTGATTAGTGTAACAAATATCGATCCCCATAGGCAAACCAAGCAATTTACCGCAAAAATGATCCTCTAAGGCAGCCCGGATAATTTGCTTGCCATCATATAAATATTCAGGCCCTATAAAGCCCACAACCGAGTTAACCAACAGCGGTTTATATTTTCGTGCGATAGCGTAGGCCCTCGCTTCGCATGTCTGCTGGTCAACGCCGTGGTGGGCGTTTGCGGAAAGCTCACTGCCCTGGCCCGTTTCGAAATACATCACATTGTTTCCGACGGTTCCTCGGTTAAGAGATAATGTTGCCTCACAGGCCTCATCAAGCAAGGCGATACTGACACCGAAACTGTTATTGGTTTGTTCTGTTCCGCCTATTGATTGAAAGCAAATATCGACAGGTGCGCCCTTATTAATCAATTCCAAAGTGGTGGTAATATGGCTCAACACGCACGATTGCGTTGGAATATCGAATTGCTGCCTTATTGTATCTATCAGTTTCAACAAATTCATCACAACAGAAGGGCTATCCGTGGCCGGATTAATGCCGATCACCGCGTCGCCGCTTCCATAAAGCAAGCCATCAATCATACTGGCCGCAATACCTTTTGGATCATCTGTTGGATGGTTGGGCTGTAAACGGGTTGAGAAATGCCCTTTCAATCCAATAGTATCCCGGAAACGGGTAACTACTTCACATTTTTTTGCCACGACAATTAAATCCTGATTGCGCATCAATTTTGATACAGCGGCCGCCATCTCGGGTGTAACGGCAGCCTCAATACTTTTTAAAACAGAATTATCCGTTTCATCACTTAGCAACCAGTCACGAAACTCACCAACAGTTAAATTGCTTATTAAGTTAAATGAGCCTGCGTCATGATCGTCAATAATCAATCTTGTTACTTCATCCAGCTCATACGGAATAATAGCTTCGTTCAAAAAAGTTTTTAACGGTATATCTGCCAATGCTATCTGTGCGGCAACCCTCTCCTCGTAGCTTTCTGCACAAACGCCTGCCAGTACATCGCCGGTGCGGTATGGCGATGCCTTTGCCAGTAACGTTTTCAGGTCATCAAAGCGGTAAGTAATGTTACGAACGGTAAACTTGTACATGACTGAAAGATTATAGCGTCAGAACCATAGCAATGGAATAAATTTAATCGGTGGAATCACTCAACAATCGGTGTAATCATATTTTCTTCTATTAGCTTCACTTTATGTTTTCCCATCAGCACAAATAAAATTATCACAGCAGCCAATCCTGTAAAAAAATAAAGGCTTAGTTTAAAATTGTAATACATCATCGCAAAAAGAGTAATTGCCGATATAACCATTGCTATTGCCGGAAATACCGGGTAAAAAGGCGAAATAAATGGCCGGTTTAAATGCGGTTCTTTTTTACGTAATATAAACAGGCTGATCATACTCATCATATACATTAAAACTGCTCCCATAACCGACAGTACGATAATTTGGCTTGTGGTGCCCGTTAAAAGGGCGGCGAAACTAACCAGCCCGCCTGCTATTATACCCCAATGGGGCGTTTTAAATTTATGACTTACACCCGATAAAAACCTGGGCAAATAACCGCTCCGCGCCATTGCAAATACCTGCCGGGATGATGCCAAGATGGTGCCATGGAAAGAAGCAATTAAACCAAACAGGCCTATGCTTGCAAATATTTTTGTAAGACTGCTGGCTTGTCCTAAAGCAACACCTATCGCGGCAGGCAGCGGATAATCAAGACCGCTGAGTTTACGCCAGTCGGTTATACCACCCGTAAATATCATCACGCCAAGTGCTAAAAAAACTAGCGTTGCCAAACTTGAAATATATCCTTTCGGGATATTACGTTTTGGGTCCTTTACTTCCTCGGCCACCATGGCAACGCCTTCAATGGCAAGATAGAACCAAACAGCGTATGGTAAAGCCGCAAAAATCCCCGACCAGCCAAAAGGCATTGGATTACTTAAAAAATTGTCCATTTTAAAATGGGGTGAAACTACCCCAATAAAGATCAATAATTCGGCAACTGCCAGTACGGTTATGAATACAGAAAACGTGGCCGATTCCTTTATTCCTAAAATATTAACGCCAATAAATATTACGTTAAAAAACATCGCCGAAGCTAAAACGGGTATTGGCGGGTATAAAAAATGAAGATATGCCCCTAATGCGAAAGCTATTGCCGGGGTGGCAAAAAGGAAATCAATTAGCGTTGCATAACCCGCTATTAGCCCGCCAAACGGCCCCATTGCCCTGTAGGCATAAGCAAATGCTCCCCCGGCGTGGGGAATTGAGGTGGTTAATTCGGTGTAACTGAATATAAAGGTGACATACATTAAGGTTATCACCAGGGTAGCGATAAGAAACCCAATTGTCCCTGAAACTGCCCAGCCCAGGTTCCAGCCGAAATATTCACCGGATATAACTAAACCCACCGCTATGGCCCATAAATGAATAGGTTTTAAAACCTTTTTTAAATGTTCGGTATTTGCATTTGTCATAGGCGATACGGCAATTTATTACCGCCTTAAAGTAGCGAAAGGCTGGGGTATTTCAAAATATAGAAGTATTCGACTTTTAAGATGTAAAATCGCTGGAACTAATTAAAATTATTCAATTCATCCTCCGCGATTCTTTCACAAAGTTATATTTTGAGGGGTAATACTTTGCGCACTTTGTGAATTTCCTGGTGTACTTTATGGTGAAGTTAAATACTAAGACCACTAAGTTAGGCACGAAGCACACAACGACTTAATGTCATTTGGCAGTCTGACGAATGGTTTCTTGATAAGCTTCTTATTTTTTACATTATTTAATTGCAAATCATTAAAACACCTTTACGTTTGGCGTGTTCATTGTATTAACAAATCAGTAATATTTAACAAAGAGGTAATACTAATATTACACCAACATGTTACAAATAAGTGTACCTTCAACCGGTCCGTCGCAGCTGACTTTCTCGATGTTTGAGCGCTTTGACTTACCCCCTCCGCCAAATGGGGTCAATGCTGAAGTTAATGACTCCCTTGTGTTGAAGTTTGAGGACGAAGAGGAGGCTATTTCTTATGCCGATGAGCTGGAAGATATGTCAAATAATACTAATGATAAAGACACACCCCGGTACAGGGCAATTGGCGATATTATTATGGCTATCCGAAATGATGAGTTTATTCAGAGTTACTAAAATATGATTATATGTTACGTATAAGTATACCCCCAACAACCAAAAGTCCGATAACTTTCGCCGACTTTATTAATTACCATCTTCCAATACCATCAAAAGGCCTGAAAGCAAACAACAAGGACACTGTTCTGCTTTTTGACAATGAATACGAAGCTGTTGTTTACGCCGACCAGCTGGAAGAAATTGTTACGACGATAAGCAAAAGCTCTCCCTTAAGAAATATCGTACGGGATATGGCTACAGCTATCCGAAATGACGATACGATAAGGAATTACCTTGAAAATTCAACAATTTTCACCTGGCTTAAAAATTGCGTGAAAACCCTTCGGGTTGCGATTAAACCTTACTCGTACCTGTCAAGAAATAAGTTTTAGAATTGCGTTTAGAAACGATTGTTTATCAGCAGATTAAAGTTCTAAACTTTTAATTTGTCAGTCAGGTAACTATAACTGATTGCTATACTGGCGAAAGGGTCTTTCGACAGATCATGTTCAACGAAAAAGTGTTTCATACCGGCAGCGGCTTTGGCCTCAAATATGCTCTTGAAATCAATGATGCCTTTGCCTACAGGCGTTATATTATTATAACTTGAATCCAGGTCTTTCACGTGCCATAATGGAAAACGGCCCGGATGGTTTTTAAATAACTCCAGAGGGTCTTGTCCACCTTTGACAGCCCACGCCAGGTCGAGCTCCATCTTGACATTATTAGGATCTGTTTCGGTTAATATCAGTTGATACGGGACTTTGCCTTGTATTATCCTAAACTCCATATCGTGGTTATAATAAGCAAACTGGATGCCTGCTTTTTTTGCTGCTTCCCCGGTTTTGTTTAACAGATCGATGGTAGATTTAGTTTCAGCCAGGGTGCTATTGGGCGCGAAGGCGCAAACCAGGTATTCAACGCCGCCTTCGGCCGCTTCATCAACCAATTGCTGCATATTCTCCTTCAAATTTTTCATTGGCGGCAAAACAACCGGCTTACCGTCGTCGCCCATAGGCATTTTAAAACCTTTTAACATTTTAAAGGGCACGGCGGGTACCTGGTGCGATTTCCATACCAAGCCTGCGTCGGATACTATGGTTTTAAAGCTCTTTGCTGTCCTTCCGTAATACCATCCCCTTTTACTAAAAGTAGATTCAATTTCCCGGTAACCGGAGCCGTTAATACGTGACAAGGTACCACTCAGATCATCATCAATCTGATCAAAAACGGTATAAAGCTGTAAACCAATAACGTGCGGGGAAGCAAAATTATTAAGATGATTGGCCATTGCTGATGAAGCCAAACTTCCGACCGCCAGCAAACCCGCACTTTGCAAAAACTTGCGTCTGTTAAAGTCCATGTTTCTTATAATTTACCCTTCCGGTTAGTTAAAACTAAAAAAATCAAGGGGTTTAGAAAGTTTAGCCATTTTAAAAGTACAGAGAATCCGCGTAATTATCATGCTGACCCTCCGAATGAATGCATTATTAAAGATAACAATATTAAGCTTTCAAAGTTTGAGTTAAATATTTGTAATTGCTTTAGATACTCGCATGCTAAAATGAGAACAGGTTGCGGAAATGATCACTGCAGTAAATTATTATATTTGGATAAGAAATTTTCACAATGAATATCTCCGCTATTGTTAAAAACAGCTTCAACCAACACCAGGTTCTTGTGCAAACAAACAATGACGCTAAAGACATTGCTATTCCACCAAAGTCCACTGGATATGGATCATCAATCAATGGCGGCGAGCTTCTGATGATGGCCTTGGCTACCTGTTTCTGTAACGATCTGTACCGGGAAGCAAAAAAACGAAATCTTAGCATCGACTCAGTCGAAGTTGAGTGTACAAGCGATTTTGGAGCTGAAGGAGATCCCGGCTCAAACTTTCGATATAAAGCAAACGTTATTTCAAATGCGTCTCCCAAAGAAATTGAAGATTTGATCCGTCAAACCGATCAGGTTGCCGAAATTCACAATACCTTAAGGAAGGGATTAAATGTGACTTTGCAAAAGTAATTATTTGTTCAATAAAAGCAAATTTTATGGCTGCAAACAATTAGCAATCAATCCGGTCCACCCAGTCTGATGTGATGCCCCTATTCCCCTGCCATTATCACCGTCAAAATATTCGTGAAACAAAATGTAGTCTTTAAAATCTGGGTCAGTTTGCATTTTGGCATTCTGGCCAAACACGGGCCTCTTGCCATCTTTGTCCTTTAAAAAAATGCCGCAAATCCTGCTGTAAAGCTCATGTGCTACCTGTTGCAGGTTCATAAAATTACCCGATCCTGTGGGGCATTCAACTTTGTAATCGTTACCATAATATTGATAAAACTTAAGCAGGCTTTCTATTAGTAAAAAATTAACCGGCATCCATACGGGGCCCCGCCAGTTGCTGTTGCCGCCGAACAGGCCACTATCGCTTTCCGCCGGGGTATATTTAATGCTGAATTGCGTTCCGTCGACACTAACGGTATATGGGTTATTTAAATGATATTTAGAAACCGAGCGGATGCCATGCGGACTAAGAAACTCATTTTCATCGAGCATATATTTGAGCAGGCTCTTCATTCTGTAACCGCGCAATAAACTTATCAGGTGCTTTCCGGGCCCATTTTTCTCCGCCCAGCGAGATACCAGCGAGGACAAGTCAGGTCGGTTCTCAGCAAACCATTTCATGCGATTACTGAATATGGGGTTCTTAGTTATATCGTCGTCATCCAGCACTTCAGCAGCAAATAAAGGTGATAAGCCAACTACGCTCCTTATCCGCATTTTTTGTGTGCTGTTATCGGGTAGCCGAAGCTGGTCATAGAAAAATCCATCCGTCTCATCCCAAAGACCATCTTTATCTTGGCCCAGGTTATCCATAGCGGCGGCTATGTAAATAAAATGCTCAAAAAACTTACTCGCAATATCCCTGTAGGCATTATCGGTAATAGCAAGTTCAGCTGCTATGCGCATCAAATTCAGGGAGTACATGGCCATCCAACTCGTGCCATCAGATTGTTCCAAATGCTCGCCCATGGGCAATTGTGCATTCCTGTCGAATACGCCTATATTGTCCAATCCTAAAAATCCCCCTTCAAAAATGTTATTTCCCGCGTCATCCTTACGGTTTACCCACCACGTAAAGTTGAGCATTAGTTTGTGGAATATTCTTTCTAAAAAATAAGTATCACCCTTCCCGTTGTTCGCATCCTTATCTTTTTTGTAAATTTTCCATGTTACTTGTGCTAGCACCGGTGGGTTTGTATCGCCAAAATCCCATTCGTAGGCCGGCAATTGTCCGTTGGGGTGCATATACCAGTCCCGTACTAGCTCCGTAAGCTGATTTTTTGCAAAGGCCATATCAACCGCTGCCAGGGGTAAACAATGAAAGGCAAGATCCCACGATGCAAACCAAGGGTATTCCCATTTGTCTGGCATCGAAATAATACTCCTGGTATTAAAGTGCATCCACTTGCTGTTTCTTTTATGTAGCCTTTCCGGTGGCGGTACAGGCCCGGCGGGATCGCCATTAAGCCAGTGATTAACATCGTAATAATAAAACTGTTTGCTCCACAGCATTCCTGCAAAGGCCTGCCGCTGCACCATACGGCTGTCCGCATTCCTATTTCCTTGTTGTAGATCAGCATAAAACTTATCCGCTTCCGCTACCCTTGTATTAAACAGGGTGTCAAAATCATCAAACCCATTTGATGCATCTTTTGATAACCGGAGACGAAGTGTAGTACTTTGCCGCGCCGGAATAGTAACGTCAAAATTCACACTTGCTTTAGTGCCCGTTTTTTTCGGATTAACAGTATCTGCGCCGTGAACGATATGATTATTAATACCGTCTTTATAAAACTGCCTGCCATCGTCATAACTATACAGGCGTTTTTTATTGGTATCATTATTACAAAACAATAGCTCCGGCGACCCTTCAGCATTTAGCCAAAGTTGGCCAAGTTCCTGATGATAAACCTCGATAACACCATGCGAATCGGCCGTTAACTCCGGCTGCGTATCGTCGTACCCCCATGCCCACGTATTACGGAACCAAATGGTGGGTAGCACGTTCAAAGGTGCATCGATATTGCCCCTGTTGTGAACGGTAATCTTAATTAATATATCGTCGGGTGTATTTTTGGTATATTCAGTAAACACATCAAAATAGGCGTCATCATTAAAGATTCCGGTATCTATAATTTCAAATTCGGGTTCATTACGTCCTCTTCGCTTATTCTCGTTAACCAGCCATGCATAAGGATATTCCTGCTGCGGGTATTTATAAAGCATTTTTTGGTATGAATGTGTGGGGGTATTATCAAGATAATAATATAACTCCTTTACGTCTTCACCATGATTACCTTCCGGATTGCTCAAACCAAAATAACGCTCTTTAATGATAGGGTCTTTTTTGTTCCATAAGGCGACAGCAAAGCAGAACAATTGTTCGTTATCGCATATCCCGCCGATACCTTCCTCGCCCCATCGGTAGGCTTTGCTGCGGGCCATATCGTGCGTAATATAGTTCCAGGCATCGCCATTAGCGCTGTAATCTTCCCTCACTGTACCCCATTGACGGTCACTTATATAAGGGCCCCATTTTTTCCATGAAGGGTCCTTCAATCTTGTTTGCTCAGGATTCATGAAAACTTGTTGAGATTATGATTTTGGACATGCAATTTTTTATGCGTAAATCTCCATAATCTTTATGATTAATCTATAAAATTACCAAGCGAAAACAGGAATTTTTCCGCACATTTATAGCTTACAAAAAATTTTACTATTGTTCATTTATTGTCACTTCCTGCCTATCATTTCCCGGCTCCTCACTCTTGCTTCCTGACTCTTTTTTTAAGCGTAAAATGATGCCTGGTTAAACCAGTTTAAATAGGGAAAAATCAATGTTGGAAGATTATGGTAGGACAGTGTCCGTTCTGGTAAATTACCGAATAAACGTTCAAATGTTTTGTGTTTTTTGTTCACCAACGCCAGCATCTTAACTTCGATGGTGTCCAAAACAGCCTCAAGTGCACTTTTTACATTTTCGCTCGTTATATTCCGCAAAAACATCTTTCCATAATTAGCTTTAGTTGAGATTTCTTCGGATAGTATTTCCTGCGCGTAACGTTCATCCAAACCGGGAAGGCCGGGTGCTGTTATATGTGTAACAAATATCGGGGCGTTAAAAACTTTCAAAAACTTTATTACACCTAAGTCACAATAGCGTAAATCTGTGGCGTAGGCTATTTTATTAAAATAGCCCAAATCAAAATCACGTGGCATTAATAACAGCGGACAATTAATATTACTAATCACTTTTAAGGCCTGGTCGTCCAGCGGGGTATTTTCAGGCTTGTTTAATTGCTGTTCGTCCATGATCATAAGCCAGATACTATGGTTTATAACCGCCTCATCAATGATGCGGGGACTAAAGGTACTTATTTCCAGGCAGGTAACCACAGGCGTAAATACGTTTTGTGGCTGTTCCGCGGCTGTCAATTGACGTGCAAGATCTTGAATATCAAAACAGTCGTTCTCATCGAAATCAAATTCATCATCATCGTGATGAACTACCAAAGCAGTGTTAATGGGATTTTTCACAACATGACAAAGCAGGAGATTGGCCTTACACTGACGGGCAATCAACATGGCTTTCTTTGCTAGGCTCTCGGCATGGATAACATTATTGATAAACAGCATTATATTCCTCATAACCATAATAATTAAAAACACGTTTAGAATTATTTGACTAATTTATTTAAGCTGGTAAGCTTCAGGTATAAATCTCAAAGTCTTAAGTATAATTATTTCAAGCCAAAGATTTTGTTATCAAGATTTCGTTACTAATTTGCCGCAATAGAAAGCCGCAGACCAGGTAGATTGGGGCGTACTATTTTATAAACGTTATAAATAAACGCTATATATATTTAACTTAAAGATATGGTTTTTATTTTATCAATAAGCATAAACATAAAAAATTACTTTTTAAATAATTTTTTACTTCCATGCATTTCTCAAAAAGCGAAGCCAGTTTCCATGCATCATGTTTTCAATATCCGTGTCGGAATATCCGCGCTTTTTGAATAATAAAGGTAGTTTTTGCAAATCGGCAATTGTTTCAACATCGTAAGGGCATTGTTCGCGACCGAAAGCGCCGTCGAGATCTGAGCCTATCCCGATATGCTGTGCATTGCCAGCGAGCTGACAAATATGGTCGATATGATCAATCATTACCTCAAGATTGCAGTTAGTTCCTTTTGGAGTAGATTTTCCCCGTACCCAGCCGGGTACCATCATCCATGCATCTAAAGCAGCTCCTATTACCGCACCCCGACTTATCAATTCTTTTATCTGTTCATCGCTATACTGGCGGTTGTGATTTACCAAAGCCCTGCAATTATTATGACTTGCCCACACATGACCGTTAAAATGATCAAGCGCTTCCCAAAAACTGTCGTCGCACAAATGGGTGGCATCCAAAATGATATTAAGGCGTTCCATTTCCCTTAACAATCCATGCCCTTTTGGTCCCATGTGGCCGGTAGCATCCGTACCCTGCGCATACCTTCCGGGACCATAGTGAGCGGGCCCAAGCGCCCGTAAACCATAATTATAGGCACGTTCAAGATGGCCTATAGTTATTATTGAGTCTGCACCTTCCAGGCTTAAAATATAGCCCACCGGCTTATGCTCGTTTGATTCACTATCCATCCAAAGACTAATGTGCTTTTCAAGGCTTTGGCGGTTGTTCACCTGCACCATTTCGCCATCTTCCTCCATTGCCTTATACCAGGCCAGCTGACCCTGGGTTTGCGCCCATGCCTGCTCCGGCGAATGCCATCCCGGCAATGGGTTTCCGGGTGCAACATAACGTGCAATCTGGGTACCTACTACCAAACCAATGTTACCTTTTCGCAGTTCGGGTAAGGATACTACCCCTTTTGCGCGATCGGGTTTATCATCCAACCCGATTTCGCGTTCATTTATTTCAGCCACAGGTTTGCGTAAATCGCGGTTCCATTCAAGAGCATTCATGCTTAAATCTAAATGTGCATCGATGGTGAACATAGTATTTAGTTGATTAGGTTGATTGAGTTCGCGGTTGATTAAGTTATGTTTTTAGTGATAGCTGATAACAAAAACAGCTTTCAGCTTTGTGCTTTTAGCTTTTGGCTCAAATCAAATAGTTATTTTACGGTCGCGGGCTATGTTTTTCCATTCGCCGGCTGTTTTATTTTCTTCGATGGTAATTACCCGTTCATACAATGCGACCGTCGGGCAAATATGATGAGGTATGCCATAAAGCACATCCCCAATTTTATATTTATGGCCTTTGCCGGCATCCGCCACCAGGTGTTCTTCGCTTTGGCCTATCATCACCAGTTCGGGTGCGTTAATGAAATACACGCGCTTACCTATTTCATTTTCGGCCGATACTGATTTATGCCCCAGATCCAAACAAACTGTTGTTTCGCTCGGCAGGGATATTACACGGCAAATTACCAACACCGCCGGTAAAAAGGGTTGTTCACTTAATATTGTCTGATAACCTTTGTCCCAGTACACAAATGTGCCGGGACTACATTCAATGACTGGTCTTTTTGCGTGTATGGGAAATGTGGGAGAGCCGCCGGCAATAATAATAGGTTCGGGGTAACCGATTTTTTTCAATTCAGCTTGAAGTTTTGCTACGGGTTCAAAACACTCATTACAACGTTTTACGCGGGTTTCAAAATCGGCATCGTGAAGATGTCCGTCGTAAGCATGTAAACCCACTGGTATAACACCTGGCAGCACATCACAGTTGATATATAGCTGCAAGGCATTGTTATCTGGCAAAATACCGGTGCGACCCTGGCCAACATTTAAATCAATACAAACCGATATTTGAATTTCGTTTTTTTCGGCTGCTTCCGAAATTTCAGTAGCTGCTGCGATATTATCAGTAAGGCAGGAAAAAGCCGTTTGGGGATAAGACAAAATAAGCTGGACAAATCTTTTAAGCTTAGGACCTACGGGCTGGTACGCCAGCAAAACATCGGGCGCATTACACATTGCAAGCATTTCTGCCTCCGCGATCGTGGCGCATTTAAACTTAGTGATACCTGCTTCAAGCATCAATAGGGTAACTTCCTTGTTTTTATAGGTTTTGGCGTGTGGCCGCAATCGGCTCACGTCGTCTACCATCCCTTTAAGTGCAGCGATGTTTTGTTTCACCCTTTCAGGAAAAACCACCAAAGTCGGTGAATCTAAATCTTTGATATTATCAATAAGATACCAATTTTTTGTCATCATAAATGCTTTAGAAAAAAACTCAATCTTTCGGACTTTTCTAACTTCCGGACTTTCGGACTCCTATGTCCTAATAAAGTTCAAATAGCGCTTCAATTTCAACCGGTATATTGTCTGGTAACGAGCCCATGCCTACCGCACTTCTTACACCTATCCCATTATCATCACCCCAAACTTTAGCAAACAATTCGCTGCAGCCGTTTATAATAAAAGGATGTTTTTCAAAATCGGGTGTACAATTAACCATCCCCAGCACTTTTATTACCCTTTTCACTTTATTTAAACTCCCGAGGTTGGTTTTTATGGTCGATAACATGGCTAACCCCACCTGCCTCGCCGCAAGTTTGCCTTCTTCAGCGGTTATAGTATCGTTGATGCGGCCGATGATCAGGCTGCCATCGTCCTGCACAGTACCGTGGCCTGAAAGATACAAGTGATTACCATCAATCAAGCAGGGTTTGTACACTCCAAGGGGTTTCGGCGCTGGCGGCAAGTTAAGGCCCAACGCCTCAAAATTTTGGTCGGCTGTATTCATGTTTTTAAGTAAATAATTTAAAACAAACATAAAAATAAAAGCCGGGGTTCTCAGTCCCGGCTTTTGATAAACCAATAAACCAACTAATATTAAAATCTCAAAGAAAGTCCTACATTTATTACATAATCGGCAAAAGCAGCATCACCGTGTGTGTAAACTCCGGTGTTCTCTGTTTGCCGTATATCGGCAACGCTTTGTGTACGATCACGTATGATGGCTATCGGCACAACAGCGTATATTGACAATTTCTTTAAACGGTAATTAACTCCGGGCTCTGCAGAAAATATCCAGCCCGGTCTGCGGAAACCATCACTGCCACCAACAAGGTCATGAACTGGTAAACATTCGTAACGTGCACCTGCAGAGAAATCAAAGTGATTAAATCCATAGCTAACCCCGGCCCTCGACATAATTTGGTCTGGTATGCTCATCACATCGCTGGTTAAAAGTATCGAATTGGCACTCGCAATTCCGCCACGCGCGGTGGATACACCATTTACATTCTGCGGGTTCATCAGGTAAAAAAAGGTTCCATAAAAGCCGAACCTATGGGTTAAATTATAAAAGGCATTTATGTTGGTTATTAAGCCAGTCCCGCCGTCACCGGGCTGTATGGATTGATCCACAGGCCCAAGGCGTTTTGAGCCATTTGGCCCAACATTATAAAAATAACTCTCGGCTCCGTCATTACCAGTAGGAAATTTAATACCTAGCCCCAATTGTATGTTTCCTTTATGAGCTTTTGCAGGGTTTAACAGCCAGGCATAACCTACAACCGTGATATCGCCAACGCCCGAAGCATAAGTGTTGTGGCGTTCTTTGCCGCCATGTTCATATAACGAAGAGCGGCTGTTTGATATAATCGGGATATCAAGCGCCACAGACCAGCGGTTATCAAAATTACGGGTTAGTGAAAGGTCTTCGGTAAAAGCATGGTTTATTACGTTTGTTCCCTGGGCAATGCGCTGGGTTTGTTCTTGTTTTCCAATAAAATGCCTGAACGAACGGTAATATCTTGTATTTGCGTTAAAAAGCCAGCTACCTTGGGGTGCCAAACTATCAGGGTGTTCATCCATGGTGCAAAGGCCGCCGGTGCTCCTTATTGCTACGCAGCCCTGTGAAAAAACGTTTGTATAAGTCAATAGAGTAATAAGGAATATTCCTAAAAGTATTTGTAAAGATGTTTTCATTTAAATATTTAATTTTTAAGGTTTTTTGTGATTAATTTATGTTTGATGTTTATAAAGCGGGTGACATATTCCTGCTGGGTGATGAGGTTAATGATAAAGCAAACCAAAGTGTCAGTATGGCGCCATAGCTTCCGGCCCGTTCAATCCATTCAAAAAGCTCCCAATGAGGGTAAAAAAGCTCGCTGGTCATTTTCCAAATGAATAAAAAAAGCAGAAAGTGACGTACCGGGCGGATCAACACTATGAGGGCTGAGGCGATTTCAACTATTCCTACCAAATGTGCGGTTTGTGCTGGCCTTGATATGTGTAACAATGAATATTGGGCAATAAGTCCCTTTTTCTCAGTCAGGTTCAACCAGCCATGCCCAATAAATAATAAAAAGACAACGATTTTTAAACAGGTGATGATTCTGTTAAGTGTTTCGTTATTATTAAGTTCCCCGGGGCCGGCATACTTGAACCATCCATTGATGTTTTTGCGGTCAATTCCGCACAGGATTAAAAGCGCTATTGGAACTCCGTAATTACCTGCGCGTTCAATAGTTTCAGCAAACGACTCGCCTGACAACGGCCTTAACAATGCAGTTATGACACCCCAGGTTACTAGCCATAGTAAAATCGCCCTTGTTGGGTATACCAGTAAAGATATTCCCATTAAAATATCAACTACACCCAGTACCGGCATCAGGTGGTAGGCTGCGTCATGACCTATACCAAAAACAGCGAAGTAATTACACCATATGTGTTTGGTTATGATGCCGAAGGAACCGTGCCCTATAAAACACATGGCCGATGCAAAACGGAGCGTATAGTATATTTTTGTATTGTTAATTAACATTATAAAAGCTATTTGATTTAATCAACCCATTTTTAATTACCTGCGCCATCAGTTTCTCCCCTAACAACCGCATAATGACCAACCTTAGCTCCGGTTACCAGACCCATTTCTACATCGCTCCTGTAATGTATCCCACCTACCAGCCTGGACATTGCCGCCTGGTTCGCCAAATCAGTAAACTTGGTTCCCCTGTCGGGAAGTAAGTAAGTTAAGACGGTGGCTGCTGCCGCGCTAAAATTTGAGTGGCCAGAAGTATAAGCCGGAAAATTAGGTATCCCCGTTAAGGTTTTAATATTTTGATTTGCCTGGGTAGGACGCTGGTTATAATAAAAATACTTTGTATCCCAGCAACAAATGGCAACGTCCATTTCAGCCATGTTGAGCAGGGCAAAATTACGTGCCCAACGCACTTCGCTATAATTTTGCTTTACAAACTCATCTGCAGCTATCGCATTCCAATGCCCAGCCGGAGTGTATGTACCAACGCCATCCGCCCAAAACTCAACCAAAGCCTGATTGTCGCGGGTGGGGTTGTTGCTATAAGAAAGTACTTCAGCTACTTCCTGTTTAAACGCCGGTGAACCTGCCAGGTTTGGCGAGCCTGGGCGCATTGCAACAACGGTAAGCGTATCAAACAAAAATGGTATTACCTTACCAAACAATGGAAGCATCGGAGGTCTTGACGGTGCTTCAAGACTTAACCAAGCCTGATCACCCTTTGAAGTAGCATTATTTGGCAACAGCGCCCATTGGGCAGGTGTTCCTATCGCTTTGCCTGCTCTGTCTGCACGGCCGCGGGCTGCAAAAACAGTGGCTACCTGTGAACCAAGTGACTGACCGGCGTTCCACTCACCGCGCACATTTGCGCCTGCCATTATTCGGTATTGCATTTCTTCAGCGGCCTTTTGTTGAATGTAACCTATCTCTGTAGGAAATAGTAGTTTCATTATCTCAACTGTAGCGCCGGCCACTACAGCATCTTCGCTTGGGTATGATGGCAAAGCTGATTTTGGTATGAGTGCCTTTACTGCAGCATCATTATTATATGGCGCAGTACGGCTATACAATTTTTTAAAATGATAAGCCGCAATCAACGCATCATACTGAGCAGCGCTAACATACGCATAAGCTCTTGCTGCATACGGCGGGTTGCTGAACGGAAATTGCGGGTAAGCAAATGGATTGGCCGAATTTGGTGCCGGATAGCTGTCATCAGCATTTTGATACGGGGGTAAGTTGTATTTGGCAACCAGGTTGCGCAAAATTTCGTTCCATCTCAATACTGCCCCTGCCCTCCAATAGTTAATAATCGCTTGCTGATCGCTGGTTAAACTATTTTGATAGCCCTTTATTTCATTAATATCCGCTACGTATGCCGGTGAAGCAATTGCGTCGGGTGCAGGCACTGTAAATACTGAAGGATCGGTAATCAATACCGGTTTCCATGTATCTGCATTTAAGTCGATGTTTGAAGGTGTTAACGCCGGGTATAAAGTGGTGCGATCAACCACCTCTTTATTACATGACGCTAAAAAAACTGGTGTTATTAATACTATCAGCGATATTGTATTTAATATATACTTTTTCATAGCTAATTATTTAGTATTCGTTTTTGAAAAGTTAAACAGATAAAGAACACCGCCTGTGAAAGAGGTGCTCTGGCCAACATTTCTTCCGGTCAAAACATAATTACCGGCAGCCATCAGCTCAAGGCCGGAAACGGTTCCGAAGCTATACTTAAACAGAGCACCAGCCATGGTAGCGTTCATTGTGTTACTTGGAAAGGGCATATCATTTTTTCTGATATCAAACCCACCAAGCGTCGTGGCTTTAAAAATACTTGCAGATGCGTAAATCTTGGCGCTCTGATAACCGGTACTGAACATGAAATTATTTGAATTTGGCATATACACCTGGTTGCTATATATCAATTGTGTAGTATAGTAAGAGTTACGATCGATAGTTATATCGCTTCTTTGCACGAATTGTGCGGCGCCGGTGACAAAAAATTTATTTATCTTGTAATTCAAAAGCCCGCGGATCATGGCCGAGCTGCTGTGTGAACCAATGGACATGGGATCGTAATCGGATTCGTAATTGGTTAATGGCACTGATCCCGAAACAATTGCAAAAAGATTTAAACTACCACTGCCTATTGGCTGCTTAAAAGCAAGCCACTTTAAAGTAAGCGTAAGGTCCTGAAAACCGTTTTGCTCTTTCAATGTCCCGGCAGAAGCATTAGTAGTTACGTAAGGCACCGAAAATAAAACATTCAGCCTGTTGATAATGCCATAATTGCCAACCATAGTGTACGAATTGGTACTTAGCTTGCCGATATTGCCATTGTCGCGTTTAAAAGTTCCTTCCCAATAATTTGTCCAGCTATTGTAGGTATACGTCAGGCCGGCACAGTACGAATTCTTTGCAATCATTAAAGCATCGGCATCGGTTTGTGCACAAGCTATTTTCGAAAAACACAGGAAACAGCAAATAATTATGCAGTGCCTATAAAAGTACAGGAGTAAAGATTTCATCATTATCTTTAATGTAAATGAATAAATAAAAAGGATCAAAGGATTAACGTGACCGATCAGAATACCCGCGTTGCAGACATGGCATAATCCGATAGGCAGCAAATGGATAACTACTGAACTTTTATATCAACTGTAAAGAAGCTTGTATTTACAATGCAACATCATCGATGTAACATCAATTTAAACTACTTGAAAACAAATAGGAATAAAGCCTTATAATAAAACAGCAAATAGAACCAAGTTCAGAGCAGTTTATTAACCAATAAAGTTGGGAGGCTTGCCCGGGGATTCAATAAATGGGCTTGTTATATTGAAGGATATATGCTTGGGGCTTTGTTTCAGGAATATTCCAAACGCGGAATAATTATACTGAAAAGCCTGCAAATTATATTCACTAAGTGCGCCAACTTTTTTAACAGCTGAGTTATGACTGTTTTTATTTAAGGGAACGTCAGCAATTTCTTTCGCTGTAATGATATTCGCGTTTACCAGGCGGGTTTTGGTGGTATTAGGTAAACAAATGACATACATGGTATCACGTGTCATTTTCAACTTTACATAGTTGTAATAAGCGTCTTTCAATTGAATTTGACCGGCAATTAATTCATAGTCGTCCCAATCGGTTATCGTAGGAAAATGAACCGGAATTTTTAGTTCGATTAGTTTAGCATCGGCGATTTTATTGTCGTAGATCCTCTTAACCATTTGAGTGTCGGCCTTATGAATGTAGTACTGAAATAATATAGAGTAACCCCCTATATAAAACAGGTGAACACTGAGCAGAAATATGGCTAACGACCGTTTCAAGAAATCAGGTTAAATCAAATGGTTTATGACAACGTCGTAAATGTATAAATATTTTTTTATTATCAAAAAACAATCCTACGCAGAAAATAAAAAAAGTTAATTATTTAGAATATTTCTATACTTCAATTGCTCTTTGCGTTTTTCATCTGCCCAATTTAGTAATAAGTATATTTGTAAGAATTGTATTTTACGATTTATATGGAATTTTTAAAACAACCCTGGCCGTGGTATGTGGCGGGACCGCTATTGGGCTTGATAGTACCGGCTCTGTTATTGAGTGGTAATAGGGCATTCGGGATATCCTCCTCATTGAAACACATATGCGCTATTTGCATACCTGCTAATATTGCCTTTTTTAAACATGACTGGAGAAAAGAGAAGTGGAATTTATATTTTGTTGCCGGTATAGTAATCGGCGGATTTTTGGCTGTACAATTTTTAGCGGGGCAACACCATGTCAGCATAAATCCGCAAACAACCTTATTGCTAAAACAACAGGGTGTAAAAGATTTCAGCGGACTACTACCTGCTGACATTTTTAGCTTTCAGCAACTATTGACCCTCAGAGGAGTTATTTTCGTGGTGATCGGCGGCTTTTTCGTTGGTTTTGGAACACGGTACGCCGGTGGATGTACATCCGGTCATTCTATTATGGGGATTGCCTCGCTTCAATGGCCTTCGCTGATAGCTACCTGCTGTTTTATGATTGGCGGCTTCATCATGACCTGGTTTATTTTACCCTACCTGATACAGTTATGAAGAGAAATCTTAAATATTTAATTCTCGGTGCGTTGTTCGGTATTATACTGATAAAATCAGAAGTTATTTCGTGGTTCAGGATACAGGAAATGTTCCGGCTGCAGGCGTTTCATATGTATGGCATCATCGGCAGCGCCATCGTGGTTGCGATGATTTCTATATTGCTCATCAAACGCTTTCAAGTTAAGACGATTAACGGCGAAGAGATTAAAGTCCCCGAAAAGGAATTTCACTGGGGAAATGTTTACGGGGGCTTGATATTCGGCCTTGGCTGGGCTGTCACAGGTGCCTGCCCCGGCCCGCTCTTCGCTCAAATTGGAAGCGGCTATCTGGTTATTATTGTGACCTTATTGAGCGCTATTGCCGGTACATGGGTTTATGGACTTTTAAGGGACAAGCTTCATCATTAAGATTATATAAATGTGATACTTTATACCTATATAAACTATGAATGATTTTATTGCCGCCAGGTCTCAAATGGCAATTTCCTTAGGCTTTCACATTATATATTCATGCATTGGAATGGTTATGCCTGTTTTTATGGCGGTATCACATTTTAAATGGATAAAAACGGGCAACCCGGTTTATAAAAATATCACCCAGGCCTGGAGCAAGGGTGTTGCCATATTTTTTGCTACCGGTGCAGTATCCGGCACTATTTTGTCGTTTGAATTAGGATTATTGTGGCCAAAATTTATGGAACACGCCGGCCCGATCTTCGGGATGCCGTTTTCATTGGAAGGCGTAGCCTTTTTCGTTGAGGCCATCGCCCTTGGCTTTTTCCTTTACGGTTGGAACAAGTTTAATAACTGGTTTCACTGGTTTACAGGTGTATTAGTTGGCGTGAGCGGAATTGCTTCCGGAATTTTGGTAGTGTCGGCCAATTCGTGGATGAACAGCCCATCGGGTTTTGATTTTGTAAACGGGCAATATTTAAACATCGATCCAATAAAAGCCATGTTTAACGGCGCTTGGTTTTCGGAAGCATTGCACATGACGATTGCCGCGTTTTCCGCAACTGGTTTTGCTGTGGCCGGTATCCATGCGTTGATGATAGCAAAAAAAAGAAATGTGACATTTCATACCAAAGCATTTAAAATCGCCATAATTTTCGGTGCGGTTGCAGCTATATTGCAACCCTTTAGCGGCGATATATCTGCAAAAAATGCGGCTAAAAGACAGCCAGCCAAGTTAGCCGCCATGGAATCTTATTTTCGTACCCAGCCCTACTCACCGCTGGTTATTGGCGGCATACCTGATACGGTTAACAAGAAAGTCAGGTTTGGTATCGAGATACCCGGTCTGTTGAGTTTTTTGGTAAATGATGACTTTAAGCAGCCTGTTAATGGCATGGATAAAATCCCATCCCAAAATCAACCGCCGATAACTGTAACGCACATCGCGTTCGAATTGATGATTGCGATCGGATCTGTTATGATGCTGATAGGAATTTTATATTTTGTTGCACTATGGAAAAAGAGAAGCTGGCTATCAAAAACATGGTTTCTTGACTTGTTTATTTTAGCTACGCCCTTTGGCTTTATCGCTGTGGAGGCCGGCTGGACTGTTACCGAAGTAGGTCGTCAGCCCTGGATAATACAAGGGGTTATGCGCACTATTGACGCGGTTACGCCAATGCCGGGTATACAATATACCTTTTATCTTTTTACAGCAATTTATTTTACATTAAGCCTTGCGGTAATCTTTTTATTAAGCAGGCAAATAAAAATGGTACCTGAATTATACGACCGTTAAAACTAACATTATGTTATACATCGTTATTGCATTCTTATTTTTATCCATCATATTATATTTCCTGCTAGGCGGTGCTGATTTCGGCGCAGGTATTATTGAACTTTTTACCTCAACGGATAACAAATCTCGCACACGCAAAACAACGTACCAGGCCATGGGGCCTATATGGGAAGCAAACCACATGTGGCTGATTATTGCCGTAGTAATTATGTTTGTAGGCTTCCCGCTTATTTACAGCACCATGTGCACCTATCTGCATATTCCATTGTTAATAATGCTGCTAGGTATTACTGCGCGTGGGACGGCATTTTCGTTTCGAAGCTATGATGCTATAAAAGGAGAACGAACACAAAATCTCTATAACCATATCTTCGTTTATTCCAGCTTTGTTACTCCGCTATTTCTAGGAACAATAGCCGGAAGTGCCGTTTCAAGGCAGATTGACATACACGCATCTGATTTTTTATCTGCCTATGTATTTAGCTGGTTAAACTGGTTCTCTGTTACCGTTGGGCTTTTTACGGTTGCGCTTAGTGGCTACCTTGCTGCTATTTACCTCATCGGCGAAGCCGATGATGATAATGACGCTCGCCGTTTTATCAGAAAAGCCTGGCAAATGAATATCCTCGCGGTTGTTTTTGGTGGATTGGTATTTATTGTTGCTGAAAGGCAAAACATCCGGCTTGCCCATTGGATATTTGGAAACCCTGTTAGTCTCATGGCAGTTATCGCCGCGTTTGTCTCTTTAGTGTTGCTTTGGCTGATGATATCGCGGGGGATAAAAAAAACAATTCGTGTGTTTGCAGCCTTCCAGGTGGTAATGATCTTGTTATCGGTAGGATATACACATTTCCCTAACCTGGTTATGGTTAAAGGAGGAGAAAATTTATCCCTATTGGCACACCACGCACCCGAAACTACCATAAACGATTTAGGTCTGGCGCTAATAATAGGCAGCTTTGTGATATTACCTTCCCTGTTCTATTTGTATTATAGTTTTCAGAAGAAAGAGGAGACTGTTTGAATCACGATTGAAGGATTAATGGATTTTCAGGATTCTTTTCAACTACTCACCGAATCAACCAAATCAACTTAATCAACTAACTAATCTAATTAAGCGCCGAGTAAACCATCGCCTTAAATTTATTTCCTATTTCACCGTGAGGAAACGGCCACTCCTGCGCAAAAATCAAACAAACCAGGTGTTCTTTTGGATCCGCCCAGTAGGTAGTACCATAAAAACCTCCCCAACTGAACGAGCCTTCGGTTTGCCCGAGAATAGCCTGTCCTTTTTCCGTGGTTATTTCAAATCCTAAACCGAATCTATCTATACCTGTATTCAATTGATTGTCGACTTTCAATTCACCTATCTGGTTGCTGATCATCAAGTCAACAGTACGGCGGGATAACAAACGATGCCCGTTATATTCACCTTTGTTTAACATCATTTGTAAAAAAGTGGCATAATCTAATATTGTCGAGCTTAATCCCGCACCGCCGGAAAAATAAGTGCCATTTACGGTCGGGTAATCGAAGGAAATACCCGGAAATGTTTCCGCAGTCGATTTAACTAACTGCTTATTTTTATCAGGAGTATAAACTGCTACAAGCCTGGAAAACTTCTTTTGAGGCAGGTAAAAATAGGTGTCGTTCATACCCAGCGGATCAAATATTCTTTCCTTAAAAAATCGGTCAAGACTTTCACCTGATAGTTTTTCTACCAGGTAACCTAAAACATCAATGCTTAATCCATAGGTAAACTTTTGTCCCGGTTGATGCACAAGCGGCAGTTTTCCCAGTTTGTTGATCGCATCGCCAAGCAATATTTTGTCGCTCACAAAGCCAGCCTGAAGGCCTGCCTTTGCGTAAATAGCCTTCATACTATTAGAGCCAATCTGTGCATAATCGATACCAGAGGTGTGAGTAAGCAAATCTCTTATCGTAATTTCCCTGGTTGCGTTTATAGTTGTATAAGACGAATCTTTAGGGTTAAACTCCGCCAGTACACGGGGATGAGCAAAGGCAGGGATATATTTTGAAATAGGGTCATCGAGCAGAAACTTTCCTTCTTCAAATAGCATCATAACGGCTACGCTGGTTATAGCCTTTGTTTGTGAAGCGATGCGGAATATCGCATCCGTTTTCATTTTTTTATTCTGTTCGGCATCTGCGTAGCCAAATGCGTTATAGTATACAATCTTTCCGTTTCGCGCGATAAGTGCTGTAGCTCCCTTTACCCAACCAGAATCGACATACTGTTGTACCATTTTATCGATCCGCTGAAGCCTTTCCGGCGAAAATTTCTTTAATTCGGCATCACCATTTTGGGCAATTTGCAAGGTGGTTCCTTGTGACCATCCTTTTAGAGAAAGTAAAACAATTAGAGTTAATAAAGACAGGATTTTTTTCATGTTAAATTGGTGGATTAGGTTGACTAAGTTAAGTGGTTGATTAAGTTAAATAAATTTCGGAATGAAAAAAATATTCAAAAACTGTTTTGTCGATTCAGGAGGTTTAAGCTCATTTCAAACCGCTCACTCAATCAACCATTCACTCAATCAACCAATTCAAATCATACCCCTCCAAAAATGGAGAAGCCACCGTCAACACAAATCATTGAACCGGTTACAAAAGCCGAGGCATCGCTTAATAACCATACCAGCGCACCGATCAATTCATCAGGATTGCCAAATCTTTTAAATGGCGTATTCCTGATCACTTTACCTCCCCTTTCTGTATAGCCGCCCTCGGGTAATGTCAATAGATTCCGGTTTTGTTCGGTAAGGAAGAAACCAGGAGCGAGCGCATTCATCCTTATAGTGTCGCCATAGCGGTTAGCCAATTCAACGGCAAACCATTGCGTGTAGCAATCAACTGCCGCCTTACCCATGTTATAACCAAGCACTTTGGTAATCGCCCTTTTTGAGTTCATCGACGAAATATTTACGATACTGCCTTTGCCTGTTTTGGCAATAGCTTCTCCGAATATTTGGGTGGGATATAGTGTACCCCATAAATTGACTTCCATCACCTTTTTCATGCCTTCCAGATTCATGCTGAAAATATCCTCCTCGGGTTGTAAAACTCCCTGCGGCATGTTACCTCCTGCCCCATTTACCAGCCCGTCTATCCTGCCAAAGGTATCCAATACCTTATTTTTAGCATTCGTCAGATCATCTGCATTCAATACATCAGCCACCAAAGCAATTGCTTTTCCGCCTTTTGAATTGATAGCATTAGCCCGTTCTTCGGCCATATCTTTATTCCGGCCCAAAATACCAACTGTGCCACCGGCCTCAACAATGCCGTTTACAAATGAGTTCCCCAAAATACCGGTACCGCCGGTTACAATTATTACTTTTCCGTTTAATGAAAAATTGTCTGCCATTACGTTATGATGTTATGTTTTTATATCAAGATTTGTTGATACTTTTCAATTTTATGGCAAGGTATAAAGTTGTCAACCAGGTTATCAAATAAAGTTAAAATTATTTTACTTTGCCATTAATTACGGGCTGAAAGGATATGCCCGTAATTAAAAAAATCATCTACCTAAAATCAAAATATATGTCGAATACCACGGGGGCAGTTATCAAAAATATCTGGAACGAAAAAAGCACAGCAAAATGGTTCGCTAGCAAAGAATGGAAGGGTGGACTTTCATTAAAACCACACCTTTCGGTAAATAAATTAACTTTTGCCGATCAATATCACAGATACCGAACCGGTTGGGATAAAGCCTTTAAGTTTTTAAAGGACAATAATCTGGATACCATTGAACCCGGCAAATATGAAATTGATGGAGAGAGCGTTTATGCGATAATAACCGAGGCGCCGTCAAAAGAATTTGAAGAGTCAAAATGGGAAGCGCATGAGAAGTTTATCGATATTCAGTATGTAATAAAAGGCGAAGAAAAAATTGGAGTGACCCCGTTATCGGTTGCTACCGTGAGCAAGCCCTATGATGAAACCAACGACTATGCCAACTACGAAGCTGATGGGAAATACTATACTGCAAAACCAGGAACATTCTTCCTGTTTTTCCCGGATGATGTGCATCGTCCTAATGTTAAGTTAAAAGGTCATGATATGGTAAAAAAGGTAGTTATAAAGATACGGGTGGCGGAGTAGGCATATGAAAATATCGAATGCTGAATACCCAATAGCGAATATAGAAGTTTATACTTCAGCATTCGAAATTCAAAATTCGGTGTTCGATATTCAACCAATCAAACTTTTACCGTCTTCCACGCGCCTCTTTTAAAAAGATAGAGGCTCAACATTGCTGTAACAATTTGAGAAACTACTATTGCTATGAAAATTGCTTTTGGTTCTTTTATGTAATATTGGCTTAAAACCCATGCCAGGGGAATCTGGAATAACCAGAAACCCACTAAATTAACGATAGTCGGTGTGCGTGTATCACCGGCGCCGTTAAAGGCATTTATTGTCACCATTTCTATTCCGAAAAACACGTATCCCAGGCTAATAATGTGTAATGCCTGCAAAGCGTAACGCCTGGCTTGTATATCACTGTTCATAAAGGTGACAATAGGTTCACCGAAAAGAAAGAAAAACAGGCTAACTGAAAGCAAAAAAATCACATTATAAAATGTGGTTATCCATACGCTTTTCTCGGCACGGTCGGGTCTGCCGGCACCCAGGTTTTGGCCAGTTAAAGTAGCGGCTGCGTTACTTAACCCCCAGGCGGGTAACAGAAAAAATATTAGCAGCCTGATGGCCACCTGGTAACCCGCCATAGCTGCTTCATGAAAACTGGCTACTAGCCTTGCCAAAAACACCCAGCTTGCCGAACTAACCAGGAACTGAATGGTGCCTGTACCGCCGATATTGACTATTTGCAGCAATAACTCTTTGTGTGGTTTTAGCTGATTAATGTAGAAATGCAAAATTCCTCTTTTTATAAACAAACGGTACAGCTGATACAGGACGCCTATTCCCCTGCCGACTGTAGTGGCAATAGCAGCGCCTTTTAACCCAAAGGCCGGAACGGGTCCCAAGCCGTAAATGAGTAAAGGGCACAGAATGATATTGCAGATATTCCCTATCCACAAGCTGCGCATGGCGATACTGGCATCCCCAGCCCCTCTAAAAATACCATTGATCAGAAAAAGCAACATGATGACCAGATTGCCACCAAACATTATTTTGGTGTAATAGATATTTTCAGCTATCATCCTGTCGCTCGCACCCATTAGGTGCAGGATTGATTGCGCCGAGGTTATCCCCACAATGGAGATCATAATAGAAAGTACAATAGCAAAAAGAATAGTTTGCATACCCGCGTGTGCGGCTTCCTGCAGATTTTTTTCGCCTACACGCCTGGCTACCAGCGCTGTAGCCGCCATGCTTAAGCCAATAGCTATCGAATAAACAAGGCTCAGAACTGATTCTGTTAAGCCAACGGTGGCCACAGCCTCGTTACCAAGTTTCCCGACAAAAAATATATCAACAACGGCAAAAACGGATTCCATAATCATTTCCATGATCATAGGAATAGCGAGCAGGAATACCGCCCGGCGAATACTGCCTTGCGTATAATCCTGCTCACTGCCTGCTATTGCCTGCCGTAGTAAAGTAAAAAAGCGATTTAGTTTTATAGATGATGTAGATTGGGGCATATAAAATTTATACTACGGCATCTGTGGACTTGGGTGTCGCTATTTTTTTGTGATAATAAATGTAAGAGCAAGCCAACAGGGCCATGTATATAAACATAGGTGCCCATTGGGCCACCGGGAAATTTGATGCATACATTGAATATGTTGCCCCGATCAGGTCAAATGCAAATCCCGCATACGCCCATTCCTTTAATCTCGGAAATCCCGGAACAAGAATAGCGATGATACCTAATATTTTAGCTACAGCCAAAAAATGAATTATATAGAGTTTATACCCTAAATCGGCCATCATTTTTGCACCCTCGGGGTTATTCATGAAACTTCCGATTGCCGACACCAGCATTAATGCCAATATAAGTCCGGTTGAGATCCAGTAGATAATTTTAATTGTTTTCATTCTAATAATAATTTAAAAGGTTTATTTAATCGGTTGATAATAAAGAATTATAACTCTTGTGCTGAATTTTTTCACATCGGTAAGTTTCAGCAGTGTTTTATCCAAACGTCTCGCAAACTGAAATTTACGAGCCCCTAATATAACAGGATTTATTATTATCCTGTATTCGTCAATTACTCCCATTTGTGTAAAAGCTGACACGATACTCCCGCTACCCAATATCGCGGTGTTATATTATTTTCGAAATCAGGCTGCTTTCATTTGCTCAACTCGCTTCCACAAAAAATAGGATGCAAACATTACAGCAAGCATTATCAAGGGTGGGATTAATTCGCCGAAAGGATCCTCTACTATTGCACGTGATGCTATTGCACTTAAAAAGTTAAAGGTAAACCCCGCATAAGCCCATTCTTTGATTGTGCGAAATTTAGGCTGCAATATAGCAATTGCACCCAGCAGCTTTGCAATGCCGTACATTGGCATATTGTAAAGCGGGTAACCCAGATGTTTAAGCACTACTGCGCCGGCTGGCTGCGAGGTTATTCCTCCAAAAGAATCTGCAATCATTGCCAACGCAAAAAGGATAGTTACTATCCAGTAAATTATTCTAATGGTTTTAGGTGACATATTGTTAAGATTATTTTTTTTGATTCATATCATAATTAAGCATCCAGCGTATTCCAAACTTGTCTGTTACGGTAGCGAACAGTGCGCCCCAGAATTGTAATTTTAACGGGTCGAGAATTTGGCCTTCTGCCGTGAAAGCTAAATAAAGCCGGTTAATTTCGTCCTCGCTTGTGCAACTCATTGAAAGCGCAAGGGAGTTACCATTTATATAACCGCCGGGGCCAACCATATCGGTAGCCATCAATAATATTTCGCTGTTCTTGGTCAATGCACTATGTAAAATCTGGTGTTTTAAAGCAGGCGGACAATGTGCTTCCATTGGCGAACCCTCAACTGGTTGAATTTCCAACTCCCCTCCTAAACATTCTTTGTAAAACGTCATTGCTTCACGGCACCGCCCGTTGAAACCGACATATGGATTAATTTGCGACATAATGATTTTAAATTTTATGTATTTAACGATTAATGAATTAAACAAACTTACCGCTAATTAAAAATGCAAACGGGCGCAACCCATGACAATTTAAGGGGGGAATCATGACATAGCGTTTGACCTGCTTGTAAAATAGGAATTAATATTAAAAAAACCTTCCATTGAACCTTTTAACAAAACAAATTGAGCTTTTAAGCAAAACTGTCGCCAACTGATCAGGTTACCTTTGTATAAACAAAAATTAAAGCAATGACAAAAATTTGGTTTATAACAGGCAGTTCCCGGGGATTGGGACGAAGCCTCACAGAAGCGGTACTGGCAAACGGCAACAAAGTTGCAGCCAATGCCAGAAACCCCGAACAGTTGGATGACCTGGTTGAAAAATATCCGGGTCAGATTTATCCCATTAAACTTGATGTTACAAACTATCACCAGGTTTATGACGCTGTAGCCGATGCCGTAGCTCACTTTGGAAAAATTGACGTCCTTGTAAATAACGCAGGGTTTGGGATTGTAGGTGCTGCTGAAGCCTATACCGATGAGCAAGTACGTAGTCAATTGGAAACAAATCTATACGCTCCTATAGAAATAACACGCGCTGTGTTGCCTTATATGCGTAAACAACGTTCGGGGCACATATTGCAAATTAGCTCTATCGGCGGCAGGGTTGGTAATCCCGGACTTTCTATTTACCAAGCGGCTAAGTTTGGTTTGGGCGGGTTTAGTGAGGCTTTGGCAAAGGAAGTGTCGCCATTAGGTATACGTGTAACCTCCGTTGAGCCGGGTGGTTTCCGTACGGATTGGGCCAATGGGTCCATGACCTATGCCGCAAAGGTTGAAGGCTATGAAACTACCGTCGGCATACGCGCTGAAATGTTCAGCAGCGGAAAATTTATCCCAATGGGTGATCCCGATAAGGCGGCAAAAGTGATGATTGAATTAGTAGAAAACCCTAACCCTCCTGTGCATTTGGTATTGGGCAGCGAGGCAATTGGTATGTTGAAACAATCTAACGCAGCTCGTGAGGCCGAAATGGAAAAATGGATGCCCGTGAGTATATCGACCGATCATGACGAAGCCGAAAACTTTTTGGAAACAGAAATGGGTAAGCAATTTTTTGGTGCTAAGAAGTAAATTAGTCTGAATCAGGATTTGCAGGATTTTTCACGAATTGTATGCTTTTTTTTTGCGTTCAATAGGACTTCGCTGTTAAAGGATTCGCAAGACGCAGCGTTAAGCAAAACTATGCTAAAAATCTATTAATCCGCAAATCCTGATTCAGACAATATTCATAATTTTAACCCATGTTTAAACATAAAGCAGAAGACGTAGCACCGCCTATTCTTTTTTCTTGTTACGATCATGTAAGCAGGGAAGGTGAGCATTTTGTGCCTGAGCACGTGTTCAGTTACATCCTATCGGGTAGTCAGACGTTATTTCTGAAAGATAAAACCTTTCATTTTAAGGAGGGGGATTTTAGATTTTTCAGGAAAAATCAGCTGTCAAGGTTTATTAAACAACCACCGGTTGGGGGTGAATTCAAGTCAATATCAGTCCGGATAGATCAGGAAACATTGAGCAATATAAGTACTGAAAACGATCTGCACATGAGCCATCCTTATACCGGGGATAGTACACTGCTGTTACCGCCAAACAATTTGCTCAAAAATTATATCGACTCGTTAGCTCCTTATATTAACGGAAAAAGCGCTTTTAATAAAATGATCACCAATTTAAAAGTGAGAGAAGCTGTGATGATCTTACTGGAAACCAATCCCGCGTTAAAAGATGTGTTGTTTGATTTCAGTGAGCCGGGGAAAATTGACCTTGAAGCTTATATGAATGAACATTATAAATTTAATGTGGATATCAGCCGTTTTGCTTATCTCACAGGCCGAAGCCTGGCCACTTTTAAAAGGGACTTTGAAAAAATCTTTAAAACTTCGCCCAATAAGTGGTTGCAGCAAAAACGTCTGGATGATGCCTACTACCTGATTAAAGAGAAAGGTCGTAAATCATCAGATGTATACATGGAAGTGGGCTTTAAAGACTTTTCCCATTTTTCGTTCGCCTTTAAAAAAACTTATGGAATTTCGCCATCGAGGGTATGACCCTTTATTTTGATGGTTCGCCCTGTACCTTCCTTGTAATGGCAAGCACCAATTTGCGCGGAGCAAATCGTGATGCGTTTGCCAAAAGGTAATTAGAGAAACCGTGTATAACGGTCATTTTGTTTTTCATCATGGCTTTATAGCCAAATTCAGCCACTTCTGCTGAAGACGGAACTTTTTTGTTCTTAAACAAATTGCTCTCCTCCATTGAGGCGGCTTTCGTAAAGCCGCTTTCGGTAGGACCCGGGCACAGGCAAGTTACACCAACACCGGTTCCTTTTAACTCATTATACAGCGCCTCGCTTAAAAATAGAACATAACTTTTTGAAGCATAATAAACCGCCATGGTAGGCCCTGGTTGAAAGGCCGCAGTTGATGCGACGTTAAGTACCCTGCCCGACTTGCGTTGAACCATATCCGGAATAAACAAGCGACAAAATTTAGTTAGCGACTTTATATTCAGATCGATCATTTGTTCGGTTTTAGTCCATTCGCTTTCCGCGAAAAAACCAAAATCACCGAAACCAGCGTTATTTACCAGGTATTCTATTTCTATATTCTCGCCCTTACAGGTATCATATACCTTTTGCACTTCGTCCATTTTACTGAGGTCGGCGGCGATTACTTTTACATAAATGTCATGCTCCTTTTGCAATTCATTGGCTAGTTCCGTCAGTTTGTCTTTGCTGCGCGCAACTAATACTAAATTATTTTTTTCGCGGGCAAATACCCTGGCGAATTCTAATCCGATACCAGACGATGCGCCGGTTATTAATGCGGTCTTCATGATCCTGATTTTTGACTTTAGTAAATGTAACCACTTAAACCTGGCTTTGTAAGGCCAGTTGGCATTTTATGATGCTGACAGCCGGTTGAATAATTTACGCGAAAAAAATCCGTAGGTGGTGAAGTTTTTTTTAGGTTGCATCCGGAGATGATAAAAATGCACACAGCCGAATAATCTTTTAGCTTACGGCGAATCCGAATTGAATCAAAAAACAAAAATTTGCCATTGCGAGCGAAGAGTGGTAATCTCGTCGTCTTGCATGATGAACTTGCATTAGCTACGCGATTGCTTCGCGTTCCTCCCCGCAAAGACAAAAAATCTATAAAATCAATTCACAACCATTATCGCCATACCATCATGCTCTTTTGTGCCGACGTTTTGGATAATCGTAGCTGTTACCTGTTTATTTTCACTTAGCATTTTGTTCAGCTTTTGTACACCCTGCACCTTGTCATCATCTGTATTCTTATCCAATACTTTTCCTTCCCTAATCACATTGTCGGCGATGATTAGCGTGCCCGGTCTGGAGAGCTTTAACGCCCATTCAAAATATTCAGGATACGGGGGTTTATCGGCATCAATAAATATCATATCAAAAGGACCTGCACCTTCTGCTACAAGTGCCGGTAAAAGCTCAATTGCCTTGCCAACTCTTATTTCAACCAATTTATCTAAACCGGCTTTTATAATATTCTGCCGGGCAACGTCTGCGTGCTTTTGTTCCAGTTCAAGGGTTACAAGATGTCCATCTTGGGGCAATGCCCTGCCAAGCCAGATAGTGCTGTAGCCGCCCAATGTTCCAATTTCTAATATCTTTTTCGCATTGCATGAACGTGCTAA
Organism: Mucilaginibacter sp.; assembly: GCA_036498965.1. Classification (GTDB taxonomy): domain Bacteria; phylum Bacteroidota; class Bacteroidia; order Sphingobacteriales; family Sphingobacteriaceae; genus Mucilaginibacter. Next base: position 50,805 of record DASYEP010000090.1, read on the forward strand.
TACCTGCAAAAATTTACCTTGGTTGGCCGATACGCTGATAGCCGGTATATCAGCCTTTTTCATTGATTTTATTGTGCCCTTTAATGCATCGTCTTCGGCACCTAATAATTTGCCTATGTACTGGTCAACTGATTTAAAAAGTTTCTTTCCCATAATTGTAGTGTTTAAGTTTCAAAAGTATCAATTTCAGCTGAACAGCAAAGGGATAGCTTCAATTTCAAATAGTTCCGTATTAAAAACCATTACACCGTTGTTAAACTGACAACGCGCCACGCAAGGACCATAAAGCCATTGCAATTCGTCATTTAGTTTATATTTTCCAAATGGGTTTCTTTCTATCTGTTCATCGTTGCAAATACTTACCCCTTCAAAGTGCATGTGTCCTGAAAACCCTGTTTTGCAGCCATGCTGCGCTATAAAGGCAAGGTGTTCGTGGTATTCTTCGGCCATTTTCGGGAAACAGGCCTTGACACCATGCAAATCAGGAAAGGCAAAGTGCGAAAAAAAAATTTTATGCCCGTCAAATTCGCGAACAGCAAGCTCCGGCACCGACTCAAGATATGTCTTGTCTTTTGCGGTTAGCAGCGAGTTCAATTGCACGTCTTCATACAAGAAAACGCGGTTGTCACTAAACTTTTTTCTTTCGTAAAAATCCAGATCATACCAGTTATCCGGGAAATCGATACCACCGGTGTAGCGCGGCATTTTTTTTACCTGGTAAAGGTCGTTATTGCCAATCACTACGGTAGTGCAATTAGCTTTAACCATGGCAATACATTCGTGAGCATTCCGGGTATCCAGGTAATGGTAGGTATTAACTTTATAACCAATGATATCACCCAAACAAACCACCTCGTCGCAACCGGCTTCCTCCAGCACATCAAAAGCATTTTTCAACGCTATAACATCCTCATGAATATCGCCGATGATCCCAATCTTCATATTTATTTTTATAAACTATTATTCAGCACATCCATGGCCTTTCCCTCTGCCATTAAGGGCTGTACGCCATTTGTATAGTCGGCCAGGTATTTTACCACGCCATCAACAAAAACATACGAAACTGATGCAAAAGACTTTTCACTGCTGAACACCACTAAATCCGCTTTTTTACCAACCTCGATACTTCCTGTTTCCGCATCGAACTTCAGCATCTTAGCGGGGTTAAGCGAAACCATATTCACTGCTTTGCTCGGGCTGATACCGTTGTCTATCATCCGCACAACGCTGGCGAGCATGGTTGGAAAATGATAATCGCTACAAAGAATGTCGACCAGATCTTCTTCCATCGCCTCCCGGCACGAAAGGTTGCCGCAATGCGAGCCACCCCTGTAGTAATTTGGAGCGCCAATACAAACCCACAAACCCCGCTCTTTTGCCTTGCGCGCCGCCGCCATTGTGGTAGGCATTTCTGATAAAGTGGCGCCATATAACCTTCCTTCCTCCACATGTTCAACGGTGGTATCATCGTGGCTGCCGATGATGTATTTATCTTTAAATGCCTCCTGTATCTGGTTACGGTTATTTATACTCTTAGTACGCTCTATCTTTTCCTGAAGCATCTCCATTGCCTTGTCAACGCTTATTCCGTGAGCCTTAACGCGCATTTCTATCTGCTGCTCTATAGTGAATTGGCGCTGACCGGGTATCTGGTCATTGTAAACAACCAGGTATAGGCTTTCAAGAGCACGCATTTGTTCAAGGTATTCAAGCAAACCGTCCGAGTTAGGGTCAATCCTGGCATGCAAAAAATGACGCATCAGCAATGAATGGCGGGTGGCGTCTATTTCCTTTGAAAGTTCCATAGCATGGTCCAGGCTCCTGTTTTTTTGCTCATTGTCTGAAAAGCTTAGCGCCGTGAACACGGTAGTGATACCGCAGGCTGCAGCCCTCGCATCCATAAAATGCAGTGCAAATGGTAGCGGAAAAGATGCGCTCGCACGCGGAAATAATTCTTTCTCCAGGTAATCGGTGTGAATATCAATGCAACCGGGAATCAGCCATTGTCCTTTGAGGTCTGTCCCTTCTTCATAATATTTGTCTTTTACGACGGCGGTGATAATACCATTTTCTATTTCGACAGATCCGGTAAAATTTTCGGTGGGCGTAACTATGCGTGCGTTGGTTAGGAGATGGTTATTCATTTAGCAGGAAGTAAAATTTTTATCACAAGTAAAATTATACTTCAATTATTAGCAACATATTAGGTATTGATAAGAATAAGTTTAAATTATTGACAGTAAGAATCAAGAGCAAGGAAGCAAGAATAGGTTTTAAGAGTGAAATCATTTTCTTGTCCTGAACTTGGGTTTTGGCTCCTGGTTTCCGAGCTTTCACTTCCCGGCTCTTGATTCTTTTTAAACGGTGTCGTATTTTTTTGCAAAAGCTTCTGCGTCCAATTTCCTGAAGTCACTCATCGCGGCAATAAGTTGGTCACGACTCCAATCCCACCAACCTATGCGCTTTAATGCCAGTTCAACATCTTCCGTTACCCGTCGTCGAATTATCTTGGCAGGATTACCGGCAACAATGGTATAATCAGGCACGTCCTTGGTAACCACCGAGCCTGACCCAATTATTGAACCCATACCAACAGATACACCAGGCATTACAATAGCGGCGTGTCCTATCCAAACATCGGGACCTATTATTACCCGTTTGCTGTTACGCCAGTTTGAAACTTCATTGTTATCGTCGTCATCATCGGCCATTAAGTGTGACACAGAGCGGTAAGTAAAATGATGCAATGTTGCCCGCCACATGGGATGGTTTACCGGGTTTATGCGCACATGCGATGCTATATTGGCAAATTTACCTACTTCGGCATTAAATACTGCTGCGTCTCTGATCAGGTAGGTATAATCCATCAGATCGCTTGAAATAACTTCACAACGCTCTCCCACTGCGGTCCATACGCCCATGCGGCTGTTTTTTACTATTGCTGTTTCGTGTATCCATGGTGCTTCGGTCATTGGTGTGGGCCCGCGCCATGGATCGGCAAATTCGCAGTGATCAATATCAGTCATAATCTAGCGGATGTTTAAATTGTAAAGTTCTATAGTTATCGTCCGTGGACGTTTTTTTATCTTAGCTTCCCTTCACCTAAAATCTTCTTCCTTAAATAGTTCGATAATTTTTCGGAAAGGAATATCAAAACTATCATAATGGTAATTACTGCAGTCATATCCTTATAGTGCAAAACACTCTTTGCCATCTGGAATTCAAAACCAATACCGCCACCTCCAAAAATGCCTAGAGCTATTACTGTGCGTATATTCACGTCAAAACCATACAACACGTTGGCAATCAGCGAGGGTAATATCTGTGGGATAATAGAAAACCTGATTACCTGGACGCGGGAAGCACCTACCGAAAAAATAGCTTCGCCGGGAGCGCTTTCCGCGTTCTCGATAATCTCTGTGAAAAGCTTTCCAAATGTGCCGACTGTTGCGATAACCATAGTAAGCATCCCCGCAAAAGGTCCCGGGCCAACAGCAATTACAAAGATCAGGATAAATACTAAAGCTGGGATCACCCGCATCAGCGACAAAAATGCACCGGCAATCATCCGTACTATCTTATACGGCATCGTGTTCGAAGCTGCTAAAAAAGCAAGGATAACACCAATGAAGCTGCCATATAAAGTACCGAGGTATGCCATGGAAACAGTTAATAGAATAGACCAAACGAGAGATGAATTATCAGACAATACGCGGTAATTTGGCCAAAGCATATCACCAAGTAAATCCCACACATAATGAAATTCGGCAAAAAACCCAAACGGGTTAAACTTCATATAAATACAAGCAACGGAGACAACTATGGCAGAGACTAAAAAGGTAGTTGCCCTTTGTTTGTATTTTTTTGACGGCAGGATAATCTCTAACTGACTCATTTTAATACCCCTTCCGTTTTAATTTTATTCCTTAACATTAACGATAAGCGCTCTGTTCCAAAAACCATTATCATAATAATTAGTATAGCTGTCAGCGCCCGGTGATATTCCAGTAAGCCGAATGCATATTCAAGCTCATAACCTATACCGCCTGCTCCTACCGCACCCAAAATCACCGATAAACGGATATTAATTTCGAACCTGAACAATACATAAGAGATAAGGCTCGGCATAATTTGAGGCATTACACCAAAGGCGATGATCTGCAATTTGTTTGCGCCTACTGATTCCATCGACTCCATCATAATAACGTCGATTTCTTCTATCGTATCACCAAGCAGCTTACCGATCATGCCAATGCAGCCGATAGACAGCGCAATGATTCCCGCCATTGCACCAAGGCCAAAAGCAGCGATAAGCAATAAAAGGATGACGATTTCGGGTATTGACCGTTCAAACCCGATAAGGAAACGCACAATGCTGCGCACATATTTATTCGACAGATTAGATGCAGCAAACAATGCAAAAATTATAGAAAGTATGGCGCCAAAAACTGTTCCTAAAAATGCGATCAAAATAGATTCAACCGCGGGTTGAAGCATTTCAGCAAAAGCCGACCAATCCGGCGGAAACATATATAACAGGAATGAAAGACCTTTTGAAAGGCCCTGTAGTAGTTTTTCGAAGGTTGCTCCACACACTATGGCCGCGCCTTCGGTAACTGCCAGCAGTAAAATAAGCGGCAGTAAAAGTTTGCGATAGCGCTTAAAACTATATTTTTTTGTGCCCATGATTATCAGTTAACAGCAACCATAGGTATAGCATGTTCCTGCTGTTCAATCTGGCTAAGCTCCTCGCCATAAATCTCTGCCAGCATATTGTTTGACAATTTGGGATCGCCATCGTAAAATATTTTACCATCCTTAATAGCAATTATCCTGGTACAATATTTAGCCGTCATTTCGGGCTGATGAAATACGCCTACAACCGGGATATTTGCCGATAACGGCTTAATCATTTTCATAATTATTTTGGCATTGCTCGGATCGAGGTTTGAGATGGGCTCATCGGCAATAAGCAAAGCAGGTGATTGAAATATGGCCCGTGCAATGGCCACCCGCTGCATTTCACCACCACTTAAGGTGCCGGTTTTCATCTCGGCCATATTTGCTATTTTCACCTGTTCAAGTGCTTTTAAAGCTTCGACTGCTTCCTCATCGGTAAAGCCGTAAAACAGACTTCTAAACGTGTTTATCTGCCCCAAACGTCCTATCATAACGTTTTCTAAAGCCGACAACCGCTTAACCAGATGATACCCCTGAAATATTACCCCGATGCGCTGCCTTACGCGACGCAGTTCCCTTTTATTAATTTTACAGAGGTCGTGTTTCAATCCTTTCTCGTCCTCTAGGATTACCTCTCCCGAGTCGGGCTTTAACAATCCATTCAAACAGCGAAGGGTAAGGGTTTTACCGGCACCACTGGGGCCGAGTATACCGACAAACTCCCCCTTTTTTACCGTGAAACTGATACCATCCAGCAGCTTACGGCCATTTGGTAATGACTTGGTTAAATTTTTTACTTCTATCATATGCTTTGAAGATAAATTGTTTACTGAACCAAACTTAAATCCTTAATACCGCCTGCTATCTTTCTTAATCCGTTATACATAGAATCCTGCACCGTCATATAAGAAAGTTTTTCTGCATGGGTATGGTACAGGCTTATATAGGCTTTAAATATTGCAGGGTTATCTTTAGCCATATTGAGATACAGGCTTTGTATTTTTTTCACAAAATCTTTATTCAAGTCGTTCCTCGCAACAATTGGCGACGATACAATAGGATCGGATTGCCATAAAACCTTGATTTGTTCCTTCTTAACAATGCCTTTTCTTTCGAGCAGCTCCAAACCGTATTCAGTAGTGGAACATCCTACATCTATCTTACCCGAAGCTACCGACAATACCGAAGCAGGATGGCTTCCGGCAAAAATGGTTTGCTTAAAGGCATTGTCGGGGTTTAAACCAAGGGTTACCAGGTATGCCCTCGGGATCAAGTGGCCCGAAGTTGACGCCGGATCAGCAAAACAAAGTGTTAAGCTTTTTGCCCTGGCCTTCACATCTTCCATGCTGTTTAAACCCGTTTTAGTGTTGGTAAAAATTATGCTGTGGTACAGGGCTGGCTTGCCATCTTCCCCAATGGTAACTATCGGGGTAATATCATGCGCCTGTGAAGCCAGCACATACGAAAATGGGCTTAAGTAAGCTATATGAACTTTTTTTGACCGCAGGGCCTCGATTGCGGCGGTGTAATCTGTTGTAAAATCAAAATCTACGTCTACTCCCAATTTTTTTCCGAGATAATCTTTCAAAGGCTCAACCGCACTTTTTACCCCGGCAGGATTGTCGCCGCCTGCATAAACTGCAATTACCAGTTTGCCAGGTATACCGTTTGCATCGAGGCTTGTGCTATTGCCGCAGGAAGACAAGGCCAAAAGCGTGATAAAAAAAACCAGGTTTGAAATCAGTTTCATATAAATGGTTTTGATTATTTGTTGAGTTTAAGATCTTGTATGTTACCCGCAATTTTGCGCAGTACATTATATTGTGAATCCTGAACAGCTACGTAGGACATGTTTTCCGGCTTGGAATAATATAATTTCACCCATGCGCTGAAGGCCGGAAAATCGTCATGGGCTGCGTTTAGATAAGCGTCCTGTATTTTTTTAATAAAATCTTTATTCAGATCGCTCCTTACGGTTATGGCATCGTTTACAATTGGCGGTGAAGTCCATAAGATTACAAAATCGCTGCTTTTTACCATACCTTCCTTAATAAGCTTATTCATTGCCAGGTCGCTTGTTGAGCAACCAACATCCACCTTTCCCGATTTCACACTTAAAATAGATGCCGCATGGCTACCGGCAAAAATAGTTTCTTTAAACGCCCTTTGCGGATTAAGGCCGATGCTGGTGAGATATGCGCGGGGTATAAGATGGCCTGATGTGGAAGCAGGATCGGCAAAGCAAAGCGTCAGGGTTTTAGCCCGGGCCTTTACGTCGTCCATAGTTTTAAGGCCAGTAGTGGGGTTTGTAAATATAATGCTGTGGTATAAGCTGGGCTTACCATAAAGGCCAAGCGTAGCGACCGGCATAAGGCCCGGCTTTTGCGTGGCCAGTATGTAGGCAAATGGTGTTAAATTTGCCATATGAATCTTTTTTGCCCGCAAAGCTTCGATAACCGCTGTATAATCTGTGGTAAAAATAAATTCCACTTCCATGCCCATCTTTTTTTGCAGGTATGCTTTCATCGGCTCCATAGCCGCCTTTGTTTGAGCAGGGTTATCGCCGCCATACATCCCGATAAGCAATTTACCAGGAACGCCATTTGAGTCGAGGCGCGCTTTATCTTTGCAACTGCTGATGAAAGTCAGTGCAACGAGCGCATACAATATAATGGCACTTGATTTCATGCTAAATTTTTTTTAGTTAGCTTTTAAATCTTTAATTCCCGCAGCAATTTTTCTAAGCCGGTTGTACATGGAATCCTGCACCATCATATATGACCTTTTTGCGGTGTCGCGCAAAAACAATTTCAAATAACTACTTAATATCTCCGGGGCTTCCTTGTTCATATCCAGGTAAGCCTGCTGGATTTTTTTTGTAAGTTCCTTGTTTACATCACCCCTGACCACCACAGGATCGGATACAATTGGGTCAGATGTCCAGACTACCCTTAAATCGCCGTTTTTAATCATGTTTTTTCTGGTCATTAACCCAAATATCATATTGGTGGTGCAACCAACGTCAATTTTGCCCGATTTAACCGATAAAACTGATGTCATGTGGCTGCCGGCAAAAACGGTTTGTTTAAAAGCGCTATTCGGATCGAGGCCTATCGAATTAAGATAGCCTCTTGGCACCAGATGCCCTGAAGTAGATGCCGGATCCACAAAACAAAAAGACAGGTTTTTAGCGTGTGCCTTTACATCGGCCATGCTCTTCAAATTACTGTGCCCGTTTACTATGATTACGCTTTGATAAGTGGAGGGCTTTCCGTTATTTCCAAGGGTGACAATCGGTGTAAGGTTCATCGTCCTGGTAGCAATAACATAAGCAAACGGCGGGAGAGACGCCATATGTACTTTATTGGATTTTAAAGCTTCTATTACTCCTGCGTAGTCAGTAGAAAAAATTATTTCGACGGGAATGCCCAACTTCTTTTCAAGGTAATTGCGTACAGATTCACGCACTCTTTTTATTTCATCTAAACTTTCGGTTTGTACGTAGCCGATAACCAAAGTTTTAGGCATGCCGTTACTATCTACCGAGCCTTTGTTTTTACAGCCTGCTAACGCGAGAACTGTAATAAGAATAAAGATTTTTATAAAAGTTCTCATAGTTGATATTAGCAATGCTTGTTTAAAAAGACATCCATCTGCAGCAGGTCATTGAAATTAGCTTCAAGCGTTTCCCGGTCCCAATTCCACCATTCGCTAGCTAATAATTTCTCTATGGTAACGTCATCAAATCGTTTTTTAATAACCTTTGCAGCTACGCCGACAGCTATTTCGTATGGGCCAATATCTTTTGTTACTACAGCTTCCGAACCGATGATAGCCCCGGTTGCGATTGTTATACCAGGCATAATCACAGCACCGTGTCCAATCCAAACATCATGACCTATAACACATTTATGATCACGCCTCCATTGAAAAAACTCTTTGTCATCTTCGGCACCCAAGCCATAGTGCACGCGGCGGTAAGTCATGTGGTGCTGGGTAACGCGCCATTGAGGGTGGTTACCCGGATTAATGCGTACACTGTTGGCGATAGAACAATATTTACCCACTTCCGAATAAATGATCTGCACATTCCCTGCTGTATAGCTATAGTCGCCAAAAGACGATTCTACAAGCCATGTGTTGGGGCCAAGTGCTGTCCATGGGCCCACGGAGCTATCTTTTATGCGGCAAGTTGGGTGTATATAAGGGTCTTCTCCCAACTGGTGTCCTTTCATTTCTTCAGTAACCGGCGGAAAGTTTTCAAAATATTGCATAGGAAAAACTTTTTAGGATTTATAAAACGTAGGTGGGATAATTATCCTGTTTGATAAATTCGGCCAGATGGTGGTACCTTCTTAAACCGGTTTTGGAAATATTGAAATAATTTTTCTCGCCGCTCAACGACTCATTTATTTCATTAATCACCGTTGCCAAATGATATTTTTGATTTTTATTAAGGATATGCTCAACATACGCCAGGGTGACGTGCCCTATAAATGGACGCGTCATTTTCACATCCAGTTCTGCCAGTTGTTTATCTCCATAAAACCGTGACCTGAAACAGATTACCCGGTTATAATCATCTTCATTTTCTATTATTCCTAACATTCCTATCGCAGTACCAAACACGCTCAAGCCAGCCATTTTCATATTTAAGGGGCCCGAGTTTCCTTCTTCAGGAATGGAATCAAAAACATTGCTCACTAATTGCGGGAATGTTTGTTCCAGGCCTACATTTAAAATATGATTATAAAAACGTTCAGCTGATAAGGTGTTGGCAACGGTTTGGTGGAAACTTTCTGCAGGTAGCTGATAAAATCCGTAGGTGGGCTGCAGGTTATATTGAAGTTCTTTTTGTATTTCTTCAAGCCGGGTCGCTAAGGGCTCGTTTCCCTCGTTGTCACTCAGCATGGAAACTACAGCATATCCTTCGTACTCTTGCGGTAACCATACGTTTCCATCGTGTAAAAAATTGCCGGAGGGTTTGGCATTAAACGCTCGCTCTCTGGTTCTTTCAGTCGATATCTCATATAATTGCCTTTTGTTATATTCTTCAAAAGGAATATCACTGATGTTTATCGTTTCGGTGGCGATGATATTAGAGTTCATTGGCTAACGATAAATTATCATTCATTTTTTTATCCTCATTGTAATTAACCTTGTTGCTTGCCTGTGCAACCAGGTTTCCTTTTACCATGGTGTGAGTAACCATTGGGATATTGTCTATCAACTTAACAATAAGCAAATCGGCATCTTTACCGGTTTCAATACTTCCGGTATGTTTACTTATGCCGGCTGCTTTCGCAGGATTCAACGTAGCCAGGTTAACAGCTTCATGCAATGGGAAGTTATTTTCGTTATATAACTTAAATACAGAATGTAAAATTGCCGGAGGGTAATAGTCGGAACATAAAGAATCAACTGCACCTTGCAAAACGGCATCGGCCATATCCAGATTCCCTGATAGTGAACCTCCTCTTAAAATATTAGAAGCGCCGCCAACCACATGCATGCCCAACTTTGATGCGTGCACCGCGGTTTCCATGTTTATCGGGAATTCGCAAATGTTAACACCAAGGCCGTGCATATAATTTACTTTTTCAACTGTGTCATCATCATGAGAGGCTACAGTGATATGAAGTTTTTGTGCATGATTTATCAGGGCTTCCAGTTTTTCACCCTCGATGATGGGCATTTTTTGCCTTTCCTCAATCATTGCCAATGCTTCTTCTTCGGTCTTTCCCGCCTTCATCAAGTAGGTTACAAATGTCTCTTTTTTTAGTTGTCCCTGGCCAGGGGTGTGATCCATTACCGATAACAGGGAGATGTATCCTTTATCCATCAGTTCGAAACATGTGTCGTAAGCCCTTACGCCTGTTAATTCGAAACGAAGGTGAATTTTATTGTTAAGTAAGGTACTTCCTTTTGATGCCTGGTATACGGTTTCGAAAATTTCGTTGCGGGTGTATTTGCTGCGGGAATTCAATTCAGCCATATCATATCCCAAGTGCATGGAATGATAAACAGTAGTAAATCCGCACCCGCTCATTTTCCTTTCCAGCTCCCTGAAGGCTACGTTTATAGGCATATCAGCGCCACTCCGCGGCATAATTTCGGCGTCCAACGCATCGGTATGAATATCGATGATCCCGGGCATTACAATTGCACCCTCAGCATCGATAATGGTGGCCGCATATTTTTCGTCAATCTGTGGGGCAATATGAGTAATAATTCCATGTTCAACCAATAAGGAGGTATCGCTAAGTACCTCGTAAGGTGTTACTACAGTTGCATTATTGATGATAAACGACTTCATTTATTATAATGTATGTTTTTACTTAAACCGTTTTATTAATTGCTTTCTATCTGGTCGGTTTCTACTTCAACCTGCTCAATTTCACCAAGATGAAGCGCCAGCCTTCTGTCAACAAGGCGTTCAAGTGTATATTCATCATGCGAAATACACAGTACCGATGTTCCATTTTTTTTTAGATTTAGAATCAAATCGATAACAACATCCTTGGTACGGTTATCAAGGGAAGCTGTTGGCTCGTCGATCAATAAAAAACGGGGCTCGGCAATAATTGCGCGTGCCACGTTAATCCGTTGTTGCTCGCCGCCACTAAAAGTAACAGGGAATGCGTCCCAAAGCTCAAAAGGTAAACCAAGACTTTCCAACATTTCTTTTGCCTTATCCCGGGCGACCTGTTTGTCTTTTTCAACTCTGAATAGGTTTTCACAAACCACATCAACCGCAGGCACACGAGGTATCACACTTAAAAACTGTGAACAATAGGTAATCTCTTTTTTTCGCAACTCTATAATCTCGTGGTCGCCTGCTTTAACCAGATCGATTGGTCCATCGGCCGATGAATAAATGATTTCGCCGGATGAAGCCAGGTAACTACGGTAAATACATTTCATCAAACTGGATTTACCCGATCCCGATTTACCCGTAAGGCCTATTATTTCACCTTCTTTCATGGTAAAATTGATTTTCTTAAGCGCTTCTATCCTTTTGTTATTTAGGATATGAAGGTGAAACACCTTACCAAGATCATTTACTTCTAATATATTCATGTCTGTATTTCGGGCCTGAATGCCTTGTATTAAAAACTATAACAATGAGCTAACCAACAATTGTGAGTATTCGTGCTGCGGATCCTGTAGTATCTGATCGGTGAGGCCGCTTTCGACTATTCTGCCGTCTTTCATTACCAGCGTACGGTCTGTAAGCATCCGGATTACCGAAAGGTCGTGCGAGACAACGATCATCGCGATGCCCAGGTCCTGCTGTAATTCCCTTATTAAATCAAGCACTCTTGCCTGTACGGAAACGTCGAGACCGGTAGTAACTTCATCCAGGAACAGTAATGGCGGATTATTAGCTATGGCTTTAGATATTTGAACACGTTGCTGCATGCCACCGCTGAAAGATGAAGGGCGATCGTCCATACGTTGTACAGGCACTTCTGTTTTATTAAGCAGGTCGGATGCCCGGCCGCGTATTTCGCCAACATGCATATTACCGGCCATGATCAGTTTTTCTGCAATGTTACCGCCCGAAGAGAACCTGAAATTAAGACCGTCCCTTGGGTTTTGGTAAACCATGCCCATCAGGTTGTTGCGTATGAATCTTTTTTTCTGGTTCGATTCTTCTAGGATATTAGAAAGGCCGTTTGTGTAAGGCCTCAGCCAGGCTGCACCCAAGGTTTTTTCGATATCAAAGTAAAGCAACTTAACAACAGTACTTTTGCCTGATCCGCTCTCTCCCACAATGCCCAACACTTCACCCGGATAAAGATCAAAGTCAATTCCTGCGCACGCTACAATACTGTCTGTTTCGGGGCAGATATTTGAATTAAAAAGCGGACCGGTCATATTTAATGTATTCTCGTTCGGCTCGCCGTATATTTTGGTAAGGTTACGTACCCTCAGTAACCAGTTATCGTCATTCCTGCTCATGCTTCATTCAATTTGTTTAAATATTTATTGGAATGTTGTTTTAAAGGAGCATGCTCCACTAGTTTATCCAGGAAATTACTGTCGTTTATTACAAAATGTTTTGACCCGTCGTCGAAGTAAAGCTCATCAAGATAGGCTTTATTGTAACCTGTTTTAAAGCATTCATAAGTTGAAAAATCTTCAACGCTGAATTTAACATCATCAAATTCCAGCGGCTCTACTTTTGTATACGGCGGCACCGCATAAAGACGTTTTTCGCGACCTGCACCAAATAAATGAAGCGCCTTTGAATCATTAATATTCGGCACATCCCATTTGGGTATTGGCGATGGCGCCATGATATAGCGGCCGTTAACTTTCACCGGGTAGCCCGCCCCAAGCATAATATCACCATGGCGAACAAATGATTCGTATAAGGAGACCCACATTTTGGCGTAATCGGCCTCGCCATGCATCTGCCTGGTTTTATTCTCATAGCGTTCTACACTGCGTAAAGGCTCAGGCTGAGGTACCTGGTAAATGTATATTTGTTTCTCGTTCAGTTCTTCTTCGGTAATACGGTGGCGCGTTTGTATCAGTGTTGCTTCGGTGGTGTCGAAAGTTGTTTTACAATTCGTCATCATGTGCACAAATTCCCGCAGGTTGCAGGCATTTACGCTGGCATCGCTTCCCTGATCTATAATTTTAAACACATCCTCCTTACCAATCACTGCAAGGGTAATATGAAGGCCTCCTGTGCCCCAGCCTCTCGAAATCGGCATCTCAGGCGACGAGTATGGCACCTGATAACCCGGTATCGCCACCGCTTTGAGCAGTTTGCGCCGTATTTCTTTTTTTGTTGCTTCGTCAATAAAGGCAAAATTGTATTTGTTAACGTATTTCTTATTCTCGACCATTTGATTTGCTATTTATATGGGCAGTAATTGTGCTGTTTCCGCTTCCTGTTTTTGCGCCAGTTTTTTATCACTGTTCCTATTCATCGCAGCACGAATACTATTTAAACCTGATTGAAAATCGACGTAGTGCGGCAATTTAAGGTGGTTTGTAAAGCCCATTGATTCGATGCCTTCGGTATGATAAAGCACAAACTCCTGGTCATTTGCAGGAGCGTTAACATCCGGACTGCGCATGGTTGTATCCAAAATGCCCATGCAAATTACTTTGGTGTCATTCTGACCAAAACACAAACCGTAACCTATAGTAAATTTGGGAATGGCATTCTTTTTTCCGACTGATACACTGGATATCATCTCTGCTTCGGTAACCTCTATTTTTCCTGCGTAACGTATCCTTCCTGAAGGGTCTTTTATTCTCACAGGCACACTGCCATAACGCAGTTCGCCAACCGTTGGATGGGCGCTGCCGAAACCCCGCATGCTGCTGTAGCCCATCGCCATAAGGCCCCCTGTTTCGGCACGGCACATCATTTGTAACCTTGCTGAGCGTGGTGCCGGGAACCTTATTGCTTCGCGGGTAATATCAATCAGCGAGTGATCTTCATTAGGATCAACTTTTTTTAACAAGCCTTCTGCTTTTAAAAGGTCAATTACTTTCGCATAGGTTTTTACAGTTTGGAGCTTATCCTGGTTAATTTTAGATTCAAAGGTTTCCAGGAATTTTTCTACAGCCTCTGGAGTTTCACCGGCTTTGCTGGTGTCCAGTATACGCTGGGTGTAATCCCTTGTGGGGCCTAATACCTGACCGCCCGGAATTTCGCGGAAAGAGGCCGAAATTTTCCGTTTGATAAACATCTCGCGGGTATTTATCGTCTCAGAGTAATATCTTCTTTGCAGGGTTGTTCTGAAAGCTCTTAAAATAAAAGCTGCTTCAAAGACTTCGCCTTCAGCTTGTTTTAACGCAATACCAGCATAATCGGGGGCATATAAGCCGCCCTCTCCCATCACTTTATCAATAGCAAGTCGCAATTGCGATTTGATTTGTTTTACATCAAGAGGGGTCGTGGCATTTTTAAGCCTGTAAAACTCAACAAGTTCCTGTGAGTTGTGGATGGCATCCGTTCCGCCTTTTACTGCAACATATCCCATGTTTATATATGTTTTAAATAATGATCAATCGGTTAATTAGGCAATAGTGGCGGTTGCATTTTCAATAACAAACTGGTTGCTGCGGGGGATACAAATGACCCGATTTTGCTGATCGGTAATCATAAGATCTACGCCTAACGGAAATTCCGTGTTTTGTTCTTTTACCGCTGCAAGTAATTCAGCTTGAATTCCTTTAATATAAACCCGTTCTTCGGTCTTGATACCTGGGCCTTTGAGTACGATCAAAATCGCATCGTCAATCGCTTCCTGTGAAGTAGTTTCTACATCAATAATAAAAGTCGCACTTTCTTCCGGGTAAGGTAAATTGCCGGTTTTTGCTTCAAACAATATCCCTTCATGATGAAGGCCACCAATAAAGATAAAATCGGCATCGTGTACAGTTACAGGTTGCGACGTAGTGTTTAGAGCGATGTAAGATGAAATTTCTTTGCTGTTAACGCCCGATGCGTGAAAGGAAACATCCGTATTAAGTAAAGCAAAGGCAATAAGTGCGCTGCCTTTATTAAGACCGGTTGGAGGCACAACGTCCATATCAGGCAACAGATTTATTTTGCCGGGATGCGCCATACTATCCAATAGTAACCTAAACTGCTCCTGGGCATCAAATACCTCGTCGTAATTAATTTCTCGTCTCATAGTTAATCTTGCTCCATCAGTTTAAAGTCCACCTTGGTGCGTTGTATGTGGTTGTATTCAATTTTGCTGGCCTGTTCAATAAGCTCTGCCTGCGTATTCAAAAATTCATGCACCGGTTGCTGATCGACATCTTTTAATTGTGTGATGGCATCAATAAAGGCAATACAATAGCTGCGTAACGGCTCGTCCCCAAGGCAAATTCCATAGCCCTTTTGGCCATTAATTATTACTTCGCATTCGGTTGTGAGCGCCTCGCCAAGGTAGAATTGTTGAAATTCAACAGAGTCTTCTGCCTGCACCATGGTCATGCAGATATGCGGCATGCGGGCTATTTTTATTTCAAATTTTTCTTCCAGACCTGCTACTAATTTCTCCAGCGGCTCCAGTTCACATTCGCATAATATATAATCCTGTTTTTCCATGTATCGTATAAATTATTCAAATTTAGCCCCCAATTATTTGTAATTAATTAGGGAAAAAATATTGTTTTGTTAGGGTATTGTTGGATTTACGATTTCGGAATTGCGAATTGCGATTTAATAAGAAAGGAACTGGTAATTTGATTTGCGATTTATAAAAAAAGGAAATCGTAAACCTCAAATCATAACTCGTAAATCGTAATCCGTAATTATCAAAACTCCTTCAAAATACCCGGCGGTTTAAACCGGTAGCCTACCGATCTTACTGTTTCAACAGTATCTTTATATGGGCCTAATTTTTTACGCAATCCTGCAATCTGCACGTCAATTGATCGCTCTGTTGCAAAATATTGAACCCCGTTGATTTTTTCGATGATCTGATTCCTTGAGAATACCTTGCCCGGTTGTTTGGCCAACATTTCGAGTAGTTTAAATTCTCCGATAGTTAGCTCGAGGGGGGCGTCATTAATAAGCACTTTGTAACTGTTCAGGTTCATTTTTAAAATTCCACATTCGATGGAGTCTTTAACTTCTTTGCCAACCCTGCCGGTATCTTCGGTAATTTTTCTGCGCAGTATTTTTTTCACCCTGCTCAGCATTTCTTTTATCCTGATAGGCTTGGTTATATAATCTTCCGCTCCAACTTCGAGTGCGGTTACGGTATCAATTTCATCTGTTTTGCCGGTTAGCATCACTAATGGTATGTCCCGTGTAGAGGAGCTCATCTTTAAATTACGACATAGCTCCAGACCGTCCATCTCAGGCAGCATCCAATCGGTCACTACCAAATCGGTATTATCAGCATTGATGTATTTCAGGGCGTCGACCGCATTAAAAAATATCTTAACCTCATAACCTTCCTGTAAAAAATTATATTTTAATAACTCGAGTACGTCGTAATAGTCATCAATAATTACAAGCCGGTATTTTTTCATACGGTTGGTTTTACAACACGATATTAAAGAGTTCAGTTAAACTAAACTTTAGGCAATCATTAAATTCTAATAATATAATTGCCTTTTCATGTTAATTTTAGGTTGGTTAAATAGTTAACAAACAGACTGCTAACCATTCACTAATATTATCGATAGTTTTTCTACTCTCAGGTCAAGGAACATATCCCTGCAAATCACGTTTAACAGCTTCTAACAGAATTCTAATTATCAACTAATAATAAACGAACGGTAAATGTTCAATTTTTTTTATTTTTGTCATGACTGTGAAACACGTTAAAATTATTACCATAAATACCTGGAAGTGTGATGGCGACTACCATACCAGGATGCGGATACTAGCCGACCAGCTAAAAGTTTTGAAACCGGAAATTATTGCCTGCCAGGAGTGCTTTTTCAGCAACGAGGCCAGGGTGGATACCTTAAAATTTTTGGCGGATAAATTAAAAATGAATTATGTTTTTCTGCCCGCGCGGTTTAAGAAACGGTATTATGAAGGTGGGCCAGTAGACAGCTTTTCGGGGCTTGGCATTTTATCAACGTTTCCGATTGTTTCATTTAAACATTTTGAATTACCCACCATACCTGAGGACGAGGAAAGGAAGGTTTTAGTAGCGGAACTGGAAGCGGAAGGGGGGCAGAGAATAACGGTTATTAACACTCACCTCACTCACTTGAGATATGAGGTTGATTTAAGAAAATCGCAAGCGAAAGCTGTTGCCGACGTTGCCTTGAAGAATAAAAAAAATCAGTCGTATGGGGTTATTTGCGGAGATTTTAATGCTAAGATTGAGTCCCCTGAAATCAACATATTGTTAAAGAAGTCGAATGCCATAGATTGCTATGCAGCAGGCAACGGGACAAAGCCGAGATATAGCCTTGCTGATTCGTACCTGAGGAACATGCCGATATGCGTTGACCATTTGCTCGGATTGCCTTTTGAGGGAAGAAAAACGTTCCCAGAATTTATTAACTCAACCATAGTACTAAACGTTGCCGATAAAAAAACAGGCTTATACCCAAGCGACCATTTTGGAATTTGCACCACACTTGTTTTAAATGATTAAGTAAATTGAAACCGCCATCTGTATTAGCGATAAGTAGTTTTGCCGTTCATGGCACTGCCAGCTTAAAAACTTTTATCACTATCCTGGGCGAAAGAGTATTACCGGTGCCCAGCCTAATACTAAATGGCTTAACCAATATGGCGCTGGTTAAAAAATTTGATACCCCATTTAAAGAACTATTGCGAAGTTCATTAGACCTGGCAGTTAACCGCAACCTGGATTTAATTTTGTATATCGGCTATCTCGGAAAAGCCGAACAGGCATACGTGATATTGGAAGCAATAAACCAATACCGCAGCCATATCAAAACTATAATAACCGACCCTGTTTGCGGAGATCACGGACGAACATACGTTCCGGATGAGGTTGTTAAGAAATGGCCTTCTATTATAGAACAATCAGATATTGTTTTCCCAAATCAAACGGAAGTAAAAGTATTAACGGGAAATAAACCAGATGCAATTGCGGAAACGAGCTATTATATAGCACAATTCAATCAACGTTTCCCTAATACTAAATTAGTGATAACGAGTATTAAAAACGGGGAAGATACTATCGGAATACAGGTAACGGGAGATAATCCGTATTTCTATACGCATCATGTATTGCCAAAAAACTTCGGCGGCTCGGGCGATGCTTTCCTTGCGTTATTTATCTTAAATCATTTTTATAAAGATCTTTCATTCAATGATGCTCTAAAACTCGCTGCAGATCAAACTTACCGGGTTATAGAAAGTTCTATAAAAAAAGGATCGGACGACCTTGTGCTGGAAATTCATTAAACAATTATAAATCCTATCTATCATGAGCAAACTATTTTATGTAATCGGCGCATCGGGAGCAGGAAAAGATACGCTGATCAATTTCGCACGCACCAGGGTAAATGGCGGCGACAAAGTAATTTTTGCCCACAGGTATATCACCAGGCCGCCATTTACGGGCAATGAAAACCATGTTCATTTAACCGTCGAAGAATTTAAAGCCCGAATAGACGCCAATTTATTTACGCTGCATTGGGAAAGCCACGGAAAGTATTACGGGATAGGAAAAGAAATAAATAGCTGGATGGATAATGGATTTAACGTAATTGTAAATGGATCCAGGCAATATTTGCCGATGGCACAGCAAATTTATCCCGATGTTGTTGTGATTTTAATTGATGCCAGTCCCGAAGTGATTAATCGGCGACTTTCTGGCCGTGGCCGGGAAGACGCCGGTGAGATAGCAAAACGGATATCACGTACGGCGGAAATAAGTACTGACTTAACCAATTGTATAAAAATAATGAATGACGGTGCGGTTGAAGATGCGGGAGAAGAATTGGTGAATATTATTGCGTTAAAACAAAATCTTTATATCTAATAGACGCAAAGTATTGCGTCTCTACGCCTTCGCATTACGCATTCTTATTATCGAAAAATTGAGGCTTGATTTTACCACGTCATTGGCGAGTTTAATAAGTGACGGGGTAAAACGCAACTCAATGTTACGGTTTAATAATTCGGCCATAATATCGTTGATTTGCGATACTGATAACGGTATAACGGGTTTGTAAGATATGTAGTAACCTGCGCATTCATCCAGCAGGGCGAATACTTCGTTTGAAAATTCATAACAAAACAGAGTGGTTTCTCTAATTCGCTGATACCAGTCTGATTCAACGATCACTATGTGCGAAGCGGCGGAGTTTCCAAAGAATTTCTCTTTATCAGATTCTGTTGTTTCGTCTGCTAAGTAATATGTTACTCGGGGGCAATCCCTCGGCAGCAGATAATTGTGCAATAAGGTTCCTGAAATGGCGTAAACACAATCGCCGGTAATGCTGTCAAAGTGCGAGGGGGATGGTCGGGGTTCAAATAGGCCGATGCCTGGCTTCTCACTGATGTGAAAAAGTCTGCTATAATGGCTTAAAGAATCCTGATGATTTAATAACATATCCCATTTTTTGATAAAATATGTGTGCCGCCTTTCGCTCGTTCCGGTTGCCGCTGCTTATAACTACACTATCCATACCCAGTTCAACCGCCCAATCCTCTGATGCATTTATAAGTTGCTGACCTATCCCTTTATTCCTTGCGTTCTTTTTTACTACGAATGAGATAATACGAAGGTACTTTCCGCTTCTTTCAAATGAAAGCCCTTTCATTAAGCCTGAAAAGCCCACAATTTCGCTATTTAAAACCGCAACAATCGTTCTATAGTCAGGATGTGTGAAAATATTTTCCAGGCGGATTTTCATTTCACTAAGAGGTATCGGATAGCCCAGATCATCCATCAATGCCGTAATAGCCTCCATATCTTCCCTTTCGGCGTCTCTCAATAAAATTTCATCATTCAAAGTCATACGCCGCAGGATTCAGATATTAGTTTTTTTGTGCTGTAATAAACAAGTAATCACCCTGGTCATTATTAAATTTTGACTGGATGTTTTTAAATTCTCCGGTCATTATGTCATTACGAAGGGCCAATAAACCGCTTTGTACCTCGGTAACATTAGACAACGCTGAAAAAGACGAAATCCCTTTTCTTATCTCCTCATCAAAATAAATGTCGGGCCTGTTTTTCCCGGTGTATAAAAAACAATCACGCAACCCGTCCCTTATATCATATTTATCAACAGCTACAATTGAAAAACCTGCTTTAGTAGCCGCGCCTTTTATCGTGTCGAGTGAAGGCATTTGCAAGATTGATTCTTCCATCATCTTCGGGAAATAATGATTGAGCCAGTAATTCTGCATTTGCTCGGGGGTAGAAGTAAAAAATACAATTTTCCCACCTTTCTTCATCACACGTTGCAATTCTTTAAATGCTTTTTTAATATTTGACCAATGATGAATGGTAAGTGTTGCAACACAACCCTGGAACGTATCGTCGGCTGCCGGAATCTGTTCGGCATTACCCACCAGCCAGGTTATCTCCTGGTTTCTGAATTTTGCCAGGTCCAGCATTTTTTCCGATGGCTCGACACCATAAAATCTAAGCCCTTTGTTTGCCAGAGCGATAGTATAATTTCCCGTTCCACAACCTATATCAAGGTAAAGTTCGCTGGGCTTTGGCGTTAAAAACTCAAAAAGTTGTTCGGTGATATATGGATCTGCCTGCCTGGTAGAATTGTATCCCGTTCCTATGGTGTTATATAAAGTTGTCATCATTGCCTTTATACGAAGGAGCGTTCTAAAAAGCTGTTAAAAAATAAAAAAAAACTTGTCATCGCTTAGTCCCCCTTAGCAATGACAAGTGGACTTATTTTTCCGACCATTTAAACAAATTTAAATAGTCCGTTTTATTCTAAAAATTTCTTTTTCAACAGCGCGATTTTCCGATCGTCAAGGCCAATTTGTGTGGTCAGATAGTTATCTACCGAACCATATTGTTTGTTAATGGCGTTAAATGTTGCATCCAGATATTCTTTTTTTGCAGCCATCATTGATTTTGCGACATCTTGATCAATATGCATTTTTACAATCTGTGCCGTAGCTTTATCATTTTCACCATTACGGTAATAATTTGTAGCCTCATAATCCTTCAAGATCGTATCATAAGGCACCCCAAGTGCATAGAGCAATAAAGCAGCGGCAATCCCCGTCCGATCTTTGCCCGCAGTACAATGAAACACCAATGCCTCGCTTGACGGAAAGCCTAAAAGTTTATCAAAAAATGGTTTATAACGCAACGCTAAAGAATCGATATTACTATAATAAGAAACCATCAACGAGTCGCCGCCATTGCCTTTGAGTTTGGACATAGTTCTAAACATTCCCATATTGTTACTTCCTGCCGGGCATAAAATATAATCGGTGCCTGGGTTAAGTTTGTCAGGCGCTTGAGCCGATTCCTGCGTGCCACGTAAATCAACATCGTAAGTAATATTCCTATTTTTTAACACTACCAGGTCAGCATCTGTTAATTTGCTGATATCGGCGCTGCGATATATTTCGTTCCATTTAACATGGAGTCCGTCCTTAGTCTTGTAGCCGCCAAGGTCCCTGAAATTTGCGGCGCCTTGTAAAATAACACGCCGTTTGGAGCTGTCGGCAATCTGTCCGTAAGAAGCTGATAAAACAGCCATGGCAAAAAAAAACAATAAACTTTTTTTCATGATGTAATAAAATTAAAAAAGACAGGGGTACCAATCGCACCCCTGCAGTAATTAAAAAAAATATTTTATTTGGTTAACCACATATCCTTATTAGGATCATCGGTACCACCAAACTGTGATTGAAGTGCGGCGGTATAATTGGCTGTATTATAAGTAGCCTCGTTTGCCGGATATACCCACCGGCGTGGTATCATATTATTCGCTGTACCAATACCGGCGCCGCCCTGATCCCAGGTGGGTATACCGTTAGGATAAGTAGAGCTAACCGATCTTCTCCATTCGTAAAAGGGTTCCCAGCCTGAATTTGCAAACATTGCTACGTAACGTTGCGTAAATATTTGAGCAAGGCCGGCAGCATTATCGCCCGCGTAAGCAACGTTAGCCATAAATGCTGGTAAATTTACGGCTGCAGTACCCCACGTGCCACCCTGCTTAATCAGGCTGGGGTTTATAGTAAGGTCTGAAGATTGAACCGGGTAAGTTATTGTTATTGTTTGTCCATTTGTTATTCCGTAAATAGTCAGGGAAGCATTTATGCCATTGGTATACCATTGAGTCGAATTTCCGGCTACCCATCCCCTATTTATCCCTTCAGCTATATTAAAACACAATTCGGGATAACCGATAAACACAAATGGCTCGGCTAAGGCGCCTGACGAACTTGTATAATAACGATTGTAGCTTGTAAAGGAATATTGGCCATTATTTGAATTATTTAGTAGCGTAGGCAAGGCTAAATTATCATTTGAGCCAACATAAGCGGTAAAATCACTCACCAGCTTGCCGCCTGCAACTTGCAGCGGTGCCGGTGTAGCAACAACGTACACGCGGGGATCCTTGTTACCGGCAGTTACGTTTATGTATGCCTGCCCCATATTTGCGAAGTTATTATAAGGCTGGGCACCATATTGAAAAATTGGATATGGATTAAATGCAGCATTGAACTGATAAACCATGTTATCCGCATTGCCGGTCATGATAGGATACTGGGTTGGGTTGTTGACAATGGCTGCAAACTTTTGAGGAATTGACAAATCCGCATTATCGGTGGCCCGTTTGCTTAAACTTATCAGCACACGCAAAGTATAAGAATTGATTAATTTTTGCCATTGCAGATAAGTTAACCCGAAGATGTCGCCAGCATCAAGCTTGGCGCCAGAATTAGCTGCAACTAATGGTGCCAGTATGGTATTGGCTTTATCCAGTAAAGCAAGACAATTTTGATAAACATCATGCTGTGAATCATATTTCGGCGTTGTAATAGTTGAATTACCTGCCTGTGAAAAAGGGATGTCGCCGACCCTTTGTGTAAGCCAGATGCCCGCGTACGCCTTGAAAAACTGCGCCAAAGCGTAATATTTATTGGTTTGATTGCCTTGTTGCTGAGTGGATTGAGTCTCCAACGCCAGCGCATACTTTAAGATGTCGTAGCTATCACTCGTACTACCCAGGTTGTAATTGTTGTTGCCTCTGTAATACTGATAGTTTGACAAAAGGTACTGACCAGCTGTGGTTGAGAATGTAAAAGGCATTTCATTTGAAGTGCTGCCATAACCGTTATTCCTCACCAAATTTGCAGTGAGGTGGTTGAGCAGCAACGAGGCAGGAACGGTGCCTGTGGATGCAGCCACATTCGGATTGTCTATCAGGTTCCCCTTTTGACATCCGGTTATGGATACCATGGCTATTGTTAACAATAGTGCTAATGGAATAAATGATTTTATTTTCATAATCTATATAGTTTCTTATTAATCAATTAAACAAGTTAGAATGTTACGTGAAGGTTAAGTCCATAACGACGGGCGGTTGGGCTTTCAAGATCGCTACCACCACTTGGGCCGGTCAATACCCTGCTGGAAGCATCATAACCCGATGCGTACTGATCCAGGTCAATATCTTTACGGGCTGCAAAGTATAATAAGTTTCTGCCGACCAAGTTTATACTCACCTTTTTAATAAATGAACCTTGTAGCATAGACGCCGGCAAACTGTAACCAAATGTCACTTCACGCAATTTCGCATATGACCTGCTTATCATAAAATATTCATCAACATTACCACCAAGTCCGCTTGATATATAACTTTGAACCAAGACTGGTGTAGTATTTTGAGCGAAAGTGAGCTGGCTTAAATTGGTAATAACTCCTCCCAGGCCGTATGTAGGCGTACCGCTTACCAACGTTACACCTGGACCAACGTAAGCAGGAGTTGCGGCTTTAGTTCCTTCTGCTGTACTGTTCCATTCTGCCAAACGCGCAGCGCCGAATTCGCCCGTCGCCGTTTCAATTGCTGTACCACCGTTGTAACTATGATACTTTGTAAAATCGTAGATTTTGCCGCCAATCCTGCCGTCGAACTGGAAGCTCAAAGTCCAGTTTTTGTAGTTAAATTTATTAGTGATACCAAAAGAAAAATCAGGATTGGCATAACCTAATAAACCCAATTGTGAATTATTTGCCTGGGCAGGCGCTGCAATTGGAATACCACCGCTACTATTAACAATATTACCGCTTCCATCCCTTACAAATTTGGTTCCGTAAATTGCGTCCAACCTGTCGCCTATATGATATACGTGATTGTTTTGATATATCGAAGTGGCGCCGTCATAAACAGATTCCAAAGTTTCTTTATAAGTAGAATAGTTTAAATTGATGTCCCAATTAAGACCGTCTTTACTTCTGAGGGGAGACCCAACTAACTCTAATTCAAAACCATTTTTTTTGGTGGTTACCCCATTAATAATTTGGTTAGAGTTTGTAGTGGACGGGGCTACAGCTAACTGAATTATGTTAGGTCCGTTTGTGGTAGTGAAATATGTGGCGTTTAATCCTAACCTATTACCTAAAAATTTAAGGTCAGTACCAAACTCATACGATTTAACGTCATAGGGTTTAATTTTAGGATTGGCAATGGTATTTGAGAGACTCACCGAAGGCGTGCCACCGTAGTATGTAGCCGGCGCTGAAGGGTTAGAATTTATATAAGTTGGACCATTATAAGGCGAATAATACTCCGAACCATAGCCTAACAAATTACCAAGTGGCTGCGAATTCCAGCCGGTACCCAAAGCTGTTGATTGTACCGCATTATATGATGAACCGATATATGGTGCGGTAAGACCTCCTTTTACGTCGGCAAACGAAGCTCTTAATTTAAAGAAGGAAATCGCTTCGGGTAACTTAACATAGTCATTAACCACCGAACTTGCGGAAACCGACGGATAAAAGAATGTATTGCTGCCCGACGGTAATGTTGACAAGTTGTCGACGCGGCCCGTGGTATTAATGTTGATATAGTTTTTGTAACCGAAATCGACCGAATAATAGGCGCTGTTAACCTGCATTTTTGAATTAAAATTATAATTCAAAATCGGGTTCAGAGAGTTATTCAGGTTATATACGTTCGGTATGGAAAGGTCTTTGGTAGTTGCCCAAGTGGACTGGTACCTGAATGAACGTTCATTTGCGCCGGCCAATGCTGTAATATTAAAACCGTTGCTGAATTTGTGGTTGTAATTTAATGCCAAATCCGTATTATTTTCTAATAAATTACGCTGATCCTGCCTGTAATCACCATACCAGCCAAAATAATACCATGGCAAGTACAGGTTCAGGTTGGTTGACGCTGGTACCTGCTCTGTATTTAATTGGTTATAAGTATTTAAAGCTGTACGCAATGCCAAATTAAGGTCGTTGTTGAATTTGTAAGTAAATCTCAACGATCCGGTTATGACCTGTTTGTCGCGGCCCTTCAGCCATTTTTCAGCTACAAACCAAGGGTTGTTTTCACGACCATATTCTTGTGCGTACTGAACCAAGTTTGGAACGCCCTGCGGTCCTTTGTAAATATCTTTTAGTTCGTCAATTGGATAGTCTGATGACCCATAAACTTTAAACATGTACATATAACTGTTAGGGCTATAGTCCACATCAGGTACATTTGGCGAATATTGCAGGTTCAGATTCAAGTCACCATCGACACGAAATTTTGGTGTAATGTCATAAGCTGTAGACAATTTAAAATTGTCGATATTTAACTTCGTATTTGGAAAATCGCCTTGCTGAAAGGTATGTCCATACGAAATACGGATATCATAGTTTGATCCGCTTGCTGCAAGTGAAAGCGAATTGGTACTGGTAAAACCAGTTTGAACGAAATTTTCAAAATTATTTGCACCACGAGCTAACCAGGGTGTTGGTGTACGTATACCAGTTAACAAGTTATAAGGACTATCAAACTGGGAAGTTTTAAATATCCCATCAAAACGCGGGCCCCATTCCGGTAAACGTTGTGTATTATCATATAATTGATTACCGTATGCGTATTGATAATTAGTACCGCGACCATATTCGGTTTGAGCCTCCGGCTCTACGAGGAAACCTTTTTCAGCTTCGAAAGTGCTGTTCAAATCAATTTGCCAGCCTTTTTTATCTTTGGTGCCTTTTTTTGTGGTAATGATGATGGCGCCATTAATACCTCGGAAACCATAAAGCGCAGCCGCGTTAGGGCCTTTTAATACGGTATAAGTATCGACGTCATCTGCATTAAAATCGTAAGTGTCAGATTCTGCGGGCACGCCGTCTATTACATAAAGAATGTCCTTGCTACCGCGTAAAACTACAGTGGGCGATCCGTAAAATTCAGCACTGGCGCCAATGTTCAAACCCGCAACTTTACCCGCCAGCGAGTTAAGGGGATTGGCATCGCGGGCTGTAGTCAAGTCCTCACCATTGATCTGTGACTGAGAGTAACCTAATTTCTGGAATTCTTTTTTCACACCTAATGCCGTTACTACAACTTCGTTAAGCGTTTTTGTGTCAGGAACCAGGCTTACCGACATATTGGCCTCGTTCACAACAATTTCCTGTGAATTAAATCCTATTGAACTAAAAACCAATGTCTGGCCTTTATCAACAGATATTGTGAAGCGGCCGCCAACACCTGTAACAGTGCCCTGGGTGCTTCCTTTAATAATAACACTTACACCAGGCAGAGGTTGGTTGTTGTTATCCAAAACAATACCTCTCACCGGAAGGTTCTGGGCAAAAAGATTGCCACATGCCATTAACACCATTACAGGCGCTAATAGTAACCGAAAAATTTTGAGTAAACTATGTTTCATAATGCGATTGTGATTTATCGCAGCAAAACTATCGGGGGTGTATTACGGAATTGTTGTAGAACCAACAACAAAAAGTTAACAAATACTAAACAAACGAACAAAAAATCCGCCATTGTTAAGAAATAATTTTCTCAAGTAGAATTTAGAACTTTTAGGAAAATTCTAAGTATTACTTAACAGCAACTTTTTCTAATTTTCATTAAAAAGTCTCGTTGTAAATACTATTGATATATTAAAATGAGTTTCATTAAAAATCTCCCAATTGGCAAGAATTTATATTGCGAATTTTGACCACCGTGAAAAGGAAGTTTATATCTGTTTTAACAGGACAAATAGATGTTCATCCATTATTTCATTGTTTTTAAAAATGGCGTTTTTCAGAATAGCTTCTCCCTTAAATCCTGCTTTTTCCAGTACACGCATTGATGCAGGATTGTTACTGTTAACACTTGCCTGCAACCGGATAATATCAAATTTTTCAAAGGCATGGGTGGTTATCAGTTTCACGACTTCAGTCATAATACCCTGGCCCCAGAAAGCCTCGCCGAGCCAGTAACCCAACGGTGCAGTCTTGCGGTAAATATCCGTCCCCGGTTTAAGTTCAATTCCTCCGACAACATTGCTGTCAATAATTATCGCAAAGTTCGTTACAGGGTCCTGACCGTGATGGGCTGAAATAAATTTTTCGGCATCGGCGATAGTAAAAGGGTAGGGAAATCTGTCAAATAGATAATTTGATATATTTTTATTGTCGGCTTGCTGCTGTAAAGACTGCATGTCAGCTGGCTGCCATCCCCGTAAGGTAAAAATGCTTCCTTTTAATTCCATCTGGAAAAATGCGATTACTGAATTGAAAAATAACCAGCCATTGTGTTCTTTGTGCCTGCTTAGTGCACGTGGTGGTGAAATTTAACCACTAAGTGCACGAGGGGATTCGCAAAGCACACGAACTCTGCTTAGTTGAACCGGCTAATCAATGCATTACAATATTTGTCTCTATCTGCTCTAATGATTTTCCTTTTGTTTCGGGCATAAAGCGCCAAACAAAAATAAGCTGCAATACCATCATTGAGCCGAAGAAAGTAAAGACAGTGGCTCCGCCAAAGGTTTCGGCAAAATACGGAAAACTGAAAGCAATAATAGCTGCCATAATCCAATGCGTTGAGCTGCCGAGCGTTTGCCCTTTTGCCCGCACCTGGTTTGGAAAAATCTCGGAAATAAACACCCAGATAACCGCCCCCTGCGAAAAAGCAAAGAATGCTATGAACATCATCATATAAACAGGTATGGCATAACCGCTAAAATTTTTCGAATAAAAAGTAAAAGCCACCAGGAAAAGCGAGCAGATTAATCCTACGGAGCCAATAAGCATTAACACCTTTCTTCCCGCTTTATCAATGATGTTAATTGCTAAAAGGGTGAAGATAAAATTGATTGCCCCGATACCAACTGTTGATAATAAAGATGAATGAGCGCCTAAACCCGCCATTTCAAAAATTCGCGGTGCGTAATAGATAATGGCATTGATACCAGATACCTGGTTAAAAAAAGCAATAAGCACCGCTAATACAATGGGATAGTTATATTGACCGGAAAAAAGCGATTCCCCTTTTTGCGTATTATCCAGCGTTGAATTTTGTATAGAAACCAACTCCTCGTTGTAATTTAAAGGGTTAATAATCTTTAATATTTTCAGCGCCTTTTCTGTTGCACCTCTTTTAAGTATCAACCAACGAGGACTTTCCGGTATAAAGCGGATTAAGATCAAAAATATAAGCGCCGGGAATGCCTGTACACCGAGCATCCATCGCCACGAGGTCCCTCCTACCTGGCTTAACAGGAAATTTGAAAGATAAGAGATTAAAATCCCTAACACTATATTGAATTGAAACAGACCCACCAAACGGCCACGGCGGTCGGCAGGGGAAATTTCGGATATATATATCGGAGCGGTAACAGAAGATGCGCCTACACCCAGGCCCCCTAAAAAACGAAAAACCAAAAACACATACCAGTTGTCGGCCAGGCTTGTACCTAAGGATGTCAATAGGTAGGCCGCAGCTATGAAATAAAGTGTATTCTTTCTGCCAAAATGATCTGACGGTCTTGAACCAAGCAGTGAGCCTATAACAGTACCAATTAATGCAATTGAAATGGTGAGCCCGTGCTCAAATACCGAAAGGTGCCAGAACTGCTGAATTGCTTTTTCGGCACCTGAAATAACCGCGGTATCGAAGCCAAAAAGAAAGCCTCCTAAAGCCACAACGATTGACCATGCGAGGACTGAATTATTTCTCATAACAATTTAGGTGTAATTGATTAACGGGCCACAAAATAGGAATAAATATCAATACCGAAGCATCATTTAAGAGTTACGAATTACGATTTTTTTATAAATCGTAATTCTGAAATCGTAAACCTAACTATAACAATTTGGGTGTTAAAGATCCTTTACCAAACCTGAAACCAAGAGTAACCTCGTGCGTGGGTATATTGATACTGCCCAGGCTTTGGGAAGATGTGCTGAACTGGTAGCTGTAGCCTATATGGAAGTTATCAACGTTAATGGTAATGATGCCTGCCATTTGGTTATTGGTAGCATAGTTAAGACCCAGACCAAGTATATCTTTAAAATAAAATATACCCGATACATTTGCTGTAAGTGGCACATCACTTTCGTAAGAAAGTAATAAGGAAGGCTTAAATTTGATGTCTTCGCCCGACGTTATAAAAGCTCCTGAAAGGTAATAATGGTTGCGGAAATTACTGTTGTTTTGCACGGATGCTGTACCCAGGCTGGTTATTGTTAATTCGGGTACGGATATGCCCACGTAATATTTGTCGGTATAGTACATTACACCAAAGCCTACATTTGGTTTTGTTTCCCTGATATCATCTTTAAATGAAGGGTCGCTCGAATCCAGGGAAGAATAATTGGCTATATAGTTTCTTATGCCGGCGTTTAGCGATACAGCAAGGTAACCAGTTGGTCCTACTTGTATCGCTTTTGCAAAATAGGCGTTTACCTCGGTTTGATGTTCAATGGCGAATTGATCGTTCATTATGATAAGTCCGGCGGCTCCATTGATCGACTCTATCGGAAGATTTCCGTTAAGAAGGAATGTTGTTGGCGCACCGTCTATTCCAATCCATTGTTTACGTGCAAGTGTATTCACAGAACCAGCCTTATCCAGCAGCGAATAAGCCGGGTTTAGCGGGGTCAGGTTGTCCATATACTGATTATAGCCAAACACCGGTTGTTGCTGGGCGCTAACTTTACTGTGCACCGTTATCAGCAAAAACAGGCTGACCGCCACAATCAGTGGCCTTTTTCTCTTGTCTGATTTAATTGTTCCGGCTGGTGTCAAAAGCTATGTCGGTTAATTATAATTAAGTACTATTTCGTTTGTCCAATTTTTGGCCTTCAGGTAAGATAAAACACCGATTGCCTTTTTTTATTGTTTTTAGACGAACTCATATACTCCTGAATTTTGATAAACCCTTCTTTTTGAAAGCGGTATCTGTTAAAATTTTTTTTCGCCAAAAACAATCCGTTTCAACGCTTAAACTATTTGTAACGTTGAAGTCGCTGCCGCTCTTCGGTCAGCTAATTCATTTGTCGTATGCTGCAAAGCCATCAGTTGCCCCTGTTTATTTTACGGGTGTGGATGATAGACATGCCCGCCGTATACGCGCAAAAGCATATGGATGTTTACTTAATAATTAATAAAATAACGCCGAAACCACGGTTTTGAGGATTAGTGACAGAGGTTTTTATTTACGAAATTACTATAATATTATTGCATGTCAAGTACATACGCAACAATATTATAGCAATTCTGTTAAATGTTTATAATTAATAATTTCACAAGGACAATAAGCCCTTCAACAAAGTCAAATTAAGGATGTGGCGGTGGTGGTGGCGGTTTTGGGAGGCGTATAGAAAGATGAGGATGACTGTAGTGCCTATAATGCCGGTGATGTCTGTAAACTATATGGTGGTGCCCTGGAAATCGCGGATGTGGGGGTGGTGGTGGCGGCGCCGGCGGCCGTACCTGTAAAACCGTTGATGTAATAATTGAACTATAGTTACCCGCCTTCGCAAATTGAAGGCCAAAGGTCAATAACGCTGATATTATAAAAAATGTGATCCGTTTCATATTGTAATTGTAAGTGAATATACAAAATAAACAACAAAATAATGAGCATTATGTTTAAGCGATTCTGCAGCCCGGTTATTTGTAAAGGTTTTCAAACAAAAAATCAGCAGCAAACTGCCCGGCTTCCAGCCAGCGTTTTTGGGTTGCCCTGTCACCTGAAAATAGTGGGTTAAAATGTTTTTGCAATTCGTGCGAATAGCCCTTAAATACTTTCAACCCATTCGGTATTCCGAGAGAATCCGCCCGCATATGAATGTCTATTCCTCCATATAACGGAGCGCTTTTATGAGTCGGTCGCACAACCCCGTCTTCACTGCCCAGCACACTTACAATAGGTGCGCGCGCATTCTTCAGCCAGTTAAGGTTAAAGATAGCGCCCCAAAAGTTTATTACTGCAGCTACCCTTAAAACACCTTGCTGCGTTGTGGCGGTATCGGCGATCCTTGCCATCTTTGCGAGTTCGTCATCAGTGCTATAAGCTGCTTGCAATGCGATCAAACCGCCTGCGGAGTTTCCCGCCAAAATAATTTTATCGGGATCGATACCGTATTTGGAATGATTCAACCTAAAATACGCCACGGCCATCTTAACATCCTGTACAGCGTAATAACAGCTTTTTTGTAATTCGTCAAACCGGAACAGTGGATTTTTTTTACTCAAACGGTAATTAACTGCCGCACAAACATAGCCTCGCTGCGCAAAGCTTTTGCACCACAATTGAATGCCCTTTGCTTCTTTTGATCCGAATTTGAATCCACCGCCGTGCATCCAGATGATAAGCGGGCGTATGCTTGTGGTATCGCCCGCAGGCCGGTAAATATCAAAAAGTCTGGATTTATTTTTGACAGCAGAATCGTTCGGGGTATAGCTCAAATCTTTATCAACAGTAACGGCAGCGAATACTGAATCTTTATACCGGTTTGGCTTAATATTTTGGGCTTTTGAATGATTTGTAATAAAAATTATAACAACGAGTAGTAAGAAGTGTTTAAACATGATACCTAATATACGTTGCAATTTGGGAATAGGATGTTTTGATAAAGGTCATTTTGCGTTGCATTACGGATATGACATCAATTTGCCCTTTTTTTCTATTTTTGGAGCATTATAAACAAGAGTAATTACAGGGATAATGGCAATTTTGAAGGATTCAGATTATCAGCAAAAGGACAAAATAACACTAATGCAGGAACAAAAGCTAAAAGAACTGTTGCTATATGTTTCTCAATACTCCCCATTTTACAAAGAACTATTTAGAAACCATAAAATAGATATCGCCAGCATAAAAACAATTTCTGACCTTGCTTTGCTGCCTGTCACTACCAAGGAAGACCTGCAGCGACGTAACGATGATTTTTTATGCGTGCCTTCTGAAAAAGTTATTGAATACACCTCTACGTCAGGCACATTAGGCAGCCCGGTAACTATTGCCCTTACCGAGAGCGACCTGGACCGTTTGGCTTTTAATGAGTACAACTCCTTTTCATGTGCAGACGGGTCGGCTGACGATACCTACCAGCTAATGCTTACGCTCGACAGGCAATTTATGGCAGGCATCGCTTATTACCTGGGCATCCGCAAGCTCGGTGCGGGCATTATACGACTGGGACCGGGTGTGCCATCGCTTCAATGGGAAACTATCCGCCGGCTTAAACCAACGGCCATCGTTGCCGTTCCTTCATTTATTTTAAAACTCATTCAATTTGCCAAAGAAACTGGTATTAACATCAATGAAACTTCGGTAAAAAAGGCCATTTGTATTGGTGAAAATATCCGAAATACCGACTTCTCCTTAAATATTTTGGGGAAGAAGATAACAGAGGCCTGGGATATAAAATTATATTCAACTTATGCCTCCACCGAAATGCAAACCGCCTTTACCGAATGCGGTGAAGGGAAAGGTGGCCATTACCGGCCAGAGTTGTTGATTGTTGAGTTGCTTGATGAGAACAACCAGCAAGTTGAACCTTATACACCCGGCGAAGTAACCATAACTACGCTTGGCGTAGAAGGAATGCCGTTGCTGCGCTATAAAACCGGTGATATTTGCATGTACTACAACGAGCCTTGCGGTTGTGGTCGCACGAGTTTGCGCTTGTCGCCAATTATCGGTCGTAAAGCGCAAATGATTAAGTTTAAAGGCACCACCTTGTACCCGCCGGCATTATTTGACCTGCTTAACGAGCGGGAGGAGATACTGGATTTTGTGATTGAAGTATATTCCAATGAAATTGGGCTTGACCAGGTATTACTTTACCTGCTGCCGACTGAAGACAGTGCAGAATGCGACCACCGGATAAGAGCTTACTTGCAGGCCAGACTGCGTGTTAGTCCTCACATTAAATATGTGAATGCCGAAGAAATTCAAAGAATACAATTTAAAGAAGCCAACAGGAAAGCCATCAAATTTATCGACCGGCGCCTCTAAAACTATTCATTTTGATAAGTGTTCATTCGTTTTCATATATTTTATACTTTTACGCCTGTCAAATAAACGCTCATATAATTTCCGCCCATGATACTTGTTGGACAAAGTCCGCTTTCTTTAAATGATTTTTCTGAACTCTTATTTAAACAAAATGAAATAACGCTCGAGGAAACAGCGCTTCATAAGGTTGACTTAAATTTCAATTTTTTAAAAAAATTCTCTTCAAATAAACTGATCTACGGTATAAACACTGGATTTGGACCTATGGCCCAATACAAGGTAAATGAAGAAAATATTTTGCAACTTCAATACAACCTTATCCGCAGCCACTCATCAGGAAGTGGTAAATTGATGCCGGCCCTTTTGTCAAAAGCATTGATGATTGCGCGTTTAAACAGCTTTATGCAAGCCTATTCAGGCGTGCACACCGAAGCTGTTGAATTATTAACAACCCTCATCAATAAAAACATAACGCCCTGTATTTATGAACACGGAGGCGTTGGCGCAAGTGGAGACCTGGTACAATTAGCCCACCTTGGGTTAGCTTTAATTGGCGAAGGCGAAGTTATGTTTGAAGGTGAGGTTTTTCCCGCGATGGAAATATTCGATAGGTTTGATATCAAACCCTTATCCATTCATATCCGCGAGGGGCTGGCTATTTTAAACGGTACATCGGCAATGACGGGTATAGGCATGATCAATGTTATACTGGCTCAAAAGCTATTAAGGTGGTCCGTTTTATTTTCGGCTATGATAAATGAGGTTGTTGAAGCTTTTGACGATCATTATTCTTTTGAATTAAACATAGTGAAACATCATAAAGGGCAAAATAAAATTGCCGCTATGATGCGCGATGTATTGAAAGACAGTAAAATGATCCGCGATCGCTCGGAGCATCTCTACAACCCGGATAATCTTGACCAGGAAGTTTTTGAGGATAAGGTTCAGGAATACTATTCTCTGCGTTGTGTTACCCAGGTGCTCGGCCCCATTTATGATACTATCGCGCAAGCCGAAGATGTGTTGGTAAACGAGCTTAACTCAGTAAATGACAACCCTGTTATCGATCATGAAAATAAAAACATTTTCCACGGCGGTAATTTTCATGGGGACTATGTTTCGCTCGAAATGGACAAACTGAAAATTGCCATTACCAAATTGTCGATGCTTTCGGAAAGACAGTTGAACTACATGATGAATAATAAGCTAAACCAAAAACTACCTCCGTTTGTAAACCTCGGAGTATTAGGGCTTAACTTTGGCATGCAGGGAATGCAGTTTACAGCAACCTCAACCGTTGCAGAAAACCAAACGCTCTCCTTCCCTATGTATGTTCACAGTATCCCAAACAATAACGACAACCAGGATATTGTAAGCATGGGTTGTAATGCAGCGTTGATGACAAAAAAGGTGATCGACAATTCGTTTGAAGTACTTGCCATACAATTAATGACTATTTTACAAGCAATTGATTATATTGAATGCCAGGACAGGTTATCCGGCATTTCATTGGAACTGTATGAAAAAGGAAGAAGAATATTTCCGAAATTTATTGAGGACCAGCCTAAATATAAGGATCTTAAAAAAGTAAAGGATTTCCTCGAAAACTCAGAACACTTAATTGCTTTTTAAAAAATGAAATGTGCATTAGTTACGGGCGGTTCAAGGGGTATAGGGAGGGCTATCAGCATCCGCATGGCAGCTTTGGGATATTACGTGGTGGTGAATTATAAAAACAATATTGAAGAGGCTGATAAAACGCTTTCGCTGATAAAAAAAAGTGGCGGCGACGGCGAAATGCTTCAATTTGATATAGCCGATAAAGACCGGATAAAGGCGATATTGGGTGGCTGGCTGGAGGTAAACACGGATAAAAATATTGAGGTGCTCGTAAATAACGCTGGGATAAGAGACGACAACCTGATGGCCTGGATGGCAGAAGATCAGTGGGATAATGTATTGAATACAAACCTTAATAGCTTTTTTTATGTTACCCGTTTGGTACTGAACAATATGCTTGCTAATAAATACGGCCGCATCATCAACGTAGTTTCGTTATCGGGTTTAAAAGGATTAGCCGGACAAACTAACTACTCGGCAGCAAAGGCCGGGGTAATTGGCGCTACCAAGGCCCTGGCGCAGGAAGTAGGAAGGCAGGGTATAACCGTGAACGCCCTCGCACCTGGTTTTATAAAAACGGACATGACAAAGGATTTGGACGAGAAAGAGCTAAAAGCTTTGATACCTGTAAAACGCTTTGGCCTCCCCGAAGAGGTGGCACATGCGGCCGCATTCCTGGCTTCGCCGGAGGCTGCTTATATTACAGGTCAGGTATTATCAGTAAATGGAGGTTTATATTCCTGATATGGAATTTCCCATTGAAAATATCATCCCTCTCATCCCACAAAAACCACCTTTTGTAATGGTGGGTAAGTTGCTTTATTTGGACGAATCGTCCACTCGAAGCAGCTTCCAAATTAAAAGTGATAATATATTTGTCAAGGATAATGTTTTCCAGGAGGCGGGGTTGTTGGAAAACATAGCTCAAACTGCGGCCCTTGGAGCTGGCTACCTCGCTAAAAAAAATGATAAACCAGTTGTAACGGGCTACATTGGGGCTGTTAACAATTTTGAAGTGTTTAATTTGCCAAAAGTTGATGATGAGCTTATCACCGAAGTGAATATGGAAACCCGAATTTTTGATATTACCGTAGTTTCCGGAAAGGTTTGGCATAACCAAAACTTATTGGCCCAATGCCAAATGAAAGTATTTACGAAAAGTGATGAATCCAGCACACATGGGGTTGGAGGCAATTGAGATGAATGAACCTGATGTTTTTATAGTAGACGATAACTTATTTTCTCCGCTTGGTAAAACAACAGCTGAAAATTTCTCAAAGCTAAAACAAGGTATTTCCGCTGTGAAATTGCATCATAATTTGAAGATGTCTTCTCAGCCGTTTTGTGCTTCGCTATTTAATGAAGATGAACCATATAACAGTGAGCCCAACTATACAAAATTTGAGCAATTGTTAATCGCCTCTATTAACGACGCACTACTTGATAGCGGAATAAATGCAGATGATAAAAAAACGGCCCTCATCATTTCCACTACAAAAGGAAATATAAGCCTGCTGGAGAC
Organism: Mucilaginibacter sp.; assembly: GCA_036498965.1. GTDB lineage: Bacteria > Bacteroidota > Bacteroidia > Sphingobacteriales > Sphingobacteriaceae > Mucilaginibacter. The sequence goes on from DASYEP010000090.1 coordinate 87,542, forward strand.
GGAAACCAACAGCCTGGAATTACAAAAAAGAATAGCACTGCCGACTTCGGCCAAATTGATTTCGGAGCATTTTGGATTTGTTAATCAACCCGTAATTATTTCAAATGCGTGCATTTCGGGCGTTTTGGCTATAATAACAGGTATGCGGCTTTTGCGGACGGGCCAATATGAAAACGCCGTTATTGCTGGAGCAGATGTGATATCAAAATTCATTCTATCAGGCTTTGAGTCTTTCCAGGCGCTTAGCGCTGACATATGCAAGCCCTTTGATAAGTTTCGTGATGGCTTAAATCTTGGCGAGGGTGCAAGTACGATTATCCTGTCAACAAATAAAAAATATTATCAGAATATAAAAGTAAAAGGCGGTTCGGTAAGTAACGACGCTAATCATATTTCAGGGCCATCCAGAACCGGAAGGGAGCTTGCTTACGCTATTGAAAAGGCGATGAATGATGCTAATGTTTCGCCGGCCGATATTGATTTTATTTCGGCACACGGAACAGCAACAGCGTACAACGACGAAATGGAAGCCAGTGCAATAACTTTAGCCGGTTTACAATCCGCGCCAACAAACAGCTTAAAAGGTTATTATGGTCATACCTTAGGAGCGGCGGGCTTAATAGAATCGATTATTTCGGTTCAATCTCTCAAAGAAAATTTAGTTTTACCAACTTTGGGTTTTGCGGATATGGGCGTAACAAATCTTCCCAATATTTGCACTAAATTGTTACCGGGCAATTTTAAAAATTGCCTTAAAACAGCTTCTGGATTTGGCGGGTGCAATGCAGCGGTAGTTTTTGGCAGGTGATTAAATGATTGTCTGTGTGGACACAGACAATGGAGGGACGCGGACAATGGAAAAAAAAGGAAAAGTGATTGCAGAAAAATATATAACGGTTAGTTGCACCATCAGCAAAAATTGTGTGTGTAAGAACGATATTAAAGTATTTGAAAATCGCGATACTGACATTGCTGCTTTTTTGGTTTCTCTTTATCATGATTTGAAACTTAATTATCCAAAATTCTATAAGATGGATAATTTAAGTAAACTGGGATTGCTTGCCGTGGAAATTTTGCTCAAAGACAACTTTAATCCCGAAAGATACAAACCTGAGGAAGTTGGTGTTGTATTGGCCAATGCTAACTCGAGCCTGGATGATGATATAAAATATTACGAATCAGTAAAAGATGTTCCCAGCCCATCCCTGTTTGTTTATACCTTGCCGAATATTGTAATCGGGGAAATTTGCATCCGCAACAATTTTAAAGGAGAACATGCTTTTTTCGTTATGGATTCGTTCGATACCGATTTTATAGCGCAGCAGGTTAATTATTTGATGGATAACAATATTTTGGAAGCCTGCCTTTGTGGTTGGGTTGATGTTTTCGAAAAGGAATATAAAGCAACGTTATTTTTAGTTGAGAAAGAACAAAGAGAACGGTCAGTTTTGTTTTCAGGAGTTAATATGGATAGTATTTTTGGGAACGATTGGGGAAACATTTAATTACACAATTAAAAATAATGTCATTTCGACCGAAGGGAGAAAACCTACACACTATGCATAGTCCGCTTTGCTTGCGTACAAGTTTTCTCCTCGTTCCTCGTCGAAATGACAGTTAAGAGGATAGTATATCAATATGAGTTCAACAGTATACGTAGCAGGATTAGGTGTAATTTCAGCAATCGGGAATAACGTTGCGGAGCATCTTGATGCGTTTAACCGTGAAGAAGCCGGTATCGGCGACATTACGTTACTGGATACGATATACAGTAAAAAACTTCCGGTGGCAGAAGTAAAACTGAACAATAAAGAATTAGCTGAACTAGCCGGTTTATCTCCCGGTATCAGCCGCACCGCATTGCTAAGTCTGATTGCTTCCAAAGAAGCGTTTGCAGATGCTGATATTCCCCATTTTAGTTCTTTGCGCTCTGGCTTTGTTTCGGCAAATACCGTTGGCGGGATGGACAAAAGCGAAGATTTTTTTATTGAGTTCACAAAAGACAGCCGAAAGGGCAAACTGCGAAATGTGTTTGATCACGAATGCGGCAGCATGACAGAAATTGTTGCAAAGGAATTAGACATAAGTGATTATATAACAACTATAAGTACTGCATGTTCCTCGTCGGCCAATGCCATTTTTTACGGGGCTCGCTTAATCAAAAACGACATACTGGACGTGGTAATTGCCGGCGGAACAGATGCTCTTACAAAATTTACGCTTAACGGATTTAATACGCTGATGATATTGGATAAAGAGTACTGTAAACCTTTTGACGAACATAGGGAAGGATTAAATCTCGGTGAAGGTTCAGGATATGTAATCCTGGTTTCGGAAAAAGTGGCGAAAACATTAAACAAAGGTCCATATTGCAAACTAAGCGGTTATAATAACAGCAATGACGCCTATCATCAAACAGCATCATCGCCCGACGGGACAGGATCCTATCTTGCCATGCAAGGTGCGTTGCAGAAAAGTCGCCTCCAGCCATCGGATGTCGACTACATTAATTTACACGGCACCGGCACTCCTAATAATGACAGCGCCGAAGGGACGGCGATAAAAAGGATATTTGATCCCAATTATCCGCCTATGAGTTCCACGAAATCTTTTACAGGCCATACATTAGGTGCAAGCGGAGGGATTGAAGCGGTGTTTTCCGTTTTGGCTATTAAACACGGCATCATTTATCCAAATCTGCGGTTTGAAACGCGCATGCAAGAACTCCCATTTGAACCGGAAAGGAGACTTCTAAGCGGTCAAAAGATAAATAACGTATTGTCAAACTCATTTGGCTTTGGCGGAAATTGTACATCGTTAATATTTTCAAAAATCTGAAATGAAGATATATATCCGTTCATCAGCCTGTATATCGCCGCAAAACACTTTCGGTAATGAAGATTTATTGACCGGAATTGTTGAGTATAACGGAACCCGGCTAACAGCAATTGAACCCGATTACAAAGAATTTGTCGACCCGAAGTCGCTTAGGCGAATGAGTCATATTATAAAAATGGGTGTTGCTTCGGCGATGAAATGTCTAAAAAACTGTGATACAGAAATGCCGGGCGCCATCATCACCGGGACTGCTTTTGGTTGCCTGGAAGATACCGTAACGTTTTTGAACCGGGTAATTGAACAGAACGAAGAGTTGCTGCCACCGACCGCCTTTATACAATCAACTCACAATACGGTAGCAGCCCAGGTTGCACTAATGCTCAAATGTCATCAATACAACAACACCTTTGTGCATAAAGGTATTTCGTTTGAAAGCGCGCTGCTTGACGCAATAATGCTTTTAAAGGAAAATGAAGCAAACAATATATTGGTTGGAGGAGTAGACGAACTGACCGATACCAGCTTTATTATTTTATCCCGGTTAGGACTATACAAACGCTGGCCGGTTTCGAACCGTAATTTATTCGCGACAAAATCAAAGGGCTCTATGGGTGGAGAAGGGGCTGCATTTTTTTTGTTGACTGATAAACCCTCCGAAAACAATTTAGCTGAGCTATCAGCGATTAAAACTATTTATAATCCAAAAGGTTATGGGGATATAGAAAAAAAGATAGTATCATTTTTGGAAGAAAATTCTTTAAAGATGGATGACATCGACCTGGTAATAACAGGCAAAAGCGGCGACATCGGGCAGGATGAGATATATGAGCAACTGAGCCAATCCATTTTTAACGGCGTAGCCCTGGCTAACTATAAGCACCTTTGCGGGGAATATCCAACTTCTTCGGCATTCGCTTTGTGGCTTGCGTCAAATATCATAAAAAATGAAACGTTGCCCGAAGCGGTTATCGAAAGAAGCAAAAAAGGAACTACCCCTAAAAGGATACTGATCTATATCCATTATCAAAAAATATATCATTCTTTGATGCTGGTTTCAGCAATATAATCGAGGCTGATCTTTATTTTTATGCGCTCTGACCTTTGCAATTTTCCTGTTCCGTAGTAACATTTAGTTGGTAGAAAAATTTCCTTTTTTTTCGTTCCTTAGGAACCACTGGTGCTCTATAAAAATTGCGATTGATATATTTATGAAGTACAGCTTTTGAAAATTGAGTGAGGTGAGAAATACATATGTAAAAAATCTGAATAGTACCAGGCGTTCCTAATGGAACGCCAAACGGGAGCAATTAATTCTACCCACCAGTTGTTCCTATGGAATAATCAGCTGCTATCTCGAAACAAGAATCGGTTAAGATCATGGACGATATCAAAAAAAACGACTCGCTATTTAAAATTGATAACCTGGAGCATCATGAAAGCACCATCCAGGCATCGTTAAATATTAATAAAAACAGTGACATTTTCAGCGGTCATTTCCCTGGCCAGCCGGTAGTGCCAGGAGCTTGCATGCTTCAAATAGTTAAGGATGTTTTAGAGACGGCTTTAAATATTTCCCTCCGTTTAAAAAAAGCTGATTATCTTAAATTTATGGTAATGATTGATCCGGAAAAAACGCAAGCGGCGCTTTTGGATTTATCGTACAAGTTTGCTGAAGGAGATTCTATTGCCGTTAACGCCAAATTAAGTACAGCCGATATCGTCTGCTTTAAATTCCAGGGGCAGTTTATAAATGCTTAAAAAGTAGGAAATTAATTTAAAGCCCGCCCTTCACTCAAAAAACAGCTGCGTCAATTCAGGAATAACCCACACAATTAGTGTGTGTTAACTATTGTAAAATCAAATTTCTGCTTATCTTTAAAGCACTATTGATATTAAAAATCATCTTAAATTGTATTAGCCAGGCCATTGCGATATTTTTAAAAGCAGTAACAACAAGAAAAATGAACTCTATTGATACCGGATGTTTAACAAAAAGTCAATTTTAAACGTATCATTAAAGAACTGATACCAGCTCTCTAACAACAATAAAATATATCGCTATGCAACCTGCCGTTTGTACCCTTTTTGAAGGACACTACCATTATGGGGTAGCCGCTTTAGCAAACTCTCTTTTCCGCAGCGGATTTAGAGGCTCTATTTATGCAGGATACCGGGGGTCACTTCCAGCATGGTGTTCGAATTCTGTAGAAAACAAACAATTTGATTGGCCGGGCAGCACAACATTCAAAGTCGCCAAGGATATTCAAATTCATTTTCTTCCTTTAGATACAGATTACCACCTTACAAATTATAAACCTGATTTTATGCTGCAGTTACTAAGCGGCCCGGCGGCAGATACGGAAGAAATTTATTATATGGACCCTGATATAGTGATTTCGGTCAGCTGGTCTTTTTTTAAAGATTGGTCAGCATGTGGCGTAGCTGTATGCGAAGATTTGAACTCACCATTGTCTCAATATCATCCGCGCAGAATGGGGTGGAGAAATCACTATGGAAAAAGTAACGTTGTTTTAAATTTCAAAGAAGATACATACGTAAATGGCGGATTTGTTGGTCTAAGTAAAAAAAATTTCGGTTTCTTAAATACATGGCGTTCACTTCAGGAATTAATGGCACCAGTGATTGGCGGTTTAAATCGCTCTGTTATAGGCGGCAAAAAAGTGCCGGTAGAATTGAAAAGCCAATTTACCCGCTTTGCACCATTCGCAAAAACAGATCAGGATGCATTAAACGCTGCTGTTGAAGCATGGGATGGCCCCATAAGTTATCTTGACAAAACGGCAATGGGCTTTACACAAGGGGTCACGATAATGCCCCATTCAGTTGGGACAAAAAAACCTTGGCAAATGAAATTTTTAAGTCGCATGTTATCAGGAAATCAGCCGCGGTTAGTAGATAAATCATATTGGAAAAGTGTTTATTCCCCGATTAAAGTATATCCCAAAAGCTATGTGATATGGAAACTAGCAACAATAAATTGCGCTTCTTTTATTGGACGGTTTTATTCTAAGAATTAGATATTAACAGTCATTAAAAACACCCGGTATTGAATATATTCTATTCTGTCAGGAACACAAAGTAATCTTTTAGAGCCTATTTTTTTCCGTGTCCCCGATGTAACGAGCCATCGTGTTTATATCAACCAATATTTTGCGCCCTTCCCGTGGGTCTTGTATGGTGATTCCATATTCTCTTTTCAGCAGTACAACTAATTCAAGAGAATCTATAGAATCCAATCCCAACGTGTCTCCAAAAAGCGGCTCGTCGTCTTTTATGTCGGCAGGGGTAAGATCTGTTAGGTTTAAAAATTGTATGATCTGGCGTTTTAGCTGCTCTTTTAGTTCCGTGGTTTCCATCGGGTAATTATATTAAATTTTTTCTTTTCAGTACTAAAAAAGTTACCAATTGAAGTACTATGGTGATAATAAATAATGGGATGATATTGTTTACTACATCTTTGAGTTTTCCTCCCTCGAGGAATAATGTATAGTAGGCTTGCAGACACCAATGCATCGGTGAAATGTTAGCTGCAGATTTAAAAAATCCTTGCATAGCAAAACTGGGAACCATAAGGCCGCCAATACAGGCGAGTATAACAATAGATACCGCCCCAAACCCATTTGCCTGCTCTTGCGTATCCGCAAAAACCCCAACGCAAATGGCATAACTTACCGCGCACCAGCCGCAAATAAGGGTCACGATAAACAGTGCCAGCCAATCTGACGGTAAATTAAGTGCGGACAAACCTATATGTGGAAATAGCCATATCCCCATTGAAAATATAACGGCCGCCTGCAACATGGTGACACCCAGGTAGGTGATCTGCTTTGAAAATATCCCGATAACGTAACTGGTTGGCAAGGTTTTTAGCCTGATGAAACTGCCGCTCACTTTTTCGCGGACTACGCTGCCCCCTAACGACATGATGACAAAAAACATAGCAAAGATTGTCCAGGCAGGCACATTGTGTTGTGTGGCATTTGGAGTGGATCTTGTTCCATCTTTCGAAACCGGGATTTCATTAATAGCCGTTTCGTCATTCAGCATTTCGTTTTCGAGCGCTTCTGGTAACGGTTTCTCGTTAATGGAGAAATATAGACTTTTTAACGTTTCGCTGCTTTGAACCATCTGCAGCGCACTGCGAATACCACCAGCTACCGATAGCCGCAAGGATTCCTGTAAAACCGGATTGTAATAGACAGTAAGCGGATCAAGGTCTCCCGCCTTTTTAGTAGTATCACCTTCCAGGCCAAAACTGGTCATTGCTTTGCCGGCGATGTTTTTTGATTTAGCGCTGACTTTTGACGAGAAGTCCGACGGAATGATAACGCCCAGCATCGCGTCTTTTTGTTGCATGGCATCGGACATTGATTTCTCACCCTGAACGCCGGAGACCGGCAATACCTTAAACATCCCTATTTTGTTGATATTGGCTATCAGCTGCGCACCTATCTTACCGGCATCCTGATTGGCAATTAACAGGGGGAGTTTATTCTTATTCACCAATTGAAAAGTGCTGGTTTGTATGCTGGTTACCACCACAACCAATATAATAGGCATAACAAACATGAGTGATATGCCGACCTTGTCGCGCCAAAGTATCCTGATATCTTTTAGTATCGTGACCCACAGTTTAAACATCGTTCCTGTAATCCTTTCCAGTTAAGTTCAAAAACAAATGTTCCAGGCTATCCTGCTTATGTTCTTTTAGTAATTTATCAATGCTGCCGTGTGCTATTATTTTGCCGTCGTCCATTAAGGCTATTTGCTCGCATAAACCTTCCGCCTCGCTAAGCTGGTGCGAAGTGTATACCAATGTTGTACCGTCTCTATTTAATTCGAGCAGGTAGTTGATAATGGCATGCCTGGTTTGAACGTCCACTCCTACTGTCGGCTCATCTAAGAACAATATTTTAGGCTTATGTATTACACCAATGGCAAGGTTAACCCTTCGTTTCATGCCGCCAGAAAATTTTTGAACCTGTTTGTCCCGTACTTCTTCCAGTCCGAGTATATTTAATAGCTCATTTGTTCTGTTACAGATAGTTCGTTTATCGAGACCAGACCAGGCCCCGAAAAATTCAAGGTTTTCAACCGGGCTAAGCTCCTGGTAAAAAGAGAAGTCCTGCGGAACAAAGCCGAATAACTTGTTCACTTTATTATTTGGCATTCCCACCTCGTTGCCAAACAACTTAATGTGCCCATCATCTGCGGTAAGCAAACCCGTCATTAAACTTATTAGGGTTGTTTTGCCGGCACCGTTTGGGCCAAATAATCCAAACCGTTCGCCCTGTTCAATTTTAAGATCAAGCTTTGAAAACGACATATCCGAATTGCCCGGGTAGTGAAACCCTATATTCTGAACGTCAATTGCTAAAGAGGCCGTTAATTCCATTTAATTTTTTTTAGAGCAAGGAAAGCTTCTTTTTCCAATACGGATATTTCTATCAAAAAGTCACCCATCGCATTAAAATCTTCCTGGCTACCTAGGCGGCCTTTAAAAATTCCTGCAGCTTGCACAGCGGCCGTACGCCAAAGATCACCAGATTTGGTAAAGAGGCGGGAGATTTCGAGTAGTTCTTCTCTTTTTAAATAAGTGTAAGCTTCCTGCAAAAAAGCTGCATAAATATAACGGAAGCCGCCGCCGCCCGTACCAATCTCTTCCTGCATGCGTACTAGTTGGGCAAGGTATAAACCTGCTTCCTTTAAGCCAAGTTTATCACGCCATTTTTTTATTTTCTCCCCTGTATATTTTATGCCTTTTATACCCGCAAAACTCCCGGGAATGTTCAGCATCATGTATACATTTTTCTTTATCCCTTTTACGATAGCTTTTTTGATCTGATCATCAGATATCAAATCTTTGTTTTCAGGGTAGTAAATCTGCCCTCTTGGCGCCAACGCTCCTTTGGCAAAACGCACGCGTTCCAATTCGTAAGTGGTCAAAGTTGTCGCGTTCTCCATCACAGGGTCGCTGATCAGGAAGTTATCTCCCTCTTTCCCATAAACAATAAGGTTGTGTGCGTTGAAATGAAACCGGTATTCGCGCGGGAAGTAGGAAAGATAATAAACGCCAACCTGGCAACCAACCGGCGTTCCCTCCTTAATACGATCCATTAAAAACGATTCCGCATTTTCTTTTGAGCCGAACTTTTTCCGTATTAACGGGATGCCAAGTGCATCGCAAGTCCTTTTGAAAATCACCCCGGGGAAAGTGCGGAATGCTATCGCCGGGCCATTATTAATTTTTATGAAAGGGGCATACACAAAGAACAACCCTGCCCCTATCCCGAAAGCCAGCGGCTCGGTTATTTTGTTTACTGAACTTTGCCTTAATAGGCTGCTGGTAACCCCAGATTCACAATGTGCAGACTGGACGTGTTGAAAATCAATCTTCATGCACAGTCATAGTTTTAATATCTTCAATTTCTACGTTAAATGCCTGCGCGTATTTCTTCAATTCTTTATCTGATAGTTTTTTAAAGATTTCTGGTTTTAGGTGCCGTTTTATTTGCCACTTCCAAAAACCAGTATAGTCTGATAGAATACCTATATCCATCAGCCGGTATTCCATAAAATAAAGCAGCGGGCTCGCTTTGTTATCTAACACCTGTTGTTTTGCTCTTGCTCTTCTTATTTCGATATCATCCCAGGCCACATCAAGCGCATTTATCTTCACTTCCCATCCCTTGCTAAGTTCGGTTACATATTTGCCCGATTCATCAGTGGCATAGCAAACCTCTTTGGTAATCTTACCAAGAGAGCTCAAATCTTGCGGCACATTTTCCTTCTTCATATCAAAATTCAATTTCCAATGCTATACAACGGTAAGCAATGCGTACATATATGAGAACCGTGCGCTTTCGGGAACAAGTAAAAGAATCTTTTCACCCTTTTTCAACTTCCCGCTGTTAAATAATTCGTCAATCATAAGGTAAATTGACGCGGCGCCTACGTTTCCTACGGTATATAAATTTATAAACCATTTCTCGTAGGGTATGCCGCCGCCATATTCCTCTATCATGTCATATATCTTACTTCTAAAGAAGTTACTGGATATATGTGGTAAAAAATGGTCGATGTCTTTAACTGTAAGTCCTTTTTTATCAAATATTTCCTTTATTTTTTTTCCACCAAGGGGAACAATGTTGTCACTCAGTAGGGTTATATCCTGTTTGATGCTAAAAATGGATTTGGTCATTATTTCTTCGGGCGTATATTCCATAAAGCCCTTTAATGACCCATCAGGCTGTTTCTCACCGCCCATATACATGCAGGTATCCATCTCGTTTGCGTAAGAAACGCCTTCTATCCATTCAACTCTAAGGCTTAAGCCCTCCTCATTTGGTTTATCCGACATCAAAAAAGCAGAAGCGCCATCGGATAACATCCATCTTAAAAAGTCCTTCTGAAAAGCGATGAAAGGGTTTTCAACCATTTCTTTTAACTTCTGCGCCTCCTCCTCAAAAACATCTGACACCAATAAGCCCGAAAACCGCTCGGAGCCGGTTGCCACGGCAAGCTTTACCTCTCCTGATTTTATTGCCAGGTATGCGTATTTTATGGCATGCATACCCGCACAGCACACTCCCGATGGTGAAACTACTTCAATCGCCTCCGCCTCCGGAAGCCAGCCGTGTGTCATAACCCCGTGGCTCGGCATTACCTGGTCCGGTGATGAAGTTCCACACGATAGCAATTCAATGTCTTTCAACTTATCCGGATTGTTTTTGAATAATTCCTTCACGGCTGAAGCGGTCATCTGCGCATTTGTGTGAGTGGATTTACCGGTTTTATCCAGCGCATAATAGCGGTTTACAATACCATTATTCCGCAAAACAATGTTTTTTGATTTGGAAGGTTTGTTGTCAATATAACCCAGGAATGATTCCATATCATCGTTGGATACGGGATCGTTTGGAAAAAAAGAGGATGTTGAATTTATATAAACTTGACTGGGCATAGTGTTAAATTACTTGTAGATAATGTTGTTTTTTTGCTTTTATTCTTTTTGATGAAAATGGTTTAATAAAAATCGCATCTAATGTAAGAAGAACTGGGGCACCGAGAAATAATGCTATAAAAAGATAATATTTAAATGCTGAAAGCCATGGCGTTTTATTTTTTCGTTTGGAAATAAATTTAGCCCAGGCCGAAAAAATAAATTTAGCCTTGCCTTCTATAAATAATAGCTTATAATTTATTACAACCGCCTTTTGTTCCAAAAGTTTTTGCTGCATACCCTCCCAGTTGCTGCTAGTCAAATGTGATGCAACAATTTGTCCAAATAATCCTGTATTGGAAATATCCTCTTGTGCTACTCCCGGCTTGGGAAAGATATTCAAATATCTTTCTTTTTTTCCTGTCAGCATCCAATAGAAAATAGTTATAAAACTGACCGGGTTGGGATGCTTGTCGATCAATGCAATGTTGCCAACCAGGTTGGCATTGGCTTCCTTTAATTTTTTCCGTATCCTGTCATAGGCATTTAGCCACATGTTACGGGCTGCGCTTATTGTTACAACCGGTGCGCCATTTAAAACTTCTCTGAAAGCGATATTGCTAAGTAAAGAATTGGAGGGTATGCTTGGCGACAAAAACCAGGGCTGATAGGCAAGAACGATCAGGTCATACGATTTTTCCTTTGGTGTTATTTCCTCCAGTTCAGTTGGAACACCCAAAACACAATCGGGCATTACTGAAAAAAAACGCTTACCGGTCCATGGAAACGCGTAGTCGACAACCGGCTTAATTTGAATTTTTTCGACGGTTGCTCCCGCCTCAACAAGGGGCAACGTAAATGAATCAACAATTTCGCCAAGTTGCCCGGACTGTGTGTAATAAACCGCTAAAACTTTTTTACTCATGCTCAGCAAAATTATAAATCTTCTTTATGTAACACCTTCGAAGTCTTACAATAATCCTTAATAGCGTTTTGAACAGCTGGGGATAAGGTTTTAAAATTCTTTATTACCAATGATTTATCCTTCTCTATGTCGGCATTATATTTCACAGATTTTGGCGCATGTTCTTCAATAGCCAATCTCAAAAAATGAAATTCGATGTTTTCATTATTTGCAGCCAGAGCAGTTTCCAGCTTTATACGTCCTTTTCTAAACACGTTCAGTTTATCCTTTGCCTTTTTACCAAAACTTGCTTTTTTCATAAGCAAGGCACCTTCATATCCATCCTTCTCATTTATCGATGAGCTTTCCAGAATGGCAAGTTGCTTATCGATATCATCAACGCTTCCCGATGCCATTACAGAATAAAAAGTAGCTTTTTCAAATTTTTGAAGTATTGTTTCGCTCCCAATAGCGCCTGTGTTAAAGCAAAAAATTAAAGTAAAAAATAAAATAAAGCGCATAAAAATATTTGTTTACAGTCAAAAATAAAATAATAAAGAACTAACCACTTTAAATAAAACCAGTCAAAGTTTCACTGTGAAGCTACGTAACACGCTAATCGTTCAATTGCTTTCACAACATGCATTAAAATTAATTTACTTTCACTTACTTTGAGGGTTATAATTTTATTCATCTTTTATAACGTAGGCAAACATAATATTCTTTAGAATATAAGAAATAACAAAAGTTTAAAATTAATCCGGTGGCTGACAACAAACAATTTTCCAATTTATGGGCAGTAATTTTAGGTGGTTCAAGTGGGTTTGGGTTTGCAGCTGTAGAAAAACTAGCCAGACACGGAATGAATGTTGCAGTTCTTTATAGGGAAACTGCCATTACTGAAAAAGTGCTGAAAGGTAAATTTTCGAAAATTGCCGAATCAAATTCGACCACTATATTACCTTTTAATATAAATGCTCTTGACCAGGGTGCCAGGGAATCTTTTATAAAAGAATTCTCTGCTTTAGCGGGGCAAAACAGTGTAAAACTATTGCTTCACAGTATAGCCAGGGGAAATTTAAAGCCATTAACTATTAAACATTCCAGGCAAGGTGAAAACGTTGGTGATGTATTGTCGGTTGAAGATATACAGTTTACCACCTATGCTATGTCGACCAGTTTGCTTGATTGGACGAGGGAGCTTTTAGCTTCCGATCTTTTTAATCAGGATGGACGCATAATTGGTTTAACAAGTGAAGGAGCCCACAGATATTGGGAGGGTTACGCCGCCGTTTCTATCGCCAAGGCCTCTTTAGAAAGCATGGCAAAATATATGGCTGTGGAATTTAGCACCTATGGGCTAAAAACAAATGTTATACAAGCCGGGGTTACGGACACTGCATCGCTTAAAAAAATACCTGGAAGCGATAAGTTAATTGAAACGGGTATAAAAAGGAACCCGCTCGGTCGCATGACAAAACCAGAAGATGTTTCTGATGTTATATATCTGCTGTGCACGGATGAGGCTTTTTGGATAAATGGCTCTATTATTCATGTGGATGGCGGGGAACATTGCCGTTAAACTTATTTAGTATTAGCATGAACAATAACATATTAAATCACCTGCCGTATAAATCATCTTTCCGATTTGTTGACAATATATCATTGCTCAACGAAGACGAAGTGAAAGGGGAGTATACTTTAAAAAATGATGCTTTTTTTTATGAGGACCATTTTGCTGGCAACCCGGTTACGCCGGGTGTAATCCTTACTGAAATTATGGCCCAGATAGGTCTGGTTGTTTTAGGCATATTCCTGATACTCAAAGAAACCGAATTCAATTTCGTTGAAGATGATTCGTTGTTTCCTTTGTTGACTTCGACAGATGTTTCTTTTTATAAAATTGTTTTACCAGGCCAAAAAGTTACCGTTATTTCAAAAAAACAATATTTTCGTTTTGGAAAACTTAAATGTTATGTTGAGATGCTGGACGGTTCAAAAGAATTGATTGCAAAAGGAATGTTTTCGGGTATTATAAAAAATATTGGCGTCAAAAATGAGTAAACGAGTTGTAGTTACAGGTTTAGGTGTAGTTTCGCCAAATGGCGTTGGCGTGCCGGCTTTTTTGCATTCGTTACAAAATGGAATCTCCGGCATTAAATTCGTGCCTCATTATCAAGAACTTAATTTTAGCTGCCAGGTATCGGGGAGGCCTGATTTTGAATGGGGAAGTTTGACGAATTATATTTCTGAAGTCACCTTCCACGGATTAAAGGGAACAAATATAGGCTATGGATTAGCGGCAGCGCTTGATGCGTGGGCCGATTCAGGAATGGAATTTGAAACCGACGAACCGCGGTGGGAAACCGGTTGCGTGTTTGGCAATAGTGTTGCTGATACCGAGGCGATGAAAAACGTAATTATTCGTGTTGATAACAAAGAGTCAAAAAAATTAGGGTCACGTGTGGTGGAGCAGGCAATGAACAGCGGTGCAACTTCGTATATTTCGGGCAGGTTAGGTTTGGGTAATAAAACTATAACCAATTCAGCCGCATGTGCAACAGGTACACAGGCTATTTTAATGGGCTACGAATATGTAAAGAATGGCTATGCCAAGCGTATGATTGTTGGCAGTACCGAACACGTGGATACCTACGTATACGGTGCTTTTGATTCAATGCGGGTACTTTCACGGAAGTTTAATGATCACCCTGACAAAGCGTCAAGGCCAATGAGTATATCTGCCGGCGGGTTTATTCCCTCTTCAGGCGCTGGGGCACTGATTTTGGAGGACCTGGATTTTGCTTTGCAAAGAAACGCACATATTTATGCAGAGGTGCTCGGAGGATCAAGCAATTCCGGGGGGCAGCGGTTGGGCGGCACAATGACATCAGCTAACTCAACAGGCGTTATCCGCTGTATCCGCGAAGCAATGGCCAATTCGGCCATTTTACCAGGGCAAATTGATCTTATTAACGGGCATCTGACTGCTACTAACGCCGACAGGCAGGAAATTCAAAACTGGAGCCAGGCACTTAATCGCAAAGGTGATGATTTTCCCTTAACCAACTCGTTGAAGTCAATGATAGGCCATTGTTTGAGCGCAGCCGGTTCAATTGAGTCGGTAGGGTCAGTTTTGCAAATTGCACATCAGTTTGTTCATCCCAATATAAACCTTGAAGATCCAAATCCTGAAATTACAAACATGGTAAGCATTGACCGCCTCCCTGTTAAAATGATAAAAAAAGAAATTAACGTTGTTGCCAAAGCCAATTTTGGTTTTGGAGATGTTAATTCCTGTTTAATATTTTCAAAATTTAATTAAAAAATGACTAGAAACGAAATTCTAAGTGAACTAAAAAAGGTTTTTGCACCTTATACTACCAATAAAGAAATGCTGAATGAAATTAATGACGCGACTGATCTGATAAGAGATTTAAAAATTAATTCCGCTAATCTTGTTGATATTATTATAGATGCAGAAGCTAAATACAAAATTGAAATTGATTACGACTCTGCTGACAAAATGATTAACGTAGGCACTTGCATTGATGTTATAAGTGAAAAAATTAGTCAAAAGAATGCTGAGTACAGGTAATGATATTGTATCGTTAAATGCCGTAAATAAAACACGGACAAAACAGTTCGTGTTTTATTCAAAAATATTATCCCATACAGAAAAGGAGCTGTTTGATAAATCGGAATTCAAAAGCATACCATTTGAAAATTTTGTTTGGTTATTGTGGTCCATAAAAGAATCTGCATATAAATACCTGCAACGAATTACACCAGATATCCTTTTTTCTCCGACTAAAATTACGGTGAATAATGTTCAAATCCCGGTTGGATATAACCTAAATACAATTGACATAACACAAACAGAAGGCATTGGATTTAATAATATGATGGTGCTGAATGGCTCAGCAACCTATGGCTCAACCACCCTCTATTCAAGTTCAATACTATCCAGCGAACTAATTCTTTCTGTAGTAAACCATAAAGAAAACTTTGAAAATGTTGGCTGGGGTGTCAAATTAATTGACAAGAATGACCCTGATTATCAATCAGCAGCCGTCAGGGCGTTTTTAGTTAAAAAACTAAACACTCTTTTCAGGACTGATGATCTTGTCATACTCAAAACCCCGGACGGTATTCCTATCGTTATGAAGAAAAATGTGGAATTGCCTATTCCGGTGTCTTTGTCTCATCATGATAGGCTTATTGCCTACTCTTATACACAATGATATTCAATGAATTTAAGCTATTTGTGTAAATCAAAAAGCTCTTTCTTCTCGCCTGAAAATGTTTACGACGGTAAGGAAAACGATTCTCAGGTCGAGCATCAGCGACCAGTTTTCCATATACGAGATATCATGTTCCACTCTTTTTTCCATCAACCGGGTATCTTTGGTTTCCCCCCGGTAGCCATTAACCTG
>DASYEP010000091.1:0-29508 GCA_036498965.1 Mucilaginibacter sp.
GGCGGCAAAATGTCTGGAAAACAACCGCCTTTTTTTTAAAAATTAACTTACACAAATATGGGAAAATCTAAGCGGTTTTGCCCAACGGCGAAGCCCCATTCTCATCAAACTCTCAAAAAAATCCTTAGGTTAACGGCTATGACGTCATTGCGAGGAACGAAGCAATCTCTACGCTCGCTAAACAATGGACCGTAGTTTCTAATTTGACCTTTTAACCGCATTCTGTTCCGACAGACATTACGTTTCGCTGATTTGCTAAAGTAGAGGTGGCTTCGTTCCTCGCCATGACGTAATGGTTATAAAACATACAACCCATCCCAATTTCTGACGTATACAGGAGGAAAAAAATTATCTTCGGGGTTTAATCTATTGCTATTTTGTTAGAAAAGTCTTCACAAAATTATATTCCGGCTTTAACAGGGGTGCGTGCTATGGCAGCTTACCTGGTGTTTATTTCGCATTTCTGCTATGTTTTTGACGGATCGTTCCCATATATAGTTCAGCGCTTTTTAGGCGAGTTCCATATTGGGGTAAGTATTTTCTTTGTACTGTCGGGCTTTCTCATTACCTTCCGATATTACAATAACTTCCATTTAACAAAGGATTGGTTTAAGCAGTACCTTAAAAACAGGATAGCCCGCATTTACCCGATGTGTTTTTTGCTCACCCTGGCAGCGTTCACTTATTATTTCATCACCAAAGACGAAAGCATCACCAAAAACACCGGTAACCCGATAGCTCTTTTGGCGCTGAATGTTACCTTTCTGCGTGGCTTTTTCTACCAGTTTTGGGATACAGGAATAGCTCAGGGTTGGTCGCTCACCGTTGAAGAGTGTTTTTACTTCTCAGCACCGATTATCTTCTTTATCGCAAAAAAATACAACAAATTTTATATACAGCCGGTTGTTATTACGCTGTTTGCGATTTGCATGGTACTAATATTCCGTCATGTAAACTGGCACGGTTTCTTTGGCAATTTTACCTTCGTAATGCTCTTTACCTTTTTTGGGCGGTGTTTCGAATTCTTTGTCGGAGTACAACTTGCCCGGCATGTGATAAAAAATGGTTTCAAGCGCACCCATCAGGCTAACTTCACCTATACCGGGTTCGTCATGATTTTTGTTTGCGTTTTTATAATGGCGCTGCAACCCATAACTAAACCCTGGGCAGCTGGGGTTGAAAGTCCCATTGGTATTATAACCAACAACTACTTTCTCTGTATCGCGGTGGCTTTATTTTTTTATGGGCTGCTTACGGAAAGTACAGTTTTCAAAAAAATCCTCGCGACACCCTTTATCGAGCTGCTGGGTAAAAGCTCCTACATATTTTACCTCATCCATTTGGGATGGTTGTTTACGCTATTAAATGGCGGCCTCAACAATCTAAATGATTCAACCTTTGCCTTATACGACAAGTGGGGGTTAAGCTGGCATTCCCCGTTTGAATATGATTGGTTAAACCTTATTTACATTTTTATCGTATTAAATGCCGTATCGATATTATTGTTTAAACGCATTGAAGAGCCTTTAAACCATTATATCCGCAGATCGGATCTTTTAATAAAAAATCCGAAAAGAAACCCCGAAAATGAATCTGCAAAAATCGGGGCTGAATAAATTTGATAAACCCGAGGTGAAAACTTTTAAAAATTTAAAAACCTTTATCATTGGTATTGCCTTGCTGGCAAGTCACCATACTATGCTCGCGCAAAGCAAGGTTAAGTCGACCGATGAAGATGCACAGGGCGAAATCACCACGGCGTTAATAACGCATAGCAGCGACGGTATTTTTAGTAGTACGGCATCTTTTACCTTCGAAGTAAAAAACACTTACAGGAAAGTTGAGACTGGAAAGGTATCGTACCTGGTTACCGACCAGCGCAATAAAAAAATCACCAGTGATTCGGTTATGGTAAAAATTGGCGCCAGAGGTTCGGATAGCTATCGTTTTAGTGTCCCCAAACTGGCAACCGGATTTTACAAAATAAACTTCATGATCAATGTAAACGATTATGACGATACTACAAAACGCGACTTTGGCATCCGCCCCAGCGAAATCACCTCATCGTACCCGAGACCTACAGATTTCGATTCGTTTTGGCAAACCGCTAAAGATGAACTAGCAAAAGTAAAACCCGAGTATAAGATAACTGAAAAGCCCGAACTGGAAAAACTAAACCGCAGAGTGTACCAGGTTGAGATGAAGTCGCTTGGCAATATCATTATCAGGGGCTGGCTTACTGAGCCTGCAACCAAATCGAAAAATAAGAAATTCCCCGTGCTACTTGGTCTGCCCGGTTACCAGGTAACCATTGCGCCGATTATGGGTGAGGATGATGACCTTGCAATTTTTACAGTTGATACACGAGGACAAGGCTTGAGCAAGGATGTAATTGATACACGGAGAGATGATTTTATAGTATATAATTTAGAAGACAAGAATAAATATGTGATGCGGGGAGTTATTATGGACTGCATAAGAAGCATCGACTTTATCTTTTCGCGCCCCGAGCTAAGACATGATAATATCCTGGTATCGGGTGGTAGTATGGGCGGCTTTTTAACCATTGCAACCGCCGGATTGGATAAAAGAGTTACCATCTGCTCTGCACAGAACCCAATTATGAGCGACATCTACAACCTAGAAGGTGAAGTTGAGTGGCCGCTTAATACCATAAAGAAATTTGTTAAAGTAAAGCCCGGCCTTACCTACAAAAAGGTTTTGGACAATCTGCAATACTACGACTGCAAAAATTTCGCGACCACCATTAAATGTTCCACGCTTGTAGGTATAGGGTTGCTTGACCCTTATGTACCGCCAAATAATGCCTTTGTTGTTTATAATAACATTCCAGCCAAAAAGAAGATAATGGTTTTTAAGAACCTTGCCCACGAGGTCGACGTAAAATACAAACAATATGAGGCGCTCTGGATGAACGATACTTTCGCATTATTTTAAAATTCAGATAATAAATGACTTTAAAAAAGCCCTCATCAAAATTTATCGTAATAGCAGCGCTCTTAATTGTTTTTTCTTCAAAGATTGCTTTTGGGGGCGGCTTTCCATTAAGACCGGGGCGTCTTATCATATCATCATCGGTTAGTTACTTTTTCGCCAATTCAAAATGGGACACAGCGGGGTATAAAGTTGCTTTCCCTAACAATGGTAAGTTTTCGTCTTATAGCTACGCACTATATGCCGAATATGGTATATCCCGGCGCTTTAGTTTAGTTGCTTCTGTACCCTACCTGGTAAATACCTACAGCGAAACCAACTATTTAAGCGTCAATTCGGGAGTGGGCGATCTTGAAACCGGTATTCGCTATTATATTGGCAATATTAATTTCCGATCTTACTTTACCATACAGGCTACTGTAATATCGCCGCTTTACACTAATCTTAACCTGGGCTATGGCTTAACCGGTGGTGAAATAAAGCTTTCATATGGAGGCGGTGGGCATTTATTCGGCTGCAACTCTTACTATGTGATTGAAAATGCGGTAAGGCAATACTTCGGATCGTCCGGGCCGCTGCAGTACAGGTACAATGCATCGTATGGCTTATCGCTGGATAAGAAATTCCGGAATCAAATTTCCGTAGCGTTCAGCGGCTTTTACTCAACCAGTAACAACAAGCAGTTTAATATATTAAACCCCATAAATAACAAAGACTTTGCTTTTAACCAATTGTCGGCAAGTTACGGTCACGCCTTTGGTAAAAACCTTTCCCTTATTTTAACCGGAGGTCATTTTATAACCGGCAGAAACACCGGCGATGGACTCACCGCTTCTGGAGCATTGATTTATAGGATTGATTATAGGTAAGAGAGGTAAAAGCTTAAAGCGAAAAGCTCAAAGCCAAAAAGGCGAGAGGAAAAGCACGCTGTACTAAATAGCTTTTTGCTTTGATCTTTCTGCTTTTAGCTGTTCCCGCTTTCTGCTTTGGTCTTTCTGCTTTCAGCCTTTCGCTTAAATTCCAAACAATTCAACAATCGCTTTCTCGCGGTAGCTGAATATCTTTTTTATTTGCTGATCTACAAGAATCGTGTTGGCCCATCTGCCGATTATCCCATAGGGGATTGCATAGTTTAAAATATCTGTCATCTTGACGCCGCCATCAATTGTTTTAAAATGATGCTGGTGATGCCATAGTGCATAAGGTCCGAAACGCTGTTCGTCCACAAAATACTCGCCCTCTTTAACATGGGTGATCTCTGTCATCCAGTTCATCTTTATACCGAAAAGAGGAGATATCTTATAGGTGATGATCATTCCCGGGTACGCTTTGGTATCACCATTGTAGTTGGATGTCACTACGATGTTCATCTCTTTTGGTGTGATCTTTTCCAGGTTCAAGGGAGAAGAGAAAAAATCCCAGGCTTCCTCCAGGCTAATAGGAATGGTTTGTTCCGTTTTTAACAGGTATGTCTTCATCACTCAACTACGCTAAATGTTGTTTAATAGTTTTGATACAAAACGACTAAATGTTTTGGAGTGTTCAGATTGTCAGGATATCCCCAACCGCATTTGTACCATATGCTTTGAAAAACCCATTTTTTTGTAAGCCCTTACCGCCGGCAGATTTTCGTCGTAAACCTCCAGGCGCATTTCGGTTATGTTTTGGGCGAGGCTCCATTGTTTGAGCGCTTCAATAATTTTTTGATTGATTCCCTTGCCCCTATATTCTGGCTTTACAAACATAAAACCGAGAAAAGCATGATTTTGATGTTTTAGATATGGCTTTGAAGCCTCTATCCGCGCATACCCACTGCCAACTAATTCGCCGCCAACCTCGGCAACAACTACCTCGATATGTGGCGCGGTAATCATTTGCTCTGTGCTGTAATAACTAATCTGCTCGTCTTTCAGGGTGGGATCAAAAGGTCGCTCGGCGCTAATAATACCTTGTTCAAATCCGAGGAGGGTTTCTAAATCGTCTAATGTGGCTGTACGTACAGTAACTTGTTCCATGCAAAAAATTAAACACAAGTATAAAACTTTAAATGATTTCTTTTGCGTGGATGGGAAGATTGGGGGGGGTGTTCGTCCAGGCCCCGATGAAACCAGAGCCGACAAGGTAGAAAAAGAAATTGCCTATTGCACTATTTTATTGGCGCAATAAGAGCTTGCAAAAGCCTCAGGTTTAGCCTTAAACACAAAGCCCATGCTTAAAATATAACCCATAGCCTCGTGCAATGCCTGGTTCGATTTAAACATTGGGTTGGTGTTAATGTCGGCGTGCACCTCAAGGTCAACGTCGTAAAGGTCAAGCAGGTCGCAGAGTTTGTAAGCAATGTCGATTGATTTTTGCACTTCGCTAAGCATGCGTTCTTTAATGCTCATTTTTTGCGAGGTACGTTCCTGGTGGATGAACATAAACCCGCCGCGTTGCTCGCGCAAAAACACAATAACGGTTGCAAAATCGGTAACGGTGCCCTTTACCTGCGAATCGGTGCCGATACAAACTTTGAGCTTGTTGCCAAGGTGGGTTTCCCGCTCGATGGCCTTTTCAACTTCTTCAAGAATTGGCGATTGAATGATCTCGCCGCTAAATTTTCTCCAGGTCATAAAAATATTTTTTAGGTGATTTTTAGTTGACCGTTTTAGGGGTCTACGAAAATAACTGATTAACAACCATATAAACGTAAAGATAGCATGATTTATTTGTTAACAAAAGCTTGAATGTGTTAATATCAGGGCGAATATTAGCAAAATCACCTATTTGTTATTCTTCATAATGAGCAAATAGGACAACAGGGCGAATAGGTTTCGCACCTACGGCGCGAAAAATTATATTTAATAATCCATGGTCTACCGATATTGGGCTCCGATGGAGCTGGTGTTAAATGAGCATCGCTCCCAGCGGGATCATCTTGAACAATCCGGCTCCATCGGAGCCCAATATCGGTAACATAACCAACCCTACCCCTTTTTGCCCCGTAGGGCCAACACCTACGCGACATGCATTTACGCTATTCCAATTCTTTAAAAATATACCGCTCATCGTAATTTACCTCAAATTGATCGAGGAATTCCTTGTATTCTTCTAAAAACGTCTTTTTCCGGTGATGCTCTTCCTGGTTTAGCACATAGTTGACGGCCTTTTTTACGTGTGATCGCGAATAAGAAAACGCACCGTATCCCTCCTGCCATCTGAAGGTTGTAGGGGTAAACCGCTGCAGATTTATCCATTCGGATGATTCACCTTTTACCATTCTCATTAGTTCCGAGAGGGATTGATCAGGCCGGAAGCCAAAGAACATGTGCAGATGATCAGGCATGTTATTAATGGCGAGCATTTTGTGCCCGTGGTTTTGAACAATTCCTGTAATGTATTTTTGGAGCTGATCTTTCCAATCCGGCTGAATGAGCGATTGACGGTATTTTACCGCCATTACGCACTGGATGTGAATTTGGGTATAGGTGTTTGCCATGGTTTTGATATAAGGTTACTGAGGTAACGCAATATACCATCTATAAACCACATAAAGGCAATGGCAAAATGTGAATTCGGGATGCAACTTATATCGTTATGATATTCAAATAAGGATCATCCCCATCAATTGATTTTATTTTGCCGGTTGGTTGGCTGATATCGAACCTGTCGTAATAGGTGATTTTGGTATTACCGATTGATTTTAATTTCCCAATATTATCAAAACCGTCAAACTCTGTATAATAAGCGATTTTGGTATCGCCGATAGATTTTAATTTGCCAATATTATCACCGCCGTCAAACCTGTCGTAATAGGTAATTTTGGTGTCGCCAATGGATTTCAATTTGCCGATGTTATCAAAACCATCAAATTCACTGTAATAAGTGACCTTGACACTGCCGATGGATTTCAGTTTCCCGATAATATTTTGCTGACCATCAAATTCATCGTAATAAGTAAGGCTTAAATTATTTTCCGTGCCGGGCCGTTGTATAAAATTCCCGTTAAGGCCTACACAATAAGGCGTGTTAATATGAAGAAACTCCACCGATTTCAGCGACGCCGTGTGGTCAGAAACCACCATATTTATACGTGACACAGTCTGCGCTTTGCAAATAAAGCTGAAGCCGATCAGCAGCGAGAAAAGGATAATTCGTTTAGATAGCATAATACAGCAGATTAAGGTGCGATGATTGTTTTCTCAACCATTTATCTTTTGGACTGCAAGATGCAGAATAGGTTTATCGCCGGCAAAAAAAATGTGTACTATCAAACTTCTTACCTCCGAAATCCGAAATCCTTTTTTAAATTTATTACCCTTAGCTTTGCCCAACAGTTACTACCTTAATCGTCCATCAATGAAGTATACCCCGGCCCTATTATTAGCTTTGATCACAGTTGTTGGCCTCTCTCAAAATAAATTACCGGTTGTTAATGCAACATCCGGCAAAGCCCAAATTTACGAACAGCATAATGTTTTAACCAACTGGAACATTAGCCCTAAAATAAAACTGGATGTTTTTTCAACCGGAAAACTAGCCCAACCTGAAGTTGTAAAGTTCAAAACAGATATAGATTCGGTCAGCTTCCGATTACGGCCAGGGCAGCAAAAAGATTTTATTGTGCTGCTGAATGGCAAAGATTCCTGTCTTACCAGGATTCAAAGTCCTCTGGTGAAAGACTTCAGCAAGCTTCCGGTACCAATCCATGATACAATTCCCTTTTTTGTAAATAAATTCAATACCAATTTTTTACCTGTCGTACTTAACGGGACCGACTCTTTGTTGCTGAATTTTGATAGCGGGGCAACTGAAATATGTATTACAACCGACGGTTTAAAGCAAAAGGTAAAATCGCAACCCAAGCTTTACAATACCGCTTATGACATACAAATCGGGAACCAGACTTTTAAAAGCAAAATTTATGATATAGCGCTTGCCGGCAACGAAGTAGATGGGCTGTTGGGATGGAACCTGTTTGATGGAATGATTGTAGAGCTGGACTACGATAATAATAGAATGATAGTTCACTCTGAGATGCCCAAACAGGTGCTGCATGATGCTGAATACGATAAATTCAAAATCACCTTTATTAAAAACAAACCCTTCATTGAAAGTAAAATTTCCCAAAGCGGAACCATCAGTAAAAGTCTGTTCTTTTTCGATTTGGGCTACCAAAGAACAGTGATGCTGGATAATGATGTATTGACAGCCGCACGGTTCCCCACCGACAAAATGAAGGTCATCAAAAAAATCATTATGCACGGGACACGCGGCAACGAAATACCTGTGATTACATCAAACCTGGAGCGTTTAATAATAGGAAAGTTTGAGTTAAAAAATGTACCCGCCCAGGTAATGACGCAAGGCAAGCCAATGCCTGGCGTTAGCGTTCATTATTTAGGAAGCGATGTTTTGAAGAGATTTAACACGGTGCTGGACTTTCAAAAAAATGCTATTTATTTAAAACCCAATCATCTTTACAGAACCGAATATGCAGACCAAAAAAACAGCGGTACATGATATAAGGGTGTCATGGTGAGCCCCGTCGAACCATAGTGGGCAAAGGCCTATACACCATGCAATCTCCAACTGCCAGGTAAACGGTAAAACAAGCCTCCACTAATCATCCGTCAGCCCACCGCACCGTGGTTCGACGGGGCTCACCATGACACCCTTTTTTGTCATTTCTCACTACGACACCCTTTTTTTGAGTCGTTGAATGACCACTGTCACGCCCGTCACACCCCAACGGCACCCCGTGACGGACATGACAGTGCAAATATCAAACCTCCGAAATCCACAGATTGTTGATAACAACAAGAGGCTATATACGTGTTAGACCACACGTTTTCGTTTTATCAGATAAATCAATGCAATAATCAAAATAATTGCAACTAATATTTGCCACAAATGGATATGAAAATAAAAAAAATAATCCCCGTAAATAACGCTTTGTTTGTTAGCCATTACTCTGTAAACTTATGTTCGTTAACACATTCATAATCTTTACCCTCGATTTGTTTGGCATCCTCGCCCCCGTTGGAGTTGTCACCTTTTCGCCGGCTCTGTATAGCAAAGAGATTGCTTCGCTCGTACCTCGCTCGCAATGAGGTGGTGGAAAAGAACACTGTCACACCCCGTCACACCCCAACGGCACCCCGTGACGGACATGACAGTACAAATGTCTAACCACTAACCTCCAATCTCTAACCACTAATCTCTAACCGCAACCTACACCGTCAACTTCTTATACTTAATCCTGTGCGGTGTTACGTCACCGAGGCGTTTTTTGCGGTTTTCTTCGTAATCGGAATAGTTCCCTTCGAAGAAATAAACCTGTGAGTTGCCTTCGAACGCCAGGATGTGCGTACACACACGGTCGAGGAACCAGCGGTCGTGACTGATGATAACGGCACAGCCGCCAAAGTTTTCAAGGGCTTCTTCCAGTGCGCGCAGGGTATTTACGTCGATATCGTTGGTAGGCTCATCCAGCAGCAGCACGTTCGATCCTTTTTTTAGCGTGATAGCCAAATGCACTCTGTTGCGTTCACCACCCGACAGTACGCCAACTTTCTTCTGCTGATCGGCGCCGTTAAAGTTAAACCGCGAAACGTATGCTCTTGAGTTAATGGGCCTGTTGCCTACCATAATGTTCTCCAATCCGCCGGTTACGTTTTCCCAAACTGATTTATTGGCATCCAGGTCGTCGTGCATTTGGTCTACGTAGCCTAAGGCAACGGTTTCGCCTACGCGGAAAGAACCGGCATCAGCTTTATCCTGACCTGTAATTAATCTAAAGAGCGTGGTTTTACCAGCACCGTTAGGGCCAATGATACCAACTATACCTGCCGGCGGTAAGGAGAAACTCAGGTTATCAAACAGTAACTTATCGCCGTACGATTTACTTACGCCATTAGCTTCTATCACTATATTCCCCAAACGAGGCCCCGGTGGAATAAATAGCTCCAGTTTTTCTTCCCTGTCTTTTGTTTCTTCGGATGCTAATTTATCATAGTTGGATAAACGCGCCTTCGATTTGGCATGACGACCTTTTGGACCCATACGCACCCACTCCAGCTCGCGCTCCAATGTTTTCTGACGTTTGCTTTCGGTTTTATCTTCCTGCGCCAGGCGTTTTGCCTTCTGATCCAACCACGATGAGTAATTGCCTTTCCAGGGGATACCCTCGCCACGATCAAGTTCAAGGATCCATCCGGCAACGTTATCCAAAAAGTAACGATCGTGCGTTACGGCTATTACAGTTCCTTTATATTGCTTAAGGTGCTGCTCCAGCCAGTCGATAGATTCAGCGTCAAGGTGGTTGGTTGGCTCATCCAGCAATAAAACATCAGGCTCCTGCAACAACAGGCGACAAAGCGCCACCCTGCGGCGCTCACCTCCCGACAGTACACTTATCTTAGTATCAGGATCGGGACAGCGCAGTGCATCCATAGCACGTTCCAGCTTCACATCAAGCTCCCAGGCATTCACTGCGTCTATTTTATCCTGCAGTTCGCCCTGGCGGTTCATCAGCTTATCCATTTTATCGGCATCACTGTAATATTCCTCAAGGCCAAATTTTTCGTTGATGTCTTCGTACTCCTTTAATAAGGCGGTGGTTTCAGCTACGCCTTCTTCTACCACTTCTTTTACTGTTTTGTTGGGATCAAGCTCGGGCTCCTGGCTTAAATAGCCTACGGTATATCCGGGCGAGAAAACAACCTCGCCTATGTTTGTCTTATCAATCCCGGCTATAATTTTTAATAACGACGATTTACCCGAACCATTTAAACCGATTACGCCTATTTTAGCGCCATAAAAAAACGACAGGTAAATGTTTTTTAAAACCTGCTTTTGCGGAGGATAGATCTTGCTAACCCCTGCCATTGAAAAAATTATCTTCTCGTCTGCCACTATGTTGAATTATTGAGTTATTGAATTAGTGAATTATTGATTTAGTCCCGTGTGCGGGATTGGTTGTTTTAATTAGGTAAA
The DNA here is from genome assembly GCA_036498965.1 of Mucilaginibacter sp. Taxonomy (GTDB): domain Bacteria; phylum Bacteroidota; class Bacteroidia; order Sphingobacteriales; family Sphingobacteriaceae; genus Mucilaginibacter. The sequence goes on from DASYEP010000091.1 coordinate 10,933, forward strand.
GAGGCACAAATATGGGTGAAAATTGATTGATTACCTATAACAAATTTGATATCGTTGTTTCGATAATGGAAAACGGGGAAACTGTATTTGCGTAAAAAAAGGAAAGCGGTAAAAACAATCCGGAAAACCAAACTAATATCTAATAAGTTAATTCATGCTCCCGAAAATACACCTGTCAAACAATAACTTAAATAAATATTAAAAAAATAAGCCTCAAAGCAAATCATTTTAATAACATCGTACGTATATAGGTTATAACAAAATTGTTCTGGTTGTAACAAAAATCAATGTCTAAATGTCATACAATTGATTTGATTGTATGATATTGTGTCAGAATGACAAGCAGGGATGGTAGATGATTAAACTTTTTAGTTGAAATTGTATCGAAATAAAAAAAATATTCGTTTTTCTGTAAAATTCTATTGCAATTGCAGGTTTTATTTATAGAATTGCTAAATAAAGATTAACTTTAATTAATTGCCCATCATCGCAATGTCTGTTTATTACGAACAGAAAAAGTTGGCAACAATATTGTTGATAAGTGTAAAACAACTAGCTCTGATTTAGAAACAAAATTGATAAATTAGAGCATTCATAAATTGGAAGGATATATATGGAAGCTAAATTTTCGCCCCGGGTTAAAGATGTTATTCAATACAGCAGGGAAGAGGCATTGCGCCTGGGCCATGATTATATTGGGACGGAGCATCTTTTGTTGGGCCTAATCCGCGATGGGGATGGCGTTGCAATTAAATTATTGAAGGAATTAACTGTTGACACAGCAAAACTAAGGCGCTCGGTTGAAGACGCTGTAAAAGGAACTATTGGCACTAATGTACATATCGGGAGTATCCCATTAACCAAGCAGGCCGAAAAAGTATTAAAGATCACTTATCTTGAAGCTAAGATTTTTAAAAGCGATGTAATAGGTACAGAGCATTTATTGCTTTCTATTTTACGTGATGAGGATAATATAGCATCGCAGATATTGATGCAGTTTAATGTTAATTACGAGATTTTTAAGAGCGAGGTTGAATCGCACAAAAATGATGTAACCGACGAAATGCCGGGATCATCAACTGGCGGAGATGATGACTTTAAAGAAGAAGAATCATTTACCCAGCCTAAAAAAGTATCAGACATTAAGTCAAAAACACCTGTACTTGATAACTTCGGTCGCGATTTAACCAAGGCTGCCGAAGATGGTCGTTTAGACCCGATTGTAGGTCGTGAAAAAGAAATTGAAAGGGTATCGCAAATCCTTTCACGTCGTAAAAAGAACAACCCTATTTTAATTGGCGAACCGGGTGTTGGTAAATCTGCCATTGCCGAAGGTTTAGCATTGCGTATTGTACAGCGCAAAGTTTCGCGTGTTCTGTTCAACAAACGCGTAGTTACTTTGGATCTTGCTTCTTTGGTTGCCGGTACAAAATACCGCGGACAGTTTGAAGAACGCATGAAAGCGGTGATGAACGAACTGGAAAAATCGCCTGATGTTATTTTGTTTATCGACGAGATACATACCATTGTTGGTGCGGGCGGTGCGTCGGGTTCGCTTGATGCCTCAAATATGTTTAAACCTGCTTTGGCACGTGGCGAAATACAATGCATTGGCGCAACCACTTTAGATGAATACCGCCAGTACATTGAGAAAGATGGTGCGTTAGATCGTCGTTTCCAAAAAGTGATGGTTGAACCTGCTACACCTGATGAAACTATTGAGATACTGAACAGGATAAAAGAAAAATACGAAGAGCATCATGGCGTAACTTATACTCCCGAAGCTATAAACGCTTGCGTTAGTTTAACTACAAGATATATTACTGATCGTTTTTTACCTGATAAGGCTATCGATGCGCTTGATGAATCAGGCTCACGTGTTCACCTGACCAATATCCATGTGCCACAAAACATTTTGGATATTGAGCAAAAAATTGAGCAGATAAAGGTCGAGAAAAATAAAGTAGTTCGCAGTCAGAAGTACGAAGAAGCTGCTAAACTGCGCGATACTGAAAAACATTTGCTGGAAGAACTGGAGCAGGCTAAAGCAATTTGGGAAGCAGAAACAAAATCAAAACGTTACACTGTTACTGAAGATAATGTTGCTGAAGTAGTCTCTATGATGACAGGTATCCCTGTTCAGCGCGTAGGACAGGCCGACAGCCACAAACTGCTAAATATGGCGGAAACAGTTGGCAGCAGGGTTATAGGCCAGGAAGAAGCTATTAAAAAGCTGACCCGGGCTATACAACGTACCCGTGCCGGCTTAAAGGATCCTAAAAAGCCAATCGGCTCATTTATCTTCCTCGGTCCTACCGGTGTTGGTAAAACTGAACTTGCAAAAGAGCTTTCACGCTTTATGTTTGATACTGAAGATGCACTGATCCAGATAGACATGAGCGAGTACATGGAAAAATTCGCTGTATCTCGTTTAGTTGGAGCGCCTCCGGGCTACGTTGGATATGAAGAAGGTGGACAGTTAACCGAAAAGGTACGTCGTAAGCCGTATGCGGTTGTGTTGCTTGATGAAATTGAAAAAGCACATCCGGATGTATTTAATATACTGTTACAGGTATTGGACGAAGGTCAGCTTACCGATTCTTTAGGTCGTAAGGTTGATTTCAGGAATACAATCATCATCATGACCTCGAACATCGGCGCACGCCAGTTGAAAGACTTTGGTCAGGGTGTTGGTTTTACCACAAATGCTAAAGCCACACAGGCTGATGCACATTCGAGAGGCGTGATTGAGAACGCGCTTAAACGTGCTTTCGCTCCGGAGTTCTTGAACCGTATTGACGATGTTATCGTGTTCAACTCACTTGGTAAAGACGAAATATTCAAGATCATCGATATTGAGCTGGCATACCTGTTTAACCGTGTACATCAGTTAGGTTATAAAATTGAGCTTACACTTGCAGCTAAAGAGTTCATTGCCGATAAAGGTTATGATTCACAATTCGGAGCTCGTCCGTTAAAACGTGCTATTCAGAAATACCTGGAAGACCCAATTGCCGAAGAAATACTAAAAGGCGAATTGACCGAAGGTGACGTGATGGAAATTGATTTCGACAAGGAATCAGGCGAAATTAAAATCCTGGATAAAAACAAAGGCGAGAACAAAAAGCCTGAAGAAAAAGAAGAACAGAAATAAGAATTATTTAATTTTTTAACGCCCGTTACGCTCCTGCATAACGGGCGTTTTTGTTTATGTGACATTAATGATCTCCGAAATAATTAAACCATCAGCTTTCTTTGTGCTACTATTAGTTAATTAAATTTAAAACATAGGTTAAAATAGGTGAAAACACGGTGCAAAATAGGGTGAAAACACGGTATGAAAATGGATAGTCCATTTATTAAATTTGAGAAGAAAATCTCGGAGCCCTAATTCCGGGAAGCCTAAACCTTATCATAATAGGTTGCCCCTCTTTAATTCCTTTTTTTGTTCCAACCTCTTTGTATTAAAACATCCGGCTTTAGATTAAACTAAACCTGAAGCAAAAGCCTCTTTTTTCTCGATCTTCTGTAGCGTCCCATTTATTTTTGTCGTATTGGTAATAAAAGGCTATATGATAAAGAGACTTTCGGTTATGTTGCTGGTAATTATTGTCGCTGGCTGCACCAAAAACAGTAAGGTTGTTCCGGGCTGTCCTTTAAAGGCATGCACTGATATATTTGTGAGTATTGGCGTAACTTTTACAGATAACAATGACCAGCCGATTGCTATCGAAAATTTGCGGGTGATAGACCTGAGTAGCCATTTGAATTTAACCAAGAGCGCGAACAGTCCATTTTGGGCCTTAGGCTATTATGTAATCGCCGACGATGGTGATCTAAAAAAATTATCAGCGGATGGCGACAATATCCAGGTGTCGGCGACCGATCCGGCTACTAAACAAACCAAAACTGTGATTTTTAAAATTGCTGGCGGCGGCTGTAATTGTCATGTTTTCAAAGTATCTGGTCCCAATAGGATTGCGTTTAATTAAGTAGTCGCAAACTATTAGTATTTCCGAAGTCCATTTAATATTTCTCTTCTAATTTTTGCAACTACTTCTACTTCAGGGTCTGCAATTTCGGCAATGGTGTATTCAATGGATGTACTTAAAACCTGGGTAGCCTCCTTTGTGGTTAAGTGGTAGTCTGTTTGCAGCCATTCGAGTAAGCCGGCTGTAGCTATTTTTATAGCCTCATCCAGGCTTTTGTGCACGCCGATAGCCATCAGATAGGCAGCATCCTCAACTCTCGGATAATTTACGTTAGGAAATCCCTTCTTAATAACCTTCACCGTAAATTCAACATTCAAAGATGTTTCGAGTGCATTCCCAGCTATCTCACCATCACCTTGGAGGGCGTGCCCATCGCCGATATACAGATAAGCACCATCATGAAAAACCGGTAAATAGACCGTTGCTGATTGAGCTACCCGGCTATAATCTAAATTGCCCCCATAGGGACCCTGGAAAAAACTCAACACCTCGTTTTTGCTTGTCGAAGGTGCTACACCGATACAACCCAGAAAGGGGTGTAAAGGAACTTTGAAAGATTGTAAGTGTTCGTAAGCAGTATCTGAAAGTGTGGCAAAGCCTGTTCGGGGGTCTAATTTCCAGCGCAGCAATCTGGGCTTTGCAAATTGTTGCGTTATTTCCTTTGGTAAACTTCGTGAGACAAAACTTTCAGTTGTAAATGCAGTTGAACGATTTAAAGTTATTTTAGTCAGTGTGATTGCTAAAATGTCGCCCGCAATGGCATTCTCAATAAAGAACGGACCCGTCAATGGGTTTCCTCCTCTCTGACGTTTAGTTCCATTTTTATCGATCCCGGCAGCGTCTATCGTTTCTGTACTTACTGTATCACCCGGATAAATTTTAAGTGCCGGCATAACATTCAGGGAAAATTTATTTGAAAAAGTAGTAGGAACAAAATTTATAAGTCTCGCCTTATGCGAACTATCTCTGGTGGGCAAAGTATGCTGCGCCCTGATCGATTGAAATAATAAAGTGCAGATAAATAAACAAAAATATTTCATAAGGATTTAAGTGTTAGCGTACATTGCAATATAACACAAACACTAACTAAAAAGGACTTGCAACCTTTGAAATTGACAAACCCTTTCTCTGTTATATAAACGCATCCTCCATTAAGAATTACGCTTCTCCACCCTATCATAAAAACCACCAAACGTATTTGTCTTAACAGCATCCTCATTAAAAAAATCGCCGGGAAAACCTAATTCAATGGCGCTCACTTCGTTCAATCTTTGCAGGTGTTCGGGGCTTAGCGTTACGCCTACCGTTTTCAAATTATCCTCCAGCTGACTCAACTTGGTAGCACCAACTATCGGGATACAGGAGAAGCCCTGCTGCATCGTCCATTTTAGTGCTACGTGACTTGCGGAAACGCCTAACTCGTCTGCTATTTCAACAACTACTTTGGTGATATCGTTACTACGGTCATTCAGTCGTTTACTTTCCGGCTTTATACGGCCCTGTTCGCCACGCTGGTATTTACCAGTTAAAGCACCTCCCCCTAGTGGAGCCCATGGTGTCACCGTCATTCCAAAGTGTCTAGCCATCGGGATTAACTCCCGTTCGGGTGTGCGCGCCAGCAGGCTATACTCAACCTGTAAAGCTATAAACTGGCTCCATCCCATCAATTCGGCCAATGTATTACCCTTGGCTACCACCCACGCGGGTGTATCGCTGATGGCGGCATAAGTTACCTTACCTTGTTTTATCAGGTCATCCAGGCCACGCAGCACCTCATCAATTGGCGTTATATCATCCCAAATATGTAAATAGAGTATGTCAATGAAATCAGTCTTCAGTCGTCTCAAACTATCTTCCACACTGCGCATCATGTTTTTACGGTTATTGCCGGATGCATTTGGGTTAGTCAAGTTATCTTTTAATGTATACTTCGTTGCCACTACAAAATAATCGCGGTCGTGGTTGCTTAGGTATTCGCCTATTATTTTTTCGCTCGTTCCAAGTTTATAAATATTGGCGGTATCTAAAAAATTACCGCCCGCGTTTGCGTAGGCATCCATAATGGCGAAACTCGTACCCTTATCAGCTCCCCAACCGGCTTCCGTACCAAAACCCATGGTACCCAGGCATAATTCAGAAACTTTGAGACCCGAGCGGCCTAGTAATTTGTATTTCATAGTTTTGTTTTAATACCTGTAAATTTATAGTGCCGGGGTTGAAGCATTGTCAGGTAAGCATCAAAAACTCAATATATGCTTTTTTGCCTCACCTAAACGGCGCAGCCCTCATGAATGCCATTAAAAATAAAATACCTTTATGAATAATCCTCTCCAAAGGAGAGGACTATTTGATTTCCCCAGTTTAAAAAAAGCCTTCTAAGAACCCTCTCCTTTGGAGAGGGCAGGGTGAGGCGAGATGTTTTAATGAATACCCTTTCTTTTAACCAACCCCCCCGTTGCGTCATCTATGCTTTGCTGAATAATAAATGCGGATGGATCAATCTCCAGCACCTTGTTTTTTATGGAGGGTACCTCGAGCCTCGTTGCTACCGTAAAGACGATATCCCGAGGGGCATTGATGTGACCATCTTTGCCGTATCCGCTGTTCCCCTGGTATATAGTAACACCACGCCCCATGCCGGTTATCATTTTCCTGATAGCCTCTCCCTTTGTCGAAATCACTGTAATGCCTGTATATTGTTCAATACCGTTTAAAATGAAATCAACCATACGGGAAGCGGCCAAATAGGTGAGGATTGAATAAAGAGCTGATTCAACACCCAAAAAGAATAACGCCATCGTAAAAATGACAGCGTTGAGCAATAATATTACGTCACTTACTTTTAGTATCTGAGTTTTTTTACTCAGCAGCATGGCAGCTATATCGGTTCCGTCGAGTACAGCGCCTCCTCTGATAGCTAGCCCTATCCCGACCCCTAAAAAGAACCCTCCAAATACTGCAGTAAGTAACTTGTCGGGGGTAACATCCGGAAATTGGACAAACGCCAGGCAAAGTGAAAGGCCGGTTATTGCTAAAATGCTTTTTAAAGCGAATGGTGCGCCAAGGCGCTTATAGCCGAGAAAAAGAAAAGGAATATTGATTATAAAGATCAGAACTGACAAGGGCCAGCCCGTTACCTGGGCCAACAACATAGATATACCTGTAACTCCACCATCAATAAACCGGCTCGAAAGCAAAAAGCCCTTTAACCCCATAGCGGCAGATGCTATACCTAAAACTATCAATACCGTATTTTCAATTATACCTTTTACTTTCACGATTAAATATACTTTATAATTTTTTGACATCCATCAAAACAAACGATAACATCTTCTTATTCTAAATTAATCAACTGAACATTGCTTTATGAAAATTATAGACATCCATACAGTTGTCACAGCAGATGTGGTGCTGAGACTTTTACACGGAAAGCTCAACCAGCTTTTTCAGCAACAAAGGCAAAGCGATTTGAGTTTTACCATTGAAAATTTAAATGGCATTGTCGAAATATACCAGCCCGATCTTTACGAGGGATTTTTATTCCGTATTGAGATCAAAGGAACTGAATTATTGATCACCCGATCTGAGCATTATGTTGACGATGTAAATTCTCTTACCATCGAATCAATACTTTACCAACTTTTTGAAGAATTAGCGGGCGACAAGGGGATAACATTTGTTTTAGAAGGATAATAATTTTAGTTAGCTTTAAAATTAGTTAGCTTTAAAATTAAAACATTCTTATCTATGTCGCGCTTTCATTGTATTTTTTTGACTTTATTGATTGCAGCATTTTCGGCAACGGCACAAAAACCTGTTGAAGACAAGGGTGCGCCGGTAATTATAGACCAGGATACAGTTTTGATTTTCTATACCGGTTATGGCACAATAACAGCAAAAGAAAGGGCGGCAATCGTGCACAAACGGATCAGTAATGTCGTTTCCCGTTTAGATTTTAACCCTGATTCGCTGATTCTAAAAAATGATTCCACTATTTCGTCAATAAGTTATAAGTCACAGCTGCTATTTACCGTCAATAATAAAGATGCATCATTTTCTGAATTAGACAGGCCGCAGCTTGCTGCCAGTTATCTCGCCGTCCTCAAAAAAAAATTAGGTAACGTATTTGAGAACAATAGTGTTAAGCAAACCATTATTAATATACTCCAGGCAACATCAGTTGTTATTGTATTGCTATTACTGATTTGGGGGTTAAACCGATTATTTAAAAGGCTGAAATTTAAGTTAATAAAATCGTGGGAAGTTCGTGCTGCTCAGTTGGCCGAAAAGGGAGCCCCGATCAGCTACGCGAACCAGCTATTACCGGTAGTCACAAAATTACTTGGTATCGGAAAGCTAATTATAATTCTATTATTCATTTACCTCGCTTTAACCGTTGCATTTTTAATCTTTCCCTGGACGAAACCTATCGCTACCGAACTTTTGAGTTATATTATCGATCCTGCTAAAGGAATATTGCTTGGCATAATTCACTATGTGCCCAACCTGCTTACCATTACCGTTATTTACCTGGCTACACGTTATTTGGTAAGACTGGTAAGGTTTATTGCAAATGAAGTTGGACACGGTTCAGTGGTCATAACAGGCTTCTATCCCGAATGGGCAATACCTACCTATAATATTGTAAGGGTGTTGTTGTATGCTTTTATGTTTGTGGTGATCTTTCCTTATTTGCCGGGTTCACAATCTGACGTTTTTAAAGGAGTAACAGTCTTCTTAGGCATACTTGTATCGTTAGGGTCATCCTCCGCCATATCAAACATGGTTGCAGGTTTAGTGATTACCTATATGCGTCCTTTCAAAATTGGCGATTTAGTGAAGGTTGGGGAAACGATGGGCTTTGTAGTTGAAAAAAACTTGTTGGTAACCAAAATATGTACCGCAAAAAATGAAGATATTACTGTTCCGAACGCGACTATACTTGGCGGGGTTACCACCAATTATTCGTCGTTATCACAAGACAAGGGCTTAATTTTACATACTAGTATAACCATTGGCTATGACGCACCGTGGCGCACTATACATGAATTACTTATTTCTGCTGCCCTGGCAACAGATGGCATATTGAAAGATCCCAAGCCCTTTGTTTTACAATCCCAGCTTAATGATTTTAACGTTACCTACCAGATAAATGCTTATACCTCGTCAAATAAAGTATTATTGTTGTATTCACTGTTGCACCAAAACATCCAGGATAAATTCAACGAAGCCGGTATGGAGATAATGTCGCCTCACTTTACTTCACTTCGCGATGGAAATGCCATCCAGATACCGGACGATTATATAGGTGAGGCTTATAAAAAACCAGGTTTTAAAGTTGAAAAAGAAAAATAAGGTTAACCGTTTATCCAGCTGAATTTATATTCAAGCATTGGATTTTTCATTCTTTCGGCAACCCGCAGCAAACGGTTTGGTAAATTCATAATATAATCGCGTGCTTTTTCGCCGGTTTCACTTAAATCAACTGCACTTTCAATATGCCAGTCCTCAATCAGCTCCTTTAATATGTCCACATAGTCAATAGCTGTATAAATACCAAGCCTTTGTGCAGCATCGGTAAAGTGCCCAAAAGTTTGACCGATCTTTAAACCAACCTCGCGCAAAAAATGTGCAGGCATCACTATTTTTTTCCGCATCATATCCTCAAAAGCTACCATGGCTTCATTCGGGTCTACTTCAAAAATCTTTTCAATAAAATATTTATAAGCTTTGGCATGGCGGGCTTCGTCGCTGGCTATAACACCGCACATTTTTGATAACAAAGTATCGCCGTCTTTCTTTGCTTGTGATGCAACCCTACGGTGAGAAACATTGGTTGCCAGTTCCTGGAACGAAGTATAGATAAAGTTTCGGTAAGGATCATTTCCGGTACCTATATCAAAACCATCCGAAATAAGATATTGAGTTGAGACCTCCATCATACGCATATTTACACGGCCCGAGAGGTATAAGTACTTGTTAAGCAAATCTCCATGACGATTTTCTTCGCCTGTCCAGTGCCTTGTCCACTGCATCCAGCCGCCTTCTTCATCTTTCGATACACCCTGAACCATTGTTAACCACGATTCATAAGTTGGCAAAGCCTCTTCGGTGATGGTATCGCCAATTAAAACGGCAATCAAATCATAGGATAAACCCTGGGCGCTTTCCTGCAGTTCTTTAATTTCTCCAAAAAAAGTCTCACGTGAAGAGTCAGGCAGAAAATCGGACGGCTGCCAAATGGTGTCAATTGGCTTTAAATACTCATGCATTTTTTCAAGCATGAACTTCTCAATGTGAACCATCACTTCCCGACGTTTTTCTTCGAAAAATCTCATAAAAGTTTATTAGGGCATAAAGGTAGCGATATTATTTATCATTTTTAAAGTGTATCGCCCGAAACATCTTTCACACTCCCGTTAAACGACTAAGGGTTTCCAACGAGATAATTATTTTTCATTAAAATTACAAATATTGTATCTATTACCGGGTTAACCCCGTATAAATCACATTGCTGACTATTTTAAAGCGTGTTAAAAATGCTTGTCCAGATTACAAAAGAAGAGCTTTCAAGCGATATCACAAAAAAAGCATGGTATCAAACAAACATCCTTGTTTGGTTAGTAATTTTTATTAACCCACTGTTCAGCATTGTTGATTACATTTTTGCCAATGGTCTTTGCTTACAATTTTTTATCGTACGCATCATCACCGATCTTATAATATTGGCATTATATGGTTTTTTCCAACGTAAACGTTACGATTACCGGGTACTACTGCACATCACCTTATTTTTGCTTTCGGTTACGACGGCAATGATATGCAACCTGGTCGACCTTCAGCAATTAAATATCTATTACCCACTTTTTTCAGTTATCGTCCTGTTTTTTAATTTGCTGGTATTTTGGGAACCCATTAATTCGGTTATTCAAACACTCATTGCTATTTTGCTTATCGCAATATTCTTTAATCTTTTTAGTCAATATAATTTAGATTTGATTATCAGCAATGGCGGCCAATTCTTCTTTATAGTTGCATTTGTTTCTTGTCTTTTCCCCGGAGCGCGCTATAAAGTAATTGTGAGAGATGTACGTAATCAATTATTAATTGAAAAATCAAACGAGCAGCTCAAGGCTCAAAATAGTGACATAGCCGAAAAAAATAATATCATCGATGCCCAATATGAAGAATTACGCAAGCTGGATAATCAAAAAAATAGCTTTATAAATATTGCAGGTCACGACCTTAAAAACCTTGTTGGCTCCATAATTATGAGTAACAACATGTTAATGGACGAAGATTATCGCTTAAGCCCTGATCAAAAAGAATTAATAGGCTATATTTCCGAATCGTCTGACAAGATGCAATACCTGCTGAATAAGTTAATGGATGTAAAGGAGATTGAATCCTCCGAAATGAAATTCAACCTGGAGGTTTTTGATGTCAATTCTGAAGTTTTAAATGTATACAGAGGATTGATAGAGACCGCCCAGATGAAAAACATCACCCTGGTTGATAATGTCCTAAAACTGCCACTAAATGTTAAGCTCGACCGCGTATTTGCGGGCCAGGTATTTCAAAACTTGCTGTCGAACGCGATAAAGTTCTCCCAAACAAATAACAATATCAGAGTGGTTACCAGTTTACAACGTCAAAAATTTGTTTTTGAGGTGATAGATGAGGGTATACCAATTGGGCATGACGAGCTGGATATGATGTTTAACAAATTAAAAACCTTAAGCGGAACGTCTGAGGTTATTGAAAGCCGGCTTGGGCTTGGACTTTCCATAGCAAAACTAATGACCCAGGAAATGGGGGGCGACCTGCAATACAGAAGCGACGATGACGGCAATTATTTCAGAGTTGAATTTAACGTAATAAACTAATAGCATACCAATGAATAAATTTTTTACCTTATTGGCCCTTGTATTTCTTTTGAGTAAGGCATCATTGGCGCAAAGCATTGTATCCTTTAAATCAACGGGGCATGAGGATAACGCCATTTATGGTATGAGTGGCGCAGGTTCTTTTTATTTTAAAATATCACCGCTAACCGAAATAAACGGAAGCAAGCTGGTTTTATATATTGAATCGTCACAGGCCTTAATAAAAGACCACTCTTTTATTAATATACTTCTTAATAATCGGCCTGCCTATAGCGCCAGGCTCACCAAAGATTCTATACAAAAAGTTTCTATTAACCTATCGCCCGAAGATGTTTCTGTCGACAAGTTTTTGAAGGTTCAAGTTAAAACACTGTTGACAATTAGCGACGATGTATGCCGTGATATTGATAATCCGGGTATGTGGGTTAAAATAAAAAACTACTCTTATCTATCACTTATTAAAAACAACAAACTCTCAGCTAATATAAATATCAGTAACTGCTTTGATACTAAAAGGGCGATCGTTTATCCTTCAAATCCATCCTTGTACGATTTGAAGGCGGTTGCCTGGGCCTACTCGATACTCAAAAAATCGCAGAATAATAAAATTCAGGTTTTTGAAGAAGGGAAACTGCCCGACAGTATTAAAAATTATATAGAAGTAGGTAAATTAATATCGTTGCCCGGTGATAAACGTTCGTTAATAAAGGTGGCGCCACAGTCGAACGAAGGCTTGTTGTACCTTGACAAATCTGTACCGGCAATAATTGATACGGCATCACAAACTACAGATGAAACCGGCGAACTCGTTGCTCACAATTCAACGTCGCCATCTGAAATATTGTTTATAACCGGCAGCGACGACCCGGGTTATGAAAAAGCGATCACTACATTAGGGAATCATAATGTATTAAGTTCAACCTTTGGCAATTACCTGTTAATCAGTAAGGCGGAAAATATTCTCTATAAAAACATAGAAGGTAATACCTCAAAGCTCTGGCTACAGCAAATTGGCGGCACAAGCGATTTTCTTTCGGGAATTGGTTCATTAAAGAGCGCCTATAGCTTCAAAAACAGTGATTTTAGTTTCACTCCAAAAGAAATTGAAATACATTTTGCCGGTAGTTACAGCGGGTTAGCAGCCGGCGACCGCGGCTATTTCAATGTTTACCTAAACGGTTTGCTAATTAGCAGTGAAAAACTGGATGCTTCGGGCAAGCTAAATATGACGGTAAATATTTCACGCTATCAGCATCACAAATTCAATACGCTCGAATCTGAATTCCGATTCTTTCCTACCAACGGTGGCTGCAAAAATAGCTTCACAAACTTTTTTGGAGAGGTTGATGTAGATAAATCATACCTGCAATCGAAAAATCCGTTTGTATCAAATGATCTTAGTTTTTACCAGTACCCGGAAGCATTCAACAACGAAGCTACCAGGATAGTAGTATCAAAAAAATATGCAAGATATGTGGCAGGCGCCGTTGGCGAAATTATTTATGAGCTGAATAATAACTTGAATTCTTCCAACTTCCCTGAGTTTGTTTACTCCGACAAAATAAGTTCGGCTGATCTGAAAAAATATAATATCATCGCGTTATTAGATAAGGATGATCCTATCCTAAGTCAGTTTCCCGATGCTCCTATAAAATTTGACAGGAATTTCCGACTATACAACACTGATGAAAATAAGATAATCTATTCGCTTTCAGATACCTTATCCACCGGTTTGGCGCAAATATTTTATGGACGCAGCAATAACGCCACATTGGTACTTACTGCAACAGGTAAGCAATTGTCCGACGCATTTTCAGCGGCATCTAGATCTATCACCGAACAACTTTCAACGCTTTCCAGCAACGTGTGTGTTACCGATGTTAAATCAAATAAATACCTGTTCAACATCAATAAATCAAGTGATAACATTGGATATGACGATACTAAAAGCCCCATCAACCGTTTTTGGGAAGCCTATAACCTGTACATACTATTGGGAATACTGATATTGATATTGTTGTCATTCCTTTACGTGCGTTCAAGAGTGCATAAATCGCAGGAAATGTTTGTTGAATAAGGTTTAACCCGCTTATAGACATATGGATAGTCCAGGCCTGATAAATGAGTTTGATACCAATAACCTTATTATTGAAGATCAGGCGCGTATATCTGTCCCTGAACTTTTAATTAACGATGGTTTTTTAACAGAGGCTGACAAGGAAAAGATCGAAAGCTTTGCGACGAGGTCGGGGTTATCCTTTATTAAAATCGTTCTCAATTTTGGCTATATATCGCGCAAAAATTATGAGCGCTCACTTATAAATGCAGGCTATAAATTCGAACAAATCAGAGAACTGCCGTTTGATACTGAGGTATTAAGTAAAGTAGAGCTAAAATTTGCCGATCAGCACGTCGCATTACCTCTTCGTATTGAAAATAACAAGGTAGTGACGGTAATGACAGATCCCAGCAATGAACTGTTTATCGATTTCATCCGATTTACCTATGATCTGGAACCCCAAATAATCGTAGCTTCCGATTTGGACATCGTTTGGCTAAGTAATAAATTATTAGGAGAAGCTTATGTAAAAGCTTCCGTATTTGACCTCATGAAGCGCGATCCCGCCCACTCGGCTTCTACTACCTTTTCGCCGGGGCAGCTTGTTGTGCTGTTTACCATAATGGGTATCGTTGCTGCCGGGCTGATGGAGTTTTTCACCCAAACATCCATCATTATAAATGTAGTTTTTAGCGTGTTTTTCCTTATCGCCATAATGTTCAAGTTGTTTTTGGCGTTGGTCGGATCGAAATTTGAGCTCCACCAGGCTGTTACGAGGGAGGAGTTAAAGGAGTTAAAGGATAATGAGCTGCCCATATACACCATTTTACTGCCTGTATATAAAGAGGATAAGCTAATTAAGAAACTGATATGGAACTTACAGGCTATTGATTACCCGCGCGAAATGCTCGACATTAAGCTGCTGATAGAAGAAGATGATGACAAGACTTTAAACGCTGTCCGCAACCTTGATTTCCCAGCGATATTCGAGGTAGTGGTGGTGCCTTTTCACATGCCTAAAACAAAACCAAAGGCATGTAATTATGGTCTGTTTTTTTCAAGAGGGAAATATTTAACCATATATGATGCCGAAGATATACCTGACACCGATCAGCTGAAAAAGGTAGTGAGGATGTTTAACAAGTTGCCGCCGAATTTTATCTGCATGCAGTGTGCTTTGAACTACTACAATCGTAACGAGAACTTTTTAACCAGGATGTTTACCCTGGAGTACTCCTACTGGTTTGATTACCTGCTACCCGGACTCGATACATTGGACATACCTATTCCTTTAGGCGGTACAAGTAACCACTTTAAACTGGAAAACCTTGTCGAGCTTGGTGCATGGGATCCTTTCAACGTTACAGAAGACGCCGACTTAGGTGTACGCGCCTATGCAAAAGGTTATAAAGTGGCTGTGGTAAATTCAACCACTTACGAGGAAGCCAACAACGAACCCTTCAACTGGGTACGTCAACGGTCAAGGTGGATTAAAGGCTATATGCAAACATACCTTGTTCACATGCGCGATCCGGTTGGGCTTTGGAAAACCATCGGCTGGAAAGGCTTTTTAGGCTTTAATTTCTTTATCGGGGCTACCCCGCTTACCTTTTTGGCTTATCCCTTTTTACTGCTCATATTCTTTTGTTATTTACTGTTCGACCTTACATCAATACGGGCATTGTTTCCGGATTGGGTGTTGTTTTTATCCATCTTTAATTTAATGGTGGGCAATATATTAATGATATACATCAACATGATGGCTGTGTTTAAGAGGCGCTTTTACGAACTGATCCTTTTCGCTATCGCCAACCCTGTTTATTGGCTATTGCATTCTATAGCGGCGTACAAAGGCTTGTACCAACTGATTATTAACCCTTTTTACTGGGAAAAAACCAATCATGGTTTAAGTAAGGTTACCAGCCCAACCAACGTTGTGAAATGAAAAATCAGAACAGATACCTGTTTTTTATTACCATTTTACTGGCGGTTTACTACCTGGTTTGGGGTATCTTTTTAAATAAATTTGGCTACTCGAGCCAGGAATCGCTGTTTTATATTGAAAAAACACGAATAGTTTTTGATGGCGTAGGCGCCAAGCTAAAGGTAATGGGCTTAACAGCACCAATCATACCATTTTATTCCTCCATCATATTTTCGTCTATAAATCCACTTATTGCCCCGGTTATTGCTTCGGCCGTTTGTACCGCACTGTTATTTTGGATAATGGCCGGCGTGCTTTTAAAGCTGGTGAAAGACGAATTCTATTTATCCATACTGTTGGCTGTTTTTCTGTTCCACCCTGGTATTTTGTATGTGGCATGTTCGGGGAAATCAATCGCATTGGTGCTTATTTTCTTCTTTTTGTTCTTTCTTAACCTCATTGAATATTACCGGTCAAACACTACATACCATGTTTCTATCGCAAGTATCTGCCTGGTGATGCTCATATTTTGCGATTATAAGTTTATCTGGCTCACCTTATTTTTCATCCCGCTTATCTTAGCAATCGCTGTCGACAGCTTAAACCTTGGCGAAAAGGAGTCGATATTCCGGTTGTTTGTGAGTTTTAATAACCCATCATTGCGCCGCAAGCTCATCAATAAAACTTTCGCGCTCTATATCATCCTCTTCATTTTGCCGCTGGCTTGTGTAATAAGCTTTAAACTGCTTAACCTTACCCATGCCAATAATTTAAATTATACCGAAGAAAGTCCCTATGCTACCTGGGCCGTTTTAGCCGAAAAGCTTAACTACGATCAGCTGTCTACCAGCTCCGTTTACAGGCTTCCCGAAACTTCCCTGTTAATATCCATCAAGATTGTGGTGTTTTGTCCGCTGATTATATTGGCTATTTATTTATTTAGAAAAAACACCTACCAGATATTAACGCTTTTAACCCCCTTCGCCTTTGTCGAATTCCTTCATATCAAATACGAAAAGGTGTATTTGGCACATGAATACTACCTTATATTCCTGATACTGTCATTATTGGCTGTGTTGTATAAAGCAAATACCATTAAAGACCAGGCTACGCTAAGATTAATTGTCGGGGTTGTAACCATTATGCAATTATTTACCGGCTACATTTTTTTAAAGGAATCGTCAGTTGCCGAAGAGCAGAACTTTGTAAGCTATTTGTTTAACCAGCCCCCCGCCACCCAGCGCGACGAAAATCTCGAAATTGCCAATTACCTGAATAGTTTACCCGCAGGCTCGCATGTTTTGGTGGACGATGCCATTGCTTTCCCGGTAGTTGCGTTAACCAAAAACATTCAGCAACTCACCCTACCCTACCAGGACGCGTTTGTAAGCGCCATAGAAGCACCCGACAAGTACGTAAACTACATACTCCTCGCCACCGCCAAAAACGACGTTACCGGCTTTACCCAGCTTAATAACAGGTACGTCCCCTTCATCCGCAAAGTGAACAGCGGTATCAAAATCCACCGCGTTTACGAAACTGATAATTGGGTGGTGTATAATATATATTATTAAGGGGGTGATTTACCCTAAATTACAGTGTACACACCATCCATGCGTCATTGCGAGCGTTGCCATAATAAATAAAAAAATCCTTTCTGGTAATCACAACATGGTCAAAGAAACTTTCAAACAGGCGTCTCAATTTTTGTGGTAATCAAATTTTCACTTTCAAAAGTTAAATTCACTGAGCGTTTTCCTGCAGGCCGGGTGCGGTGAATCACATTTTTAGGGATAGTAAATAGCTGCGATGGAAAAAGCTCGATTGTCTTGTCCTCCAGGTCGATAAATACAGACCCCTCTAACACTAAAAAGGTTTCATCGGAATTTGGGTGGAAATGCCAAAAATAAGGCTCCGTCATCACACTTACGCGCATTACATGATCGTTCACCAATGCAAGCGGTAAATTGGTAGGGACATTAATTTTATCGGTGATTGCCTTGATATCAATGATTGTTAACGGTGGGTTTTCCATGTTAATTTTGAATTATTGAATTATTGAATTGTTGATTTAGCAAATGAGTAATTTAGCGGTGTATTTAATTTAACTATCGGACCTATGGAACCCATACCCTATTTTTACGACAGCATTAACCGGAGTGCGATAATTGTAAAGGCAAAACAACCTTTTTTCGACTGGATGAATGCGCTTGATCCGGAAAATCCGGTTGAAACTCCAACTGATGGGACTGTTTACCTGGTAAAGTTTGCTAATAACAATAATACTGTAGAAAAATGGTTGAAACGGAACTTTGACAAGATTTTTATAAATGAACTGAACGACTGGTGGACCGATGAAGACGACTGGCCGCAAAAAAGGACCTATAAATTATTTACAGAGTGGCTTGATACCGAGGTGCAGGCTACTGTTTTAGATATAGAAGAGACGGAAATAAACTAAGGCGGCAATAATATCGAACACTGAATTTCAAACGTCGAAGTGCACATGTAAGCATAGCTGAGTTACAGGCATAAAAACAAGAAAGCCCTTGTTCGAATGAACAAAGGCTTCTTATAAGATTTGGCACCGACCTACTCTCCCACATTTTACTGCAGTACCATCGGCTCTGGCGGGCTTAACTTCTCTGTTCGGAATGGGAAGAGGTGGACACCGCCGATATAGGCACCTGAATATTTTTAGTGAGTGGTGAGTTA
>DASYEP010000092.1:0-4691 GCA_036498965.1 Mucilaginibacter sp.
GATCGGGTGTGACTTTCTTTTTTTGTTCACAGAATAGAAGAAAGAGCCGGAATGTGTCCCTATAAGCAGCAATCGTATTAGTGCTTAGATTTTTTTCTCCGGATAGATAAACGGTCAAAAAGCGAGATAGGTACCAGGCAAAGTCATTAACTTTTTTCATGCACGCCCCCTTCCGGAATTACATATCCCAATGCCGCCTCCATCTTTTTTATGATGTCCGGATATAGGTCTGCGGTTAAACGAAGATAATATTGTGTTCCTCTAAAATCAGCATGCCCCATGTAAACACTTAAATAAGGAAACAGATTAGTAAGGTCTTTGCCTGCTAAAACCCACCGTTTCAGACAATGTATGCAAAATACGTGGCGAAGATCATGTATTCTGGGTCCGGAACCACGGCCACCATGAGGAATACGGGCATGCCATAGGTAATTACGAAATCGTTCATAGGCCGTATTGTTATCGATGCGATTTTTAAATGAGGTCATGAAGTAATAGGCGTCCTGACCACTTAACAAATGCATTTCCTTGCTGTATCTTTTGCACCTATCCACCAAACTTTTAGCCATTGGGATTTTTCGATCCTTGTTATTTTTAGATTGGAGAATAGTGAGGGTGCCTTCGTTAAGGTCAACATCTTTTAGCTTAAGATTGAGCGCCTCCGATAGTCGTAAACCGCATCCGTATATCATTCTAAACAACACGCCGTCAACTATATTTCTGCTACTTGCCCGGTTTGACGGATGAGTATCGATAGCCCGAAACAATTTGCCGAGCTCTTCCTCCGAAAAGATATATGGCATATACGGGATTTTCTTCCGCGCAAACTTTTTACCACAGATATAAGACGGGTATCCGGTATTACATAAATGCTCTGCCAGTTCACTTAACAGTTTTTCCTTTTCGTAGCGTGTACATGCCTTTTCATAGGGAAAACTGTAACAATAGTCATTGACCAGTTCAGTGTTTAACCGATCACCGGTAAAGCCAATATCATAACAATATTGATCGAACCGTTCCATCCTCCTTATTTGTCTGTCATATTTAAAGCCGGCCACCTGCTTCAACATTAAGAACTGCTGCATATGAATTGCGAGGTTGCTTTTCCATACATAATTAGTCATGGCATACCTCCTCTGGATTGATTACACAATTACGAAGGCCGTTCATGTCTATTTTTAGGTAAAACCTGGTGCTTTGAATACTTTGATGACCAAGAGCTTCGGAGATAGTCGGTAGCGGCGTTCCACTATCGAGCAATGCAAGAGCCAGCGTACTTCTTAAACTATGAAGTCCTCTTTTTTGATCTGTCTTTTCAATTTTAGCAAAATCCATGTACCTGCTTAACATCTGGTGCAGATTGGTAAACTGGTTAAATGCTTCATACGGTGCTATATGACGGATAAATACAAAGTCTGATTGAGTTTGTTGGGGGCGTCCGTTTTTCAAATAGTCAATGATCGCCCAACCCACATCTTCAAGCAAGGGTAGCTCCAGCAACTGTTTCGTCTTTTGCATGGTAATGGATATTTGCCTGCGGTCCCAGTTTAAGTTGGATAATTTTAATGCGCGAACATCGCTTACGCGCAACCCAAGCCGGGCTACAAGTAATATAATCGCATAGTCACGTTTCCCTTGGGCATTTTGGCGGTCAATGGCGTCCAGTACCTTTTTTACATCGCTACGATCCCAAACAGATGGTATGAAGGGATATTTATTGTTTCTTAAGCTTGGCAGACATTTGGACAAGTCTTGTTCGGTATAGTTTTCTTTGTAAAGAAACGGAAGATAACAGCGAAGCATGAGGATTAGTTTTGAAACATAATCTGCGCCATAATGCTGGTAGTAGGTCAGATATTTAAGGATATGAATACTGGATATTTCAGCGGAAGAGGCAAGTCGCTCATCCTTCATAAATATCAGAAAATGATGTAGTGTATAAAATAATCTTGCCTCGCCGCTGGGTGCGTAATGTCTCGATTGACGGTCAAGTTTAAATGCCTCGTAAGCTTTGCTGAATTCATTAGGACATTCAAAGGGCTTATGGGCCATTTTTTTCTTTTTTACTACCTCACCATCTACGCAATAATCTGAAAGAAGCCGGAACGCCCGAATCGACGAACGCGCATTACGAGGAGATTGAGTATAAAAGCTATCTATATAAAAACCTACTATGGTGGCACCATACTTTTGCTTTATAAAGTCAATGGCCAATTCATCGGAATAGTACGTTATATTTTTACCATCGATAAATTTTAGCAAGTGATTGTAACAAGTACGGTAATGGTAAACTGTATAATCAGAATACCTTTCCTTTTGCAGGACTGCAATGGCTCTGTCCATGAGTTCATGGATCTCTAATTTTTCTTTCATAATAAACTTTTTTAACAAAGCTTATCATAAATATGGAGAGTGTTTTCGGCATAGTTCTGTGAATTGCTTAAGCTAATGCAACACTTTTAACAGAAGACGACGCGACACATTAAGACATACATTAGTCTGCCAACCTTCCGCCTTCTTTAGCCGTCTAATCAGAATATCATGTGCAGAATTTGATATTATCGCCCGAAAGCGGGCATTCATTGTTCGTTTTTGATACAGCCTTTAACTGCCTGATCATTTTAAATAGACTTATAATCAATTGATTATAAGTTTGGCACTTTAATTACGATAATATACGTACGTATAAAACACCTACGTTGTTTAAGCACATTAATTGTAATCATTCATGAAAAAGATCGTACTTTTTTTTGCCGCCTTAATTTGTTTTAATGAAAGCCGTGCCCAATCTTCCGGCAAATCCTTGCAGGACAATTTCATGTCTTTATACAATGCGAATAACTACCAGGGTATCTATAACCTGGGCAGCTTAGAATGGAAAAAAAACCATGACCTGAAAGGGCTGACAGGGTGGCTGGACTGGATGCACGGGCAAACCGGTCAGCTCATTTCTTCCTCTTTTGTACGCGATACCGGCAAGTACCAGTTGATACGCTGGGAAGGCGAACACAAAGTGACCGGCTTTATGTTTCAGCCTGGAACCGGGGGGCAGTTTAATGATTTTTATTTTATCGCTTTTAAAGAACCGATTTCGGAAACTGAACTGAAATCGATCCATAGCGACAACCCGCTGAAAACGCCCCTGGATTCAACCATTCACCGTATCGTTACCAAATTTGTGGTTTATAATAAGCCGGTAGGTCTTTCGATTGGCGTGATCAGGGGTGGGAAATCCTATACTTATAATTACGGGACGGTGGCCAAAGGAAAGCAGGAATTGCCTACTGCCAGCAGTTATTATGAAACCGGTTCGATCATCAAAACCTTTACCTGCCTGGTATTGGCAAAAGCGGTAACCGACCATAAGCTATCCCTACAGGATGATGTACGCAAATACCTGGACGGGGACTACAGCAATTTACAATATAACGACCAACCTTTGCGCATCGTTAACCTGGCAGATTATACCTCGGCGCTACCGCCCGTCCAGATCCTTCGCCCTTTTGATGAATCCAGCCCGCAGGCAGCGGCAGCTTTTTTTAAAACGTATACCATTCCGCAATTTTTAGCGGACGTTAAAAAAGTAAAATTAGACACCCTGCCCGGTACAAAATATACCTATTCAACTGCGGGGCTTAACCTGCTGGCTTATATTTTAAGCCGGGTTTATAATCAGCCCTTTCCAGAACTGGTTCATCAAATGATCACCGGGCCAATGGGCATGGAGAACACGAAACTTTACTTGTCTGCCGCAGATCGTAAACGTTTTCCGACCGGCTACAACGCAAATGGCGAACAACCGGATATTTACGGCCCGCTGGACAGCCTGGACTTGTTACATTCAACCGTTCACGATATGCTGATTTATCTAAAGCATCAAATAAACGAAGATAGTCCCGCTATAGCCTTAACGCACCGGCAATTCAGCAGCATTCCCGGACAGGAAGCCGGACTTGGTTGGTTTTTATATAAAAAGCCTTACGGTAAAGCGATTGGAAAGGGCGGGAACTCGGTGCACATGAGTTGCCGGGCCTGGGCGGTACCCGAAAAAAAAGCAGGTGTAATCGTTTTTACCAATTATAACCAAATGGATTGGGGCGACCTGGTGGACGATATTACAGCGGCTTTAATAAAGGAGAAGTAAAAAATACCGCTGAAGGGGAATTTTTAACAGGATGAAAAAAATGCAGCATTATTTTATGTTAAAAGAGTTGCATTATCTTATGAGGTCGACAGTTCAGTCGGAAAACTTGTTTTTATACCCGCCTCTCCCCATTTTGTAAGACTCTACATATTACCGCATCCACCCTGTTACCACACAAATTGCTTTTCATTCCGGCATCGACCTTAGGGCGCATGGCGACACAGTTTATGCAATGAATACTGGAGTTGCTGCGTTGGGCTATGATCGGCTGCTCGGAATAAGTGTTAGAATTTGCGATAGCAATTTCTGTTTTGTGTATGGCCATCTATCGCAGGTCTTTGGCTGCGGCCCTGTTTTGGCGGGCACACCAATTGGTATTACCGGCGCAACGGGCCGGGTGACAGGCGAACACTTGCACCTGGCCATCAAATACCGCGGGCAATACCTCGACCCCTTAAAATTTTTGTACGAACTAATTAAATCAAACGATCATGAACAATTTAAAACCACTGAGCAACCAGGTCGCTGACCGGCTGCGGAAACAACT
>DASYEP010000093.1:0-10506 GCA_036498965.1 Mucilaginibacter sp.
ACAAAGTTATCGGGCGGCCAGCGGCAACGCATCTGCATTGCGAGGGCAGTTTTAAATAATCCACCTATTATGCTACTGGACGAAGCCACCTCAGCTTTGGATACTGAATCGGAAAAATTAGTTCAGGATGCGCTGAATAACCTGATGAAAAACCGCACCTCATTAATTATAGCCCATCGTTTGAGTACAATACAAAATGCCGATTTAATAATTGTATTGGAAAACGGTAGAGTGGTTGAACAGGGTAATCATCAGCAATTAATAAACAATAATGGCTTGTACAGGCGGCTGATAGATATGCAAACCTTTAATGCCGATTAAAGCGGGTTCCAGGCTATCATTTGCTTTAAAAATAAAATTCTATCGAGATTTTTACACAAAAATCTCAACTATCAACAACATTTTGCCGTAAACAAGGTTATACAACTAGATTGTTACTTTACTTTAACTCGTTTCTTTTAAACTTTGAGTTTAATTTTTAATTCCGGGAAATCGGACGTGAAAATTGAACATCTATCTATCCAAGTCTAAAATTAAACTTTGTAAGCATGCCCCAATTTAACAAAGCACCATACCAAACAAAATCAGCAGTTTTATTCCTCATATTTAACAGACCCGATACTACTGAAAAGGTTTTTGAACAAATCAGAATCGCCAAACCCGGGCGTTTATATATAGCGGCTGATGCCCCCCGTGCAAATGTTCATGGCGAAGCTTTGCAATGCGAGCTTGCCAAACAAGTTGTTCAGAACGTTGATTGGGAATGTGAAGTTAAAACACTGTATAAGGAAAAAAACGCCGGCTGCAAACTAGGCGTTTCTTCTGCAATTACCTGGTTTTTTGATCATGAAGAAGAAGGAATAATATTAGAAGACGACTGTTTGCCTGCTAATGGTTTTTTTAGATTTTGCGATACGTTATTAGAAAAATATCGCGACGATACGAGAATAAGACATATTACCGGTTGCAATTTACAGCAGGGAAAAAAATGGGGAAACGGTAGCTATTATTTTTCAAACAGGACACATGTATGGGGCTGGGCAAGTTGGAAAAGGGCCTGGAAAGATTATGATGTAAACCTGAACAATTATGATAGTGAAGGAATAAGGGAGCGTTTATTGAATATTTATCAAGATCCCTTGGTGGTTGAATGTTGGGTAAATATTTTTAAAGAATTAAAAACCGGCAATAATAGTTCATGGGCCTATCCGCTGGATTTTATAAATTTTTTTAATAATGGACTTACAATTATCCCGAACGAAAATTTAATCTCCAATATTGGTTTTGATTCAAATGCCACGCATACAATAGAGAAAGATAGCGTTTTTGCCAGTGTTCCCTTAGTAGAAATTGAAGAAATAGTTCATCCTTCATTTATCTTGCCTGAAAAGCAGGCCGATCTTTTTATCATGAATAACCATTTTAATATTGCTGAGAGGCGACGTAAGCAAAATCGCCTGCGCAAAAGAGCTAAAAGATGGTTTAAGTCAATAGTTAAGCATGCAGCCGCATTTATGTTTTTAAGCTGATAAAATCGGCATAGCATATAAATTGACAACAAAAAGTCAACGTGATGATTTATCATGTTGACTTTTTTTATGGTAGATTATAAATTCTAAAACAACCGCTTCATTTAAATTCCCTAATATTGCCAAAAAACGGGCTATACAGCAACTTCCCTCTACCCTGAAATTAATAGAATTGTAAAAAGCGAAATATTATGGGACTTAATTTTATAAAAAGGATCACACAAATAAGAAATCTATTAAATGCAATAATTGTAAAGATTGATAATGATAAAGGGATAAAAGTAAATCAGTTTCTTTCGGAACATTTATTTAACAATCCTAAATATAATTCATCAAAACGACTAAATAAACATGAATATCAGGTGTTCTCTCAAAATGGGGAAGACGGTATTATTCAGGAAATATTTAACAGGATCGGCCATACTAATAAATACTTTATTGAATTTGGGGTAGAAAACGGCTTAGAGTGCAACTCGACAAATTTGTTGTATAAAGGCTGGAGTGGTTTATGGATCGAAGGCAGCAGTGAATTTTCAAAACAAATATCAGCGCGTTTTAAAGATTTTATTGATAATGGTCATTTAAAAATTCAAAATGAATTTATTAACGCCGAAAATATTCAATCTCTTTTTGATAACGCGAATGTGCCCATTGAGCCAGATTTATTGTCAATCGATATTGATTACAACGACTATTACGTATGGAAAGCGATAACTAAGTACAAACCACGGGTGGTTATTATTGAGTACAATTCAATATTCAGGCCGGATACCCACTTTGTTGTAAATTATAATGCTAACCGGATGTGGGATAGGACCAGCTATTTTGGAGCCTCGTTACTTGCGCTCGAACAGTTAGGAAATGAAAAAGGGTATTGTCTGGCAGGATGTGTGTTTACCGGAAACAACGCATTCTTCGTACGGAAAGACCTGGTGGGTGATTTGTTTGAAGCACCTTATTCCGCGGAAAATCATTACGAACCGAACCGCGACTTTCTATTATATGCTCCCGGGCACCCTAAAAATCACATTCCCGACTGAAAATACAACCATCTTAAAACAGAGTCACGTTACTAACATTAAAATAAAGAGACCGGTTACAAACTGTAACCGGTCTCTTTTTACTTGAATTTTAATTATTAACGATTGATTGGTATTATCAATTAGAATTTAAATCCTAAACCAATTTGCCATACCTGATTACGGTAATCGCCGCCGTACATATTATTCTGGTTATTTTGCTGCAAATCAATCGTATATCGTGCGCGAAGTTCAACGTTCGGAGTGACATCAAAACTTACGCCGACAACTCCATCCAGGATGGTTTTCTGGTAATAATTATTATAATATTGTTCCGAAGTCACTTCAAAACCATTATCATAAGTATTAGTTGTCGATACCGGGAAAGATACCTGTGGT
Source organism: Mucilaginibacter sp. (assembly GCA_036498965.1). Lineage (GTDB taxonomy): Bacteria > Bacteroidota > Bacteroidia > Sphingobacteriales > Sphingobacteriaceae > Mucilaginibacter. Next base: position 2,948 of record DASYEP010000093.1, read on the forward strand.
CCTACCAAAAGGTTAAATGTAGGCGATAAATGGAATTTTGCCAGCAGGGGCACATCAATATAATTGGCATGCTGCGTAAAGTTACCGTCAGGCGTCACTGCTGCATACCCTTTTTCCGAATAAAGCACTTCAGGGGCGAATGACAACGGGTAAATAATGGGCAATTCCATTGTTAAGCCTGCATTGAAGCCAACTATAGCACCTGTACTGTAGCCCGAGTTATAGGCACTAATGGTATTTGAAATATTAACGCCACCGGTAATACCAACCCTTACTCTATAAAAGTCATTCACAAGTTTAGGCGGAGCGGAATGCCTTTTTTTAGGATGAGAGCCATAGTAATAACTTTGCGCATTTACTACCCCTGCAGTCAGTAGGCATATGGCTAAAAAAAGAATTTTTTTCATGTTTTTTGTGGTTTTATATTTTTTATAGATTAAAAAATTACCCAAAGGTTTATTCCGGCACATTTTTTTATACCTCCGGCCGTTATCTGATAAGTTGTTTATATCTGATAATCAATGACAACAAGCTGCTCAAAAAAATAAGATACCTGGTTGCATTTAAGCTAAGCAGAGCCGTTAAAAATAAATATTGAGGAAAACGCTTTACAATAGCTGTTATTAATTTCACAACAGTCAATACGGGATGCTGTACTCCTGCTGGAGTTTTTAATCGAAAAGATCAGGGAGTAATATTGAAAGATATTCTTTGCCTGCCAACAGCTTTTTTAGTTTTTATAGTGTATTATTATCTTATCCGGAAGATATTATTTTAAGATATGGATTGAAATTGTACAAAAAAGTCAGCCAAATTTTTTCCGGCTGACTTTTTTTGAGTTAAAATGTACTTAAAATTTCAGGGTATTAAAATTTAAACCCTAAGCCAAATTGCGCTACCTGGTTGCGGTAATCACCGCCGTACGCACTATTCTGGTAGCTTGGCTGCAAGTCAAGTGCATATCTTGCCCGCAGTTCAATGTTAGAGGTTACATCAAAACTTAAACCGATAACACCATTGAAGATAGCTTTCTGTTGATAAGTGCTATAATATTGTTCCGAGGTTACTTGAAAACCATTGTCGTAAGTATTGATGGTTGACATCGGGAAGGCTATTTGCGGCCCTAACAAAAGGTTAAAAGTAGGCGACAAATGAAATTTCGCCAGCAGCGGAACATCGATAAAATTGGCATGTTGGGTGAAATTGCCATCATGAGTTACCGCTGCATAGCCTTTTTCAGAGTAAAGGGCTTCTGGTGCGAATGATAACGGATAAATAATTGGCAACTCTAACATCAATCCAGCATTAAAGCCGATAATGGCACCAGAGCTGTAACCCGGGCTGTAGGAATTCATGGTATTCGACATACTAACGCCGCCGATAAAACCGATCCTAACTCTGTAATAATCATCCATGATTTCGGCGGGAGCGGTACGTCTTGTAACCCCGCCGCGGGAGCCAAACTCGTAACCTTGCGCACTTACTGCCCCTGCAGCCAGGAGGTATATCGCTAAAAAAATAAATTTTTTCATATCGTTTTGTGGTTTTATGTTTTTTATAGATTAAGAATTTATCCAAAGGGTTATTCCGGATAAATTTCGTATCGGCAACTTTAATCTCAATCGGGTTCCAGATCCGATACTTTGTAATCAATAAAAACATTTGCTGAACGAAAAAACGAGGCATGTGGTTGCATTTAAACTACATTTGGATCATGAAAAAAGGTAAATATTTGGTAAAGTGCTTTATAATAGCTGTTATTAATTTCATTGCAGTTAATGCCTTCGCACAAAAAGAAGATTACATCGAACTTTTAAATCATCAAAACCACTGGGTTGATTCTGTTTTTAAAAAAATGAGCCGGAGGCATAAAGTTGCCCAACTGTTTTTTGTAAGAGCACACACCAACAGAGGACAGAAGTATGAAGATTCAGTGGCCCATATCATCAAGGCCGAACAGGTTGGCGGTTTGGTGTTTTTTCAGGGCGGCCCGGTAAGGCAGGCAGCTTTAATTAACAGGTACCAGAAGTTGGTTAAAGTGCCATTAATTATTACCATGGATGGCGAGTGGGGCCTGGGAATGCGACTGGACTCAACTATATCATACCCCTACCAAATGACTTTAGGCGCAATTAAGGATAATACACTCATTTATAAAATGGGGCAGCAGATTGCTTATGATTTTAAGCGCCTGGGCATGCAGATGAATTTAGCTCCGGTTTTGGATATAAATAATAACCCCGATAATCCGGTGATCAATTACCGGTCATTTGGCGACAATAAATATAACGTGGCCGCAAAAGGCATTGCATATTTTAAGGGTATGCAGGATGCAGGCCTTTTAACAATGGCTAAACATTTCCCCGGTCACGGCGATACCAATGTTGATTCGCATCTCGACCTTCCTTTGCTGCCTTTTACCCGGCAGCGGTTAGATACGCTGGAAGAATACCCGTTCAGAGAAGCGATAAAAGCGGGCATTGCAGGAGTGATGATTGCACATATGGACATACCGGTGTTAGATTCCACCAAAAATCTGCCCTCCACTTTATCGCGGCCAATTGTTTCGGGTGTCTTAAAAGATTCGCTAAAATTTAAAGGACTGGTAGTGTCTGATGCGATGGAAATGAAGGCTGTTGTAAAATACTTTCCCGGCGGCGAAGCAGATGTAAAAGCTTTTTTAGCCGGTAACGATATTATTGAGTTATCGGAGAACTCAAAAAGGGCTATTAAATTGATCAGAAGAGTAGTCCGCAAAGATAGCATCTCAAAAGAAGAGTTTGAATCCCGGGTAAAAAAGGTAATTGCTGCTAAATATTGGGCGGGTTTAAATCATTACCAGGAAAATAATATAGATCATTTAACAGAAGATTTGAACAGGCCTGCCGCAAAGGAATTGGTTCAGCAATTAAGTGATGCTGCGGTTACATTGTTAAAAGGAGATTCTGCTTCCCTAAATTTAAATCGGTCACAAAAAACGGCGATCATAAGTATTGGAGTTACACGCACAACGGTTTTTCAACAGGAACTCGCTAAATGGTATCCTAATAATGCCGCCTTTTTGGTCGATAAAAATATGCCCGACGCTCAATTAAAATCATTGCTGGAAAATTTAAAGCAATATGACCAGGTTTTTGTGAGCATAAACGATACGCGTCCGCGCCCGGCCAGCAAGCTGGACTACAGTAGTGATATTAAATTATTTATTACCGAACTCGCCGAACGCGAAAATACAGTTATAAGTGTTTTTGCAAATGCTTATTCAATGGCGGGCTTACCCGGTATTGAAAAATGCACGGCGTTGCTGGCTTGCTATCAATTAAATGATGAATTGCAGCGTTCGGCCGTAAAGGTTATTGCCGGACAATTAAAACCCAGGGGCCATCTGCCTGTTAGTGTAAATGAGTTTTTTAAAACCGGTGCAGGTATTGACTGGTGATATTTAATACCTATTATAAGTTTGTAATTATACCAAGCCGCTTCCCTCTTATCAGTAAATATTTATGATAGCAAATGTATTTCGTATGCGAAAGGGCACCGCAAAAGGTAATAACAATACCGGGGCAGGCACTGTTACAGTCGGCTCCAGTTTTTGGTTATAGTTTAACAATTAGTACCTTTTTTGTATAATTACATAGTGATAAGGCTTAAATTTATCGCTATGTATATTTAAAAATAATATCATGGGCACAATAATAAATGAAAAATTAAAAGTCATTATTACCGGCGCGACAGGGATGGTAGGTGAGGGTGTGCTTCATGAATGCCTGCTTCATCCGTCAGTAGAAGAAGTTTTAGTAATTAACCGGCGGCCCGGTAATTTAACACATCCAAAGTTGAAGGAGATTGTTCACGCTGATTTCTTTGATATTACTGCAATTGAAAGCCAACTTAAAGGTTACAACGCCTGTTACTTTTGTTTAGGTGTTTCTTCCATTGGGATGAAAGAGCCTGAATACTACAGGTTAACTTACACCTTAACCGTTAATGTTGCGTCGGCGCTGGTTAAGCTTAATCCCGATATGACGTTTTGCTACGTATCTGGCGGCGGGACTGACAGTACTGAAAAAGGAAAGTCCATGTGGGCCAGGGTGAAAGGAAAAACTGAAAACGAGTTTATGCGGATGCCTTTTAAACAGGTATTTGCTTTCAGGCCGGGTTATATGCATCCCACAAAGGGATTGAAAAATACATTGCCCTATTACAAATATCTTACCTGGATGTACCCATTTTTCCGTGTTGTATTTCCTAAAATGGTTAGTACTTTAGCCGAACTTGGCCAGGCAATGATAAATGTTTCAAGATTTGGCTATCAAAAGCAGATTATTGACGTAAAAGATATCGTAGAGCTGGCGAAATTCGGCTGACCGGAAAGTACCTGAGATAAACTAACAATTATGGATAAGAAGCACTTTGCATTAAAACTTTTACCCAACCGCCCAACTTTTGCGCAGGATATGACTCCTGAAGAACGAGCTATAATGCAACAACATGCCGATTATTGGAGGGTGCTGATGGGTAAGGGAAAGGTTATTGTTTTTGGTCCGGTAATGGACCCAAAAGGGGCTTACGGATTAGGCGTGATAGAAGCGGACGACGAGGAAGAAGTACGTGCTTTTATCGCAAATGATCCGGCAAGTCAAATTAATACGTATGAATATTATCCAATGCGGGCGATAACAAAAGATTGAGGGGTTCAAGTTTTGTTATTGGACAGTCCCTCCGATATTTCAATTTAATATTATGCCTTTTTAATTTAATTTAGGCCCCTGTTATGACCGAAGAAAGCTTTGAAATAAAATTACCTCAGTTTGAAGGGCCATTTGATCTGTTGCTTTTTTTTATTGAGAGGGACGAACTGGAAATTCATGACATCCCTATAGCCCGCATCACTGATGATTTTCTAACTTACATTCATCACATGACGAGCCTTAATATGGAGTTAGCCAGCGAATTTATATTTGTTGCGGCAACCCTTATGCGCATTAAGGCGAAAATGCTTCTGCCCCGTTATGAGGTAGAAGACGGCAGCAATGAAATTGATACAAAAGAGGATTTGATCAGGAAACTGATTGAATACAAAAAATTCAAGGAAGTTTGCGAGCAATTACACCCTTTTGAGGACGATCGGTTTAAGCAGGAGAAACGTGGAAATATAAGGGCTGATATAGAAATGGCCGAGCATATAACAATTCCCGGTGAAGAATTATCGGAAATTAGCTTGTATAAATTGATGATGTATTACGGGCGGATGATGAAGCGTTATATGAACCGTACCGAAGAGGTGACTCATACCGTAACGCAATACCCATATACCATTGAAAAGCAAAAGAGAACGATTGAAAACCTGCTAAAGATCAATAAAATGATGGATTTTAAAGCCATCACAAGCCAATCGGAAAACAAGGTGCATTTTGTTTATAATTTTTTGGCGGTACTTGAAATGCTCCAGGAAGAGCTTATAGAAATACAGGTAGGATTGGGCTTCAATAATTTTTGGATATCGGCGAGGGATGCTTAAAGCAAAAAGCGAAAAGCGAAAAGCGGAAGGCAAAGAAGCTTTATGCTTTTACCCTTATGCTTTAAGCTCAAAAAAGCTTTATGCTTTCCGCTTTGAGCTTTCTGCTTAAAACCCTACCTTAGCCGCCGTTTAGAAAAATCATGAAGAGAGATAAACTAATTTTTAAGTTATTAGATGACGAGCAGCAACGCCAGGAAGAAGGTATTGAGCTGATCGCATCTGAAAATTTTGTAAGCAGGCAGGTTATGGAAGCGGCGGGCTCCGTAGCTACAAACAAATATGCAGAAGGATTGCCCGGTAAGCGTTATTACGGCGGCTGCCAGGTTGTTGACGAAATTGAAACAATAGCCATTGAAAGGGCAAAACAATTGTTCAATGCCGAATGGGCCAATGTGCAGCCCCACTCTGGTGCACAAGCCAACGCTGCGGTTATGCTTGGATGCTTGCAGCCGGGAGATAAAATTTTAGGTTTCGATCTGTCACACGGGGGCCATTTAACACATGGATCACCTGTGAACTTTTCAGGAAAATTATATGAGCCGCACTTTTACGGGGTAAAAAAGGATACGGGCCTGGTTGATTACGATCAGCTGAAGAAAGTAGCCTTAAAAGAAAAGCCCAAAATGATAATTTGCGGCGCTTCTGCTTACTCGCGCGATTGGGATTACGAGTTTATCCGTAAGGTTGCTGATGAGGTAGGTGCTTTGGTACTTGCTGATATTTCGCACCCGGCTGGTCTTATCGCACGAGGTTTGTTGAACGATCCGCTTCCGCATTGCCATATTGTAACTACAACTACACACAAAACATTGCGCGGCCCGCGCGGTGGGATGATACTGTTAGGAAAAGATTTTGAAAACCCGTTTGGTTTAAAGACGCCAAAAGGCGAAGTAAGGATGATGTCGTCGGTATTGGATATGGCAGTTTTTCCTGGCACACAAGGTGGTCCTCTTGAGCATATTATTGCAGCAAAGGCAATCGCCTTTGGCGAAGCTTTGACCGAAGAATATATGAAGTATATTTTGCAGGTGAAAAAGAACGGTGCTGCTATGGCTAAAGCGCTTACCAGCCTGGGTTATGAAATAGTATCTGGAGGTACAGACAATCATTTGATTTTGATTGATCTGCGCAATAAAAATATAACCGGCAAAGCTGCTGAAAACGCTTTGGTTGCCGCGGATATTACCGTAAATAAAAATATGGTACCTTTTGATGATAAATCTCCATTTGTTACTTCAGGAATTCGTGTGGGTACAGCGGCTATAACAACCCGTGGCTTGAAAGAAAAACACATGGATCAGATCGTTGAACTTATAGATGCGGTGATCAAAAATCCGGATGACGAACAAACTTTAAAAAAGACACGAAAAAAGGTTCATCACCTAATGGAAGAATTTCCATTGTATCGTGAAAAAGAATAACTATATTACACTTTTACGATAAATCAGAAAACTTAGACCTTCTGATTTATCGTAAATATACATCTGCCATACAAAATTAATTGACATCAATTACTAAGTTCTGCTAACCTTTTTTTCAAAAAAAGCGTTTAACAGGGATTAGAATATGTATTGATTATTAATAAAGAACGACCTTGGAAACGGAATTAAAACTAAATGTGCTAGTTGTTGACGATAACCAGATAAACAGGTTATTGCTCAAAAAAGTTATGCTAAAATGGGGAGCAACTGCCGATTTTGCTGAAAACGGATTACAAGCAGTCGAAAAAATAGAAAGCAACCACAACTACGACGTGGTGTTGATGGATGTTTATATGCCCGAAATGAACGGTATAGAAGCAACCCAGGTTATCCGCGCTAAGGCTGAACCCTACTATCAGCATTTGCCAATTATTGCGCTAACGGCTTCCATGTTAAGCACAGAAAGAAGCCAGATTGACGATGCCGGCATGAACGACTATATATTAAAGCCATTTGATCCCAAAAACCTTTTCGATAAATTAAGCGCTTACCAGAAAGTGTGAGAAGACGAGGTTAAAGGCGAAAGGTTTGAAAAGAGGCGAAAGCTGACAGGTAAA
>DASYEP010000094.1:0-38030 GCA_036498965.1 Mucilaginibacter sp.
TACCAGGCGTGGGGCGCAAGGTTAAAAGTACCCCAATGTATGGGCATCATCAGTTTGCCTTTCAGGGCGATATGGGCATTTGAAGCATGGTCGGGACCCATATGAATATCGGGCCAGTATTTCCCGTATGCGCCAATTTCCAGCATGGTAAGGTCAAAGGGTCCAAAGGCTTCGCCAATTTCTGCAAAACCAGGGAACCATCCCGAGTCGGCGCCAAAAAATATATTGTGCTTTGTGCCCTTTATTACAAACGAGGACCATAGCGTTTCATTGCGCCCGGTAATTCCCCGCCCCGAAAAATGCCTGGCTGGGGCAGCAGTTATTTTACAATCGGCACCCAGCACTGCACTATCGCCCCAATCCAATTCGGTTATGAAACGCTTGTCCATTCCCCATTTTTTTAAATGTTTTCCCACGCCCATCGAGCAGAAAAAGGGGATGGCTTTATCGGCGTAATATTTAATAGTTTGTTTATCAAGATGGTCGTAGTGGTCGTGCGAAATTATAACGGCATCAAGTGGGGGAAGTTCATCCAGGCGCAAGGGCGGTGCAAAAAACCGCTTTGGCCCAAAAAACGACGAAAACGAAACCCTATCGCTCCATACCGGATCGGTAAGGATTGTTTTTCCATCTATTTCTATCAATATGCTCGAATGGCCTATCCAGGTAACCCTTAAGCCACTTGCGGGAGGTGTTTGATAAACAGATTTATCGGTTTTAAAAGGGCCCAATGCCTTTTTAGGTGTATTTTCAGCCTTATTATTGGCATACTCTTTTAATACCGGGATCATTATTTCAAGCCCACCCATATCGGTTGGAATTGGGTTTTGATATTTTTTTCCTTTTTTGCTTGATGATGGTAAATTCATAAGTTATAAAAGCCAATAATTGGCCATAGTTTAAAATGAAGGGTTGATATTGCCTAAACGGCGATATGACGGTGGCCGATATTTATTTATTTAAAAAAGTTATCGTCCGTTTGCAAAATTCAAGTAATGGGGCGGGCAGTGTGTTTTCGGTGTATGGGTGTACTGCGCCGAAAGTATGATCCCCTCCTTTGATCACAAATAGTTCTGCATTTGGATTAGCCCCTTTTAGTTCTTCCGCATGACTTAACGGAACAGATGTGTCTTCATCGCCATGTACAATTAACCAGGGCTGTTTTATTTTTGCAGCCTTTTTAAGAATATCTAAATGCGCGGGGTGCTTTTCCAGGTCGTTGAGCAAACTAACTTTTAACGGCATTTGCTGTTTTGTCCGCGTATTAGCAATATAAATAATACCCTGCAATCGCCACTGTTGTTCTGTTTCTTTGGGCCATAAGGTAGCGAAGTCGGAAATTGAGGCCATTGTCACCAATTTTTTTATCCGTTTGTCTTCAGAAGTTTTTATAATGCTGATACCACCACCCCTGCTATGCCCTATCAAATAAATCTCCTTTGACGCTGGCATCGCCGGGCCCTCGCAAGCAAAATCAATTACCGCATTAAGGTCGCTCAGTTCGATTGTAAAAGTGTTGTCGCCGAAGGCTATCAGGTCGGCAAAGTCAAGTGGTTTATCGGCCGTGGTTCCGTTGTGCGAAAAATTGAACTTTAAAAAACGAAAACCATTTTCGGCAAAATACCGGGCAAGCAGGTTATGTGCGCCCCAATCTTTAAAACCCTTAAAACCATGCGCAAAAATTACCATCGGTGCATTTATAAGGGCGTCATCAAAAGTTATATCAATCAGCATACCACGGCCTTTTGCACCCGGGATGTTGAAGTTTTGTTTCCTGATCATAACGGTTAAAGTACAAATAAATTTACTGTGGTATTTAATTTTTCTTCCCTCACTCCATTGTCTGTGTCCTGACAGACAATAATTAGGCAAATGTCGTCTGTCAGGACACAGACGACGGCGAAGCGTGTTCCAATCAACCTTTCAAACATTAAAACATTTCACCCTGACAACATTCCAACCATTCTACAACAAATTCGTATTTTTGCATTAATGAATACTGCTGCTGTTAAATCACTTCCGGGCCGTTACTGTAATTCGTTAACAGAATATTCGCGTTTTGTAACGCGCGAAGTTGCTATTGGCGATGTGCCTATGGGCGGCAATAACCCCATCCGCATTCAAAGCATGACCACTACTGATACCATGGATACCAACGGTACCGTTGAGCAATCTATCCGGATGGTTGATGCAGGCTGCGAATATGTTCGGATTACGGCGCCCAGTATTAAAGAGGCACAAAACCTGGCGGAGATAAAAAAACAACTGCGTCAACGCGGTTATACTGTGCCGTTGGTGGCCGACATTCATTTCACCCCCAATGCTGCGGAAGTAGCTGCGCGTATTGTTGAAAAAGTACGTGTAAATCCCGGTAACTACGCCGATAAAAAGAAATTTGACCAGATTGATTATACCGATAGCGAATACCAGGGCGAGCTGGAGCGCATCTATCAAAAATTTGCGCCCCTTGTGAAAATCTGTAAGGAATACGGAACCGCCATGCGGATAGGCACCAATCATGGTTCTCTTTCCGACAGGATCATGAGCCGTTATGGCGATACTCCCCAAGGAATGGTAGAATCGGCTATGGAGTTTATGCGGATTTGCGAAACGCTGAACTATTATAATTTAGTGATCTCCATGAAATCGAGCAATCCCCAGGTAATGGTACAAGCTTACCGGTTGCTGGTTGAAACGATGGTTGCCGAAGGCATGAACTACCCGCTGCATCTTGGCGTAACCGAAGCCGGCGATGGAGAAGACGGCCGCATCAAATCCGCAGTGGGCATTGGAACATTGCTGGAAGACGGCCTGGGCGACACTGTACGTGTTTCATTAACTGAAGAACCCGAGGCGGAAGCGCCCGTGGCAATTGCTTTGGTAGAGCGATATGTGGAGAGGGCGAAATGCAAAAAAGACCATGGACCATGGACCATGGACCATGGTCAAAAACCACTCTCCCAACACAATCCCTACGAATACACCCGCCGGCACACCTACGAAGCCAATGCTTTTATCGGCGGCCATATGGTGCCGCGTGTGGTTATTGATCTGTCAAAAAAGAATCTGAAAGATCCTTCGGTTTTAAACGATGCCGGCTATTTGTACTCGCCCATTTTGGATAAATACAACATGGCCGATCAGTCCGTTGATTTTGTTTACCTGGCTGATCAACTGCCCTCTTTTAATTTCCCCGGCAATTTAAAACAACTTTATAACTACAAAACGTGGCGGAAATTGGCTGACAAAGCTATGTGTCATCCCCTTTTTACTTTGCAGGAATATATTGCCGCCGAAGATCGCTCCTCTTCATTAAACATAGTTAGCGTAAAATACGCCGACCTTGATTCCGAAGGATTTGGTTTACTTCCGTTTGATCAATCTTTGGTTTTCGTATTGGAAACGGATGCGGCACATGGTATGGCTGAGCAACGTTCCTTTTTCTTTAAAATGGAAGAAATAGGACTGGATGTACCGGTGATTGTAAGAAGGAGTTATAAATTTGAAGTCGGAGGTCAGAAGTCGGAGGTCAAAAATGAAAACTCTACTGCCCACAACTCACAACTGACCACTCACTACTCACTACTACAACTTTACTCAGCTACCGATCTGGGTGCCTTATTAGTAGATGGCTTTGGGGACGGCATTTGGATAGATGCTCCTGAAGTAGAAACAAAAATGATCACTTCCACAGCATTTGGAATTTTGCAGGCCACTCGGTCGCGTATATCAAAAACGGAATATATCTCCTGCCCAAGCTGCGGCCGTACTTTGTTTGATCTGATGGTCACTACGCAAATGATACGTGGCCGCACCAGCCATCTTAAAGGCTTAAAAATTGGCATCATGGGCTGTATAGTAAACGGCCCCGGTGAAATGGCCGATGCCGATTATGGTTATGTGGGCTCAGGAACAGATAAGGTTACCCTTTACCGCGGCAAGGAGGCGGTAAAAAAGAATATAAGTTCGGCTAATGCGCTTGATGAGCTGATCGGCATTATCAAAGAAGACGGCAACTGGGTTGAACAGGAAAAGCTATCGGTTAATTAAATGTGATGGGTATAGAATAAGCTACTCTTACCGGAATGTTTTTTTGCGTACAGGGTTTCCATTTGGGGGATAACTTTAGAACTCGGATTGCTTCATTATCTGCTTCGTCATTTATACCCCGATCGATTTTTATACCAGACAGTGAACCGTCTTTTTCCACTACAAACGTTGCAATTAGCTTTCGACCAGCTACTCCGTTTACCTTTCTAAGGTTCAATGAAATATAGTTTTTAAATCCTTCAATGCCTCCTTGAAATTCAGGTACCACGTCATAATTAGGAAAGCTCTTATACCATGATGAGTCTTTTTCTTCTTGGGCAGCGGCACGAAATGAAAATAAGCTGATTGTTAAAATGCCAACAATTATTATTACCCGTACAATCATTAGCTAATAATTTAGCGGCTTAAATGAGGCAAACATTGAACTTGCCTCGCTCAAAGAATTTAATGGAATCACATCGCACGCCTCAAAATACGCCTGCCACATTTTTAATACTTCTGGATTTTTATGTGCCTTTTGGATAGCTTCATCCGATAGCCATTCAAAAACTTCAACAATAGTTCCGTCTGCCGCTTCCATTACTATCGGCTCTCTTTCGGTAACCAATCCTTCCTTTTTAAGCATTGGAATGTGCGTTTTCATCACCTGCTTTAATGCGTCTGCTTTACCCGGTTTCGGTTTGTAAGCCACTATCACAACAATGCCCATAGCTTTAATATATTTAATTGACCATCAGCGAATTTATGACATATTTGCCGATAAAATAACAATATTAATGGGATGATGTCCGCGTGATTTTTATCCGGCAATCCTGCCGTTAATACTCAAGCCACTTATTAAACTTCAAATTCACTTTATCGCCTTCAGCATACTTCCCAAACTGATCGTTCAGCGCCCGAACGGTTATTCCTTTATTGCTTAAAAGCAAATCCTCATAGCAGCCTTTAAATAAAACTTGCTTTATCGTCCAATGGTTATTTATCCAGATTTTATTGGTTTCTATCCATTCAGGATAAATTACAATGATGCCCGCTTTTGTTTTAATACCGCATGCTTTTGCTTCTTCATTACTTAGTATATTACAATTTGTGAGTAAACTAGCGGTATATAAAAAGCCGGGGTTCTGATAAAGTTGCTTAGGATCGCCTGATTCAAGCACTCTTCCATTCTTCAAAACAAACAGTTTGTCGGCCATCGAAAGCACTTCCGCTGGGTCGTGCGATACGATGATCACCGTGAGACCTGTTTCTTTCACAATCTCCCGAATAATATGCTGAAGGCCCTCTCTGAAAGAAGTGTCTACCTGGTTAAACGGTTCATCTAATAAAAGCACTTCGGGACCAGTGATTAATGCCCTGCCGATAGCCACCCGTTGTTTCTCTCCACCGCTTAAGTCAACAATCCGTTTGTCGGCCAGCCCATCTATTTTTAGTTGCTTTAAGATTTTTTCCGTCTTCTCTTTTTTGTTTTTCAGATTCGTGTTAGGAAGCATGGACGCGACATTGTCCCATACCTTTGCAAATAAATTTAAATCGTCCGTTTGCTGGGTAACCATTTTCATGGCATCATGGCCGGGTATCAGTTTTTCTTCGGGCCCCCAAACGCGTACTCCTTTAAAGCGTACTTCACCATTATCGGGTGTAAGCAAGCCATAGAGCATTTTTAGCAGAGTGCTTTTTCCACTACCACTTTCGCCGATGATCGCCGTTATTTGCCCCTGAGTTATTACCAGGTCGGTTTTTTGTACGCTTGGCCGCTGCGTTCCCGAAAATGTCTTGCTAACAGAAATTGCCTCTAAAAAAGGTGTACCCATGAAAGGCAAAGATATGTTAATAAAGAAAGGTTGTAATAGTTGAAAAGGTCAAAATATTAAAAATTAAACTCCTACAACTTTTACAACCTCTAAAACCATTACAACTTCTTGCTATCAGAACCCCACCATCAAACCAAACGAAAAGTTTTTAAGGCCGGCTTGTTGTGGACTATCCTCGAACATATCATTAAAGTAGTACTTGGCAAAAAGACCAAAAATACCGTAACCAACGCGACCAAAGGCACCATACCTGAAAGTAGCATAATGGTATGTATCATCAATTTTTTGTTTTCCATTTTCCTGGCTTATCTGTTTTACGCGGCCATCAAGCAGGAAACCGCCTTCGGGCCCGAAGACAAAGTGAAACCAGCGGCCGCCGGCATTTGCTCTCGTCCGGAAATCAAATGACAAAGGAATCCGCAGATAAGTTGATGAAAACCTGTTTTTACTATAAACTATAGTATCAGGCCGGTAAGTTAAAACAGGCTGATTTGGCAATATGGTGATATTATCGCGAAGGCGGATATGCGTCCAATCAATACCGCCCGACACATATATCTTAAAGGTACTGCTCAATCTCACACCAGCCTGAATCAGGTCAAATCCCACATTGGATGTTTTCGCCTGGTTATACCGCAGGAATTGGTTTTGTGGCGATAGCGTGAAGCTTCCATTGTCTATTAAAGTTGCATAGCCTAAGTCAAACCGGGAAAAAGTTATACCGATTGACCACTTTGGATAATAGGACCGATGGTATGTATGATTATGATTGGGTAAACTATAATCCAACGAAAAGTCATTGTCTTTTTTTGCGGTGCTGTCAACAGGGCGTTTCGTTGTGTCCTGGTACGTATTGGCGTATAAAAAGGTCGCTGTAAAAGCTATTAACACTGTAAAAAGTACTCGTTTCATAAATATTTGTTTTTATTGATCTTTTTTTAATTTAATAATACCCAGGTTAACACCGGTAAGGTTTGATTCATCGTCGTCATCGGAAAACTCTATTAATTTATCCTTGCGCTTATCCACTTTTGCTACAACTACGTTAATTATATCGCCCAGGGTGCGTATTTTATGTTTCGAATTCGCCTGCGTTGCGTCCGGTTTATTTGCAGGAGGCGTTGCAGTTGCAATTACTACAGGTTTATTTAAGGCTGATGGAGTTTCATCAATTGGTTGTTTTATTACTATTGGCGTGTTTTCGTCGGGGACAACGCCCTTTATAATGTTTTGCTCTTTTACTGGATCAACAGCCGAGAGAGTCTGGTATTCAGCGTCGATTACATGACTGGTGTCCTTTGAACTACCATTGTTCTTAATGGTATTGTATTTTGCTGCTTCAGTTGCGGAAAGAACGTTTATGGAGGTCTTACTGATCTTTCCGGTATTCTTTGTAGGCTGAACAGCAATGGCGGCTTTTGCTATCATCGACTGACCATTATTTGCCGGAGTAGTTTTCGCCACTTTGGTTTGAGGAAGATGTTTATCCACAACGTTTTCTTTTTGCGGAATAAACAAAACACCAGCTGCAATTAAAACTAAAATGGTAGCTGCAATGCTTAAAATAGGCAGCAATATCTTTTTACGCCGGCCTGCGTCAAGCTCGCGGTTAATATTTTGCCAAACGCCATGGGATGGTTCTGTTTCAAAATTATCCAGCTTTGAGCGAAACAATTCATCAAATTCACTATCCTGCATTTTCATATTTTTTTCCCTCCATTTTTGCTATTTGTTGTTTTAGTACATTGCGGGCCCTCGATAACTGCGATTTTGAGGCGCCTTCCGAAATCCCCGTTATCGCAGCAATTTCCTTGTGCGAGTACCCCTCTATTGCGAAAAGGTTAAACACTATGCGGTAGCCCGGCGAAAGCTGCTGTATAAGGGCCATCAAATCTTTCACCGCCAAACCTGCAGTTGCCAGTGGACTAACCGATGGTTCGTGAGCCGCATCTTCCAAATCAACCAGTTGCATCATTTTATTGTGCTTGCGATAGTATTCGATGGAACTATGAACCATAATACGCCGTACCCATCCTTCAAACGATCCTTCTGCCCGATAGTCCGCGATTTTTTGGAACACGTTTATAAAACCGTTCTGCAGCATATCTTCCGCCTCCATCCTATCGGTTGCGTAACGGAAGCAAACACCGAGCATTTTCGAGGCGAATTGTTTATACAGCAATTCCTGCGCTTTACGCTCACCTGTTTTGCAGCGTTTTATTAAT
Source organism: Mucilaginibacter sp. (assembly GCA_036498965.1). Lineage (GTDB taxonomy): Bacteria > Bacteroidota > Bacteroidia > Sphingobacteriales > Sphingobacteriaceae > Mucilaginibacter. Next base: position 8,090 of record DASYEP010000094.1, read on the forward strand.
TCATCAATCGTGTACTTGTGTTCCAAAAACATCATTTAAAGGTAAGATGAAAAGTGCAGCGGTTTGGTTGCATGGGATTGAAAATAATTTAATTTTATTGGCGCGTTGTTTCCTATTATAACGGAAGCTTTATCTTTATCCTGAATGAAAACTATCCGACTTTCCATACTGGCGCTTTTTTTATCCTGTTTCTGCCTTTTCGCACAGCAAAAAACGGTCGATAATTACATCTTACTAAAGCCCGATCGCGTTTTTGACGGGCAGGAAATGCATACAGGCTGGTTGGTACTCGTAAAAGACAATCATATTGAGGCGGCCGGAGAGCCATCGGCGATAACGGTGCCTCCATCTGCAAAGGTGATTAATTTAAAAGGAATGACGTTATTACCGGGCCTTATTGAAGGGCATTCCCACTTATTTCTACACCCCTATAGCGAAACCAGCTGGAACGACCAGGTACAAACCGAAAGCAGGGCCGAGCGCACCGCCCGCGCCGTTGTTCATGCCCGCGAAACCTTGATGGCCGGTTTTACAACTGTTCGGGATTTGGGGACCGAAGGAGCTGGTTATGACGATGTTGGATTAAAAACAGCTATTAACAAAGGGATTATACCCGGCCCGCGTATGCTGGTTGCCACAAGGGCTATAGTTGCAACAGGAAGTTATGGTCCTAAAAGCGAAGTGGCCGAAGCTAATATTATTAAAGGCGCAGAAGAAGCCGACGGTAAAGAAGGCATATCTCACGCGGTTCGTTCGCAGATTGGGCACGGAGCAGATGTAATTAAGATATATGTAGACTATAGGTGGGGGCTGGATGACGCGGCAACGCCAACATTTACCGAAGACGAGTTGAAAACTGCCGTTGAAGTTGCCAAAAGCAGCGGACGAATTGTAGCAGTGCATTCCGGCACTGAAGAAGGCATGCGGCGTGCTATTGTAGCAGGAGTAACGACCATAGAACATGGAGATGGAGGCACTCCGGAACTGTTTAAAATGATGAAGGAAAAAGGCATTGCCTTATGCCCGACAATTGCAGCGACAGAAGCTATTTCATCCTATCATGGCTGGAAAAAGGGAACCGACCCCGACCCGGAAGCAGTAAAACGAAAACATTATATCTTTACCGAAGCCATAAAAGCAGGTGTTAAAATTTGCATGGGCGGAGATGTGGGTGTGTTTGCCCATGGAGATAACGGCCGCGAAATGGTGCTGATGGCAGCGTATGGCATGAAACCAATTGATGTTTTACGTTCTGCAACCTCAACCAATGCTGAAGTATTTGGGTTGAAAGAATTAGGTAATATTAAAGCGGGTTATCTTGCTGATCTGATTGCTGTTAATGGTAATCCTGCGGAGGACATAAAACTGGTGAAACAAGTAAGGCTGGTAATGAAGGATGGCGTAATTTACACCGATAAATAAACGATATCAACAATCAAAACTAATGATCAAAGTAAACTCAAAAAACATGTTGAGCAGAATTGCCTTTATCTTCTTTTTTTTCGCTGGAATTTCTACTGTTAAGGCGCAATCAGTTGTTATTCCAATCGAATCAAAACAAAAGGCGATGGTATTACATGTGACCCCTGAAAAATACCTGGAGACGATATATTTCGGCAATAAGCTTTCGGATAAAAAGGAATACGATGCAATAGCGCAGGCATACAGGACTAATCGTAACACAAATGGATACAATTCTGCTTATACCACTTCGGGAACCCGGAATTTGCTGGAGCCTGCAATATCGGTAACCCATGCCGACGGTAACAAATCGTTGGATTTAAAGTATGTAAGTTATGCGACCAAAAAAATTAGTGATGATATCAATTTAGTGAGCATTAACCTTAAAGATTCTGTTTATGATTTTGACGTTACGCTAAACTATCAAACCTATTTAAATGAAAATGTAACCGAGCAGTGGAGTGTAATAAAACACCACGAGAAAAAAGATGTGGTTCTTAACAAATATGCTTCCGCAAACCTGTACCTGCAAGCCGGCAGCTATTGGTTACTGCATTTTCACGGCGATTGGGCAAAAGAAATGCGACCCGAGGAAGAGCAACTTACCCATGGCATAAAAACACTTGATTCAAAACTCGGAACCAGGGCCGATCTTTTTGAGCCGCCCGTGTTTATGGTCTCTCTGAATAAACCTTCGGGCGAAGATGATGGTGAAGTGTTGTATGGAAATTTGGAGTGGAGCGGCAATTATCGTATCGACCTTGAGGTTGACCCATCTAACAATCTTAGATTAATAGCCGGGATAAATAACTATGCCGCTGATTACCTGTTGAAACCAGGCGTCGATTTTACAACTCCCAAATTTGTTTACACGCTTAGTGATAAAGGAAAAGGCGAAGCGAGTCGCAACCTGCAAAATTGGGCGCGAAAATATAAAATTGTGGATGGCGAAGGTCCGCGCCTTACACTGCTCAACAATTGGGAATCAACTTATTTTAATTTTAACGAGGATATCCTTTCGGGGATATTAAAGGACACGAAAATACTTGGTGTCGATTTGTTTCTGTTGGATGATGGCTGGTTTGGAAATAAATATCCACGTAACGGCGATCATGCGGGGCTCGGCGACTGGGAGCCCAATAAATCAAAGTTGCCGGATGGTATTCCTTTCCTGATTAAGAAAGCAACTGACGACAGCGTGAAATTCGGAATCTGGGTTGAGCCGGAAATGGTGAATCCCAAAAGTGAGCTATATGAAAAACATCCCGACTGGGTGGTAAAACAACCGCAGCGCCCCGAATATTATATGCGCAACCAACTGGTGCTTGATTTGAGCAACCCCAAAGTGCAGGATTATGTGTTTGGGATTGTTGATAACCTGTTTACCCAAAACCCAAGCCTGGCTTATATTAAATGGGATTGCAATGCCACTATTTATAATGCCTATTCGCCATACCAAAAAAATCCTGGCAACTTTTATACTGATTATGTTTTTGGATTGTACAAAATACTCGACAGATTGCGGGCAAAATACCCGAAGGTGCCGATGATGCTGTGCTCCGGTGGCGGTGGCAGGGTTGATTATGGCGCTTTAAAATATTTCACAGAATATTGGCCAAGCGATAATACCGACCCCATTGAAAGGATTTTCATTCAATGGGAATACTCCTATTTCTATCCTGCGTTGGCAAGCTCCAATCACGTTACCGATTGGGGCAAACAGCCCATAAAATTCCGTACAGACGTTGCTATGATGGGTAAACTGGGTTTTGATATTGTAGTAAGCAAACTAAAACCGGATGAATTGGCGTTCTGTCAAAATGCAATTAAAACATACAAACAGTTTTCGGAGGCGATATGGCATGGTGGTCAGTACCGGCTGCAAAATCCTGACGAAAATGATGTCGCTTCGATAATGTATGTAGATTCGACAAGAAACACCGCCATAATGTTCAATTATTTGGTGAACAACCGGTATGGTACAGGCAGTAAACTACCCATCAAACTGAAAGGGTTGAACCCGGATAAAAACTACGTAGTAAGCGAGACTAATTTGTATCCCGGCACTAAGTCCTCTATAAAGGAAGTTACTTACAGCGGTGAATTTTTGATGAATGTTGGGATTAATCCGGATGTAAGGCAAGGAAGAACAAGTGTTTTGATTGGTGTTAAGGCACAATAAACAGTCAACGTGTCAAAAAGACACAGATTTATTTTTAAGTGACGGGGCGAATTATTAACTTCACCTGAACTTAACTTCCAACAGATTATTTATGAAAAGACTCACTCTGCTCGGCTTCAGCCTGCTTTCAGCGGCCACATTGTTTGCGCAAACTGATACGTCAAAAAAAAGACCGCTTCCGATAATTGATGTGCACGTTCATGCCATGCACGCCATACCTGGCGCCGGACCAATGTGTCCCTGGTTTTTGAAAGATATGCCTGGCGGCGATCCAAACTCTCCGGCGCCTAAGTTTATAAACATGGACTGCGCTACCCCACTTTATCCAGCAAAATCAGATGCCGACATGCAGGACCAGGTAATTGGAACATTGAAGCGTCTTAATATGACGATGGTGGTTTATGGTGATGCTAAAATAATCCGGAACTGGCAGAAAGCTGCTCCCGGCCGTATTATTCCGGGCATAGGTATTAGCTCGCCAAAAGATATGACGGTGGAGGCATTTACGGATTCGCTGTCGTCGGGTTTTTATAAGGTGATGGGTGAAGTGGCGCCACAATATCAGGGATTATCTCCAAGCGATATGTCGCTTGATGCTTATTTTGCTGCAGCCGAGAAGCTGAATATTCCGGTGGGCATTCATATGGGTACTGGTGGCAACGGGATGGCAAACCTCACTTCACCAAAATACAGGGCATCAATGGGTAATCCTCTTTTGACGGAAGACTTACTGGCGCGACACCCCAAACTGAAGGTATGGCTAATGCACGCCGGCTATCCTATGGCCGACGAAATGATAGCCCTGATGGGAGCAAACGCCTATGTTTATGTCGACATAGCAGGTATGATTTGGAGCTATCCGCAGGCGGAAATAAACGCGTATATCAAAAGGTTGGTTCAAGCGGGTTTTGGAAAACGCATCATGTATGGCACCGATTTGCTGATATGGCCAAAGTTGGTTGAAACCTCATTAAGCATTATAGAGAACGCAGACTATTTATCTTTTGATCAAAAACGTGATATATTATTCAATAACGCGGTTAGGTTTTTCAGGTTGGATCCAAGTAAGTATCAGTAAAACTGGTTGGTGCTGGTGTTTAATGAAATAAGTTCTTGTTTTAAAATAAAATGGACATAGTCAAGGAAGTTCAAAGTAATATTGAAGCGGCAAGACTTAAATACAAACCCGCAAAAATCAAAACTATTATAGTTGCCGAAGCTCCTCCTAACTGTATTGATAGATTCTTTTATTTCGAAAACGTACAAACCGCAGACTTTTTATTTCTTGGGATAATTGAAGTTTTATACCCCGATCTAAAGAATCAATTTATGAATGCAAAGCAAAAACGTTCTCCTGCAAAAAAAAACAAATACTAAATAGATTTATGTCTGATGGATACTTTCCTTTGGATCTTTCAGAAGTACCCATGAATTTACTTGGGAGATCTTTAAATGATTGTGTAGACGATTTAATTATTCGGATCGGAAATATAAAAGCAAATATTATTTTAGTAAAAGCGAACGTTTACGATTGCTGCTACAAAAAATTACATCAAAAGGGATATAATGTCATTGATAAAAGAATAGCATTTCCGTCCTCTGGTCAACAAACTAATTTTAGAACAGTATTTTCTGAGGCCATTGAACTAATTAATAAATGAATCATAATATATAATTATTCTCATTTTTACGCTGTTATATTACAGACTTTTTTAGAAGCAATATGAGAATTACAATAGAAGATCGTTTAATTGCAAAAGCACAAATGCTGAACGGCGGTAAAACAAAAAAAGCAACAGTTGAAGAAGCTTTGAAGTTTTTTATTGCAATCGAATCTCAAAAGGGCATGTCCAAATTGTGGGTAAGGTTAAAATCGATGATGAGTCTTTTTAGTGAAATGTATTGACGCCGCTATTGGGACAAAGATTAATTACCTTGTTTCAATTTTGGTAAGTATTTATAGTTGCGTAGAAAATATATCTAATACCGGCTTTTCGAAATTCATTTCTTATGTTTTGGAATTGCTTCCCAAATCCAAATTAAAGGGAAGTCAGAATGAGCGGGATAAAACCATAGAAAGACCTGCCATAACAGAACAAGAGCGGCAGCAATCCCAGCGCACGAAGTTGCCCAAAGAAGTTGATTTGCGTACTTTTTTGTGGCGATAATCCCTTTGCTGATTGAAGTAAGCTTCTCATCTTCTAAACGTTGCTTCTTTTCGTATCCTATAAATATACTCCCCTCGAAACTTATTTTCAAAACGTTAACATGTTCCCATCGCACCTCATCAACATAACCATCTTTGATGAGTTTTCTAACTATCATTTTCAATTCATCGTCCTCTATAATAACTTTTTCTCTTCGATTTATTTCGAATGATACTGTTTCGGTGTTATTTATTAGATTTTGGGTGGATTTTTTTAAATGATCCAAAACTAAATCTATCTTTTGAAGCGGGGTTAACTGTTTCATAAAAAGCTACTATTAGGTAGTCTTAAATATAAAAAAATACTTTTATTGGGGATAGTTATCTCTTTGTCCTGACTGCGATGTCAATACATAGTGAATAATTTAGTTAAATATTTACCCAATCACTGATACCATAAATCATCCCTTAGGCCATTTTGCATTATCCATCCTGTTATCAAGCATGGCAGCAATCGATATGGTATCTTTTGAATAAGTATAAAACACAGATAATTGCTTACTTAAAACTGCGCGATGTATTTTTTTGCTGTTTAGGACCAAGGGATACAGCTGGGGGAATGTTTTGACAACGCTTTCAAAAGCGGCTAACATTTTATAGAGATTGTCGACTTCTTTTTGTGTGAATTTATAAAGAAGATATTGTTTTATTTCTTCTGCGTTCGCCAGAGATCGTTCGGAGTATACTATTCGGGAAGTAGCCTTTTCAGGCATTTTTCAAGCGGCTCCAAAACTCTTCCGATGACATAACACGACCATGCTCTATATCGTCCAGTCCTGCATTTATTTGCTGTTTTTGAAATTCCGAAAGATCGCCCCATGCAGATTTCTCAGCATTTGCTATTCGCAGCCCCTCCAACATCTGAAGCATGCCGGCATCCGACAGCTGGTCTATCCATGCCTTTAGGTCTGTTTTTGCTTTTGTTAATTCAGCGACTGACATTATAAAATCGTTTATAACAAATTTAATCAATATATTTAAATAAAGAGCGGGATTAAATACTCGTGGATTATTTCTTCATCCTGAAATACTTATAAATCTTCACCGCCGACATTATTATCATCGAGAAAAGGATTATTCCAACAACCCCGAAGATCCAGCTTAAAGCATTTTTTAATACCGCCAGAAAAACTATAGCGAATAAAAATATAGTGGCTACTTCGTTCCAAATACGGAGTTGAGTGGATGTCCATTTATAAATACCTTTGGCCATTTGCTTCATTTTATTTTGGCAGATAAAATGATAGATTAATAACCCCACAACAAAAGCAAGCTTAATCTGCATCCATGGCTGACTAAGCCAGCCTGGAACAAGTACAAGCATAGTAATGCCCGCCGCAACAACAAAAAGCATGGAAGGAACTGTAATGATATACCATAGCTTACGTTCCATAATCTCAAATTGATTTGACAATATGGTGCGGTCAGGCTCAGGCTTTTGCTGGGCCTCGGTGTGGTAAATAAATAACCGCACCATATAAAAAAGCCCCGCCATCCAGCAGACAACAAAAATGATGTGTATAGCTAAAACGTATTGGTACATGCCCCCTAGCCCCCTAAAGGGGGAATTTTTGATTAAGTTAAATTACAAAAATTTCATAAGCCGCCTTGCTTCCCCCTTTAGGGGGCCAGGGGGCCTGCATATTCTTTTATTATATCAACCGCGTACTTCACGTTGTCAAACGGTATGTCGGGCATTATCCCGTGACCCAGGTTAAATATAAACCCTTTTTCATCCTTCATCCGGTCGAACAATCGGTATATTCTTTCTTTTATAATCTTCTTATCGGCGTATAAAATGTGCGGGTCAAGGTTACCCTGAACTGCTACTCCTTGTGGTAAACGCCTTTTAATATCAAGCAAATCAACATTCCAGTCAATAGAAATCACATCGGGTTTGGCCTCCGCCATAAGCGGCGCAAATACCGAACTGCCTTTACAAAAAGAAATTACGGGAATGTCTTTTCTGTTCAGCTTACTTATAATTTCGCAAATGTAGCGGTGCGAAAACTCTTTGTAGTCGTCCCATGCCAATGCCTGTGCCCAGCTATCAAATATTTGTACTGCATTTACGCCCGCTGCAATTTGCAGATTTAAATAATCAGCCGTTACTGTTGCAATTTTGGATAGCAGGCTATGCGCAAGTTCCGGCTCATTATGAAGCATTAATTTGGTCAGCTTAAAATCCTTGGACGAGCCTCCTTCAACCAAATAACTCATCACTGTAAAGGGCGCTCCGGCAAAACCAATGAGCGGAATGCTGCCCTGCCCGCCCGGCAGGCGGGCATTCAGCCGTTGCTGAATAACTTTGATTGCATCAGCTACATATTGTAGTTTGTGTACAACTGCAGTGTCCAGTTTATCAACATCGGCCTGCGTACGTACCGGGTTGGCAAACTTAGGACCGGTACCTTGTGTAAAGCTTAGGTCGCCACCCATAGCTTCGGCAGTTACCAATATGTCGGAAAATAAAATCGCGGCATCTATTCCTAAAAGGTCAACCGGAAGCATAGTAACATCGGCTGCCAGTTCAGGTGTTTTGCACATTTCCAGGAAAGAATATTTGTTTTTTATATCCCAATATTCTTTCATAAAACGGCCGGCCTGGCGCATCATCCATACCGGCGGCCGTTCAGTCTTTTCGGAAAATGCGGCTTTTATCAATAACGAATCTCTCATATAAATTTTGTAGAGACGTCCCTATATATCGGGACGCCTCTATGGTTTGTGTTTTTTTAATTCCTGGTGAAGGCGGTTAATCACATCTTTCATTTTGGCATTTATTTTCTCCTCATGTTTTTCGGCAAGCTGCAGATATGCTTCAGCCTTTTCATAATTACCCTGCCTGATGCTGATATTAGCCACATGCACCAATGCCGCCACATGATCATTAACTGAACGCAAGGGAAATTGCGCAGCTATTTCATAGTGCTTTTCGGCATCTTCAAAATCTTGCTTCTGTAAGCAAACGCCTCCCATCAAAAACTCGTAATAGCCGCGCCGGTTTTTGCTCAGCCATTCCGGTTTGAATATTTCCCTTAAAAAGATCTCTGTTTTTTGATAGTCCTTATGGTGAAAATGTTTTGCTGCCACAACAAGTGTTCCCTGCCTTACATAATCCCATGCAAGTAATATGATCATTACCAGCGCAACGGCGGCAAATTCATAAATACGCAGATAGGTTAATAATATAAGCGACAGAAAAAATATAAAGCCTATAAATAAACGTGTTCGATTGGTAAACATTAATGCTGCGTGTCAGTAAACTTATATCCTACACCACGGATTGAATGAAAATAAACCGGGTTCTTAGGGTCTGGTTCAAAATATTTACGGAAAGTGAGGATAAAATTATCAATAGTGCGGGTTGAAGGGTAAACATCATAATTCCATACCGTTTCTAATATTTGCTCGCGGGATACCGCGTCATTGCGGCGTTCAATAAGCAACTTAAGCAGCATGGTTTCCTTTTTTGTTAAAGGAGTGATGGAACCATCACCGTTCACCAGCTCGAAAGAGTTGAAGTGGATGGTTTTGTCCCCTATTTTATAGCTGTTAAATTCCTTAAGCTCGTCGCCCTTGAGGCCGCGTTTTACTAAATTATTAACCCTTAATATTAATTCTTCGAGGTTGAAAGGTTTGGTAAGATAATCGTCAGCGCCTTTTTTTAACCCTGAAATTTTATCCTCGTTTGTGTTTTTTGCTGTTAAGAACATTATCGGAACTTCTGAGTTTTCAAGCCGGATTGTTTCAGCCACAACAAAGCCGTCAATTTCGGGCATCATAACGTCAAGTATCACCAGGTTAAACCGTTCCTCTTTAAATATTTGCAAAGCCTTTTTGCCATTTGTGGCGGTTGAAACTTTGTAGCCTTCCAATTCAAGGTTAAGTTTAATAGCTTCCAGAAGATGTTCTTCATCCTCGGCTAATAGAATTCTTTTTTTTGCTGGCATTTCCATGTGATTTAAGTTCTTTGAATACTAATTTTCACGAATTATTTCTAATTACACGAATTAATACTGATTAAATTTTATGTGTCAGATTTGCGAAAATTTGTCCCTATTCGTGAAATTCGTGTTTCAATCAAAAACGACTTCAAATATACTTCCTACCGGCCGGTTATCCTTCACTTTTATGCTTGCCTGGTGTTTATCAAGTACTTCTTTTACAATATACAGACCTAAACCTGTTCCTTTTGTGTTACGGGTGTCTTCACTTCCAACCCGGTAAAACTTATCGAAAATACGGTTTTTTTCATCGTCAGCTATTCCAATGCCATGATCAGCCACTTCTAAAAATACTTTGGCATCTTTCAAAAACAATTTTACACCCACCGTTTCACATGGCCCCGAATATTTAATAGCATTTTCTATCAGGTTAGTAACAACCGACGTTAGGGCGAACTTGTCACCGGTAATTTCAATTTTCGGTTCTATTTCAGCATCTATAATCTGCTGGGTTCCTTCGCATTTTGTTATCTGCAAACGATTGACAATACTGTCAACCAAAACCGACAAGTTAAATTTATCCTTCGGAAAGGTGTATGAGCGGTTATCAATTTTTGAAGCCAGGAGCATGTTTTCGACCATGTCATCCAGTCGCTCAATATCCATTAGTGATTTACCGATAAAATCAAGCATTTGCTGTTTGGTAAGATCTCTTTTTTGTATGGTTTGCAATAATATTTTTATCGATGCGAGCGGCGACTTTAGTTCATGGGTAACTGAAAGCAGGAAATTCTTTTTTTGTTCCTGTAATTTACGCGCCCTTATGATTGACCGATGCAAAAAATAAGCGCCCGCTAAAAAGACAAGTATAAAAGTACAACCTTCGCCCACAATCATCCCTCTGCTGCTCGGCATTAATTTAACCATCAGGTAGCCCCACCACGCAAGTTGCGTTAGCGCGTAAATGATGAGTACGTAGAAAATAAAAAATGATCTTCTCATAACTTCAGCTTTAAACTAAGAGAGTTTTAATCTTCTTGTTTTACACCTTTCTTTGCGGGGACGGCCTGATTAGGCTTAAATACTATTTCCAGACTATCAAATATAGCACGTTTTGCTCTTTCCAAATCTATTTTTGTATGAGCCGATGATATAAACCCGACCTCATATCCCGAAGGACCCAGGTAAATTCCCCGGTTTATCAATTCGCGGTGCATTATTTTAAATTTCTCCATACTTGCCGCATCAATTTCGTCGGCTCTACAAATAGTTTCTTTATCAGTAAATGCAAACCAAAAAATGGAACCGATGGTAAATACCTTGAATTTGTAGTTACGAGCAGTAGCAAAACGCTGTATTGCAGTTGTAAATTCTTCCGTCTTATTATTGAGATCGCGATAAAAGCCCAAACGAAGTAATTCCGTAAGCTGAGCTATACCCGCGGCCATAGCAACAGGGTTGCCGGATAATGTGCCCGCCTGGTAAACAGCTCCATCGGGGGAAATACTACCCATTATAGTCGCCGTTGAACCATAGGCACCGACCGGTAAACCGCCTCCAATAATTTTACCGTAAGTAACAATGTCGGGTTTTATCTTATAATAACCGGCAGCGCCTTCGAAGCCTACTCTAAACCCGGATATGACTTCATCAAATATTAGCAGAGTTCCATTCTTAGTACAGACCTCCCTTAAAAATTGCAAATATTCCTTCTCCTGCAAAAGCAAACCGTTATTTGCCGGGATGGGTTCAATTATTACCGCGGCTATCTGATCCTTGAAATCGTCAAATGCTTTTTGTAACGCCTCCTTGTCATTTAAAGCAACAACAATAGTTTCTGCGGCAAAAGATTTGGGCACGCCGGCAGACGATGTCTCACCAAAAGTAACCAATCCAGAACCTGCTTTCACCAGCAGGGAATCGGAATGACCGTGATAGCAGCCTTCAAATTTTAATATTTTATCGCGTCCGGTATAACCGCGGGCCAGTCGTATAGCCGACATTACCGCTTCAGTACCCGAACTCACAAAGCGAAGCTTTTGAATATATTTATTGTGTTTAACAATGAGTTCGGCCAGTTCATTCTCTAAAGCAGTCGGTGCGCCGAACGACATACCATTCTGCATAACCTCAATCACCTTTTCCCGAACTTTAGGATTATTATGCCCAAGTATCAAAGGCCCCCATGAGCAACAAAAATCAACAAACTGATTACCATCGGCATCCCACAAATGGCAGCCATCGCCTTTTTCAATAAAAAGCGGGGTTCCGTGTACTGACTTAAACGCCCTTACCGGGGAGTTAACTCCGCCTGGAAAGAATGTTTTTGCCTTTGCATATAACTCCGCCGATTTCTCCCTGCTTATATCCGGTTTACCCGTAGTATTCCCCGGCTCCTCACCCGCAGTAAATTTTTTCTTTATCGAATCAAACATAATTTTAAGTCAAAGTTTAAAAGCCAAATTTAAAATTAAAACGCGCCCTGTTTATTGCTTTTAAATTTAATTACTTAAATCCATTTATTTTCCAATACCTCTTTGGCATGGTAAGTTAATATTGCGCTTGCTCCCGCCCGTCTTATACTGGTGAGTACTTCGGTAATAGCACGCTGTTCGTTGAGCCAACCACGCTGAATGGCTGCCTTAATCATAGCATATTCGCCGCTAACGTTGTAAGCCGCAACCGGAAGTTCCGTATTATCCTTTATCAATTTAATTACGTCCAGGTAAGGTAGTGCTGGTTTTACCATTAAGAAATCAGCGCCTTCCAGTTCGTCCAGGTTTGCTTCAATTAACGCTTCACGCTGATTGGCTGGGTTCATCTGGTAACTCTTTTTATCACCAAATTTGGGGGCCGAATTTAAGGCATCCCTGAATGGCCCATAAAATGCGCTTGCATACTTAGCCGAATACGACATAATGGACACATTAGTAAACTTATTTTCATCCAATATATTGCGGATGTAGCCAACCCGACCGTCCATCATATCCGATGGCGCAATAATATCCGCACCGCACTGTGCGTGGGCCAGCGCCATCTTACCTAACACTTCAAGCGTCTCGTCGTTTAATATTTCACCATTCTCTACAATACCGTCATGGCCATCGCTGCTGTAGGGGTCCATAGCAACATCGGTGATCACACATGCTTCAGGAAAATTCTTTTTAACTTCGCGAATTGCCCGAAGGTACAAGCTCTCCTCCCGGTGGCTTTCGGTGGCATACTTGTCTTTTAACGATTCTTCAATATTGGGGAACAAATCGAATGAACTCAATCCCAGCTTCAAACAACTTTCAATTTCTCGTAGTAAATTGTCGATGGAATAGCGATAAATACCCGGCATGGAAGCCACTTCGCTTTTTTGAAAAGTACCGTCGACAATAAACAAGGGAAAAATCAAGTTAGCAGCGCTAACATGTGTTTCCTGCACCATCTGGCGGATAACTTCACTCTTTCTATTTCTTCTTGGCCTTTGTAACATTCTTAGTCGATAGTCCATGGTCGATAGTCCATGGAAGTAATAAACTTTAAAGACTATGGACTATTGACCATGGTCTATGGACTTCTTCAAATCCCAAACACGGCCTCCGCCAGCCCCGGTTCGTCCGGAGAGTAGGGCAACGTATATTTTACTTTTAATTCATCTAGTTTTTTTCCGGTCGACTTTCCGATTGCAATAACTTTCTGATTCGACTCACATAAATTCTCTTTAAAATAAGCTTCGGCATTTGATGGGCTTGTAAATATCAGGATTTCAGCCTCACTGGCGTCAACATTTTTTAATTGCACGGTTTCATACACCGGTAGGTTAATGATTTTTGTACTTTGTGATAATCCCAACTGCACGCTGCGCGACGAATTTTCAGCAGACGGAAACAATATATCTTTCCCTTCAGCAACTTTTGCGAATTCTGCGGCTACCTCTTTCGGATCGATGCTTCCCCCGGCAAAATCCGCAAAAAAACCCTGTTGCCTTAAGCTGTCTTCCGATCCGCTTCCCATCACACCAAATTTTACATCAGCAGGCAATTTTGGTTTTAGCTGAAAAAAATATTCAACGGCATTTTTACTGCTGAAAAATATCCAGTCAACGCCTTTTAAAACATGATCGCTAAGTGTAGTAATTACGGGCAAAGCACGTATTAAAGAGTGTGCCTCTATTTCAATTTTATTTTTTTCCAACGCCCTGCGCAAATAGCTGCGATCGGTAAGATCGCGCGAAATAAATACTTTTTTTGGAAACCGGCGATCCTTATTAAAATAGGAAACAATTTTTTCAGGGAGTCCATCCGCTGATTGTGCCTGCATAAATAACCGGTTGGGGAAATCATGGCCATCATTAGCTTTCGAGGTAAACACCTGGTACAGATTCTTGTCCTTGCGGCAATAACACCCTAATGGTAAATGGCATCCGCCGCCGAATAGTTTTAAAACGCTGCGTTCAATAGCCAGTTCTTCAGCAACATTTGGGTGGTTCAGTGGTTTTAAAATGCTGAACAGTTTTGTGTCGTTTTCGCGGATCTGTATGGCTAAAGCTCCTTGTGCCGGCGCCGGTACAAATTCAACCGGGGTTAGTTCTTCAACGTGGAAACCGCTCAAATCAAGGCCAAGCCGGACAACACCCGCCTTTGCAACCATTATGGCATCATAATTTCCATCGCGTAATTTATTTATCCTGGTGGGAACATTACCGCGAAGATCGTGGATTTTAAGATCGGGACGGTAAGCGAGCAATTGCGCTTTGCGCCGGTTTGAGGATGTACCTACGTTGCCGGCATATTTCACCGAAAGCTTCTGATGTACGTCAACGCTTTTCTTCAAAATCAGCAGCAGTTCAGCCGGGTCTTCCCGTTCTGAAACTGCTGCTATTATGAGTCCCGGAGGATTTTCAGTTGGCAGGTCCTTATGCGAGTGTACCGCAATGTCAATGGTGCCTGCCAATAATTCTTCTTCAAGTTCCTTGGTAAAAAAACCTTTGCCCTCAAGCTTATCCAAACTTAAATTAAGCAAACGGTCGCCCTGGGTTTTTATAATCTTTAAATTGGCGGTAATACCAATCGCGGCAAGGCTATCTTTTACAAAATTTGCCTGCCATAACGCTAAATCACTGCCGCGTGTTCCAATAGTAAATGTTCTCTCCAAGGGTTACTTATTTTACTGCAAAATTAACTTTTTAAGCGCACCTTTTCGTAATTATTAATGATATGAAAATTGGGTGACTATTATGGATGTGCGAATGTGAAAATATGCAAATGTGCAGATTGGAAAATGATAGTTTTAAGTAGATAAATATCTCCAATTCATGTTATTTTTTTAATTTCGATAATTATCACAATAAAATTATGTCTCCAAAAGAACGTTTAAAAGTAGGAGAAGGCAAGATTAGCGGTTATCTCTCTATCTTCCTAGCCACTTCCGTATTACTCGGTATTTTCTGCTTCCTTTATCCTGAGCAGCTCACCACACCGGAGTTTCGCGAAATTTATACAAAAGAAAGCATGCAGGCCCTGATGGCCATTGGTCTGATAGTATCATTCTTTTTTGCTTTGCTAAGTATAATTTTGAGTAAAAAAATTAAATGGGCCTTACCAGGGGTTACTATAGCCGGGGTGGCAATTTTAATGGGAGCGTTTTCGGTAAAGGGACGCGCCGTAGAAAAAACAAGCTGGCATTTGGGTTTGGACTGGATGCTGCTCGATCTACTTTTAATGACAATTATTTTTATCCCGCTCGAACTCTTTTTCCCAAAAAACAAATCGCAAACTAAATTTCACGAAGAGTGGCGTACTGACCTGGTATATTTCATTATCAGCCACCTGTTTATACAGTTTTTTGGCATAATAACACAAAAACCCGCAATCGTATTTTTTGGATGGATCGGCTTAGATAAAGTTCATGTTTGGGTACAAAGCCTGCCGTTTATCCCCGCGTTGTTTCTGGCGTTTTTGAGTACTGATTTGTTCCAGTACTGGGCACATCGTTTTTTTCATACCCGTGTTTCGCTGTGGCGCTTTCATTCCATACACCATTCAACAAAAAGCATGGACTGGCTCGCCGGTAGCCGCACTCATTTTATCGATATCTTTTTTACCCGTGCCATGACCTTTATTCCCTTATATGTGCTTGGCTTTTCGACCACGGTATTTAATGTTTATATTATTTTTATCGCAATACATGCGGTGCTCATACACGCAAATACACGTGTTAACTTTGGCTTTTTGAAATACATTTTCACCACCCCACAATACCACCACTGGCACCATTGTGAAGATCCGAAATATTACGGGCATAATTTTGCATCGATATTTCCATTTATTGACATGATTTTTGGCACTTATTATCTCCCCGGAAAAGAATGGCCTGCTGGCACAGGCGTGCACGAAGCGCAATATCCCAAGGGATTCATTAAACAAACTATTTATCCGTTTACAAAAAGCCCGTTCGATACCGATTTAAATATGGAGGAAAGGAGTGAGAGGTAGAATTTTTCGACGTATCGCTTGTAATTCCCTAGCCCGATTTTAATTGGGGATAGAAATAACAAAAGATCGTATCAATTATTGATCAATATATCCTTCGCCATAATCATGGGTACGCTGATATATTTTTTCTCCATGTAACTGATCACCTTTTCAAGCGTTTCGCGCGACTGTTGATCCATATTTTGAACTTCTTCGGCGAATACGGAATTAATGGCGGTGTTGCGTATTTCCTTTATCTTTTCAGGAACCTGGCGCATGGCCAGTTCTATGCGGCGCTGTTTAAGTTCTAATATAAAAGCATTTATGTTTTGATCAATAATAGCTTCGGCGTGGGTCAGCTCATCATAACGCTCCTGCAAATTCCTTTTGGCAACTTCGTTTAATGAATGGACTTCGATAAAGTTAACCGGGAACTTTTCTCGCACTTTTGGATCTGTATCATTGGGTATCGCCAGATCCACAATAGTCTTGCGGCTGGTTTCACCGTTTAGTAGCTGCGTATAAACTTCCGAAGTAATAATCGGTTCGACAGCCGAGGTACAGGTAATAATTACGTCGAATCCTTTATCGTAATCTTTCAACGCATCTAACGTAAACGCTTCGCCATCTAAATCGGCCGCCAGCTGTTTCGCTTTTGACAGTGTGCGGTTAAATACCGAAAAGTTGGAAAACTTATGTTTTTGCAGATACTTTGAAATATTCCTGTTTGTTTCGCCGGCGCCAATGATAAGTACACGGGCGTTGGTGCACAACTTAAGGTCCTTTAGCTTTCGGTAAGCCAATGACACTACCGAGATGGGATTTTTCGAAATCTGGGTATGGGTATAAACTTGTTTAGCGGTTTTTACAATGCAATTCATAAACATGCGCATGCCGTCATCGCAAAGGCCCGCTTCCTTAGCGTCCTCATATGCTTTACGCAACTGCGCCAATATTTCTTTTTCGCCAACTATCAGGCTTTCCAGGGAACAGGACGTGCGCAGTAAATGTTCAAGCGCTTCCTTATCTTCGTATATCATCGCCGCATCCAAAAAGGTGCTGGCCGAAACAGGGCAAAGCCCCACATTCAGTTCCTCTAAAAATTGTTTTGCAAATGCTTTGTCTACTGTTTGTGGAGTAATCATCACAAATTCAACCCTGTTACAGGTTGCAAGGTAGAATATTTCAGAAATTCCAAATTGTACTTTAGCCTTATGCAGTTTATCTGTCAGGTTCTCCTGGCAGATCACCAATTTCCCCAATTCCCTTAACTCAATCTGTTTATGCGTAAAAGCTATTACCTTTAGATACTTCAAAGCAGTTTTTAAATTTTGACCCAACAAAAGTAATAGGATAAATATGATGCAGTGTCAAACCTTTGTCATACAGTTGAATTTAGAATGCTTATAAATTAGTTTCTTACGGTTCTTGGACATTTATATATTGTGAAAGGGGTGTTTGTCGAAATAATATATCTTTATTGATGTCCAGACTTAAAAAAAAAAGACTCATGGCGCTCACAGTTTTTTATTTAGTTGCCGGTACAAATCACTTCCGGGACCCGGAATCTTACATTAACATTATACCCCACTATTTTCCAACACCCCAAAACATTAAATTTACTGGCCGGGTTTTTTGAACTTTTCTTTGCGATTTTGCTTGCCTTTCCCAAAACCCGGCTATTAGCCGCATGGGGAATTGTGTTTATGCTGATCGCTTTTTTACCTGTTCACATCAACATGATCAGGAATGCACCGATACATATGGGCGGCATCCGGGTTACACCATTAATGGCATGGATTAGATTAGCTATACTGCAGCCTTTGCTGATATACTGGGCGTGGTGGTATACTAATGAAATTAATAGGGATAACCACCTTTGGCAACCAACAAATCGGGCAAAATTGCGTTAAACAGCTTTATTGAAAATTATGGATCTGCAGAGTATAGAAATGCGAAACCTGGATGTACAGGATTATCAGGAGCTAAAAAAATCAATGAAATCGGCATACCTCGATATGGATGAGGATTATTGGGATGCCAATTCGATAAAAAGGCTGATCAGGATGTTTCCCGAGGGACAAATATGCGTAACCGTTAATGAGATAGTGGTAGGCTGCGCCTTGTCAATAATTGTAGACTATAATAAATTCGGTGACAATCATACCTACAAACAAATAACTGGTGACAGCACTTTTAAAACTCACACCGATAAGGGAGATGTTTTATATGGCATTGATATTTTTATACATCCGAAATACCGCGGGTTACGTTTGGCGCGCAGATTATATGAGGCCCGCAAAGCATTGTGCGAAAAACTAAATTTGAAAAGCATCATTGCAGGCGGCCGCATTCCAAATTACCAGAAATTTCAGAATGACCTTACGCCGAGACAATATATCGACAAGGTAAAGTATAAGGAAATATACGACCCGACGCTTTCGTTCCAGTTGGCCAATGATTTTCATGTGCGTAAAGTATTACGTAATTACTTGCCCGAAGACAGTCGCTCAAAAGGTTTCGCTACGCTGATTGAATGGAACAACGTTTATTACGAAGAAATATCCTCGGTAATAAATCAAAAAACGGTAGTGCGTCTTGGGTTAGTGCAATGGCAAATGCGACCCTATAGCAATATCGGCGAGTTGATGAAACATGCGGAGTATTTTGTTGACGCTGTTAGCGATTACCAATCGGATTTTGTGCTTTTCCCGGAGTTGTTTAACGCCCCATTGATGGCTGATTATAATCATATGGATGCCGCCAAGGCCATGCGCGAGCTGGCAAAGTTTACCAAGCCGATTATCGAAGAGTTTTCGAAACTGGCGGTATCTTATAACGTAAATATTATAGCGGGCAGCTTACCTACTATTTTTGAAGATTCGTTGTACAATGTCTCGTACCTGTTCCGCAGAAATGGCAGTATGGAGGAAAACTATAAAATACACCCCACGCCTTCGGAAATAAGCACGTGGGGTATGCGAGGTGGGGATGAAGTGAGGGTTTTTGAAACAGACGCCGGCAAAATAGGAATATTAGTTTGCTACGATGTGGAATTCCCCGAGCTGTCGCGCATATTGGCCAGTCAGGATATGCAAATTTTATTTGTGCCGTTTTTAACGGATACACAAAACGCCTATAACCGGGTTAAATTCTGCGCCCAGGCCCGGGCGGTTGAAAATGAATGTTTTGTAGCTATCGCTGGGTCAGTGGGTAACTTGCCCAATGTAAGTAACATGGAGCTTTCTTATGCGCAATCGGCTGTGTTTACACCATCTGATTTTGGTTTTCCGACTAATTGTATACAATCCGAGGCTACCCCAAACGCAGAAATGATAGTTATCGCGGATGTGGATTTAAGCTCATTAAATCAACTACATGAGTACGGCAGTGTACAAAATTTGAAAGACCGCCGCACGGATTTGTATAATATCACTTTTAACGGGAAGAAGGTTTAGGGTCTGGACTGTTGTAAGGTTGGAAAGTTATTACTCCCTCATCTGTGTCCTCTCAGATGAATTACCTGTGTTGCCTATGAGCACATAGACAAGGGCAGATGAAGAGTGATACGATGACGAATATGAACCTAAATTTATCGCTTGCTAATAAACCCTTGCCAACTATTCGCAAAAAACGTTAGTTTAGTGTCCAATTTACAGTTAATCCTAAATTAACCTATTATGCTATACTACAAGGCTTCTTTACAAAAGGCGGTAAGATTACTTTGCCTGTCCTTATTTACTTTTTTTCTTTCAAACGTTTATGGGCAACAAGGCCGGACCGTTGCCGATTTTGATAAAGACTGGCATTTTCATTTAGGTGATGTAAATGATGGCGAAAAAGTTAGTTTCAATGATGCGGATTGGCGCATACTTAACGTACCGCACGACTGGAGCGTTGAAGGAAAATTCAGCAAAGATAACCCAGCATCACCCGAAGGCGGCGCTTTGCCGGGCGGAATCGGCTGGTATCGCAAAACGTTTACTGTTCCTGCATCTTCAAAGGGCGGCTTAGTTTATATTGATTTTGATGGCGTTTATCAAAAAAGCGATGTTTGGATTAACGGGCATCATTTAGGTTTCAGGCCGAACGGTTATATCTCGTTTAGATATGAGCTTACCCCCTATTTAAATTTTGGCGGCAAAAATACCATCGCCGTAAAAGTGGATAACTCTGTTCAGCCAAATTCACGCTGGTATTCAGGTTCAGGAATTTATAGGAATGTTTGGTTGGTGACAACCAATAAGCTTGCCGTTGATCATTGGGGGACTTATGTTACGACATCCAAAGTAAGCAACCAATCAGCATCCGTGCATTTGCAAATGCGTATTAAAAATCACAGCGGAAAGTCTGCTTCATTATATACAATAGTATATAATGAAGCGAATAAAGTTGTTGTAACAAAGGCCGGACCCGTGGTTACCAATGATACTTCGGTTAACATTGAAGACGATTTTAAGATTTCTAACCCTGAGTTGTGGTCGATTGACCACCCCTATTTATATAGGGTTGTTACTAGATTAATACAGGAAGACGAATTTAAACGTGAAATCGTTGACGAGTATAATACTCCTTTAGGTATCCGTTATTTTAATTTCGATGCCGATAAAGGCTTCTCTTTAAACGGCAAGCCCTTAAAAATTCTTGGCGTTTGCGATCACCATGATCTGGGCAGCCTGGGTGCCGCCGTTAATACCCGCGCACTGGAACGTCAGCTGCAAATGTTGAAAGAGATGGGCTGCAACGGCATCCGTACCTCGCATAATCCGCCAGCCCCTGAGTTGCTTGACCTTTGCGATAAATTGGGCTTCATTGTAATGGACGAGGCTTTTGATTGCTGGGAATGGAAAAAAGCAAAATATGATTATCATTTATACTTTAAGGAATGGCACAAGCGCGATCTGGAAGATCAAATAAAACGCGACCGGAACCATCCATCTGTAATAATATGGAGCATCGGTAACGAAATCCCGCAACAAAGCGATACTAGCGCTTTACGTTTGGCACCCGAATTGGCAGGCATAGTTCGCAGTTTGGATCATACCCGCCCGATCACTACCGCCAATGACCGCCCGGATACCAGCAACAAAATCATTAGATCGGGAGCCATCGATCTTATAGGTTATAACTACCATGAATATAATTACGCTGCCTTTCATGACCGTTATCCCGGCAAAAAGTTCATTGCAACCGAAACTACATCGGGCCTGGAAACACGCGGGTATTACGAACAGCCTTCAGATAGTATAAGGATATGGCCTAGTTATAATAAGGGCGTTAAGTCCGGCAACCCGGATAATACGGTATCAGCTTATGACAATACCCGACCACCATGGGGCTCAACACATGAAGCTACCTGGAAGGTGATGAAAAAATATGATTTCCTTTCGGGGATGTTTATCTGGACAGGTTTTGATTATTTAGGTGAGCCTACACCTTACTCATGGCCTTCGCGCAGTTCTTATTTCGGAATTATAGATCTCGCGGGTTTTCCAAAAGATGTGTATTATATGTACCAAAGCGAGTGGACCAACAAACCGGTTTTACATATTTTTCCGCATTGGAACTGGGAACAAGGTAAGTTAATCGACGTATGGGCCTATTACAATAATGCAGATGAGGTAGAACTATTCCTGAACGGAAAATCGTTAGGTGTTAAAAAGAAAACCGGTGACGACCTGCACATTATGTGGCGTGTGAAGTATGAGCCTGGTACGCTAAAAACTGTTTCCCGTAAAAACGGGAAAGTAGTTTTAAGCCGCGAAATACATACCGCCGGCGCACCTGCCAAAATTGAACTGATTGCTGACAGAAAACAAATAAAAGCTGATGGTAAAGATCTATCATTTATCACCGTAAGGATTTTGGATAAAAATGGAAATGTAGTTCCAACTGCCGATAACCTGGTAAACTTTAAAATTACCGGGCAAGGATTTATAGCCAGCGTTGATAATGGTGACCCGGTAAGTCATGATCCGTTTAAGGCCGACTATCGTAAGGCATTTAACGGGCTGGCGCTGGCGATTGTACAGACTAAGGAAAAAGCGGGCACTATCACTTTTACGGCCACATCCCAGGGCTTACAAAGCGCATCGCTCACGTTGCAAACAAAGTAAAACTGACGTCAGTTTGCGAATGTTGCTCTTATAAACAAAAAACCCGCGTTTTACCGTGGGTTTTTTGTTGTTTCTTATTTACATTTTCACCGGTTCTTTTTCATGCGGCGATAAATCAAACGGCACCACTACTTTAAAGCTGACATTACGACCCATGTTAAAAATACCAGGCTGTACACCCGCTGGCACAACAGGGTTATCAAAGTATTTAAGCCTGCTCATGTTCGATTGGTAATTAACGTTGGCCAGATTTGTGCCTTCAATGAACAACGACACAACTGTTTTTCCAGCCGCGTTTGTTAAGTTGCCTCCCAGGCCCGCGCTTAGTAAGTTATACCCGGCCGTATAAGTTTCCGTTCCATAAGCCGAAAAAAAGCGGTTTTGAGCAGCAAAATGATCAAATCCGATAAACCCATAAACATTTTTTAAACTGCTGAAGCCCTTATTAAATGTAGCACGCAATTCGGAATGTACGTGTAACGGCGGAATAAACGGCAAATATTTAAGGCTGTCTGGCACTTTACCGCCATTACCTAAATTAGTACCATAGGTTAGTGTAGCTTCATTTTCAAAATGCAGCCATGAAAAAGGATGAATATCGATACCTGCTTCGCCGCCGTTTATTCTTGCTTTGCTTTGTACATAGGTAAATAAGTCGTACAATGGGAAAGAAGGATTGCGCGCCGGCGTTCCATCAGGATTTAATACCTGCTGCTGGAAAATATAATTCTGTATGGAATTATTGAAAATACTAATGCTTGCCGATACGTTTGGTAAAGTAAGGAATGCGCCCAAGTCTTCCTGGAAACTGAATTCGGGCTTAAAGCTGCTGTTGCCAATATGGTATATCTGCGAACCGGGATCCGGACCGTTAGCGGATAACTCGGCTATACTCGGCGCCCTGAAACCTCTGGCGATATTTGCTTTTAATAAAAACTCCCTCGAAAAATTATAGGTTCCACCAAAACTTCCGCTAACACCAGAAAATGTTTTATTTAATGCAGCGAACTGTTGCGTAACATTCGGTGTTGATTCCGGGTTAGGCCCTGTATACAGCGAGGGGTAATATGCTTTCGATGTATCAATATAAGCAGGTTGCCCGGTAAATGAACGGGTATCATACCTTAAACCGCCTGAAAGGTCCAGCTTTCCAAAGGTTTTTTTGAGAACGAAAAACGGACCTATGTCAAACTGGTGATATGCTGGGATCGGAAAATCCGTGCTGTACCCAAGACTGTTATTTTGATACATCCCGTTAACGCCGACGGTAGTTTCATAATCCTTACCTAAGTTAAAATTATATTTAAAGTCATAGGTCCAGGTTTGCAGCTGCAGGTTTAATCCTGGAATATCCGGTTCGGTAGGATGTGTAAACTCGCGCCGGTGACTATACTGATAACCGAGGTTAACCAATAAATTCCCACTTCCCAAAGCAAAGCTGCTGTTATCGTAAATACGATAAAGCTGCACATGCTGGTGCAAGACAGGAATGGTGTAAGTATTTAACTCGGAAGCCGGCACAATGGGACGATAAGTATCTGCATCTGTAATTTGTTTGGTGAACTGACGGGTTAACGAATCCCGGCTGCCGTCGGGTATGGCCTGCTCATCATCAAATACCGACATATTTAAATACGAGTATCCCCAGGTTTTATTTAAACCGATCATTGCCCTGGCGTCTTTTTCGTGGAAATTGGTGGCATAGACCCGGCCGTCATGTGTGTTTTGATAGTTCTCAGCGGCTTTGTCAGATAAAACAGTCCCCCAAACAAGCCCGTTCTGGTTGCCTTGAAGTTTAAATGAACCATTCCATAAACCATTGTTGGTTCCATAAACACCGGTAACTGATCCCAATATTTTCCCCTCCGGAACAGGCGCCGAAGTAATCAGATTAACTACACCGCCAATGGCATCTGATCCGTAAGTTAAACTGGCCGGTCCTTTTATAATTTCTACCCGGTCAATTGAATTTTGATCCACTTCAATCCCATGCTCATCGCCCCATTGCTGGCCTTCCTGACGTATGCCATCCTGCAAAGTAATTACGCGGTTATATCCCAAACCGTGAATAAATGGTTTTGAAATATTGGGGCCCGTAGTAACCGCGCTTACGCCTGGCAAATTTGCTATCTCATCAATAACATTTCCCGATGCCGAGTGTTGGTCGATATACGATTTGCTCACTGCGGTCATTGGTACCGGATCGCGTTTTATTTCGGTGGCTTTGCTCACACCGGTGATAACAACCTCTCCCGTTTCAATTGATGAAGATTGCAATTGTGCATCAAGCGTGGTTGTTTTTGTGAAATCAACTTTTTGATTAAACGTCGCATAGCCAACATAGCTAACCTGCACCAGGTAAATGCCTTTTGGTAAATTTTTCAGTGTATAATGGCCGTTGATGTCTGTAATGCTGCCGGTTCTTAAGTCGGGTACGCTTACGGTTGCGCCTATTATCGGTTTGCCGTCAGCTTTGTCGGTTATCGTCCCTATTAGCGTGCTGGTTGGCTCGTCGAGGCCCGGTCCGGCCGCTGAGACCGTGACCGTAAGCAAAGTAAACTGGAGCAGTATTAATAATCTTATTTTAATTCTCATAATAATTAAGCACAATCATCATTTGGAAAATAAAGAATCAATTTTTGATAGTTTGGTCTTACAAAAACTATCATTATTAAATCTTAGGGGTAAATTCTTGTTTACAATTTAAGACGCTTGTATTTAACAATCGTTTCTACTGTACTGCGTAAAAGTCTTGTTAGCTTTTAGTTTAAACAGGAAAATCTGAAGATGGCGGAGCGCGGCCGCATGAAAGGATGAGTTGGATACTTTTAAAGTCGTATTCGAACTTTTTAAAAGCATGGCCTGTTTCAACAATAGTATTAGAAAATGCCTGGCTGGTTATAACCATTGAATTATGGTGCATAACATCGCATAGGTAGCACTTTTCCTTAACCGTTTGTTTCGAAATGTTTTTAGTTACGTTGTATATTTTGTTGTTAGTTTGGACGGTGTAATGCTGGTGGGTATAAATCATAAACTGCCCGGCAATAAAACATGCCAGCAACATCCAGGAGCGAATAATATGATTTTTATGGTTTTTCAAACCAGTCAATACTTTTTTAACAACTTAATGCAAAAGTAGTTAATAAAACAAGCCAAAAATCACAGAAACGTAACAATTCTGTTAAATGCAACAAAGCTTTATTTGGTTCATTAGTTCACTGGCTCATTTGTTCATTGGGGCCCATCGTTTAAAATACGCCGCGGCGCCATACTTATTCAATTAAACATACCAATGAACTAGTGAACAAATGAACCAGTGAACTATATTTGCCCTTATGAAGCCTGCGGAAATTAACTTGAAATGGAGCGCATTACAACAAAGGATTGCGGATGATTTCGATAACGAAAAGCCCGATATAAAAGTAATGCTGTTTCTGATTGGGGTGCAGGAACTGGGACAAGGTCCCCGAAAGTTCAGCAAAAGACAGAAAGAAGAATTAATGCATATTGCAAACTGCAAATTATTTAGTATGATGGGCTTTTATGAGCTAGAGGGCCTGGATCAGGATGGCTGGCCGCATTGGAAATTAGTGAAAACTATACCGAATTATACTTTGCTTGAACAGGAAATGGTATTAAAATCATTAATTATTAATTACTTTGAGGAGTTGGGGCCCCCGACCCCCTAGAGGGGGAGTTATAATTAATCGCTTCATTTAAGGTAATGATCAAAACGCAAATCAACATGAAGAAAACTTTTACCTCTATTTTATTGCTTTTTATTTTAACAACAGCTTTCGCCAAACCACCGAAAAACCAATATGTGCGGATAAAAACCAGTTGTGGCGAAAGCATTATCCGATTGTATAACGAAACACCGAAGCATCGCGATAATTTTATAAAACTGGCTAAGGCTGGTTTTTATAATGGAACCTTATTTCATAGGGTGATACAAAATTTTATGATACAGGGAGGCGATCCGGATTCGAAAAAGGCAAAACCGGGTGACGAGCTTGGTAACGGCGATGTTGGTTACACCGTCCCGGCAGAGTTCAGGGACAGCATTTTTCATAAAAGAGGTGTCCTGGCCGCGGCGCGAGACGATAATCCAGCGAAGGCCTCCAGCGGATGCCAGTTTTATATTGTTGAAGGCAAGCGTTATACCGATGGCAAAATGGATACACTGGAGCAAACAAGATTAAAAGGTTATAAAATTCCTGTTTGGCAGCGTGAATATTATAAAACAACCGGAGGAACTCCGCAACTGGACCATGGTTATACTGCGTATGGTGAAGTTGTAGCGGGACTTGATATGGTTGACCGCATCGCCGCTGTAAAGAAAGACGACCGCGATCGTCCGCTGGAGGATGTGCCGATGACCGTTGAGCTGCTTAGTAAGAAGGAATGTGAGCAATTGGATAAGATACTTAACCCCCAAGCCCATTACCCCCAAGCCCCCTAAAGGGGGTGTCAATAGCTCCTTTTATAACTTAGTTTCTATATTTACCAAAACAAAATAATCCCCTTTAGGGGCTACGGGCCAGGCATGAAAATTATAACCTATAACGTTAACGGTATCCGTTCGGCAATTAACAAGAACTGGCTGGCCTGGCTGCAGGCTACTGACGCCGATGTTGTTTGTTTGCAGGAAATTAAAGCAACACCCGATGTTTTGACCGATCTTATTTTGGTTGAACAGTTGGGCTACGAACATTACTGGTACCCTGCAGAAAAAAAAGGGTACAGTGGTACAGCAATCTTCACAAAAAAAACACCGAAACATGTTGAATATGGCTGTGGCATCAGTGAGTACGACCGCGAAGGCCGTAACATCCGGGTTGATTTTGATGACGTCTCGGTGATGAGTGTCTATTTTCCATCAGGTTCAAGCGGGGATGATCGGCAGGCGTTTAAATACCGTTTTTTGGATGAATTCGGACGATACCTAGAATTATTGCAATCTCAATGTGCAAAGCTGGTGGTATCCGGCGACTATAATATTTGTCATAGGCCAATAGATATCCATAACCCAAAATCAAATGCTAATTCCTCCGGATTTTTACCCGAAGAACGAGAATGGATGGAAAACTTTATTGAATCGGGTTATATCGATACTTTCAGGCATTTAAATAAGGAACCTCACAACTATACCTGGTGGAGTTTCCGGTCAAATTCAAGGGCTAAAAACTTGGGCTGGCGCATTGATTATAATATGGCAACCCGGTCGCTCGAAAATAATATTAAAAGATCGGCTATATTGCCGGAAGCCAGGCATTCGGATCATTGCCCGGTGTTGTTGGAGCTTGCATTTTAGCCCCCTAACCCCCTGAAGGGGGGAACAAAAAGCCGGACAGAAAGCAAAAGCCTTCATAGAAAGATTTAAAATACAATGCAAATAAAAACTCCCCCTTCAGGGGGCCGGGGGGAAAGCGTTCCATCCTTGCGCTGTCAACGGATGTACATTTCCTGCCTTTGTAATAAGGTTACAGCCTACGGCAGGCTCTGTTATGTACCCGACAATGGTAATATCCATCTTAAACTTTATCTTGTCGTAATCGGCTTGTTTTACGGTAAAAAGCAATTCATAATCTTCGCCGCCACTTAGGGCACAAACTGTGGGGTCCAGGTTAAATTCACGGGCCGTTTCGTAGGTCATGGGGTCTAACGGGATTTTATCCTCGTATAAATTACAGCCTTTGTTGCTTTGCTTGCATATATGCAATATTTCGGAAGCCAAGCCGTCCGAAATATCGATCATAGCGGTCGGTCTTACTTCAATACTCTTCAGCAATTCAACAATATCCCTTCGGGCCTCTGGTTTTAACTGGCGTTCGACTATATAATCCTTACCTTCCAGGTCAGGCTGAATATTCGGATTTTCGAGATAAACCAATTTTTCACGCTCTAATAATTGCAATCCCGTGTAAGCGCCGCCCAAATCACCAGATACACATATCAAATCACCTTCTTCAGCGCCATTGCGATAAACAATATCTTTTTCATCAGCATAACCCAAAACTGTTACGCTTATTACCAATCCCTGCTTTGACGATGTTGTATCGCCCCCGATTATATCAACATTATATTTATCACAGGCCAGGTAAACGCCTTCATATAATTCTTCAATGGCCTCCAGCGGAAATTTACTCGATAAACCTATTGAAACAGTTACATGGGAAGCTGTTCCATTCATCGCATAAATGTCGCTTAAGTTTACCTGAACCGCTTTATAGCCCAAATGTTTTAAAGGGGTATAAGCTAAATCAAAGTGAATACCTTCCAGTAACATATCGGTTGAGACCAAAAGTTTTTTTCCTTTAAAATCGAGCACAGCAGCATCGTCGCCAATTCCTTTTAAAGTGCTTTTTTGGGAAATTTTTATGTTTTTGGTTAAGTGATCTATTAAACCAAATTCACCCAGCAGCTCTATATTCGTTTTCTCTTTATTGTCAAACATGATGTTTATACTATGCTGCAAAAATAGTAAAGCTAAAGGCAATAAACATTATAATGATTTAAGATTGAACAGAATATATTCATTATAAAAATCAACAAATCGAATCCTGCATAAAGCCCTGTTTTCAGCCGTTTAAATGGTTTTCGTAACAAAAATATTATTGTGTAACAAAGACACAACACAGGTAAAAATCTAAAAATTCATTATTAATTTCACCGGAATTTCAATACCCCTATGTCACTCTCAAGCAAAATATTTTTGCTGGCTTTAGTCTGCCTGCCAGGCTTTTCCCTTGCACAATCCGGAATAGATTATTTAAAAATCCTTAAAAATGCCAGCGACTATAACAGGCACGATTCCAAGAAGTTACCAACCTTTACTTATCAATCGGCTAATGATTCATGCCTGGTCAAATTGCGAAAAAAATATAATTTAGATTCAGTAGCCGGTTATTCAAACGAACAATCGAGGGTTTTAAATATTATGCACTGGGTCCATAATATCATTAATCACCAGGTAATAGCTGAAGCCCCCATAAAATACTTGAACGCCGATTCCATTATTACATTAACCAAACAAAAAGGTGTTAGTGTTACCTGCAGGGAACTTGCAACGGTTTTGAATGATTGTTACCTGGCAATGGGATTTAAATCGCGCAAGGTATATTGTTACCCAAGAGACAGTTCCGAAACTGACGCTGATTTTCACGTTGTAAACGTGGTTTACCTGCCGTCGAAAAAGAAATGGATATTAACTGATCCCACAAGCGATGCTTATATCATGAACCGCGATGGCGAACTATTAAGTATTGAAGAAGTAAGAAAGTGCTTAATAAATAACCGACCTTTTATTTTAAATCCTGAAGCTAATTTAAACAGGCATGAATCTGTTGGCGAAACAGAATATGATAATTATTTAGAAAAAAACTTATACCTTTTTTGTAGCCCTTTAAACAGCGAATACGATTACGAAACAATATCTGTTAATAAAACAGTAACTTACATTTACCTTCTACCTATTGACTATAGTAAAACAACGACATTCCATTCTGAAGTGAACGATAAAAAGCTTGGGACTACTACTATAACTTATCGTACCACTAATTCAG
>DASYEP010000095.1:0-3017 GCA_036498965.1 Mucilaginibacter sp.
CGACCGTATCGACCTGCATGTGGAAGTAACACCGGTTAATTTTTCTGAGTTATCCTCTGATCGTTTAGCCGAAAAAAGTGAAGATATACGCGAGCGGGTGATCCGCGCACGCGAAAAACAAATAGAACGTTTTGGTGAGAAGCCCGACCTGCACGCCAACGCCCAGATGAGTCCGCAAATGGTAAGGGATATCTGCAAGATCAACGCAGCCGGGCAAACCCTGTTAAAAAAAGCCATGGAAAAGCTGGCCTCAGTGCCAGGGCATACGACCGTATCCTGAAAGTATCCCGCACCATAGCCGACCTGGCCGGAAGCGATGATATCAAACTGGAGCATTTGGCAGAAGCTATACATTTCAGGAGCCTGGACAGGGAGGGGTGGGCTGGGTAATAAATTCGCGGATTGCAAATCCGTTGTTTTTTAGTCCGGGATTATAAATATCCCTAATTTATCTGTCGACTTTCTCATTTTTTTTGCTCCTTCTTATTAAATCTATGTTTAGTTTATGTTAACTTTACGTTAGAAAAAGGTGATCTCTCCCCTGAAAGCCTGCGCCCCTCCAATTATAAACGAAAATGAAAATTGAAAAGAAAGCAATGTTTAAAACACTGCTGATCGCTGCTTCTATTTTGATTTTAATTATCCCTGATATTTTAATTAATGATCACCAGGAAGTAGTAGATTTTTGTCTTTCAATTATTGCCAAAGTAACTTTATTCATGTCTTTAGGCTTAATTATGTTAAGGCTAAAACCATCCTATTTTTGGGCATACGTAATCGTTGGTATCCCATACCTCATTTCCTCCATCATTGAAGTTAGCAGTATAGTAATCTTAGGGCATTATATTACTGCAGACAACCTGGGCTCATTATTTAATACCTCCAGGAATGAGTTCAGCGAGTTTATGGCTGGATTTCGTATATATTTTATTATTCCGGTAATCCTGATCATTGCGTATGTTTTTATTCTTAAGATGTACAAAAGGATAAGTTATGATATGAAAAATCAAAAAAGGATCATCCCTTTCGCGCTGGTCCTTATAGTAGTTTCACTTTCATGCACAATTCTTAAGATACTTGGATCAGAAAAAGCTTACTCCGGGAGAAGTTTGATAGAGTACACACTTAGGGGTGGCTATTTAGGACAACACCCTTTTAATATCCTCAATGAAAGTTACGTGTTAGGTAAGATCAGGTACCGCATTCATAAATATAAAAAACAGCATGATAATTTTGAATTTGGTATATTAAACTCACCCGATACCGGCAAAGCCAAAATAGTTGTTTTTATCATCGGGGAAAGGATGAGATATTCAAACTGGTCAATTAATGGATATAAAAAAGAAACCAACCCTAATTTAGAGAAGATCAAAAACCTGATCTCTTTCAATAAAAATTATTCCAATTCAAATTATACATATGGCTCTATTCCGTTAATTATTACCCAGGCAACACCACAGGACCCCTATCTTGCCTACTCCCAAAAGTCTGTCATATCATTATTTAAAGAAGCGGGTTATGAAACAAGCTGGATATCAAGCCAGTATTTATTTGATATTGTTGACGAAAAGAATGTACCCGATCATGTTTATGAACTGTACAAAAAACAGCATACCGATGCTGATATCCTTCCTTTGTTTGATTCGGTTGTAAATAAACAGTCAGCCAAAAACCAATTTATAGTGATCAATATGCTCGGCGGGCATGGTGGCATTCCGGAACGATTCAATGTATTTAAGCCTAATAATAGTTTGAAAAATTATCATGTTACGATGAAGAATGCCCACATATTTATCAATGCCTATGATAATATGATCCTTTTACAGGACTATGTGATCAGTGAATTAATAAAAACAATAGAAAGGCAAAACGTGCCCTCGGTTTTAATGTTTACAGCAGATCATGGCTGCAATTTGTTTGATAATGGTAAAGCTTTATTTGGATATGGTTCTGCCAATCCCACTGAAAAAGAAACGCACGTGCCTACGCTCGTCAGTGTATCAGATGAATTTATTGAAGATAATCCTCATAAGTATAAAAACCTATTGGCCCACAAAAATTTACTGACCACCAATGATAACTTATTCTATACGCTGGCAGATCTGGCAGATATTAAGTATAAATCTTACATAAAAAATCAGTCTATTTCTGATTCTTCTTATGCAGAGCCTTCTTCAAGATTTGTATATGTAAATGGCGTAGCCATGGAATATAAAAAGTAAAATGCCGGTAAAAACCTATTTTAGAGCGCCTGTACAGGCAGTTGTATCACAAACTCCGCCCCATCGCCCAGCTTGCTTTTTATTTTGATAGTACCACCAAGTGCTTCTACTTGTGTTTTTACCATAAACAGGCCCATGCCTTTGCCCTCCATGGTGGTGTCAAAGCGTTTATATAAGCCAAAAAGCTGTTCGGCATTTTTGTCAAGATCGATGCCTTTGCCGTTGTCTTTAAAATGCAGCTCTATTTTATCTTCCAGCTTATTGCTCCTGATGCTGATCACCGGCGCAAAACCCGGCCGGCGGTATTTGATGCTGTTGGAGGTAAGATTATAAAAAATACTATACAAATAACTGCGGATGGTAAATAGGGAATCCACCTCAGTAAAATCACAATCGAACTGCACTTTTTCGCTTACAATAATATTTTGGATGCTGGTTTTGATGCCTTGGAGTAAATCATTAAAGTAAACGGTTTCTTTTTGCTCGTTCACCATTTCGCGGGCCTGCAAAATGTGGTTCAGGTCCTGTATAACAGTGTCAATATTTTTGGTGGATACCGATATTCTTTCCAGCACCTCCATTTTTGCTGCCAGGTCCAGCTCGTGTTCTTTCAGCATCTCGGAAAGGCCTAAAATATTAGCTACCGGCGCCCGAAGATTGTGCGAAATGATATAGGTAAACTGCTCCAGGTCCTGGTTATGCTGTATCAGGTCGGCGGTAATTCTTTCGCGTTCAAGCGCGGCAACTTTGGTTTCTGTTATATCCTTATTGGCCAATATAAAGCCCCAGTTTTGG
>DASYEP010000096.1:0-5221 GCA_036498965.1 Mucilaginibacter sp.
TGATGCTATTAACAAAAGGCTGGATTTTTGGGGTAAAACCTATACTATTGTTGGTGTAGTGGATAACTACCATCAGCAATCACTGCGTGATACATATGACGCGATCATATTCCGTTGCATACCTGATCTAAGAGGAGACATCTCGGTTAAAATAGGTACATCTGATGTACAGCAAACTGTTGAGGGATTACGCGCTAACTGGAAAGCGTTTTTCCCCGGTGATCAGTTTGATTATTTCTTCCTGGATCAGCATTTTAATGAGCAATATCATGCCGATAAACAATTCGGGCAGGTGTTTGCTACGTTTACAGGTATCGGCATTTTTGTTGCATGTTTAGGGTTATTTGGACTGGTATCCTACACAATAGTTCAACGCACCAAGGAAATTGGGATCCGCAAAGTTTTAGGAGCATCGGTAAATGGAATTTTGCAATTGTTATATAAAGACTTTGCAATGTTGGTGATAATTGCCTTTATCGTGGCGGCGCCTTTGGCCTGGTATGCAAGCTACCGGTGGCTGCAAACTTATGCGTTCCGGATAGATGTAAACTGGACTCTTTTTGTAATTCCTTTTGTCGAAGTGTTATTTATAGCATTTGCAACGGTATCTTATTTAACCATTAAAGCGGCTTTAATGAACCCGGTTAAGAGTTTGAAAACGGAGTAGTATTTATCTGAATCAGGATTTCCAGGATTTAAGGATTGTAAGATGCAAAGGTTTTAATTCTGTAAATCCCCCAATCCTAAAAATCCTGATTCAGAAAAATAATAAAAAAATATTTTAAAGTAATTTCTAACGTTTCCCGTCTTCCCTAATAGAAGGGCAATACCGCCCGATTTAAAAAGGTGGAAAATGTTTAGAAATTATAATTCAGCAAGGGAGCCACGAGGTTGTGGTCCTGCACATGGAAGACACGGTCATTTTAGAGGTGAGCACTTCAGGAGGCCAAAATATAACCTGCCAATAAATATAGCCGATAACGAAACAAGCTTTGAGGTATATGTATACGCACTAGGTTATGTTAAAGAAAACATAAAAATCTCCGTCAACGATGATATCTTGTACATCAGTGGCACCCGCACAGTCGACGACGAAAATTTACCGAATTTTAGCAAACAAGAATACCCCATTAAATCATTCGAAAGAATGTTAAATTTAAATGGCCAGGTGGACACTGCAAACATCACGGCTAAACAGGAAGAGGGTGTGTTAATCATCACACTGCCTAAAAATGCCGAGGCACAAAAGCCGTCTATAGAAATTCTGGTAAGCTAATAACATTTAAATAACAATGACATAACACTCAAATAATAGTAACAGGTTCTGTAAAATCAGAGCCTGTTTTATTTGTTTTATGGCGATTGTCATCGAATTACTGACTTTTTTACTCAAATGGTAAATATTACAATTGTGTGAATTTAGATTCAGTT
Organism: Mucilaginibacter sp.; assembly: GCA_036498965.1. Classification (GTDB taxonomy): domain Bacteria; phylum Bacteroidota; class Bacteroidia; order Sphingobacteriales; family Sphingobacteriaceae; genus Mucilaginibacter. Next base: position 1,432 of record DASYEP010000096.1, read on the forward strand.
GAATTTTTTTTCTTCGTATTAAATAAACGAATATTTTAATTCAGCGCAATCTTGTCACGAATGAAAAATAAAATATTATTCATAACCGGTTCAATGAACCAAACGTCGCAAATGCATCAAATCTCACAGCATTTGACCGATTACGACTGCTGGTTTAGTCAATTTTTTACTGATTCTTCTATTGGTAACTGGCTTATTAAAAACACGTCGCTAGCTAAGAATACCATTGCTTCGGGCCAGTTTAAAGAAAACTCTGAAAAATATTTACTGGCGAACGACTTACAAATTGACTACCAGGCTAAAAAAAATAAATATGATCTGGTGGTTTATTGCACTGAACTTCATATCCCAAAACGACTGCGAGAATCGAAATTAATATGGGTACAGGAAGGTATGACCGACAAATTTAATTTGTTAAGCAGAATTGTAAAAGCACTTAAACTTCCGGTTATTTTAACCGGGAATACCTCGTTAAACGGAACATCAAATATTTGCGATATCTATTGTGCCGGATCTGAAGGGTACAAGGAACAGTTTTCAAGATTGGGTACCGACGCGAATAAGATTGTAGTTACCGGAATTCCTAACTATGATAATATCTGGCAATTTTTTAACAATGATTTTCCTTATAAGGACTACGTAATGGTGGCTACCACGGATATGCGTGAAACCTTCCGTTACGAGAACCGACCTGCATTTATCAGGGAGGCTGTAAAAATTGCCAACGGGCGGAAACTTCTTTTCAAGCTTCATCCCAATGAAAAATTCGGACGCGCCGAAGCCGAAATCAGGAAATATGCACCTGCGGGTACATTAATTTACCGCACCGGCAATACTAACCACATGATCGCCAATTGCAGCGAACTGATTACTCAATATTCAACGGTTGTTTATGTTGGCCTTGCGCTTGGCAAAAAAGTACACTCATATTTTGAACTGGAGCAGCTAAAACGCCTGGCACCTATACAGAATGAAGGAGTATCTGCAGCTAATATCGCTAAGATTTGCAGAGATGTTCTGACTCCTCAAACAAAGGAAAAAGAATTGCAGGAATATTATTTGCAAAATTATTATGATATTGAGCAAACCGCTTAATATGCTGTGATAAATATTTCTGTAATAAACTATTTGATCCTTGTTAAACAAATCAATATTTGACTACATTTACTCAAATCTGAAAGCCTGATTTTGTGTTAACAAATAATGAAATTGCCCAAACTTGTCTTAATTTTTTTTTGTATACTAATCTCGTCCGGTGTTTATGCACAACATGATACACATGTCCCCATTTCAACAATCCCAATAAAGCTCCCCAAAAAGAAAGGCAAAAAGAACACCACTGCAACAAAGGACACAGTAAAAGTCAAGGAGGAAGAAGCAGATCAAAAAGACATTACTGACGTTTTTGCACAGGTGTTTAAAAAAAAAGTAACACCAACGGTTGATTCTGTAACGTCAAAACCATCGTTTACAATAGTTCCGGCAATCGGTTATACGCTTGTTACAAAACTGGCAATTGTTGTGTCGGGCAATGTAGTTTTCCGAACGGGGCCGCAATCAAAGATTTCAACCATTGTTGCGAGTACGTCATTCACGCAGAATAAACAATTTACCTTACCCATTCAAAGCAGCATTTGGAGCAAGGATAATGATTATAATTTTGTGGGCGACTTTCGATATTATAAATATCCACTGAGTACTTTTGGGTTGGGCAGTAGCTCAAATATTAATTACGAAGATCCGATGGACTATAATTATCTCCGTATTTACGAGACTGTATTAAAGCACATCGGCGGAAATTTTTATGCAGGGGCAGGTTACATTATCGATAATCATTGGAATATAGCGGATAATGGCAGTTATGGCTATTATGCGGCGTATGGCGGGGGATCCCGGTCCATTGCATCAGGCATTACAATAAACGGTTTACTGGATTCACGCGATAATACCATCAATCCTTTTAAAGGCAGTTATGCTACTTTACAGTACCGCGACAATTTTGCTTTTTTAGGAAGCACCAGCAGTTGGCGATCACTGACTCTTGATTTCCGTACCTATATCAATTTTCCTGCGGGCACAAATAATGTACTTGCACTCTGGAGCTTTAACTGGTTAACGTTAGGAGGAAAACCGGGCTATCTTGAATTGCCAAGCACACAGTGGGATGCCGCTTCCGCTACAGGCAGGGGGTATATACAGGGCAGGTTCAGCGGCACTCAAATGGTATACGGCGAGGCAGAGTACAGGTGCAGAATAACAAGAAATGGACTTTTAGGCGGTGTGTTTTTTTTGAACGCGCAATCGCTTTCGGCTGAGCCAGGTACCCGGTTGCAGGGCATACAGCCCGGCTGGGGACCGGGCCTTAGGATAAAACTTAACAAGTTGTCCAAAACAAATATTAGTATCGATTACGGCTTCGGTCGGCAGGGGTCAAATGGTTTATTTGTTGATGTGGGAGAGATTTTTTAATGACAACTTCCGCAAATATGCCTCACCCTGCCCTCTCCAAAGGAGAGGGTTCTGAAGAGATTTCATTAAATGAAAAAAATAAAAAAGTCCTCTCCTTTGGAGAGGATCAGGTGAGGCGAAACAGACATATTTGCGGAAGTTGTTTTTTCCTTTTCTTTATAATCGTTAACAAAAACTTAATAAATAAGTTGATAGCAAAACTATATTTTAGACATCAAATATTATCCGAAATGAAGTACTACCTGTCTTCTTACAGATTTGGAAATGAGGTCGAAAAATTGAAGGTAATGTTGCCGCCGGGCAGCAAAATAGGCCATATTAACAATTCAAGAGATTTTTCGGGCGCTAATCCGGAGATAAGATATAAATACCAGGAGGACGAGGTAATTGAGTTAGCCAGTTTTGGTTTTATTGTAGAATCATTGGACCTGAAAAAGTATTTTGGAAAAGAGGACGAATTGCGAAAAACGCTTTACGGACTTGACGGTTTGTGGGTTAGCGGAGGCAATACATTCGTTTTACGCCAGGCAATGAAGCTAAGCGGCTTTGATAATATTTTCAACGAACTGCGCCAAAGGAAGGACTTTCTGTATGCAGGTTATAGCGCCGGAATTTGCATTTTATGTGACTCTCTGAAATATATAAAAAATGTAGACGACCCAAATGATTTTCCTTACGAAGTCAACAAGCAAATTATATGGGATGGCCTTGGTGTATTTAACTACGGGATTTTGCCGCACTATCAATCTGAACATTTTGAATCGGAGGACATAGCAAAGGAAGTGCAACAGTGCATCGACAATAAATGGTTGTTCAAGACATTAAGAGATGGCGAGGTAATAATAATTGATGAAGAGTAAAACTAAAGCATTGAAAAAAAACTACCTGGACTTGTTGGATGAATTGCGCGCTATTGCACAACTTGGGTTAAACTACAGCAAAAACCCATACGACCTTGAAAAATATAATCGACTGCTGCAACTGGCTTCAAATGAATATTCGGGATTTACAGGTTTGCCCTCGGAAGAAATAAAAGAACGGTTTAAAAAAGAGCTGGGTTATATAACCCCAAAAATCGGTGTCAACGGAGTATTATTTAATAATGAAGGACAAATATTGCTTGAACACCGGAGCGATGATTTACTATGGGGCATACCCGGCGGCTGGGTTGATGTTGGCGAAGGCCCCGAGACGGCGTTAAAGCGCGAGTTTATGGAAGAAGCCAGCCTTGTTATTGAGCCTATAGAAATAATAAAGTTCGTCACCCGTTTGCCCGGAGAATTTAATCAGCCACACACTTCAATACACATTTATTATTATT
>DASYEP010000097.1:0-9571 GCA_036498965.1 Mucilaginibacter sp.
TTAGGCGACTCTGCCTTTTTGCTCGACGGCAAACCGTTTCAAATTATCAGCGGCGAAATACATTATCCAAGGGTACCCCGTGAAGCTTGGCGTGCCCGCATGAAGATGGCAAAAGCAATGGGATTGAATACCATTGGTACCTATGTGTTCTGGAACCTGCACGAACCCCAAAAAGGGAAATTTGATTTCAGCGGAAACAATGATGTTGCCGAATTTGTAAAAATTGCCAGGGAGGAAGGTTTATGGGTGATCCTCAGACCAAGCCCCTATATATGTGCCGAGTGGGAATTTGGCGGTTATCCATACTGGCTGCAAAACGAAAAAGGCCTTGTAGTACGCAGCAAAGAACCGACCTACCTGAAGGAGTACGAAGCATACATAAAGGAAATAGGGAAACAATTGGCGCCACTGCAGATAAATCATGGAGGCAACATCCTGATGGTACAGGTTGAAAACGAATATGGCTCATATGGCAGCGATAAAGAATACCTTGAAATTAACAAAAAGCTATTTAAAACGGCGGGTTTTGATGGCCTGCTTTATACCTGCGATCCCGCGGGAGATTTGGCAAAAGGCCACTTGCCTGGATTATTCCCGGCTATTAATGGACTGGATAACCCCGCGAAAATAAAACAGGTGATTAATAAAAACAACGACGGTAAGGGCCCATATTTTATTGCCGAATGGTATCCGGCCTGGTTCGATTGGTGGGGGACACAACACCATACTGTTCCGGCGGAAAAATATAGTGGCCCTTTAGATTCAATTCTCTCGGCTGGCATCTCTATAAACATGTATATGTTTCATGGCGGCACAACGCGGGGCTTTATGAACGGGGCTAATTTTAAAGACGAGACACCTTACGAACCACAAATAAGCAGCTATGATTACGATGCCCCCCTGGATGAAGCGGGGAACACCACTCCAAAATTTATGGCTTTCAGAAAGGTTATTGAAAAATATTTGCCTGCCGGTAAGCAATTGCCACCTATTCCTCCAACCAAACTAAGTATTAGTATACCTGCAATCCAACTCACGCAGGCTGTTTCTGTTCTGGATAATCTGCCCACGCCACAGGTCAGCGAAAAGCCGTTAACGTTCGAGGACTTAAAACAGAATTATGGATTTGTACTCTATCGCACCACATTGCAGGGAGGCAAAAAGGGTATGCTTAAATTACAGCAACTACGCGACTATGCCATCATTATGATAAATGGACATACAGTAGGGACTCTGGACCGCCGTCTTAAACAGGATAGTCTGTCAATAGATCTTCCGAAAGGAAAAGTGACGCTGGATATCCTGGTTGAAAATTTGGGCAGGATTAACTTTGGTAAGTATATGCTTCAGAACAAAAAAGGCATCACCGAAAAAGTGCTTTTAAATAATGATGAATTAAAAAATTGGAAAATGTACAGTCTTCCCTTTAATGATCTGATTGGCATCAAATATAAATCGGCGGCGTATTCGGGTAACGCACCTGTGATTAAAAGAGGCGTTTTTGCGCTGAAGACAGTTGCGGACACTTACCTGGATATGCGAAAATGGGGTAAAGGAGTGATATGGGTAAACGGTCATAACTTAGGTCGGTACTGGAGCATCGGGCCGCTGCAAACTGTTTATGTTCCGGCCGAATGGCTGAAGAAAGGCAATAATGAGATTGTTGTTTTAGAACTGCTCAAGCCGCAGCAAAAGCAGCTTTCAGCGATTCAAAAACCAATTTTAGATCAGCTGGGGCAATAGGCGCGATAGAAAGGGAAATCGCTTTTAAAAACACAAAGTCATGCTGAACTTGTTTCAGCAACCCACGGGACAAGCGGCTTGCTTGGTGTACACCTTGTATACTCGTTTACATGGCGTATACCTTGCATATGGGGTGCCGAAATAAATTCGGCATGACATTTATTTAAAAACACAAAGTCATGCTGAACTTGTTTCAGCAACCCAGGGGACAAGCTGCTTGCTTGGTCTACGCCTTACATATCGGCTAACATGGCGCATACCTTGTATAAGGCGTGCCGAAACAAGTAATCGGCATGACATTCTTTTTAATGAATTTGGACGAATAATCCGATATTAGGTTTCATGATGACAAAATTCTTATTAGTTGTATTTTGCTTTATCATAGCGATGTGTCAGCCGGTTCGCAGCCAATCAAGACTCCCTGATACCACCGGAGGCTATCGCTTAGTTTGGTTTGATGAGTTTAATAAAGATGGCCCGCCTGATACTTCTAACTGGAAATATGAGCATGGCTTTGTGCGAAACCATGAACTGCAATGGTATCAGCCGCAAAACGCCTTTTGCCGCAATGGATTGCTCACAATCGAAGCAAGAAGGGAACATCTGCCCAATCCCAATTATGTGCCGCAAAGCGCCAACTGGAAAAGCAACCGGCAATTTATAGAATACACCTCCGCCAGCATGAATACAAGAGGCTTGCACAACTGGCAATATGGCCGCATGGTAATGCGTGCCCGCATTCCTGTAGATTCCGGTTTGTGGCCGGCTTTCTGGACGCTGGGTGTAAGCAAGCCCTGGCCTTCAAACGGGGAGATTGACATCATGGAGTACTACCGTAATTACTTATTGGCTAATATTGCCTGTGGCACAGCCACTCCATCAAAAGCCAAATGGTACAGTACCAAAACACCGCTCAATACTTTTAATGCCGACTGGAGCAAAAGCTTTCATACCTGGCGTATGGACTGGGACAAGGACGCCATCAGCCTTTATGTTGACGACCAATTGCTTAACCGCGTTGAGCTGCGGGACCTTATTAACCAGGACGGCAGCAATTTCAACGCGTTTATGCAGCCTCATTATTTATTGATCAACATGGCCGTTGGCGGCGATAACGGTGGCGATCCGTCATCAACCGCATTTCCCCGCCGGTACGAAATTGACTATGTGAGGGTTTATCAGAAGGAATAAATTACTACGGCGACTCAAGTACCGGAGCTTCCGTTATCAGTATATTGTGGACACCAACATCCTCTGCGAATAAATGATCTTTATTTGGGCCGGATGGATTACTATCAACATCAATGGTACTGAAAGGTCCTTTTTCGTAAAATAGAAAGGGCTTCGTCTGCGAGATCTTCGGTAAGACCGACGGATGGGCTGGTCAAAACCAGGTTGCCTTTAAGATTTTCCGGCAAATCATTCAACATTTTGTCATCATCAATAATAACAAAATCCTCATTTGGTACATGTTTTTTCTGGTACCATTCAATTATTTCATCCTTACGGCCCGTTTGCAAACTGTTAGTGGTCAATCTGTCGACTTTTTTCGCATTAATTCCCCTTGATCTCAAAATCTCCTTCCACTGAGAAATTTTATATTTCGTCTTGTGCGAGGTTGTTAATAATATAGACGCATCCGTTTCAGAAATAATTCGCTGAAGCGCTTTGACCGATTTCAAATTAAACATAGGGAATCCGTCTTCCATAAACTCTGGCTTTTTCCAGGAGTTAGCAGGAACTAATACACCATCTATGTCTAACAAAATCAACATCATACAAATTTACGACTAATTATTCATCCGGAAGTTATTCGCGTAACAAAATCTAATTCCACTCCATTATACTTCGCATCCAACTCATTTAGATGGGCAATTTTTGCAGGAGTATCCCAGTCCTCTTCATCGAATTCCACCAGGTCCCAGGCATTTTCTTTAGTTGCCGAAGTCGAGTGACTCAATACCTGGCCTAGTTCAAAGTTCATCAGCAAAGCGCTCAAATATCTGTGGTACCCGTCTATTATTAAATTCCCACATATTTTGATCTCATCAAATCGAATACCATGTGACATTTTTTGACACATCCTAAAAATAATTGGAATGGATAATTTAGGTTGAGTAGCAACAAAAGCAATATTGTTGGAGGCCATAAAAGCTTTGATGTATTCAATAGTAATATCTTGCACTATTTTGTTTTTAGAAGTATCCTAAATATACCGATAAATACTGTTTACCAAAATGACATTCTACAATAACCGCATCCCGTTATTTCTCATTAGTAGCCGCAACAAGTAAAGTGATAATCCCGGATTTATCGGCCAAATATTTATTGCATAAGAATACGCCGCCTAAACCGGTCTTCGGGTTAAAGAACAGGAAAGTACTCACACCGGGGTCATCGCCGTCGTGGCCAATAGTACCGTTGTTATAGAGGTTCCAGAATATGCCTTTATTTCGATAGGCTAAACTAATACCTTTAGGCGGATTGTCTTTGGAGAATTGCGGGGTGAACATGGCTTGGTATGATGGTGTGCTTAACAGGCTTTGGTCTCCATTATAACCGTTTATCAGGGCCATCAAATATTTACTTAGGTCGGCGGTGCTTGTTCGCAGCCCACCGTCGGGATAAGTAATGCACTGATAAAACGGAAATGACGCGATAAGATCATAATAGGGTTTGGCGTACTCAGTTGCTTTTTGAGCGCTTAAAAACCAGCCGGAATTGTTCATCTTAAGCGGCTTTAAGATATATTTTTCTGTAAACTCGGCATAGGTAATACCCGATTTAACTTCGATGAGGTATGCTGCGAGTGCAGATGCGATGTTGCTGTAATGTGATGAACTGCCCGGCGCGCTGCTGCTAAAGTTGTTAGTGTTATAATACTTTCCATCGGCCGAAAGATAGTTGTACAAAAATGTTTTGAGTGAAGTGTCGCTAACCTTTTGATGATAGCCCAGGCTTTGTAGTAGCTTATATGCAGCGGTATCATACGGCGCAAACCCTTCGTCAAATTTGTAGGTGTCGGGAAAAATTGCGGGGTTATCTAGGATGCTGGAGGTATGGTTACTCAATTCCCTTATAGTGATAACCGCAGTTGGATAATTGGGGTTTATTACTTTAAAGGGAAGGATAGTGTTAATATCGGTTTCAAGGTTGAAATAGCCCAACTCAATTGCTTTCATCAAGGCTATGGCAATAAAGGTTTTACTTACAGAACCAATATTCTGTATCGTTTGCGATGTATAGCTGATTTTTTTTGAAACATCGGCATAGCCAAAATTGCGTTCGTATATGCTGTGGTTTGCATTAACCAGTATAACAGACATTCCGGGCAAACTATCTTTTTTGACTATCTGCTGTAGTGATGAGGTAAGTCTGTCAAACCTGGCCTGGCCAAAAGCAACCTGCGCATAAACACACAACAATGTGCTTCCAATAATAAGTTGTTTCCATTTTTTCATAGTAATCGATGTTTAATCAGGCCACAAAATTAGTTGACAGGAAGCTGCTATAATTGTAAAAAATCGAAATGGTCATTTAGCGGCAAAATGTATTCGCCCGGATTAAACCGAGAAGGCGCATCTGAAATAATACGCTGATATGACCTGATAAAATGAGATTGATCGTAGTAGCCATACCGGTGCGCGAGCGTGCCTAAATGACGGTTGTAATCTGGTTTACTCAAATCATTGATCAATCGCCTTAATTGCAGGATACTTTGCATTTCCTTTGCGGTGAGGCCAATCAGAGTTTTAAACTTTTGCTCCACACGCCGTTGCGAATAACCCGACGCGGTGGCTATATCAGCGATGTTTGCTTGTGCTGACGTGCTTACCTGCAACCTGTTATACACCCATTGAATGAAACGGCTGTCGGCGTCGGAATGCAGATAACTATCCAGTGCCTTGTATAACGAAGGAATAACGACGCTCTCGTTTGTAAGATCGATGTTTGTAAAATGCCGGTTAAGAGTATTACTGATATATTCCAGGCTCACAACATTGTTAACCAGCTCATCCATCGAAATATTGGTAATAACCGGCGGCAGCCAGGGTTTTACCTGCGCCATAATGGCTTTGGAAAAAGGCTTTAATGATATGCCTGCCCGTTTAGTGATCTGCCCCGACAGATAAGCGCCCGCAGGTAATTCAATCGCTTTATCTGCAAAATTTAACAGAACACCTTCGCCGCTAATGAAAACAATGGTACAGCAGCCATTAGGCATGGCATACCTGGTGGGGGTACATAAATGATGCTGAATATTATTTAATATCCAGAACTTTTGAATGTATGGCTTATAACAATCGTTAGTTGAAATCTCGTTATAAAATACACTCATATTTTGTGTGTTAATTACAAAGTGCCCGCTATATTAATGAAAATATCTGGTAAAAATAGAACTATTGCAGGCAACGCAGGGTCCTCTGCGAGAGGCCCTGTTGAGACTAAAACCGATCAATAAAATTGGCGACAGTGTTTTGTCAGTAAAAAACTGCGATTTTGGAGGAACAATAATTTATAAATTATTGTTAATGAAGTATTAACAATAAATCACCGCTTGTGATCTGAACAGTGATTACTTAAGAGCTTTTAAGAATTGAAGCGATATTATTTCAGTTCTGCCGATATTCCAGATATCCCGTCGAGGAGATTGTTTACCAACTCTTTATAACTGCGCCCAATAGGTAGTTGTTTACTGCCGATCTCTATATCTGTGCTGGTAAAGGCTTCAATCTTTTCCTTTGCTACGATGAAAGAGCGGTGAATACGTAAAAAATTTCCTTTGGGTAGTTGCGCTTCCATTTGACCCAATTGATATTTGGTGATGATGACCTTATCGGCAGTATATACTTTTATATATTCCTTCAAACTTTCTATGTACAGAATGTCATCAAAATATAGCTTTACTTTTTTTTTACTGGTGTTAACAAACATGTAGTTGTTCCCGGGTGGTATAAAAACAGTTGATGTATATGACTTTACAGAATTGATCATCTTTAACTTATTCACAGCCTTTAAAAAACGGCTAAATTCTATTGGCTTTAACAGATAATCAACTACATTTAATTCGTAGCCCTGTAATGCGTATTCGTGATAAGCGGTGGTAATAATAATATGCGGAGGATTTCTGAGCGTTTGCAGAAAGTCAAAACCTTTTAGTTTTGGTAAATTGATATCCAGAAATATGAGGTCGATGTCATTTGTTCGGAGGTCTTTTAACGCCTGGAGGGCGTCCGAATACGTGTTTTTTAAGTTCAAATATGGAATATCCGCAACATATTCCTGTAGTATCTCTGCTGCCAGGGGTTCATCCTCAATAATGATACAATTATATTTTTCCATTGCTGTACAAATTGATTCGGAGATCTACAGTGAAAGTTTGCGCTAAGTTACGGGCAGTTAATGAAAAATCTTTATACATTAATTCCAACTGCCGTCGTACGTTGCTCAAACCAATTTTTTCGTTTACCGGATTGATAACCTCATGCTCGTGGCCATTTTTTACGTAGAAATCCAACTGTCCTTCATGCAATTTAATTCTGATCTCGATACTGGTTTCGTCAAGTGTCTCGTTCACTCCGTGTTTAAATGCGTTTTCTATAAACGGTAACAGTATTAACGGAGCAATAAGCTGATCATAGTTGTCTATTTCTTTGCAAATAGCGATGTTCAATTTTTTGTTGTGACGTATTTTTTCGAGCTCTACGTAATCCTCCAGAATGCGTATTTCTTCGGAAATTGGTATAATATGCTTGGCCGATTCATACAGCATAAACCGCAATAATTTAGAAAGCCTTACTACAACTTCGGGGGTTTTATCCGATTTTTTTCGGGCAAGCGCATATATGTTATTTAACGTGTTGAATAAGAAATGGGGATTGATCTGATTTTTTAAAAATTTCAATTCGGTCTCCAGTTTATCCTTAATCAGGTTTTTTTCATTTTTAATGGTGACCACCTGCATTCTGAAGAGCTTAAGCGCGATAGCAATACCGGCAACATATCCTATATCCAGAAGAGCTACAAAGTCCCAGCCTATATCCTTTAATCTGCTAATTGAAGCGACTGTATTGGGTTCAACATATGAATTTATATAAAAAATGACGGGAATTCTGTAGAGCACAATTGCAAACAGCATGGCAACAATTAACTCCAACGCCATGACCGCTATTTTATAATGCATTTTCAAACCTTGGTTTGCAAAAACATGTGATGCGAAATATGTGAATAGTAGCTTAGAGGGTAAAAGGGCCAGGTTAAAATAAATGGCCAACCTGATGATATGCCCCTGATCAAATTTGGCAAGAGGATAACTTATCCATTCATATTCAAGGAGAGTACCCTGGATATTATAAACCAGCCAAAAAATCAGATGTCTGAATAATTTAGATTTCACCCTATGAATATCGTAATTAATTACATCAGATAAACAAAATAGTATAAACAGCAAAAATTTAACGATGAACGGACCTTATCGACATATGAATGCACAGCCCTATTTTCTTGGATTGACTCTTGCAGGCCTTCCAAAAAAAATGAAACCTGATATTTTGATTATTAATCAGAAATACAATCAGCAACTAATTATGTATAAAAGCAGCCACTTCATCTACGAATGGTTATTAATAAACAAGTATATCTATTTATCTATGTTAAGGTGTTGTCTGCTGAAATATATTTTACTATGTGGATGCTATTACAATATTTGTTCGACAACTTTTTTGATTTGAGATTGAGAAAAAGTTGATAATTTATTTGATAAAGAAAGGCCCGCGATGGGCCTTTCTTATTATAGTATCATCTCGCTCCCACGTTCCAATCGCTTTAATGGCTTTGGCAATTACTTCTTAAATTCATCATCTATTTCTATTCACTCAAACTTTATCAGGTACAAAATAATGGTCAAATCCTTTTGCGGAAAGAGAAGCGAACTGAATCACTTGATTTTTTATATTGAAAAATATAAATAACCATTTTTCGTGTAAGTTTTACCATTATCTGGCTATTAAATAGCTTTAATAACTAATTTTTTGGTTTATGTACGTTACCGCGCTCCGCCTGTAGAAGAATATTGATATACGGGCTCATCTATCTTAGATTTCGACTTATTATCAATTAATTACCTAAAAAATTAAATCAAGATCTTATGTTTAAAAGTTTACTCCTAAAGGGAAGAACGCTATGCCTGCTGATATTGTGCATGGTTTCTTCATTGGTCGTTACAGCCCAAACAAAACACACAGGTAAGGTCATCGGCAGTGATGACAAATTGCCTGTGGTTGGTGCATCCGTAAGGATAAAAGGCACCAATACGGGTACTGTAACAGACGTTAATGGTGATTTCAACCTCACCTTAGCTGCAGGTAATGTGCTTGTTATAAGCTACATCGGTTATCAATCACAAGAATACACTGTGAAAGGCGCCGAATCCATTACCATCTCTCTTCAACCATCCAACAGCTCACTGAACGAAGTTGTTGTAACTGGTTACACCGCCCAGCGAAAAAAGGACATCACCGGTGCGGTAGCTATTGTTGATGTGGCCAACATGAAAACGGTTGCTGCAGCCAACACTACCTCGTTGCTACAGGGCCAGGCATCTGGTGTTACCGTTACAAACTCCGGTATGCCAGGCGGTGCTTCTTCTGTAAACATCCGTGGTATTAGCTCTATTTACAGCACTGCCCCATTGGTGGTTATTGATGGTATACAGGCGAGTTTAGATAATATCAATCCCCAGGATATCGAATCTATCCAGGTATTGAAGGACGCAGCTGCATCAGCTATATATGGTGTACGTGGTGCGAACGGTGTAATTGTTGTTACC
>DASYEP010000098.1:0-10822 GCA_036498965.1 Mucilaginibacter sp.
CCCGACAACGACCTGCGCATCAGCGCCTTTCGGTATGGACACAAATATGCTCACCGCTGATAAGGGTAATATGACCATATACTTTTTCATGATATTTTTGAGTTTTAACACAATAACCTCCCTGTACACCACTAAAAGCGATGTATTAAATTGTATTGATGAATAATTCTGTTAGTTAATTTTGCGGTACACTGCCTGGTTCAATATCAATATCCTTTTAGCCACGTTGAAATGAAAAACGCGCCCTGCTGTTGTCTCATTCAGCAGGTTGGTTTGGCTGTCATAATCGCCCTCGACCTTTTCCAGTTTGTGTTTTTTAGGCAGCAGCTTTCCGTTACGAATAGCCTGGTAGACGGTGTTTCGGGTGATGATGTAATGTTGGCCGTCCGTGTGGGTGAACGTTAATGTATCATCCGCTATGCCGTATTCGCTTTGCGCATGGTTCACATACATGCCGTCAATAAAAGATTGGACTTTGGCAGTTTTGCTTTGACAGGCGGCCAGTAAACAAATGGCGGCTATCATCAATTTGAATGTTGCTTTCATAATCAGTTGCTTTTATTTGTGAGTTCCATAGCCAGCATAGCAATGCCTTTTTGTAGGCTACCGTATTTTTTGGCGTATTGCTGTACCTTAACTTTTTCGCTTTCTTCGGTGGTATAGGCCAGGTATTCGCTAAGGCTTACTTCTGTGCGGTAAACCTTGCTGTGCGCACCGAGAATAAAGGTGGTTTCTTTATATCTCCGTTTCGGGTCATTGGCTTTATTCATCGAAAGAATGAGCGCCTTATCTTTTTCGGTTAAACCCAATAGTTCCTGTATCTGGTCAAACTTGTTTTGGTACTTGCTTTGGTCAAGCAGGATTTTACAGTCCGAATTATTGATAATGGTTTGTTTGACAATGGGTGAGGAGATAATATCTTCTACTTCCTGGGTAACGATAATTGGCTCTCCGAAAAACTTCCGCATGGTTTTATACAAATAGCGGATGTATTCGGCCATGCCCTCTTTGGTAATCGCTTTCCAGCATTCCTCGATCAGTACCACTTTGCGAATACCCGGCAGCTTGCGCATTTTGGAAATGATCATTTCCATGATAATGAGCGTGACTACCGGAAAAAGTATCGGGTGGTCCTTACAGGCATCTATTTCAAAAACAATGAAGCGCTCGTGCAACAGGTCAAGGTTTTCCGTTGCATTCAGCAGGTAATCAAACTCACCACCCCGGTAATAAGGATTTAAAACATAGAGAAAATTCGCCACATCAAAATCTTTCTCTTTAACTTTACCGTCTTCTAATACTTGTAAATAATGCTCCATCAGGTAGTCGTAGAAAGTATTGAAGCAGGGGAAAATATCAGGGAACTGGTCAAGATGCTGATAATAGCCGGTTAACGCATTGGAGATCGCCACATATTCCGACCTGCGGTATGGTTCGTCATCTTTTTTCCATAATGCCAAAAGCAGGGTTTTGATACTTTCCTTTTTCTCCGTATCCATTACGTCCCCATCAGTCAAATAGAAAGGATTGAATTTGATCGGGTCGTTTTCTGCATAGGTGAAATAATAGCCGCCTGCCAGTTCACAAAGCCCCCTATAACTATGGCCTATATCCATCACCACCACATGCGCGCCTTGCTCGTAATAAGATCGCAGCAAATGGTTTGTGAAAAAACTCTTACCGCTGCCACTGGGGCCTAAAATGAATTTCGAGCGGTTGGTCGTCCAGCCTAAACGCATCGGTTCGTCTGAAATATCCACATGAACCGGCTTACCTGTTAAACGGTCACCCATGCGTATGCCAAAGGGGCTAACACTATCGCCGTAATTGGTTTCCAAATTAAAAAAGCAGGCGGCCTGTTCAATGAACGTATCAAAGGTGTCATTCATCGGGAAATCGGCTTCATTCCCGGGCAATCCCGCAAACCATATTTGCGGAGCGCCGCCTGTTTCCTGTTTAGCAGTGGCATCCATCTGCGCCATTGCGGACGAAACCAAGTTTTTCAGGTCTTTAACCTTATCTGCATTATCCGACCAGGCGAGTACATTGAAGTGGGCTTTGATCGGCAATCGTTGCTGACCGATAGCTTCATTCAGAAAATCATTAACCGCATCCCTCGATATGGCGTTTTCGCGGGAATAGCCGGATAAGGATTGCAGGCGTAGCTTTTTAGCTTCCAGGCGTTTGATCGTTTTTTGTCCGTCTTCGATAAATACATACTGGTTTAAAATATGATTGCAGGGTAACAACTGGCCCAATGGCGAAGCAAAACCGATGCTGAATTTGGTGCGGTCTGTGCTGTATTTATCATAATTGATACGGCTGCCGCATAGTACAGGCAGGTCTTCCACATCCGAAAGGGTATAGAGTTCGCAATGATTTTTACCAACTTTGATCTCATTCTTGATATGAATATCCTGCAATACTGGTTGCGTTCCTGATGCGCCTAAAAAACAATAACGCTCAATAATACCGGCCTGCGCTTTCGTTCCGGCCAGTTCATCATCATTTAACCTGCTTAGATCAACGAAGCCGCTGTCTTTTAATATCCGCTCAAATTGCCCGGCACTGTCCAAAAAATCCTTAAACAAAATTGGGTTAATGGTTTGTTGCGGCACGATGCTTTTGCGAAGGATGTTGCTGTAAGCCGAACTGCCTAATTTCCGGTCTTTTGGTTTTTGGGTTAAAAAGATATAACAGCGATGTTCCAAACATTCGCGTTCGTTAAAAAACTGTTCGCTTGAACGTGAAAGAAAACTCTTGCCTGCCTTTTCAAAATCCGCTTTAAAGCTGCTTTCAGTAAACCAATCCTGTTTATGAAAAATGCTGCCTTGCGGCAATAACCGAATTGCCTTTACCCATGCCTGGTGATAAGCTTCATAATCCCGGTCGGATAGTGTAAAGATTTCCGGCAGGCTGACTTCGTAGGCTATGGTAATGTCGCCATTAGCCGACAGGATCGTGCCGTTTTCGACTTTGGTTAGGGGTAATATTTTATTGAGGTTTATTCCCATGATCTTTTTTAGATAAATTGATAAATACCTGCCGCGAATTGCATTTGAGAAACTCCGGCAGTTGCTTTTTGGCAAAGTGCTTGGAAAGGCCATGCTCACCGAAGCGGTGACTCAGCCGGAACACGATAAAAAATAAAGCTGAACCTAAACCAACGATCAGGGGCAGGATAACCCAAAGGCTTAATCCGCAGATGTACAGGATGGCAAAACTGATTAGCAGCAATACCAAACCAATGGCCAGATAAGCGATGTATTGCGCTTTGAGGCCCTTAAAAACAATCGGTTTTGACACCCCTTTATTGATCTGATATATACTCATGATTCCACCGATTAATTGTTGATTTCACTGATTACAAACCGAAGAATGATTTAAGTACGGTTGCTACGATTACAAGGAATATACAGGAGCCGAACCAGGCAGCGGCGACCTTGTTGGTATCCGGTTCACCTGCATTCCATTTGTTGAACACTTTAACAGCGCCGATAATGCCGACTACAGCACCAATGGCATACATCAGGTTGCAGCCGGAATCGAAGTAGCTTTTAACCTGTGTGGTCGCCTGGTTGATACCTGAATTGCCGTCTTGCCCGAAACAATAATTGATCGTAACCAATAAGGCCGCGAACACTAAGGTTTTAAGCAATGCCTGTTGTTTCGGCATATAGGGGATATGATTAGTGAAAGCAGATTTTACTTCACGGATATGATTTTTCAATGATTTGAACATGATTTGTTGTTTTTGCGGTTCATAATTAATTCCAAAGGCTGTCGAGTTCTTCATCCGAGATCGGAAACAAGACGTTCTCCCGGATGTAGTCGTTTAGCGCCTGCTCGTTGGCTGTTCCTTTCACATTTGAATACTTTGCGCTGACCAATCCAAAAAGGGATATAAAATCCTCTTTGGTGCCTTGCTGTGTTTCCAGGATATGAAAGATGCTTTTCAGTTCTTCCAATACATCCGGCACAACGCTTTGCTGCCTTTGGCGGCTTTCATCCAGTTCTTCATCACTAATCCGCGGCGCGAAACCAAATTGCGCCATGCTTAAATTTGACATGCCTTCGGGTAGGGCGGATTTACCCATTAAATCATCCTCATCATTTAGCGGTTCCTCTTCAAACTCCTCGTCCCAGGCATGGCCCAATGGTTCAGGCGGGTTGTTTTTCTTATTTTCTCCTTTTAAATATTCCTGTATCCTTTGCCGGTAAAACAACAGGATTACAACCGTGTACCAAATGCTGCTGAGTACTAAGGCAGCGATCAAAAACTGCTGCCAGGTGAAATGTTTCAACATAACTTTTGCTTTTGTCCTGCCGCCCCATTGCGGCAGGAATTACAAAAGCAAAGGTTGCTGGAAGCCGGATTTTTGATTAGGTAAGCCTCGGTACTACTTTAAAATAAGTCGTAACCAGCTTTAAAACAATTGCTTATTCATTATCATTTATCGCTGAATTGGTTTTTTTCTTACCTATTGGGATGTACTCGTCCTCATTTTCCATCTTCAGGTTAAGGCTTTCGCGCATTTCGTTGAGGTAACGGGTACGGCTCAATCGTTTTCTTTTCCGCAATTCGGCAAACCGCTTGGCGGGTACGCCGATATTGACATGAAAGGTTTCTTCCAGCCAGCGGAATATCTCCCCTAAACCTGCGGTGCCGTTATTGAGTTTACCGGTATGATAAAAACCTAAACCTACTTCTGCCAGGTCGATGGTGTCGCCTGTCCAATTCATATCACCCACCTGTATACTGCCTGAAAGCGCCTGCGGGTCGATATTCCTTTTTCTGAGCAGCAATAGCCTTTCCAATACCCACGCTTTTAAAGCTTCAAAAGCCCGGAACTTAGAAAACAGGTAATCGCAACTGGTCGAAAATTCAGGGTCAAGGTCGGGCACTTCGGGCAAAAGGATACTTTGCAATTCAGCGCCCCTTACAAAATACAGGTTGTCCAACTCGGTTGCATTCAGCCGGAAATATTGGTAGAGAAAAGCATATTGCCGGAAAAATCGCTCGATATAAAGTAATTCCTGCTCCAAAAAACCGGCCTGTTTTTCGGTATCGCCATGCGGCAGGTTGGTTTCGATATTGTATAACTCTGTGTAATAAATTTGCCACTGGTAAAAGGAAGGCTTGATGTATTTAAAAATGGGGATTTCTTCCGCTTTATCTTTGAATTTGAGGTCGCTGACATGAACTCTTAGCCTTTTCAATGCCTCGCGGATGAGTTTAAGGACTGACGCCAGTCTTTGCAGCGGGTCTTTGACCTGGGAACAAGCTTGTTCCAGATCGTTTTCCAATTGTTTGAGCAACCGGTTAGAGATTTCCTGGATCATGTGGATAATATGGATTAAAGTAAAACCCTGTTTCGCCCGTTCACTGGCAACAACTTTTCACCTAACAGGATATGCGTAAATTTTCTCCATAGCAGTTTGTATTAAAGATTTTAAATTAGCATAAGGTATAGCTGGGTAAAGGTTGGTCAAAAGTACTTGCCGTTTAGGAACTAATAAATACCTCGATCCTGTAAAAATGCTTCCTCTATAGTGGAAGGAGTTATGACAAAAGGGGGTAAAACCAGATATTAGCGGCGGTTTTGTAATTTATGGAGCAGTTCAGTGCGATTCTTTGCTCCGGTTTTTCGTAAGGCGTTTTGGATATGTTTTTTAACGGTTTCTTCCGAAACGTTCAATTGAGCGGCAATCTCTTTATTACTTTTGCCCTTAAAAACCTGCTGTACCACCAATATTTCCATACGGGTCAGGCCGAAATGCAGGCAGTTGGCTATAAATTCTTCAGAACTCAAACCGTCTATTTTTGGCTCTATTTGTTTTTTATTGTATTCCTGCCGAGCATTACTAATTGATTTCTTTAAAAACAATATAGTAATGGCAACAATACCTGTATTGGTACAAAGCACTTCTATGGTTTGATTTGCTTCCACTAACCCAAAAAAGGCCAGTGCAGCCCAAGGTGTGACTGCGCAATACAAGGCGGTTTCTTCTAAATATTTTTTCTTATCTCTATTTTCCTTATATTTATGACGGATGGCTTTGAACATTACCCAAAGCAAAACGAGAGCATAGCAAAAAGGTATGATCATGCCAATTCGTATATCCACATCTAATTTGCCATTAATAGCATAAACGATCACAAAAAATATCAGGTAGGGTAATGCCAGGAATAGGGGCACACCAAAAAGCGCGTGCCAGCGCAAGGCTTTTAGTTCAAAAGCCTTGAAAAAATAAAATGGAAAATAAGAGGCCATGAGAAAACCTGTACCGTAAGCGATCATTTCCTGTACACTAACGGCTATCGGTATTTTAGCATCGGGAAATAAGCCCCCGGTAATGTTGTATAGCAACATTAAAAACAACAATAGCAGAAACCAGCCCCTGTTTTTATCGCCCGGCCAATAAAAATAACTGGCTAACTGAAACAGGAACATTAAGATTTCCAGCCCGATAAAAATAGCCGTAATAACCTCGATCTGAGTACCCCAAACTAAGCTGTCCATAGTCCGGTATTACAGGTTATTCAGGAAATACAGCGTATAATCCAGTTCCAGGCTATCGTAAACCTTAAAGCCGAAACGCTCATACCAGGCTATATTTTTCAATACCGATGTTTCGAGGAATACGGGTCGGTTTACCCGTTTGGCTTCATCCAACACCTGTTGTAATAGTTTGCTACCCATACCACGGTGCTGGTATAACGGGCTTACACCAATAAACCACAAATACATCATTGGTACTTGTAACTGCCTTTTTTTGATCTGCGCTTCACGGTTCAGTGTTTTGGAAATACCACTTAAACTGATAGCCTTAAAGATCAGTTTAACATCCAGCCAAATAGCCTTTATCGTCGTTTTCTTTCGGTCGGGATATAAAACCAATGCGCAAGATTTCCGATCGTCTGCTATCCAAACGTCCCCAAAGAGGGAACAAACATCAAAGGAATAAGCCATTAGTGCCTTAATGCGCGTCTTACGTTTATCATCCTGGCGGACAATATAATTAACACTTGGATTTTCATCAAAAGATTGAGAAAGTAAGTTTATTATCAAATCCCTGTCAGCAGCATTTCCTTTATTCATAATTATAAGTATTTAGGTATCCATCTAAATATGATTAACCTGCTCATACGCGGGACAATACCTATACTGCATAAGTGGTACTGGTAATACCATAAGGACAGAACAGGCAAGCCCGCGTATCGGCAGGCCGCATTTGTTCCCATCCTTTTAAAAATTACCAGTTTTCTTATGTGGGAGTGTTAATTAAATAGTGTTTTCTCTTTTTTTATTCTTATTTATTGTTTTCTAAATTATTAAATATTGCAATAGGCTCTAATTATTACAAATTTTTCCCTGTTATATAATTTTGAAGCGATTGTCTGTATCCTTCTCCAATAGGAATCTCATTATCCTGAATTATCAATTGTGTCTTCTGAATTTTATCGATCTTATCTAAGGCAATTAAATAGGATTTATGTATCCGCATGAATTTTGAAGAATTTAAACGCTCTTCTACAGATTTTAAGCTTAGACGGGTAACGATTATTTTGCCTGAACTTAAATTTAATCTGACATAATCTTTCATTCCCTCTATAAACATGATTTCATGAATTAAGACCTTAACTAAAGAATAGTTTGCGTTTACGAATACATGTTCTGATTCCTTGTGTTCTGTGATTGCCGCAAACTTTGTTAACTGATGTTCATGTTGTGCTTTCTGTACCGCCTTTAAAAATCTCGGAAAGGGTACAGGTTTGACCAAATAATCTACAACGCCAATATCAAAACCTTCCAGTGCATGTTCCTCGTAAGCCGTTACCAGTATAACCATTGGCGGATTTTTTAACGATTTTAAAAACTCCAAGCCGGTGGTTCCCGGCATTTGAATATCTAAAAACATCAATTCAATTTTGTACCTATTAAGTATCTCTACAGCCTCTGATGCGCTGCGCGCATAACCAATTAAATCCAAATAAGGAACTTGCCTTATATTGTCTTCAAGCAACTCTCTTGCAGGTAATTCGTCATCTACGATTAAGCAATTCATATTTTATAAGCTTATTTCCAAGTTTATGCGAAATTCATCATCTTTCTGTTCGATCTGGATTTGATACTTATCAGGATAAAGCAATTCCAATCGTCTTTTCACGTTAGCCAAGCCGATACCTGAATGTTTTTCGGATGTTTGATTATTTTGATTGGTGCTGTTCATAACCATCAAAATCAGATTTCGCTTCTTGTTATCTAATTTTATTGCTACATCAATAATAGGTTCCTGTATCATCAATGTTCCATGCTTAAACGCATTTTCTACAAATGGTATCAGCAACATGGGTTCTATCTGAAATCCTTCGAAATCGCCTGATAAGAACAGGTTAAAGCGCAGGTTATCTCCGAATCGGAGTAGTTGTAAATTAATGTAGTTTTTCAAATACCTAATTTCCTTTTCCAAACTGATTTGCCCACCCCCACTATCGTAAAGCATATATCGCATGAGTTGCGATAATGTTATTAGCGATGGTTCCAGAAGTTCTGATTTTTTACGAGCCATTAAAACCAACGTATTCATTAAGTTGAACATAAAATGAGGGCTGATTTGAGAGCGAAGAAAATCGAGTTCGGTTTTAAAATGAATAGCTTCCTTTTCCCTAATAGCAATGTTTTGTCGCACTCTATCAATATAAAGCCGGTAGCAATAACTTATAAATATTATAAATACGAAGGAAAAGAAAGTAAGAAATGGTTTTGTTCGCAAGGTGCCTTTAAGATTTACGAAATAATTATGAATAAAAAAATAACCTAACAGGCATAGTATAAGAAAAATGGTGTAGTACCATTTTCCATGTTTTTTTTCTTTAAAAGGATAAAGAATATAGGTGTGTAGATAAAAAACACCAATCATTAACAGGAAAGAAAAGAGTACCCTTAAGAGAGAACCGTTACTTGGATCGCTGCTGGCACGAATTATACGAATCAAAAACGCCACACTGAAAATCACCGTCCAGATCATTACTGGAATAAGTTCATGTTGCTTGATTGTGTTTTTCAGTTTATTCATTGGCATATCAAATGTATAAGATAGGGTTTTAATATTCTCATAATAACGATGAAACGGCTTATTTGTAAGACCAAACCGATTTTGTAGCTCATAAATTGGTGATTGTTACGGTTCAATGTGGTTTTATCACTATTGTTTTTAACTAATCGGATATTGGCAGAAAAAAGTCCCCCGCAGAAAAACAGGATTTGGTATGATAAATTGCAGGGGTATGTCGCATTTAACATTCCTTAACACATATCTTTTGAACCTTCGCTTTGAATATGATGCGACTCAGTTTAACGAAAATCACTAACGGCCAGGATATCTCCATCAGCCTACAGGTTGATGCGGCCCATTTAAATCTCCTTTTTTTTAATTAACTGGTATGAAAAATATATTTCTAATCTCGATACTCCTGATCGTTTTCTCGACTGCTTTTGCGCAGAAGAAATTTACCATCAGCGGCACCATTACCGACAAGTCAACCGGCGAAACGCTCATTGGCGCTACGGTGCGCATCAAAGAGTTGCCTCAAAATGGTACGGCTACGAACAGTTACGGATTTTATTCCCTTTCAGCACCGCAGGGCATATATACTTTACTGATCACCTACATCGGTTACGAAACCGTAATGCGTACCGATTCCTTATATCAGAACCACACAGTAAACATGGCCATCGGGCAGCAGAATGCGCTGAACGAGGTGGTGATCAGTGCGAACCGGCCCAATAATGACCAAATCGTTTCGCCACAAATGGGCGTGGAAAAGCTCAATATGTCGCAGATCAACAATGTTCCGGTACTGCTGGGTGAAAAGGATATCTTAAAGACCATTTCCTTATTGCCGGGTATCAAAGCGGCTGGAGAAGGCAACACCGGATTTTATGTACGCGGCGGGGCATCTGACCAGAACCTGATCCTGCTGGATGAGGCAACTGTTTACAATGCGTCCCATTTACTCGGTTTCTTTTCCACCTTTAATTCTGATGCGATCAAGGATGTCAGTATTTATAAAGGCGGTATGCCTGCGGAATATGGTGGACGGCTTTCATCGGTATTGGATATCAAAATGAATGATGGCAACAGCAAGGACTTTACGGTACAGGGAGGTTTAGGTCTGATTTCTTCTCGAATCAAGGTGGAAGGCCCACTGGGCGACAAGGGATCGTTCATGGTGAGCGGGCGCCGCACCTATCTCGATCTGTTATTAAAAGCTTCCAAGGACACCACCCTGTCAAAAAGTACGCTGAATTTTTATGACCTGAATGCCAAGTTCAATTATCATTTTAATGATAAAAATGCGATCTATCTTTCGGGTTATTTCGGTAATGATAATCTCGGCATTCAAAATACCTTTGGCACCAATTGGGGTAATTCTACCGCGACAATCCGTTACAATCACGTTTTTAGCAATAAGCTTTTTTCCAACACCTCGTTGGTTTACAGTAATTACGGTTATACGGTACAGAATTTTTCCACCGATAATAATTTCAAGTCAACTTCACAAATCACTGACCTGAACTTAAAAGAGGACTTTCAATTTTCCCTGAATGACAAGCACACCCTGAAGTTTGGGTTTAACGTCCTGCACCATAATATTGCTCCCGGCAATATCACCTCGACCGAAATATCCAGTATCAATGATAAAAATGTCGAACAGCGCTACGGTTTTGAGAACGCTGCTTATTTAAGTGATAGTTGGAAAGCATCGCCGAAGCTGACATTCGAGTACGGCCTTCGCCTTAGCAATATGATGCTG
>DASYEP010000099.1:0-12312 GCA_036498965.1 Mucilaginibacter sp.
CACGGTAAACAAACAACAAGTTAATTATTGATTATCTTTAAAAAAACAAACCTGTATAGTCCTTCAAGGATTAACAGTCTACTGTATAGGCATTACAGGATTTACTCACAAATCTGTATAGCTATTTCAGGACGGGTCAGAGTGAAAACAAGGTTTACAAAAGTTTACACAATTTTAGTTTTAAAGACTATAATACCCTTTAAATGAGTTATTTACGAAAAAACAGCCTTCATTTATGTAAACCATCCGTTTTCGCTTTTGCGTTCTCGTTCCATCTGAAGGTTTGGTGCCGCGTTCGCTCCTAGGTACCTGTTCGGACGGTTCAATTTCAAAGATTAATTAATTCATAGAGACCGTGTGAATAAATTGGGGTAACCATATATAGCCTTCGCCCGTTAAATTACGATATTGGGATAACCCATTCAACCCTGAAATCATGAGCAACATCACATTAAAATTAGCCGGAGCAGATAATAAAGATTACGACATTGATTATTTCAATATCATAAGCTGCGAAAAAAGCGGCGCACATACACTTCTCCTGGTTAAAGGCGGCCGCGATCAAACTGAAAAGCTATCAATAGCGATGCCCGTCGATAAACTTCGGTCGCGGATAAATGATATGGAGAGTTATATTAAAAAATTAAAAGAGATAACTTATGATAATCTATCTGGTATCGAGCGCAGGTATATCGAATTCTTCATCGAAAAAAAATCAAAAATAACAGATTATGTTGCGATAACCTGGAGCCAACCCGTGGAAATAAGATTTGCGGCCGATAAAAGCCTGGCGCCGGAGATTATGGATGAAATAAAAGAGAAGTTTTTGACGGTTGAGGAATAAAATGGTCCTTTTTTTTCAACGCAGGGTTCTATGCTGTGCGTCATGGCGAGGAACGAAGCCACCTCTACATAAGTTAGTCAATTATACTTCAGCCTGTTTTGGAGTACAGATCTGAACTTCGGTAGTTTTTTTACGAATTTATTCTTTATCAAAACAAAATTATAAATCCTTCCATTCAGGATTTAAAGAATTACTAAGATTTATTTCGTTTGTGCGGCTTTCACTCTCCGAAACGACAAAATGGTCCGTTAACTTGCATGTGTAGAGGCGGCTTCGTTCCTCGCCATGACGGCCTGTGGTTTACGGGGTAACTTAAATCTGCCAGGAGTCTTTTTAGGCCTAATACTACATTTACTTAATCCCCTTATTTTCAACAATCAAAACCTCCACACGGCGGTTTACTGCCCTGTCATATTCTGTATATTCGGGATAAACTTCGGGCTTGCTGCTACCTACCCCGGTATAATGCATCCGCTTTTTAGCGATCCCGTTTTTTGCTAAATAATCATAAATAAACTTTGCACGGCTAAGTGACAGACCATACTCGTGGGTATCAATGTCAAAAGCATCCGGGTGATTGTAATCGCAGCAAATATGACCCCGGATTTCAAAAAAAAATTTATCGTTCTTTTTTAAATAAGTCAGCAATACTTTAATATAATAATCAGATTCATGGGTCAAAAAATGCTGACCTGGCGGAAAGTTCAGCTCCTGCAGCAAAATGCTGTTGCCTGCACGCATATTTGTCAAACTATTTAACTTATTGTTGAACTCAGTAATATTTACTGGTGGCGTATCTTTTGCCTGTTTTTCGCCCGTCGTGGGAGGCGTCTGCGGTAATCTTATACCTTGCCTGGTTCTTAATATGATATCTACCCTGCGCGACATCGGCTCACCGTATGGCCCGTTTTTTTGTTGAGCCGGAACCGTACCTCTTCCCTCGGTGGTGATAATTGGGTATTTGCTCAGGCAGAGCAGGTAGGTTTTGGCAGCCTCTGCGCGGTTCACCGATAATAGAAAGTTTTTGGGGTCATCCCCTAAATAATCAGCGTACCCAATAATGTTGATGCGCGGGTAATATTTCAGCCATCTACCATAGGCATCAAGCTTATGCTGATTATCGTCGGATAATTGAGATTCATTTATACCAAAAAATAATCTTACTGTGTCAATTTCTTGTCCGAATGAGGGGGTAAGTCGGAATAAAAAAAGGATAACGAGACAGGTTTTTATGTTCATTTATAGCTGCAGCAACAGGCTAAATTTAAGGTTTTAGGTGCGAAAAACAAAGGCGAGATTCTACATCTATTTTGAAAAGGTCTCTCAGCTTTACAATCGGAATAAGAAGTGACAAAACTTTATTTATTCTATAACACTTCATTTATTCAATCCGTATAAATACGAGCCAATATTCAGTTTTAGTTTTAGTAAAAATGCCCCAGATGGATTTATGGGGCATTTTTTTTTATTTAAAGCGAGTTTTCAAAAAACTCTACCGAGTGTTCTTTTATTTCATATTTAAAATACTTTTTGTAAACCTCTTTATCAGTTTCGAAAAAACGTATTTCAATGATGTCGTATGTAAAATTATTTTCTCTCTGCAAACCATCAATTGCAATGCCCGCAATTTTGTAATCGCCATTCTCTATCCCCTGCTTAAAATGTTTTTCGAGTAAATCAATCAACGGCTGCGAAGGAGGATTATCGTTTTCCCAATATGCACTAACGGGCACGATCTCATTTTCTTTATTAATACAGGTACCGAACGGGTAAAATTCTTTTGCATCTAATAAAAAAACTTGTGCCTGCTCTTTTAGTATTTCAATTAGTCTGTCGATGTTTTCTTTCATTAAACTTCGCATTAACACTTTATCTCCGCGTAAGCTGATTTTACCGGTGCCGAAAAGAATATCTCAGCATAATGATCAAAATCTGCAGTGTCATCGGTAGTAGTGAAAAACTGCTGGGTACTGTTTTTACTCAGCTTAACCTCCATTTCGGGATGGCGCTGCAGGTAGTCAACCAGGCTTTTTGCAACAATATCACCCTGTGAAACGACCCGGATACCTTCGGGTAGAAACTGCTTTATCTTCTTTTGCAGCAGCGGATAGTGTGTACAAGCTAATAATACGGTATCGATATTTGACGATTGGGTCAGCAGCTGATCCAGGTATTTTTCTACAAAATAATCGGCGCCGGGTTTATCGTATTCGCCATTCTCTATCAATGGTACCCAAAGCGGACAGGCCTGCTGGTATACCTTTACATCAGGGAAAAAGTGATCAATCTCTATCAGGTACGATTCAGATTGTACCGTGCCTTTTGTACCTAATACGCCTATCTCGTTTGTTTTTGAGTAATTGCCAATTACCTCGGCGGTGGGTCTTATAACGCCAAGCACTCTCTTTGAAGGGTCCTCATGTAGCAGGTCCTGCTGCTGTATGGTGCGTAACGCTTTTGCTGAGGCCGTATTGCAAGCTAATATTACCAGCGGACAGCCCTGTTTAAAAAGCCACTGTACACATTCCCAGGTATATTGATGTATGGTCTGGAACGAACGGTTACCGTAAGGCGCACGCGCGGTATCGCCTAAATAAATATAGTCATACGAAGGAAGTTCCTGAAAAATTGAACGGAAAACAGTGAGTCCGCCATAGCCGGAATCGAAAATCCCAATCGGTTTATTTAACATCCTGGTAAAAATAAAAAAAGCGTCCCAAATTATACGGGACGCTTCTATAAATGATTTATTTAATAATTATTTTAAACCTAATTTAAGTTTTACAGGCGCCGAAAGGTCATCACCTTCTGGTGAAACTATAAGTTGTACCTGTGCTGTATTAAATACATAGGTATAACCTTTTTCCTTAGCTACCGCGGTTACAGCAGCACGTACTTTATCTGACAGTGGTTTTATAAGCTCATTACTTTTCGCCTCTACCTGTTGTTGCGCATTGGTTTGATAATCCTGCATGCGTTTTTGAATGTCTTGCAATTCAGTTTGCTTTGCCGTGCGGATCGCATCAGTCATAGTTGCACTTCCCGTCTGGAACTCTTTTCCTTTTGTTTGCAACTCATTATTCATAACCTGGAGCTGATCAATAAATTGTTTCTGATAACTGTCCAGCTGTGTTTTAATAGTTTTAGCTTCCGGCATCTGGCCTACTACTTCATCAAAATTAATGTATGCAATTTTTGTTTGAGCTTTGGCAAAGTTGCCCACAAATAATATGCTTACCGCAACTAAAGCAACTTTAAATAGTTTTTTCATTTTTTTTTGTTCTGTGTTTAAATATTTGGGATTACTGTATTTTATAAATTTATTTTGCAAACGTTCCTGGCTTTAATCCCAGGCGCGTAATAACATCTGCGCTTTTATCGTACCGCGGGCTAGCGTATAGCATAATTACCTCACTGTTTTTGTCAAATATCATATCGATATTTTCATTTTCGGCAACAGCCTGAATAGCTTTAGCTACCTTATCCTGTATTGGTTTGATAATTGAGCTGCTGCGTTGTTCAAGTTCGCCGCCGGGACCAAACTTTTGACGCTGAAAATCCTTTGCGGTTCTTTCTTTGTCGGCAATTTCGGCCTCGCGCCGTTTTTTCATATCAGGTGTCATTAAAACCTGGTCGGCCTGGTAAGCCTTGTAAAGCCGGTCAATTTCCTGATAGCGCGCATCAACCTCTTTTTGCCATTGCGCTGACAAGGTACTTATTTGTTTTTGTGCCGAATTGTATTCAGGCATATGTTTTAAAATATAGTCCGAATCTACATAGGCAAAACGCTGCGCAAATGCTATTGTCAGCGAAGTTAACGTAAAAACGAGTACTAAAATTATTCTCTTCATTATATTTATCAGGTAAATCAATTAAATCCGCCGCTAAGACTTTGAGAAATTGAAAAACTAAACTGACTTTTATTCGCCGACGGTATACCCGGAATAGGGTCGAAACCATAACCGTAATCAAGGCCAAGCAAGCCAAAAATAGGTAAAAATATTCTCACACCAATACCGGCAGAGCGTCTAACATTAAAAGGTGCAAATTTATCAAAACTTTCCCAAACATTTCCGCCTTCGGCAAAAGCCAACGCAAATATAGTAGCCGATTGACTCTGGATAACAGGGTGTCGCAGTTCGAATGTATACTTATTATAGATGGGGCTGCCTGGGTTGGTATTTACGGTATAATTTGTACCTTCAGGAATTACCGAAAAGTTTTGATAACCCCTTAAACCGATGATATCGCTTCCTTGTAAAAACTGGTAGCTCTGCATACCATCACCACCTAATTTAAACCGCTCGAACGGAGACGGTGGCACATATGAGTTATACTCGCCTAAAAACCCGAACCGGACTTGTGTCATCAATACCAGTTTACCACTTATTCTTTGAAACCATTGTGCATCGAACTTCATTTTATAGTATTCAACCCAGTGATAAATTTGCTCGGGAGTAGCTATCGCATAGTCAATGCTGTTAAATAATGAGTATGGTGGCGTACCTTGTAACGTTAACCTGATATTAGATCCGCTTGTTGGATAAATAGGTACGTCGAGTGAGTTCCTGGTCAATTCCTGGGTTAGCTTAATGTTATATGAGGTACCATTTTGAAATAAATAACCGGTATAGTTATCCAGGTTGTAATGATCAAAATTTAATGAGTAACTTAACTGGAAGTAGTTATCGGGCCAGTTTAAACGTTTACCCAATGTAACACCCACGCCATTTATCCGCAACCTATTATATAAGGGGCTTGTTGGTGCATAATACTGCCCGGTTGAACTTAACTGTGTATAAGCCGACAATGCGAAGTAGATAGGCTTTTTACCCCCAAGCCACGGTTCGGAAAAGGTAAATGAAAAGTTCTGATAAGTACGTCCGCTGGATTGGCCCCTTATACTTAGTTTCTGGCCATCACCCTTTGGTAACGGCTTATAAGCTTTCAGGTGAAAAATATTCTTTAACGAAAAATTGTTGAATGTTAGTCCAAGGGTACCCACCAATTGCCCCCCGCCGTAGCCGCCCGAAAGTTCAATCTGGTCCGAGGGTTTTTCAACTACGTTATAAATAATATCAACTGTTCCATCCTGCGGGTTTATGTTCGTTGGTTTAGGTTCAGTTTTCTGTTCGTCAAAGAAACCTAACTGCCCTATTTCGCGCGTGCTGCGTATCAGTAATGCCTTGTTAAATTTTTGTCCTGGTTTGGTCCGTATCTCACGACGCACCACTTTATCATTGGTTACGTCGTTGCCTTTAACAATAACGCGGTTAATTGTATACTGAGGACCTTCATATATTCTTATATCGAGGTCAATAGTATCATGGTAAATTTTAGTTTGAACCGGATCGGCATTATAGGTCAAGTAGCCATCATTCAAATAAAATGATGAAACGTCATCATCGTTCGGGGTAGGTCCGCTCAACCGTTTGTTTAATTCATCCTCACTAAAAACATCGCCTTTTTTTATTTTCAAAATTTTACTCAGCACCTCAGCCGGATATTTCGCATCGCCCGACCATTTTATATTACCAAAGAAATATTTAGCCCCTTCATACAGTTTGATATTAACGCCCACTGTGTTTTCGCCGGTTTTAAAAACAGAATCGCTTAAAATCTCAGCATCCCTGTAGCCTTTATCCTGCATCTTTGTAATGAGGTTCTGCTTATCTTCTATATACTTATCCTGCTTAAATTTCTTTGACCCAAATACATTGTACCATTGCATCTCGCGGGTTTTTTTAAGATATCCCTTAAGCGTTTTTTGTGAAAATGCCTTGTTACCTTCAAAAGTGACCTTCGTGATCATAACTTTCTGCTTTTTATCAATAGCAACATCCAGTATCACACTGTTGGCATCACCAGGGTCTTTTCTTTGCTTAATGGTAACTGTAGTATTTAAAAAGCCCTTTTCGTTAAAATGTTTTTTAATAATAGCCGTCGTGGTGCTCAATAAATTCTCGTTTACTATTTTACCCGTTTTATCAGACAGTTTTTTCTGTACATCTTCAATTTCGCCCTTACGCAAGCCCGTTAAATGCATCCGCGATAAGCGGGGACGCTCAGTAACATAGATTTCAAGGTATATCGTATCGAGCTTAATTTTTGTTATGTTTAACTGCACATCGTCAAACAAACCCTGTCCGTATAAATTTTTAATAACGTTGGCGTTAGCCTCGCCCGGTAAATTAATGCGGTCGCCTTTGTTTAGTTTTGATATCTGCAGCAAAACATCTTTATCCAGGTATTTGGTCCCTGTTATTGAGATGCCGCCTATAATATAATCTTTGGGTTCAAGATAACTTAAACTATCAGCAGGTATGGATGATTTCGATAACGAATATCTTTGGTTTGAAACCTGGGCCAAAGCAGCAGTAGTCAATACAGAGAAAAGAATAGCAAAAAGAAATTTATTCATTCGAATATTTTAGTGGGCTAAAAATAATTTATACAGTTGTTAAAAAGTGTTAAAAGTAAAAATTTAGTTGACTTGCTCGCTGGTCAAGCCAAAACGGCGTTCCCGTTTCTGATAATCAAGGATAGCTTCGAACAAATCCTCCTTACGGAAATCGGGCCACAACTTTGATGTGAAGTATAATTCGGCATACGCTATTTGCCAGAGCAAATAGTTACTAATGCGATATTCGCCGCTGGTTCTGATCAGCAATTCGGGGTTGGGCATGCCGGTTGTATATAAATTGTTTTCAAAAGTTTCTTCATTAATATCATCTATTTTTAGTTCGCCGCTCTGCACTTTACTGGCTACTTGCTTTACAGCCTGTAAAATTTCGTTCCTTGAGCTATAACTCAAAGCCAGCGTTAGCACAAGTCCGGTGTTTCCTGAAGTTTTATAGATTGCGTTAGTTAATTCGTCAACGCATTTTTTGGGAAGCATATTTAAATCGCCTATTGCCTTTAAACGTACATTATTATTCATGAGGCGATCAATCTCTTTATGGATGGTAGAGACCATTAACTCCATAATTGCCATCACTTCAAGCTTTGGCCTGTTCCAGTTTTCCGACGAAAAAGTGTATAAGGTAAGGTAATTGATACCAAGTTCAGCGGCGCCTTCTACAACATCCCTAACCGACAACACACCATTGTGGTGACCAAATATTCTTAATTTGCCTTTTTCCTTTGCCCATCTTCCATTGCCATCCATAATTATAGCTATGTGTTTTGGCAATTTCAACAAATCAATCTTATGCTTATATCCCATCATACCGATTATTAAAAGCCATAAGCCGGGCTTAAATGAGATGTAATTTTATAGAAAATGCTTAATAACATACTACCCAACGTTTTGCTTTTGATTCATCAATAATAAAAATCAACCGGTTTTTTAGTTTGTCCCTAAAAATCAGTCGGTTTTTTCAGGCAACAAAGGTAAAACTTAATTGTATTTTTTTTAGTATGCCGTGAGAAAAGAAAATGTTTTGTTTTTTGATCTCTTTTGCGGCCTTAATTGACAGTGAGCGGTTAGCAATCGGTAGCACTCCGCCGGCAGTTTCCAGTGGGAAGTTAGCAGTTGGCATCGAGTAACGAATAGGTTGCAACTTGAATCGGTTCAACTAAAGAGGTGACTTAATCGTTTTACAACTGCAAAATCGAATCTACTTTTACAACTGCCAACTGCTTACTGCCAACTGCCAACTCTTAATACATCCCCTTTTGTTTTAGCAGATCGATGTCGGTTTTAGAAATATCAACTATAGCGTAGGTCGGTACTTTTGTAATATCAACTTCGTCAAGGACGTCGACAAGGTTAGCGTAAACGGAATGTTCAGCCGGTTTAATCAACACGATCAAGCTTTTTCCGGTAGCAGCCAGCACCCTTTTACCAGTTTCAATTATTGCGGTACGAAGTCCGTTTCCGTTACTAATAAACTGAGGCGCTATTAATGGCTTTTCCGCCATTCCCAAATACCATAACAGCTGGTTGTTTTTGCCCAGGCAAATTGTCATCGTACGATTTTCAGAAACTGGCTCGGGATGCACGGCGACCGGCATCACCAATGGCATTGCCTTGGGTTTAATAAGCGAAGTAGTCAGCATAAAAAAAGTGATCAGCAAAAATGCAAGATCAACCATTGCGGTAAGATCGACACGTAGGGGTGTACGCTTTCCAAAGCGTTTTCTGCCTGATTTTTCTGGTGAAGAATTAAGTTCGGCCATGATTTCAAAAGTTTAAGGTTAAATAATTGGATACAATGGCAATGAAGACGCCATTTAAATCATCAACGATTTTCCGCTTTATTTATTGCAACAAAGATGCAATTAGATTTTCTTTCTTTAGGGAAAAAACGTAGAGACAGAATACTTTGTTCCTCCCGCTACCTCTCGAAATAGCACTTATAAGTAACAAAGGTATAAGAGATAGAAAATTGCATGAAGAAATAGGTGTCCCTTGGGTTGGAATCACCACGTTGCGTACCCGGTGTACCGATATAGTTGCCGGTTTTTATTCCTGATGGATCGGCCAGGTTATTAAAAGTCCGGTTTGTCGTTTTAGCCGGATAATTACCGCCAACGTCATCCAGATAATCGGTGTTTGGTCGCCGGTACCCCAGATCTGCAGAGAGGGTCAATTTGCCCCAAAAGTTATACTTTACGCCCGCACCAACGGGTATTGAAAATGCAGTAGTAGGATAAGCCTTTTTCTGCCCTTCTGTCTCAATGGCCCTAAGATCATATCTTGAGCCATTTAATAACGTGCTGGGCGTATAGTTAACCGCAGCCAAGCCAAAGTATATATAAGGTGTAAATTTATTTTTACCGGCCTCGGGTATATAGTGAAAAAAATTGAACTCTCCTATTAAGCTTAATTCGCTTAAATAAGTGGTAAAACTTAAATTACGATCACGAAATTGCTGATTGCTTGAATTACTGTCTGCCGCGCTGATAGTACCATAAGTGTAATTTAGCTTTGCCGACCAATAACCGTCAAAATTACGCTTCACAAAACCACCGAATGCCAGACCGCTTATTTTAACCGGGTTAGTTTCATTCAAATCACCCATATATCCCGCTCCTCCAAAAGATCCCCCAAGTTCCCAGGTTTGGGCTCTTAAATTAGTTGAAAGAAAAATCAATAGTATTAACGCGGTAAATTTATACATCGGCAAATCAATAGTTACGGGCGTCCAGCCCCCATAAAAGTTTGTTTCTTAACGTCGATAAATAACTTTCATTATTTAAACGCACAAGATTTAGCTGAAAACCTGCCTTCTTAACTTTAAAACGTATTTTCTTCTCTATTACCGCTGTCCTTGAATCGCAGGTTACCAAATAGTTGGCGCTCCTGCTCTCCACCTCAATAAAAAGTGTACAGCTGTCGGGTAACACGATGGGTCTCACATTTAAGTTATGAGGAGAAATAGGTGTTAACACCGTACTGTTTGATTCGGGGAAAATAATAGGACCGCCGCAACTTAATGAATAAGCCGTGGATCCTGTTGCCGTGGATATAATAATGCCATCGCTCCAATATGAATTTAAAAATTCATCGTTGAGGAAAACATGGGTAGTTATCATAGCCGCATCATCGCGCTTATGAATGGTAATATCATTCAAGGCAAAGTTATCCTTACCAAATATTTCAATCTCCGACGTTATGCTTAGAAGTTCCCGGGAGTCGAGGGTGAATTCTTTATTTACGACCGCATAAATAGCAGCTATTATATCGTTTTTATTAATGCTCGCCAAAAAACCGAGCCGGCCGAAGTTGATACCTATAACCGGGATACCTGAATCGCGGATTACAGTAACCATATCGAGTAAGGTACCATCCCCGCCCAGGGTTAAAAAAACATCAATAACTCCCTTTATTTCGTCGGTTGGTTCTAATACCTTGTAATCTATCGATTTGAGATTTTTTTTTAAATAATCATGAAGTTGCCGGTAAACATACACCTCAACGCCGTGCTGGATAAGACTATCAAATACCTGCTGTATATACGGGACTACCGCCTGATCGTTAAATTGCCTGCCGTAAACTGCTATTCTCATTAGTTTATTTGTTCATTAGTTCATTAGTTCATTGGTCTTAGTTTTTTTTTATTGGCCGGGTACCAATGAACTAGTGAACCAGCGAACAGATGAACAAACTACACATTTAAGTAATTCATTAATGAATCGTACCGGTCCCTGGAATTACCATTCTCTTCACTATGATTAAAAGTAGCCTTGATATCGTATTCGTACCGCAAAAAGGTAGCGATGATGTTCGAAAGGTCCAGTTTGTTTATTTTAAGGGTCACTTCCATCCGGGTTGAATCGGGGAACGTGTTTACATAAGAACTTAAAATTTGAGCGTTGTCCGATTCAACTATCTGTGACATATGGGCCAGGGAGTTGTTTTTATCGTTAATTTCAAGCACTATGATGCCTCCCGGTTGTGAAACAGATGTAAGGCTGGCAAAATATTTTGCGATAGCGTTGATCGAAATTAATCCCAGATAGTTTTTCTTCACATCCAATACCGGAACAACAGTTAACTGCAACCCATCAAACATCCGGATCACATCATATACGTGCTGGTCTTCTAACACATAAGGGTTAACCAATGAAAGCGCCAATGTGCCAATAGGAGTTTGGTAGTCGCTTTCGGTTACAAAATCATTTTCGGAAATGAGGCCGAGAAACTGCTCTTCATTAACAATTGGTAAATGCCTGATGCGAAATTCGATCATACGGTCAAGTACTTTCTGAATACTATCAGAAGTATGTGCCGGAGTAACCGCATCAGTTATTAAATCAATTGCATACATATTATACCCTTATTCTTTCTAAAAAACTTTTCAGTATTCTATTAAATTCTACGGGATGCTCCATCATCGGTGCATGCCCGCAATGGTCAATCCAATGTAATTCAGCGTCAGGCAGTAACTGGTTGAATTCAACCGCAACCTCTGGAGGTGTGATTTTATCATCTCTACCCCATATTAATGAGACGGGAATTTCAATCTTATGTAAATCCTTTTTCATATTATGACGTATGGCTGACTTAGCCATAGCCAATATCCTTATAACACTGTGTCGGTCGTTCACGGTTTTGTAAACATCATCAACCAATTCTTTGGTTGCTACCTGGGGATCATAAAATGTGTACTCCACTTTTTCTTTTACAAATTCGTAACTGCCACGCTTAGGGAACGACCCGCCAAAAGCATTTTCATACAAACCCGAACTGCCCGTTAAAACCATCGACCTCACAGTTTCGGGATGCGAAAGCACATATATTAATCCAACATGGCCGCCTAAGGAGTTGCCAAGCAATGTTATATCTGTTAATTCCTTATAAGTTACAAATTTATGAACATACTTAGCAAGGGTTTTTACACCAGTTGTTAATAGCGGTAAATCATAAATTGGCAGCAATGGTATAATTACCCTGTATTCTGACCGAAAATCTTCTATTACTTTATCCCAATTACTTAATGCGCCCATTAAGCCATGTAATA
>DASYEP010000100.1:0-6068 GCA_036498965.1 Mucilaginibacter sp.
ATAAGCCGCTATTATGATTCCGACAAAACGCCTTCTTTCCATTGATGTATTCAGGGCCGTGAATATGTTTTTCATGATCTTCGTGAATGATTTAAGCGGGGTGCGTAATGTGCCCGAATGGATAGATCACGTTAAGGCAAATGAAGACGGGATGCATTTTGCTGATACCATTTTCCCGATATTTTTGTTTATCGCGGGTCTGTCAATTCCTCTGGCAATCGGCAGGCGGATTAACAAGGGCGACTCTTTTACGGCAATAGCGGGTTATATTCTTTTAAGATCGTTTGCGTTAATTGTGATGGGCTTTTTTCATGTAAATATGGAAGAATACAGCTCAGCTGCAATACTGCCGCTTGGTGTTTGGGAACTTTTACTAACATTAAGTTTCTTTTTAATATGGCTTGATTATCCCGAAACCCTTTCAAAAACTAAAAAATATATGTTTATGGGGGCCGGTGTAGTCATCCTTATCATATTGGCAATTCTTTACAAAGGCGTAGATAGACATGGCGCGCCGCGGGGACTGGAACCTTCCTGGTGGGGAATTTTAGGCATTATCGGCTGGTCTTATTTGCTTTGTGCAGGTGTATTTTTAATTGTGAAAGGAAGATTTCCATTGCTAATTGGCGCCCTTATCATTTTAGTTGCAATTAATCTTGGCATCCATGGTTCATTGTTCGACCATAAACTATGGTTTTTTAAATTATGGCTTGTTAAAGACGGGGCATCGGCATCATTAATGATGTTTGGAGTAGTTATATCCTTACTATATTCCAAAATGATAGCAGGTGGTGGTTACAAACGGCTATGGCCAATATTTACTATAATAGGAATAGCGCTCATAGCACTCGGCTTTTTTGTCAGGCCATATACGGAGGGTATCTCGAAAATTCATTCAACGCCGTCGTGGGTTTTTCTATGTACTGGTATTGGTGTTTTGTTATTTGAGCTATTTATTTGGCTGATTGATGTTAACGGCAAGCAAAACTGGTTCAAAATTATAAAGCCTGCAGGAACCAGCACCCTCACCTGCTACTTGATACCTTATTTCCAGGTAGCAATTTTTTATATACTACATATCAGGTATCCTCACTTTTTTAATTTCGGTACGGGCGGTATCATACGTTCATTTGCTGTTTCGTTTATAGTAATTATAATAACGGGCTTCCTGGAAAAGAAAAGACTCCGGCTAAAAATATAAGCATGCGATTTATTATGGTTCCAGGGCTAAAGGGTTTTATTGCGAAAAAATGGGGTGTGCCGTTTTCTATACTTTTAATAGTAACTGCTAACTTGTTTAAACCAGCGCCATCAATAGCCCAAAACAAAAAGGTAATAATAGGCTACGTGGGTGGTTACAGGGGTTTGATAAATACGGATCTGATTACACCCCAAAAACTTACCCATATAAATTATGCCTTCGTTGATATAAAAAACAACCGGGCTTGGCTGCACAGGGAGGCGACCGACACCATAAATTTCAGGCATTTAAACCTGTTGAAGAAACAAAACCCTGCTCTTAAAATACTAATCTCTATAGGAGGCTGGACCTGGAGCGGCAAGTTTTCGGACGCGGTATTAACAGACACTTCCCGGCGGGCGTTTGTAGCCAGCGCTGTTGATATTATCAAAAAATTCGATATGGACGGCATTGATATCGACTGGGAATACCCAGGGCGGCCTGGGTTTGAAGGCAATATTTATCGTCCTGAAGACAACCAAAACTATACCTTATTATTCGGCGAACTGCGCAAGCAATTAGATGAACTTGGTGCTAAAAGCGGTAAAAAATATCTTCTAACGACGGCAGCGGGTGCTTTTAGTTCGTTTCTTGATCATACCGAGATGGCAAAGGCACAACAATACCTGGATTATATCAATTTAATGACGTACGATTTTTCGGGCGGTAAAATAGCATCGCACCACACAAGTTTATATGCATCAAAAGCTTATAAGGCACAAAATAACGCCGATAACGCTGTAAAGATTTTTACCGCGACTGGCGTACCTGCTAATAAGCTGGTATTGGGCCTTGCCTTTTACGGACGCGTTTCAAATTTAGTAGCCGGCGCAAAAGGGCTTGGCGACTCCGTAGCTACCTACTCGAGGAATAAAGGATATACAGTA
Organism: Mucilaginibacter sp.; assembly: GCA_036498965.1. GTDB lineage: Bacteria > Bacteroidota > Bacteroidia > Sphingobacteriales > Sphingobacteriaceae > Mucilaginibacter. The sequence continues at coordinate 2,128 of DASYEP010000100.1, forward strand.
ATAAAGGATAGCCTGGTAAATCAAAATGGATATAAACTGCATCGGGACAGGAACGCAAAAGCCCCGTGGTTGTACAATGCCTCAACCCGGCAGTTTATAACCTATGACGATGAATGGTCGGTAAAGAAAAAATGTAAGTATGCTAAAGATAAAAAGCTTGGCGGCGTAATGTTTTGGGAATATAACGATGACCTGAAAGGATATTTATTAGATGAAATTAATAAGGTTTTAAGATAAGTTTAAGACCCCTATAAAACAAAAAAAGAGAAAGCTGGCGCTAACTCTTTTTGTAGTAACTGACCTCATTATTTACCATAAAGAACTAATTGGTTAGACCGATAATAATAATTACGCAAATATAAAACCTATAGAGTTAGCAGACTAATTTTTTAACAAAAATTAACATCTATTTTTTTAGGAAAATGTTTGTTTTTGCCCAAACTTATTAACAAATGACACTTTATTAACAAATGAAAGTCAATTAGCTAAAAATTTCGATAATCAGAGTCATTTTCCATATAAATATTTTAATAATGAAGCATGATTAGGGAAAACTGTATTAAACTTGCCTGATTACAACTAATATCGATGATTTTTTGACTAAAAACTACTAAAAACCACCCTAATTTGAAACTGAGATTTTTACTTGCCTTTCTTTGCTTATTACCCTGTTTACAATTACTTTCTCAAAAAAGAAACTCGGGTTTTCGCTATCATATTCACCGGGCCACCTCGGATATTAAGGTAGATGGAATTGTGGACGAACAAACCTGGAAAGATGCTGAAGTGACCGCAAACTTCATGATGGTTTTGCCTATGGATACCAGCCTGGCCAAAGTACGTACCGAGGTAAAAATGGCTTACGATCAAAAAAACATATATATCCTGGCAATTTGCTACAAGGCTCTGCCAGGTCCTAACATGGTTGAATCGTTAAAGCGTGATTTCAGCTTTTTAAAAAACGACAACTTCATTTTTTTTATGGACACCTTTAATGATCAAACAAACGGTTTTTCGTTTGGATCAAATGCCGAAGGCGCCCAGTGGGACGGTACCATGTACGAAGGCGGAAAGGTTGATTTGAACTGGACCAATAAATGGACCTCAGCCGTTAAGGATTATCCCGACAAATATGTATTTGAAGCGGCCATTCCTTTTACCACCATTCGTTACAAAAAAGGAATAGTTGAATGGGGCATTAACTTTAGCCGTAATGACCTAAAAACAACTGAAAAATCGAGCTGGGCACCTGTTCCGCGGCAATTCCCGACAGCGTCACTTGCGTATACCGGTACATTAGTTTGGGATAACCCACCTCCTGATCCGGGCACTAACATCTCCATTATACCCTATATACTTGGTGGTGTTACTAAAGATTATTCGAACCATAAAGACATCGCTGCTAAAGTACAGGCGGGTGTAGATGCAAAAATCGCCGTTTCCTCGGCACTTAATCTCGACCTTACCGTTAATCCCGATTTCTCGCAGGTTGATGCCGATAAGCAGGTAACTAATTTAAGCAGGTTTGAACTATTTTATCCCGAAACGCGCCAGTTTTTTCTCGAAAATGGCGACCAGTTTAATAATTTTGGCTATGCTACCATCCGGCCTTTTTTTTCGCGACGTATCGGGTTAAACTCAAATATACTGGGAGGTTTCAGGCTTAGCGGCAAGCTTAATAAAGACTGGCGCATAGGCGTGATGGATATGCAAACTAACAGCAATGATTCGTTACCGGCGCAGAACTTTACCACCATCGCACTACAACGAAAAGTATTTGCCCGTTCAAATATCGGGTTCCTGTTTGTCAATAAAATAGCTTTCAATTACCCGGCAGCACCGGTTGCCCCGCAGGCCAATAACTCTAAATACAACAGCAACATTGGTATAGAATATAACCTTGCTTCAGCCGATAATTTGTGGACGGGCAAAGAGCTTATATTAAAATCCTTCACCCCCGGTAAAACCGGTCACGACTTTAGTCAGGCCGGCAACGTGCAGTTCGCCAATAGATATTGGACAGTTGGGGCGGAGTATGAGTTTGTGGGTGCTAATTACAATGCCGAAGTTGGCTACGTTCCGAGGAAGGGATATGTTAAATTTAACCCATATATCAGTCGACTCTTTTTCCCATCTGGCGGCGTCATTTTAAGCCATGGACCGATGATAAATTTTACAGATTATTACGATGGCTCCTTCAATTCTACCGACTACCGGAATTATTTATCATACCAGGTAACGTTCAGAGACAGAAGCCTATTGACTGGTTTGGTTGAGCACGATTTTGTGAAACTGCTTTCACCATATGATCCAACTAATTATACCGGTCACACACTTCCTACGGGCTTTGAAAGTCATTGGAACAATGCAGAATTATCTTACTTTTCCATACCGCAAAGTGTATTTACATACGATTTCACGCTTGACTATGGCGGCTACTATGCCAATGGAAAAAAAATCAGCCTGGCAAATGATATAGGCTACCGCTTTCAACCCTTCGTTAATATTTTTTGGAGTAATACCTTAAATGTGCTTCAATTGCCCCAGCCCTGGGGTCAGAAAAGCTTTTGGCTGGTTGGCCCAAAGGTGGATGTAACTATGACCAATACTTTTTTCCTTACGGGATTTTTTCAATACAACGAACAAGCGAAGAATTTCAATATAAATACCCGCTTGCAATGGAGGTACCGGCCGGCATCTGATTTCTTTATCGTATACACCGATAATTACTTACCAGGGCCATTTAATGTTAAGAATAGGTATTTGGTGTTTAAGTTTACCTATTGGTTTAATAATTGATTTTTTCAGTCCGGAAGTCCGAAAGTCGGCAAAGTCCGAAAGATGAAAATGCTTGCTGAAAATTTCGCCTTCGTCGCTAAGTCCGACTTCCGATCTCTGACCTCCGACCTCATTTCTTACTCCCTCCCAACCACAATAACGCATCAATGATCAGCTTTGATTCCATTTCACTGCTGAATGTATAGGATAATGTTTTGTCGGTATTATCGTATTTATGTTCGTAGTCCATATCATTATGCCCCATGTTAAAGTAAATCATCTTGTAGTTTTTGTTGGTCCACACCACCGGATAATAACCGCTATGCCAGATCTCACTTTGTTTCGGGCCGGTACCTAACGGGAAACTTGCCGAATCAATTGAACACAATATTTGAATGTCCGGGTTTTTACGCAGATCATATTCCCATCTGTACCATTCGTTTGGCGAAGTTTTAAATGTTTTTGGCATGTGTTTGGTCGCCGGGAAATTGCGGTCTACATCCAAAATTGCGGTTGAAGGTCGCCATATATTGCTTACATACTGGCCGGCTCCTATGAATTTATTATGGTACCAATCCCAGTTCTGCGGAAAATCTGACGGAGTAAGCGCAAACGCAGCAAAGTGGAAACCCATCCAGCCGCCACCACTTTCCATATATTTTTGAAAGGCTGCCCTCTGTGCTGGATCATCCGCACGTGTATCTAAAAATATAACTACCTGGTAATGCGACAAAAACTCGGCGTTCATGTTAGTCCAGTTCTTTGTGGAATCGTATTGAAAATGATATTTAGCCGCCATTTTTGGGAACCATTGGTTAGCCTCGTGTACAAAACTGATATGCGCTTTATCCTCCCTGGCGGTGTAAAAAGCTATTACTTTAAATTTTGGAGCATCGGTTTGAGCATGGGCAGGCGAAAACGAAGAGAAAATCACACAAAAAACAATCGCTTGTATTGCAATTTTATTAATCTTAAAAAATGTAAACATAATTGATCTGGTTTAATAGGCGGTGACAGTAAAAATAAGAATTATTTTTATTAGGATGTGGCTTTCAGCTATTCATATTTCCGTACCAAAAAAACTCGCCCTAAATTAAAATAACACTATATTTAAACATCGAAATTTAGCTATCGAGTAATAGTTACTAAATTGATATCAACCA
>DASYEP010000101.1:0-6238 GCA_036498965.1 Mucilaginibacter sp.
ATCAATTACCGGCACGATAAACAATGTAATTTCCAGTTGATCAATTATCGACGCTCAGTATTACACAATCTGAGGTTTCCAACCTCTACGCTACCTTTTTGATTTGGGGTGTCCGAATATCTTCGATTAATGAGCAGGCCAAAGTTGAATACTGGAGAAGTCAGGTCGGTGAATTTCACCGTTCGTCTGACTGATGATGAACTCAAAAGGTTAGAGCGATTATCGGTAGTCACCGGGCGAACCACCTCTGGTCTGATTCGTGAGAAATTATTCAAGGGTAAATTCCCCGAACCCAAATTGAACCGTATCGACCTGGATTCCTTTTTGGAACTTAAAAAAATCGGGGTTAATCTGAACCAGTTAACCAGGCTGGCCCATACCAACCGTATCGGGCGGGATTTGCTGATAACTTTGTTGCAACTCCACCAGCAACAGGAAAAGATATTTAACAAGTTTTTGTATCATGATCGCTGATCAGCAGATAGGTACAAACTTTATGAAAGCATTGGGCTATAACTTGCGGAAGCTGAACCTTGCAGATCCGTCGCGTCGTCCTGAATTACTGGATACAAATTTTACTTCGCCTGAGCTTCCACATATTAAAAAAGAAGTTGACTTGATCCGGCAACTGAGACCCAGGCTGTCAAAGTACGTTTATCATACCAGCCTTAACTTTTCAAAAGAAGAAATCGATTCATTAGACAAGCAGACATTGTTGTCTATTGCCCACGATTATTTGCAAGGGATGGGATTTACGAATAATCAATACTTTATTTTTCGGCATCATGACGCAGGCCATCCCCATATCCACTTACTGGTCAACCGGATTTGCTTTGACGGTAGTGTGGTGTCTGACAGCAATAATTTTAAAAGAAGCGAAGCGATCTTACGAAAATTGGAATACCAATATAACCTGATACCCGTAGAGCAGAGTAGTTATAGAGTTATAGAGCAAGCTAACGGGATAGCTATAAAGCGACATAGCTATAGAGCAGATCGTGCCCCTAAAAAGGATGAACTGGAAATGGTTCTGCGAACCGGGAAACCTTCCGACAAAATGGTATTGCAGGAAAAGCTCAAAAAGCTATTGAATCTCAATATGTCGCTGCAAGAATTTATCAAAGATGCAGAACGGCAGGGGATTCACCTGCTTTTTAACCAGGCTTCGACCGGTAGGATTAGCGGGATCACTTACTTCTATAACAATTTCAAAGCGAAAGGGCAGGCATTAGGCAACCGCTTCAGATGGGGGGAGATAATTAAACTTATTTACTATGAGCAAAATAGAGACAGCAAAGCAGTTAGCGAAGCAAACAGCAGAACAATCGCAAAATACGGAGAAATCGGCCAGCCAACAGGAACCGGCAAAACTGAACAGCGAAACCGAACTGATGAACTTTATAGACGCGGTTCAGAAAATCCTGGACCTGACGGAAGGCAACCGGGTCTTAATGATGAAATTGTCAGAACAGACGGATCGGATCGAGCAGAAACGCGCCAGGGAAATGCGCTTAATGATCATATTGCTCATGATTCCAATGATAATCACATCGATAGGTTTAATGATACTATTGATATTCAAATAAGCAATGATATCGATGACGAGGCAATCCACGGAAGGAACAGGCATCGGAAAAAGCAGGCAAGAACTAATACACGATAGCGTTAAGGGCATTTGCCTTCGTCCGGCTTTTCGCTCATACTTCACAAACGTTATTCACAGGCTGGTATCCACTTCAATCATAATGCAATAAAAAACAGGGGAAAATCTTGTATATTTAGAAATCAATTGGCCCCAAAGCCGATTTGTGATAAGGTTTAGGTTGAAACCTCCAAGCGGCAAGCGCAAGGAGGTTTTATTTTTAAACAAAAAAGGAACGCTTCTCAGCATTCCTTTAAAATGATATGTTTTAGATTGAGGATTTATTTTCCTTGATTTTTCAATAACTCTACTTTTTCACGTTCACTGGCTAAAAGTCGTTCGTAAAGTTCGATTACTTTTTCAATCGGATTAAATTGCTGGTAGATGAAACCAACGGAATTTTCGTGAAATTGATTGTTGTAAATATTATTAAAAAGGTTGATAGCCTTTTCATCATCGAAATTCTTAATAACTGAAACAGAAACTCCTAAAGCATTCGCGATCTTGTCTAACGCAGAATCTTCAATTTCAGCGCTTTGCTCAATCTTAGAAACGGCCTGCTGGCTTATGCCTAATTCAGTAGCGAGCGCCTCTTGTTTCATCCCGCGCAATTCACGAATACGACTGATTTTTCTTCCTATATGTATAGTCTCTGCCATAGGTCAAAGGTATTGGTATTTTGTAAAAGTAAGAAACAACTTCCGGTTTGTAAAACACAACTTGTTTTGGTTCGGTACGGGTTCGTCCTGCTTTTATTTTGAATCTGCCGGACAATGCCGCCCGGCTTAATTGTCCAGCAATGTTATCCGAATTTAACGAATGGGCTAATTGCCCTATAACCCTTTCTCCAAAAGAAATACAGGACCCTTTTATTGTGATTGACGATTTCTTTTCTGCTGATTCATTAACAGGCCATCTCAAGCAATTGCAGATATGGCGTGACCGGGTGGTCGGGTACGGTTACTACACCGATGGCCATGGCAGCCCGTCAGGTTTATTGTTTAACTACGAGCTCACCTTAAAATTGATCGAAGTGGCTCTTATTTTAAAGAAACCTTCTTTCTCGGGGTTGATGTTGAAGTGCACGTTTAAAGATATGGACGATATTCGTAAAGAGCCTGAAGAATGGCCGGAATATCCTTGCAATCTTAATGAGGCCGAGTTACTTGATCCGGCGCTTGGTATCCGGTTATTCTTCCGGGGTTACCAGCTTGCAGATTATCGTGCCCAACTTTACGAATGGCTGCGGTACGGCCTGTCAGCGAAGCCTGCGAAAGAGTTCGTGGACGCGAAAGATTTATTGCTGATCTACGAAAACCTGCAAAAGCTATTTGGCATCATGTGGCTAATTTATAATCGCAATAACAGCAACACTGATTTAGAAGTAAGTGAGATTGTTGTTAGTCCCGCTCCTGAACTTTACAGGCTCGACCTGGACTTCACGCCATCCTATAAGGAAAGGCTGACCAAATCAGTTGCCATTATAAAGAAGAAGCTGCCTTCGGCTTGGGCCATTATTTGCTTAGGTGAAAAGCCGGGTAAAGACAATGTTATTTACTTTTTGGTTTTGACGGCTGATTTCGAAACGGGCGAAGCGCTGGCTTTAGGTACCATGCTTGAAGAAAGCTGTAGCGCCGAGAAAGTCTTTATCCTTGTCCATTATGCCAATGCTTTTTTAAACGCCGTCAATTCGGGTGACCGCTTTTTTTCGAATGCATTAGCCTGCCCGTCGATCTTCCTTTCCGGTGATTTGTTAATGCCCAGGTTCCGGTCGATGCGAAATATCCTGAATGTCGATCATGGTGAAGCAAATTGGGAAAGATGGAGCAGGCAGGCGAATGAGTTTTTGACCGGCGCTGAATTTTACTTAGCTGAAGAAGCTTATTCAGCTGCCTTGTTTTCCATGCATCAAAGCGCGGAATGTATTTTAGTAGCGGTTATCCGTTCGGTGCTGGGCTATCGTATCAGCACCCATAATCTTTTACGGTTGTTGCGCATCACGCAAATGTTCACGGAGGATTTAACTATTGTATTCGACCTGGGAAGCGAATCGGGCAAATCTAATTTTCGGGTGCTTAAAGACAGCTACGTCGGTGTAAGATATCGGGACAACTATCTGCCGGATACAAATGTCATAAAGGAATTATTCCCGGCGGTAACCAGTTTGGTTACTAAAGCGGTGGCGATTCATCGGCGATATTTAATGACCAGTATTCTTTGAGCGGGCACTTGTATCGGATTGGGCTGCGGCAGGCGGAACATTACATCACGCGTTGTCACGCTAAATTCATTCGCCGCCAGCCTCGCCCTGTTCGCAGCAATGCAACTCGTTTCTCGTTACATAGCTGCATTGTAACGGAATTTAATAATCACAAATGACATTGCACCGCTTTCACAAAATTAGCACCGCAGGCAAACCGTCAAGGGCATGTAAATGGCGCATATTTTTTTGGAGTCTTTTGCGCCACCCTTGACAGTTTCCCTGCTTGCTGCTTCCGGTTGTTTACGCGATGCAATGCCATCCTGTGTGCATGGAAGTTTGATTAATTTTTATTGGGGGTTGCCGACCTTGCGGCTACCCGGACTCCTATGAGCATCTGGCCATTATTGTAACCTGATTTAGGTTTTAATAATGGAAAAATTGCCGGATAAGAGAAACGTCAAGACCGCCCAGGCGATCAGGCTTTTAGCGGACGAAGGGTTGAAAGTCGACGAAAAAGATGCTGAAATTATTTTGGATTTCTTGTATTTTTTAGCTAAATTGACTGTAAATCAATATCTTAAAGAGGAATCTGAAACAGGCCATCATAGTTATGAAGACAGCCGATCTATATATCAGGGTGAGCACCGATGAACAAGCAGATAAGGGATATTCCCAGAGAAGCCAGGAGGAGGTCCTTACCCGATATTGCTCAATTAAGGGAATAGAAGTTCGTAAAGTAATCTATGAGGATTGCTCTGCCAAATCATTCAACCGGCCCGAATGGCAAAAGTTACTTATCGACTTAAAAAAGAAACGTGGTCAGTCCGACTTAATACTTTTTACAAAATGGGATCGCTTTAGCAGAAATGCCGGAGACGCTTACCAGATGATTAACCTATTGGCTTCCCTTGGTGTCGAACCGCAAGCTATTGAGCAGCCACTTGACATTTCGATTCCGGAAAATAAACTCATGCTGGCAATTTATCTTGCTCAACCCGAGGTTGAAAACGACAGAAGGGCGTTGAATACTTTTTTCGGTATGCGTCGTGCGAGAAAGGAGGGACGATGGATGGGGCCTGCGGTTACTGGCTACGCAAACAAGGTCAACGAAAATGGACAGAAATATATTTGTCCACAGGAGCCGGATGCAAGCATCATGCGATGGGTTTTCGAGCAGTTGGCTACCGGCAATTGGTACATAGACCAAATTTGGCGCGAAGCAAGAAACAAAGGGCTATCCTGCGGCAGGAAAAACTTTTGGCAAATTATACGCAACCCGGTGTTTTGCGGTCGGATATTCATACCTAAGTACAAAGACGAAGAAGCTCATACGGTGCCCGGATTACATGAAGCTATCGTGAGCGAAGATTTATTTAATCGGGTATTGGACGTTTTGGATGGCCGTAAAAAATCAATTAAAAGTAAAATATCTTCTCCGATAGAATTGCCGCTGCGTGGGTATTTGATTTGCCCTAAATGCGGTTACATGCTTACCGGCAGTGCTTCAAAAGGATGCACCAGGCATTATCATTACTATCACTGCTTTGCGAAATGCGGTGTTAGATTTAATGCAAACCTGGTAAACAGGGAATTTGAGAATGAGTTAAGAAAATATGCCATCAATCCTGCCATGCTTGACTTGTATAAACAAATATTGACCGATGTTTTTGAGCAGACAATTGGCGGCCGTAATAACGAACTATCCGTTTGCCGAAAGCAATTAAACGGTTTCGCGGAAAAAATTGATAGGGCGCGCGAACTTCTTTTACTCGGGGACCTGGATTCGGCCGATTACCGGAAAATTAAAAATGACAGCGAACGACAAATTTCAATTTTAGAAGGCAGACTATTGGAATTGTCGGCGAATACTTTCCGCATTGGCCCCTTGCTGCAAAAGGCGCTGTCAAATGCCGCTCATTTACCTGAATTGTACGAAAACGCTGATATACAGGAAAAAAGAAAAATCATTAGTTCGATGTTCCCCGAAAATATGACTTTTGATGGTTCGCAACATCGAACTACTCGAATTAATGACGCAATCCGCGTTTTCAATGCTCTAAAGGCCGATTTTGGTGAAAAAAAAGAGGGCAAATCAGTATTAAAAACCGACTTGCCCAGTAAGGTAGCGGGGAGCAGGATCGAACTGCCGACCTTAGGGTTATGAATCCTACGCTCTAACCATCTGAGCTACCCCGCCGTAATATTTTTATTTAAGAACATCTATCCAGAACTGCCGTCCGCTAACCAGCGGATATGAATCCTACGCTCTAACCATCTGAGCTACCCCGCCGTAATATTTTTCTCTTTTTTATTCGCTTTTCTTTCAACAGTTTATTTTAAAAACCGCCTATGTAAGCTTTAAACGTTGTTCCTTGCTTTATGCAAAAAAATGG
>DASYEP010000102.1:0-119917 GCA_036498965.1 Mucilaginibacter sp.
GTTTATTTTTATCGAGATTATACTTCCAGTTAATATCAGGCAGCCAGTCCTTGTATTGAATACTAACTGTTTGGCCAAAACTTACACTTGGGTCAAGTGCTGAAACAAAGGTCTGATTGGTTTGCTCCAATCTTAACCCGGTCGAAAATTCTGATTTGCCTGCTTGCAGGTCAGCCATTAGGTAATAAGCATTTATACGCTCCTTAGCAGTGTATGTATTGGGATTATTTATGTTACCGAGCGGGTTTTGTGGGCCGTTATTATCAGTCCAAACAGCATTATAGATATTGGTAAATGGTTCATTAATGTTCGGCGAAAACACGTAACTATTGTAAAAATTATCCCTCGTCTTGTCGCGAAGCAAGCCGCCCGTACTTAAAACAAGTTTTTTATTAAATAATTCCGGCCTATAGTGCAGATCAAGATAGATGTCATAATCCTTTTCCCTGTTGCGAAGCCATGTCCTGTTAAGCGACGCCAACAGTAACGGTGCCTGGGATATGCTACCTGTTGGTGACAATAACCGGCCAGTATTAGCAGTCAATTCCGACCAGTCAGGATAACTGCCTGTCGCCACTGAGTAAACACCTGCCCAGTCTACGCTAAAATTGTGCAGCTGATCATTTCCCTTCAAATTAATATTATTCAGGCCCTGTTCGTGTACACGCGATCTGTCGCTAATGTATATTCTCCCCGTGCCTGCACATGATCTGCCTAACGCCAAACTGGTGTCCGTCATGCTCCGGGTCTCAATATCCTTCTGGCTCAAATAAAAATGGCTCAGGGTAAATTTGTTAAAACCGTCGGCCTGATATACCAATTCGTCGGAAATACTTAGTGCAATTTTGTTGTTGTTGTAACTCTGATTATAATAATCAGAAAAAGCAGGTACATTATTTAAATTGGGCTGCGTGTTTAAAGGAACAAAGAAACCGTTCGATCCTGTTTTTATATTTTTATAATCCGCTGCGATAATAAAACCGAGTTTATTATTTATCAATTGATCACCAACCAACAAATTGGCGGTTACGTCAGGCAATGGTTTGCTATTATAAAAGGAAAGATTATCTTTTGTAAAATCGGCCCCGGTTGCAACATAAGATGGCCCGAACCGTTCATAGGGAGATTGGTGCTGCACTACATGGCTATTAAATGTGCGATAGGAATTATTAAAATAGTTTCCGTTATAACCTGTACCCAATCCTGCCTGCAACAAAAACCTGTCCGGTGGCGATCTCATTACCAGGTTCACCACGCCGCCAATAGCATCACCTTCCATATCTGCCGTTAACGATTTATAAACCTGTACGCTTTGTAACAACCCCGCCGGGAAAATATCCAAAGAAATATACCGGCTTTTATCATCCGGACTCGGTATTTTAAACCCGTTAATTAATGCATAACTGTATTTGGCTTCCATTCCTCTGAGTATCACTTTGTCGCTGTTACCGGTGTTGGTGTAGGATACAGAAACCCCCGGAATATGCTGCACGGCATCACCGGCACTGATGCTGCCGGAATGTTCAATTAAATCGCCAGATGCAATATCCAGCGATGTGATACTGTTTTTTTCGGTAAGACGGGATTGCCTATCAGTCCTGGGATTAATCTTACCTAACACAACTACCTCGATAAGCTTAACCACTAGCTTTTTTAAAGCAATGTCCAGATTTGTCGTTTGTCGGTTACTTATCGTAATTGTTATCGTTTGATGATCGTAATTTTCCGAAGAAAAGATCAGCGTAAAAACACCCGGCGATAAATTATTAAATTGATAAATGCCCTCACTGTTGGTAACAGCAAGACCATTTGAATTAACAATTTTAATGGTAACGCCAGTAATTGGCGTTGCGGTAGCACTGTCGGTTACTTTACCGCTGATAGTCGCGGCGCTTAAATCAAATCCAAACAAGCAACACAATAACAAAGGCAGGAAACCGGACCATAGAACTTGTCGACAGCGATCAATTTTAGTGCTGATTCCCGCTGCCATTCGATTGATAAGCTCCAATATCTTTTCCAGGCGGTGTTATTTCCGTTGCGCCTAATACCTTATCAATCTTTACAACAGCATAAGGAGCAAAACTGGTATATCCTTTCCCGATAGCCGGCGAACCGGATTGTAACCTGAAATTATAACTGCCCACATAGTCGGCGCTGATAAAAATTGTATTGGCCGGCAGGGGCAGCAGATAATTTACAAACATCGGGTTATTAGCGCCGGGAATGGTATTGTTGCCCGGATTAATATCACCCGTTTGAGCTTTGGTTATATATCCCGCCGGTAAAAACTGTGTGGTAATACTGGTATTGTCGCCATAGTTGTACGTATACCCATATTTAATGTTCGCGGTATCGGCTGCAGCTACAGTACCTGCGCCCCCCGTAATACTCAAACCATAAGCACAGTCTATTATAAAATTGTTATAAGCAAGTCCCCGACCGCCGTTTTCAAAATCGAGCGAACCGCCTTCGCCCGCTTTTTGCTGACGGTAACCTCCACTAACCATTGTATTATTGTAGGCAGTCATGTTAGCCTGTGGCGACAGACCTCCGGCATTGGCCGATTTAAAACAGTTCCCGGTGCCCCCAATAGCCACATTGTAAGCAACATCGCCTACGCTTCCGCTTTTTATATTTACACACTCCCCTGCGCTGAAGCCAACTTTTTCGAAAGTGTTGCGCATTATTTCAAATTTCCCTCCCGCAACCCGTAACATATCGTCATGTGAGCCATAAAGCCAGCAGTCTTCCACAACAAAATTAGCTTTTGGATTTGTGAAATATATACCATAGCTGTCTAAGGTCGCACGAGTTGGAGAATTTGATGGCGTAAGGCCACCCAGGTATTCAAAGCGCGTCCATTTTAAAATAATATCGCCTGAATTTGTGCCTCCCTGTATTCCCCCCCAAAAACCCTTAAAAGCAGGATCAGTGTTTGGATCTTGCGGGTCTTTAGCCGGATCAGATTTTAACGCAGCATTTTGAACGGTAAACAGATTAGGGCTGTCTTTAGTACCTAAACACAAAAATGTTCCATTTACTATAATTCCAGGACAATGATCTTGCGTGCCGATTGCATTGGCGCCGGTTGCCGGGCCAATTATGTATACTTTTACACCGCTTTGTATTACCAGTGTATCACCGGCATTTATCGTAGCTGTAGCATAGTCGCTGGCCAGATAATAAGTTTGGCCTGATTTGAGCGTCCCTTTAATGGCGCGACCATTCGATTTGTTTTTAGAATTTAACGTATCGCCATTCTGAATGTAACTTCCTGCGTGAAATTCTTGTGGTGACACCTGTATTTTTTGATCGTTTGATGATTTGCTACAGGACTCAATAAGGAGTGCACAAAACAGCAATAAGAAAGGAGAATATAAATATTTGATGTTCTTCATGCCGGCAAATAAATACATTTAGTGTTGAGATAAAATTAACCGTATGTTAAGAGATTCTGGATTTTTTTGGTAGTACCGGTTTACAACTATGCGAGGTTGGAAAAGGAACAACTTTGATATGTAACAATGTTGTTAAGCCGGTTCGGGAACCAGGTAACCAGATGAACATTTTTGCTTATTATGTAATCTGGCAAACCTGACTAATGATTTGCGAATTTCAGTACAAAACAATAATTTAAGAAAGGCTTTGTGGATACGTTAATGACTTTGTGGTAAAATTTAACCACCAAGTGCACAAAAACATGAAAGCTGATAACATTAAAAAGCACCGATCACACAACTATTATCAGGCGAGTATAAATCACTTTGCGGAGAGCTACGATTAATATAGTTTAGGTTTTAAATAAGAAAGTAGTAGTAGTCGGTACACTTTCTCCCGAACTTAGCATTAACCAATTTAATAGGAAATCTAAGTGTTATGAAGGAGATTTTACATGCCATCAAGATACAATATACTGTTGCAGTTATTGGTATATTACTGGTTTTTATCCCAACCTTAACGACGGCTAAAACCAATACCAACGTACCTTATAATCGGATAGTTATAAGTTCGGAAAATATACCGGTTAAAAATGCTATAGTTGATTTGCAACGATATATTGCGCAGGTAACCGGAAAAACGCCGGTGGTTTCCAGATTAGACAAGCAAACAATATCTTCTTCTGCTATAATAATTGCAAACTATTCACAGTTAAAAGGCTTTTTTTCCAAGGATGTGCCTGCCGCTGATATTGGCGATGAGGGTTATGTAATAAAACAGATAGATAAGCAGGGCAACCGTATCATTTTATTGTACGCTAACACAAATGCCGGACTAGTAAATGGTATATACGGTTTACTAAGTGAATTAGGGTTTGAGTTTAATTTGGGTAGTGAGGTTGTGCCCGCTTCTCTGCCTAATGACTTAACCGTTAACCCTATTATTAAAAAGCCTGTATTTAGCATACGTGGTGTATTGCCCTGGTATAACTTTTTTAACAGCCCTACCGCCTGGGATGCTGCCGATCATCGGGCGTTCGTTGATCAGTTGATACGTAGTGGCGCCAATTTTATTACCTTTCATAGTTATGATAACGAGCCTTTCTCGGCTGTAAAAGAAAATGGTAAGATGATTCTGGGCGGGCATTTACGCAATACGGGCCTTTCTACCTGGGGAACCAACCCAATGGCAACAGCCGATTTTAAGTATGGCACCGACAAGTTGTATGATACCAAATACTTCGGGGCCGCGACTACGCTGCAGAATTATGATGAGTCGACAGAAATAGAAAAAGAAAAGGCCGTACTCAAGGAAGCCTTGCTATATGCCAAAAGCCGCGGATTGAAAACCAGCATAGGATTTGCGCCATATGGCGATCCCACTTTAAAAAAGGACCGCGACCAATTCATTAAGCAATTTACTTATAATCTGGAATACTATAATTTTGTCGACTACCTGTTTATATGGCAAACAGAAACCAAAGGCGCCCAAGGGTATCCGCTGCATTATGATACACACATTCTCCCTGATAAACGTGACCCGAATAGTAAGATCATAAATTACGGGGTGTATCGTGCACCTGTTTTTAAGCGCATTGTGGATAAAGAAAGCGGTATTAAGCCTTTTTTTAAGCCCGATAGCGCGGGCAAGATTGCGCGGGCTACTGAAGGTGCCCGTTTGGAATTGTTCGCTAAACTTGCGTTAAAAATTTTATCACGCTATAAAAACGCGCCAAAATTGGTGATTTCAGGATGGGGCGGAGAGAATTATTTACTTTCAGAAGAGTATTATGACGGTCTTGATAAGGTATTGCCTAAGGATGTGGCCTTTTCTTCGTTAGAAAGCCTTACGCCAAAGCCAACCGTTGATAAAGTTTATGCCGCATTACCGCCCGATAGGCAAAGATGGCCCATCCCATGGCTGGAAAATGATGGCGACCAATGGCACCCGCAAACCTATTTAAAAACCTTTGAGCCGCTGGCGCGTGATATATTAAAAAGCGGAAGCCAGGGATTTCTCACCATACATTGGCGAACCCGTGAAGTGGAAGACAATTTTGGTTATTTGCTAAGTTTTTCATGGGACACTACTTTAACAAGAGCATCGTTCTTTGCTAAAAAAGCGCAGAAATATAAAGGCGTATCTGATGAATTGAAGCAGATCTACCTGGAATTGGATGATCTGGGCTACCGCTGGGTTGGCGGAAAGGGCCAAAACGAATGTGCCATATTTACCTGGGGTAGCGGCTCACCTGCAAAGCTCGAAAAACTAAAAAACATAAAAGAACGCTTGGTTGCGATTTTGCCAAAAGTGCGACAGGAAAAGGATAACCTAATATGGTTAAACGACCGTATGGAATACGTGATCAACTACCAAAACGCTGAAGTTAAAGCCGAAGAGGCACGGGACCTTTTGGAGAACGCAAAAAAGTCCTCATCGCCCCGGAAGGAAACATTGGCCAAACAAGCTTTGGCAATTTTATCGGGAGATGAGTTGGCAGTTGCTATGCACAGTTATGCAAAAGAAATAACCACACGTGGGGAGTATGG
This sequence comes from Mucilaginibacter sp., assembly GCA_036498965.1. Lineage (GTDB taxonomy): Bacteria > Bacteroidota > Bacteroidia > Sphingobacteriales > Sphingobacteriaceae > Mucilaginibacter. The sequence continues at coordinate 5,991 of DASYEP010000102.1, forward strand.
CGTTTTAGCAACCATGAACACTAAAGCGGCTTACGACTGGGAAAGAATGTACAAGGAGGCCAGCGCTATATTGAATATTAAACCTGCGCTATTAAGCCAGGCGTGGGACGCAGAAACCCGAATCATTGTACCCGGCTTATATGGTTCATGTACAATTGGAAAAGATTTTGAACTCAAAGCTATCGTACTGGGTGGTAAACCGGCGCAACTAAAGTATCACACACTTGGAAACAAAACCTGGAAAGACGCAAAGGTACAAACTTTAAACGGTTCGTGGGTGCAGTCGTTTGTCATTCCTGCAAGTGACGTTGCTGAACCTGGAATTGTATACAGCATTTCAGTTGCCGGGGAAAGCCAATACAAGTATGGCCCCAAAGCCATAACTGTTATCCCTGCTCCACAAGAAAAGGACGTCCTGGTTAAAAAAGCAGCAGCCAATCAGCAAATAACTAATTTGGAGGTAACCGAACAAAAAGGTATACAGGTTATCAATTGGACCGGGCTATCAGATGCTGATTTCTACAGGGTGTATTATGATAAGGTTTTGCAAGTTGAAACCCCTGTAAATTTTTACCCGGATAAAAATACAATAAGCCATGGCCAGCACATCACAGTTGTCGCCGTAAAAGGAGATGTTGTAATATCAACCTTTGATAAGCTATATGAATAAGAAGCAGATGGCAAGGCGGAAAACTATAATGCTTTGATAGAAGATTTAGCTGTACAATAAAACACCAACCGACTTTTTTTTGAAATTGTTCCTAAAGCCAGAAGGCGTGGTGCCTTTTATTTTTAAAAATTGTTTATTAAAGTTGGCCAGGGTATTAAATCCGCTTTCGTAGCATATTTCAATAATATTAAGCTGACTATCCATTAATAGATTACAGGCAAATCCAATTCGTACCTCATTTAAAAAAGAGGTGTAGGTTTTTTTGGTGCTTTTCTTAAAATAATTACAGAAAGCAGGTACGCTCATGCCTATTGTGCCCGCAATATAGGCCAAGGATATAGGTTTTTGAAAAGACTCTATCGTGTATTGAAAAACCTTATCTATTCGTTGTTTATCTTTTAGATTGAATTGTTTTACATCCTGACTTGATAGAGTTACAACGTCCGCTTCCAGGGCAATAATAGCAAGGCATTCGCACAAACCCATTATTTTTCGGAACCCCTTCAAATCTTCAAGCGCAATAATAATCTCCTGCAATTTATTTTTTTTTACGCCGCTTATTTTCAAGCCTTTAGAGGCCGTCACGAGCATTTTTTTGATCGTTTTGCTTTCGGGCAAGGCAAGAAAATCTTTACCCCAAAAATCTTCCTGAAATTGCACTACCACAGCGCTTGTAATCAGGTCCTGTTTTTTTTGAAAGGTGTGTGGCAGATTTGATCCTAAAAAAAATATATCCCCGGTTTCAAAGGGCCCCACGTAGTTACCGATAAAGCTCATCCCCTCACCTTCAGTAAACAGGATCAGTTCGTATTCAATATGCTGATGCCACGGCACTTCAAAATTCGGTGTTTTATAGGTTCGCGCAATAAAAGATGAATCCTCTGATAACGGGAGTTTTTGAATAAGTGGCTTCACGATTAAATTATATTCAAATAATAGGGCATAAATATATGTATCTTTATTAATATAGTTTAGGTTTAATGAAAAGTGTCAGGTATCAGTCGGCAAATGGTGTATCTGAGGCTGAGATCATGGTTACTAATTACCGCGCCGGTTCCGGCTTATTTAGGTTTTATCTTTACATATTAACACTAACACCGATAAACAAAGCTCCTACTTTTGATGTTTACTTCTTTTCTTCTTATAACCATTTGAGTTAATTAATATGACCAATATCAGTAACGCCATCGCAGGCCTTGAAATGGCCCAAATCGGTTGGGTCGTCAGGGATATCGAAGCGGCAGTGAAATTCTTAGGTGGCGCCATGGGCATCGCTGGCTTTCCCAGAGCGGAAACAATCCGGGCGCAAGATATCGGCCTTACCTACTATGGTCAGATCGTGGATAGTGAATGGCTAACCTCCCAAACCTATAACGGGGGCACCTTTATTGAATTGGTCCAACCAGTTTCCGGACAGAACATGTTTCAGGATTATCTCGATAAACATCCCTTAGGCGGTGTACAACATATCGCCTACCGCCTGCCGGTTGATGGTTTCGACCGCACTGTTGCCGATCTCCGCACACAAGGTTATTCGATGATCTCAGAAGTGAATCACCCGATCGCACGGATGGCTTTCTTTGATACTTACCAGACGCTGGGCGTAGCTACAGAAATTATGGGAATCACCCCGGATGGCTGGACAGCAATCGAACAAATGAAAAAGACCCGGTGACTTGTCTTCTATCGTGTTTGTCAATGCCATAAATAAAAAATGCCTGGCAAAGCCAGGCACTCAATTAACTCGCGGAGAGAGAGGGATTCGAACCCTCGGTACCGTTTCCAGTACGTCAGTTTAGCAAACTGATCCTTTCGGCCTCTCAGGCATCTCTCCGTATCGGGTTTTTAAACCCTTGTTTCAGTAAACCCCTTTTTTAGGGACTGCAAATATAGCAATTCAGTCAAGCCATCAAAAAAAAATTGGTTATTTGTTGCGGGAGTAAGTTGAAAAGGTTGTAAGAGGTTGAAAGTCTCGTAGTTGTTGTAATGATTATAAATGTTCTAAAAGTTTAATTTGTTTTAACAACTACAACCTCTACAACAACTACAACATCTGATAACCACCACCAACCTCCTAATAATCAATGCGTACGTGATAAATACTCATCAGCATTCGCTTAAAAATGGTTTTGATCGTCTCAATTTCCTTTAATGTGATATTACTATCTTTTAACTGATTTTGGTCGAGTTTATATTTCACAATACGATCAACAAGGTCGCTGATTGATTTTTCATCGGGTTCCTTTAACGCCCGCGAGGCTGCTTCAACGGAGTCAGCAAGCATTAAAACGCCGCCTTCTTTTGAAAACGGTATGGGCCCTGGATATCTGAAAGTATTCTCGTCGACAAACTTTTCCGGAAAATTTTTCAGGAACGACTGAAAAAAGTAATCTACACGGGTATTCCCGTGGTGTGTCCTTATAAAATCGATCACAATTTCGGGAAGATTTGCCTTATGGGCCATTTCAATCCCTTTGCTCACGTGCCTTATAATAATCTGGGCGCTTTCCTGGTAAGGCAGTTTATCATGCGGGTTAAACCCTGAGCTTTGATTTTCAATAAAAAACAATGGGTTTTCCAACTTACCTATATCGTGGTATAAAGCCCCTGCCCTAACCAGTAAGGCATTGCCACCAATAGTATATATAGCATTTTCGGCCAAATTAGCTACCTGAAGCGAGTGTTGAAAGGTGCCGGGCGCAGTAAAGGCCATTTCCCGCAGGAGCGGTGCGTTTGTATTCGTTAATTCTATCAACGTGATGTCTGAGGTTATGGCAAATATCTTTTCAAAAACGTAAATAAGCGGGTAAGCGAGCAACGTTAATAAAACACTTACTATAAAGGGAACAAAATCAAGCCAATCTGTGCTTGTCAGGTTGCCCTCACGGATAAAAGATATCCCCAAAAAAGCTATAAAATAAGTAAACGTGATAATAAGTGCAGAAATGAGAAATTGTTCGCGCCGGATAAGATTCTTGATGCTATAAATTGAAACCATGCCGGCAGTAATTTCAAAATAGGCAAATTCAAAACTATTCGGCACGAAGAAACCAGCCATTAGTACAACCAGTAGATGTATATTTAATGCCAAACGAGTATCAAACAAAATACGTATGATAATCGGCACTATACAATAAGGTATATAGTAAAGATTCGGTAATTGTAGTTTTATTGCTGTTGATAAGGTGAACAACATGGCCGTTATTACAAGCAATATTAAACTCACCAGTCGGTTATCGTTATAAATATCTCTTCGGAAAAGGTATAAAAATATCATGAGCAGTGTAATGGCAATACCCACCAGCATAAACTGACCAAGCAAAACCAGCCTTCGATCGCCGTTTATACGAGCATTATCTTCAAATGCTTTTTTGTATGATTGTAACTTCTGATAAATCTCATCACTAACTATCGACCCCTTTGATACGATGATCTCACCCTTCTCAACCATTCCGCGGGTAGTGGACAAGCCTTCAACAACCTCCCTTTCAAGCCTTGAGGTTAATTTATTATCGAAGGTTAAATTAGGCTGCAGGCGGTTACTTATTATGTCCAGCAAAAAAGCTCCATCCAAATCTTTATCATTATTTATTGTTTGCTCACAATGGCTTAAAGCCTTTTCGGTGGTAAACAAATCCGCCGTATTTTTATCGGTAGCAACATTTCTATTTAATATGGTGATGGGGTAATTCTCCGTGTTTTGCTGATATTTTGGATTGAGCTTCAAAATACCGGCGTCATAAATTTCTTTTAACAAATTATATCCGGCAGCGATATATTTAGCTTTCAAGCGCTCGCTGATACCCGCATTATGCCATTTTATTTCAAAATCACTTTTAAAGCCTTCAATCTGGCGTCCACCCATCGTACTATCCAGTTGGTATATGGGTGTCACGCTTGCTAAAGCTGCCTTTTGATCGCTTTCAATTTCAGGCTGTGTTTTTAATATAGCAAAACTGTATGGCGAAATAAGATCTTTCTGATTCCATACCCTTCCCTTGTCAATTTCGTAACTGAATTTTGCCTGTTTTGGGAGTGTGAACACGATGAGGCAGATACTGGCAAGCATCATTAAAAATTTGACATTGCGGGAATATTTACGCAGTAAAGCCTTCTGGCGCGAGGAGGAAAGTTTTGCCATCTATTTATTTATCCGCCCAAAATTAATATAAGTTTCCGTTAAATGCAGATTTTCTTGTTTTTATCAAATAAAGTTTGATATCTTTATGATATCATTTTAAAATCATAAAAACTATGAATACCGAAAGAATAATCAATCCGCCTTCGGGCTATGCCGCCTTCATTTTATTTCTTGCACTGTTAGCTGCAACTATATTATCGTTTGTGGCAGAAGCATTTGCAATAGGGGTTATAATTAGCGTGGTAAATTTCGTTTTGGTTTTGCCAGGCCTTGTTATTGTAAACCCTAACGAATCAAAAGTGCTTACGTTGTTTGGCAACTATGTCGGGACAGTAAAAAAGGACGGCTTTTTTTGGGTGAACCCTTTCACCATAAAAAAGAAGGTATCATTAAGAGCCTTTAACTTAAACGGACAACAGCTTAAAGTAAATGATAGTGTAGGTAATCCTATTGAAATTGCTGCCGTTATAGTCTGGCAGATAAAAGACACCGCAAATGCTGTTTTCGCGGTCGAAAATTACTTGCAATATGTAAACATACAAAGTGAAGCGGCTGTAAGACATCTGGCCAATTCCTTTCCATATGATAATATCGAGGACGAAACCGCGAGTATTACACTCAGAGGTGGGGCTGAACAAGTAAGCCACCTGTTGGAAAAGGAATTAAACGAACGATTGGACCGTGCGGGGATTGAGGTATTAGAGGCCCGTATATCGCACCTGGCTTACGCGCCTGAGATCGCCCATACTATGTTGCAACGGCAACAAGCATCAGCTATTATTTCGGCCCGCAGGCTAATTGTTGAAGGCGCCGTCGGCATGGTTGAAATGGCTTTGGCAAGATTATCTGAAAAGAAAATAGTTGACCTTGACGAAGAACGTAAAGCGGCAATGGTAAGCAACCTCCTTGTAGTTTTGTGCGGCGATCGTAGTGTAAACCCTGTTGTTAATACCGGTACTTTATATCATTAATAATTTATGTACGATATACTTAATTTAAGGACAACAAGCGAATTATACTTGTTAAGGCAAGGCTGGTTCAGCCCCAAATACGAATTAACTGATAAAGTTAATAATTATGGTAAAATAACAATTCGGCGGTCTATGATGTATAAAACAGCTGCATTAACCGCAATAAGTACATGGATATTTCAACGCAAATCTTTTTTTAGTCGTTCCATATCCATTAACGATCAAAACGGTATTGCAATTGGAACTGCAACCACAGAATGGTTTAGCCGCAAAACCAAATTAACGCTCGAAAGTGGTTTCAGTGCAGAATTTTACAGGCCATTATTTTTTTCACGTGAATATGTATGGGAATCTGAAGGTTATGGAAAAGTAATGCATATTAAAAGCAATCCTTTCAGATTAACGAGTACTATTTATATCGATCAAAGCAGTACCCCTGCTTCATTAATCCCCCTGTTAATTTTTTTGGGGTTCTATTTAATTTTTTTAAAAAGACGGAGAAAGACAGTTTTGGCAAATAGCTTGCTTGCTTTTTCTCCCCGCAACCTAAGTGGAAACATGGTCGCAAATGGCAGTACTTTATATCAATAATGTAACGTATACGAAGTGTTTAATGTAAAGACGATTTTGAAAAGGCGACGGCGGAAGGTACAATCTTAATTATGGCTGAAAAGAAAGCATTTATATTGCGTATTAATCCTGAAGTTTTGAAGGATATCGAAACCTGGGCCGAAGATGAATTCAGAAGCACCAATGGCCAGATCGAATACCTGTTGCAACAGGCTTTGAAAGAACATAAAAAAGGGAGAAAAAAAACCACTAAAGAAAACTAATACTAGTCATACTGTCACTCAAATTAGTATTGACATTTATAAACAGTTTTATCATTAATGCTATGCGTGCATAGGTAAATATGTAACTTGCGCCGGTAAACCTCTCATTTAGTTTTATGAAAGAAGTAGTTATTGTTTCTGCAACCCGGACCCCAGTAGGTAGTTTCGGAGGCAGCCTTGCAAGTTTGTCTGCAACACAATTAGGCGGTATCGCAATAAAATCGGCAATTGAAAAGGCAGGGCTAAAACCCGAAGATATCCAGGAAGTTTATATGGGTAATGTTTTATCCGCGAACCTGGGCCAGGCTCCGGCCACTCAAGCGGCAATATACGCGGGTTTACCCTCACTGCCTGCTACAACCGTTAATAAAGTATGTGCCTCAGGGATGAAAGCTATCATGCTTGCTGCGCAGAGTATAGCACTGGGGCAAAATGAAATCGTTGTCGCAGGCGGTATGGAAAACATGAGTAATGTGCCCTATTACCTTGATAAAGCGAGGACTGGCTACAGGTTAGGTAACGGACAAATTACCGATGGGCTGATTAAGGATGGCCTGTGGGATGTATATAACGATTATCACATGGGCTCGGCTGCAGAATTATGCGCTGTGGAATGCAATATAAGCCGGGAAGAACAAGATGTTTTTGCCGTTGAATCTTACAAAAGAGCACAGAAAGCACAAACCGAAGGAAAATTCAAACATGAGATTACCCCCGTTGAGTTAAAAGACAAAAAGGGCAACGTTACCCTATTTGCCGATGATGAAGAACCAAAGACGGTTAATTTTGATAAGATACCCTCTTTAAAACCCGTTTTTAAAAATGGAGGCACAGTTACTGCCGCTAATGCCTCTACATTGAATGACGGAGCGGCTGTAATTGTGTTGATGAGTAAAGAAAGAGCAGCGGAGATGGGCATCAAGCCATTGGCAAAAATAGTTTCGCACGCTGATGCACAACAGGCGCCAGAATGGTTTACCACATCGCCATCAAAGGCTATTCCTTTGGCTTTGCACCGCGCAGGTCTGTTGGCCGAACAAATAGATTTTTTTGAGATAAACGAGGCTTTTTCGGTAGTAGCTATTGCTAACAACCAACTTCTAAAGCTTGAACCGTCAAAAGTGAATGTTAACGGAGGCGCAGTAGCAATCGGACATCCGCTTGGAGCATCCGGCGCCAGGATAATTGTAACGCTGATTAACGTGCTTCAGCAAAACAATGGCAAGTATGGAGCAGCAGGAATTTGTAACGGCGGCGGCGGGGCGAGTGCAATGGTTATCGAAAATTTGCGTTAAACAAATTGTGAATGAATTTTATTAACTTAGCATTATGGTCATAGAAAGCAAAGACGATGAAATTATCATTCGAATCTCTCCTAATGTTAATTTAGAGGATATTCAAAAATCATTGGATTTTATAAGATACAAGGAAATATTGTCTAAAAGTAATGGTACGCAATCAGATGCGGATTCTTTAGCCAAAGAGATAAATACTGATTGGTGGAGTAAAAATAAAGATAAATATATCTCCGGTGAGTGAGAGTGGTTGTTGATACCAATATTGTCATTAGTGCGATTATTAATGATAAGGGAAAAATTGGTGAATTGTTATTATACAAACCAGTCGACATCCACTTTTCATCGCCGAGCTTTTTATTGGAAGAGCTTAACATCCACACCAAAAAAATATTGACTATTACCGGATATAGTGAACCCGAATTTCAGCAAATTAAACTATTGGTTATCAGCAATATTAAATTTATCGATCCCGGAAAAATAAAAAAAGAAAATTGGGAAACATCATACAATATGCTAATAGGCAACGACGAAAAAGATACTTCATTTTTAGCTTTAAATATGGAAATAAATGGATTTTTATGGACTGGAGATAAGAAACTGATCAAAGGACTGCAAAATAAAAATTACGATAAGGTTATCACAACAAAGGTTTTATATTCTAAATATTTTGGATTGTGAGAAAAAATTTTCTTGTGTCAATCACTTGCCTGTTATTTTACTTTCAATGTTTTGCCCAGCAGCCCATCGAAAGCGGGAACGTAAAACAATTAAAAATTTACCAGGATAGCCTATCGGTATTGGGTAAAAAGATGATTAATGGTGACATTGACGTCGAGCGCAAAAATGCAAACTATGCATTTATCAAAATGCTGGTAGGCGTCTTAAAAACCCAAAATTCATTTTTTTTTCCTTTCGACTCGGTAAAAACCATAAGTATAGTAAACTCACCCGACAAACGTTTTCGCATATTCACCTGGCCAATTGTCAATGATGACGGCAGCTATCGTTTTTACGGTGCTATACAAATGAATACTGGTGGCAGCCTGCAATTGTTCCCGCTTAATGATTATTCAGCTGGGTTAACAAACCCGGAAGATTCTGTAACCGACAATCGTAAGTGGCTTGGCGCTGAATACTATAAGATAGTTCCGGTCGATGCTCAGAAACCGTATTATGTGTTGCTTGGTTGGAAAGGGAACACTGCCAAATCAACAAAAAAGGTGATTGAAGTACTTTCATTTAAAGATGATAAACCTTTACTGGGTTTACCCGTTTTTGATCAGAATGGAAAAATTCGTAAAAGAGTGGTTTTTGAATATACACGCCAGGTATCAATGCTGTTGAGATATGTGCCTGAGCAAAAATTAATTGTATTTGATCACCTTGTACCACCCGACCCTAAGTTAAAAAACCAAAAGGACACCTATGGTCCTGATCTGAGTTACGACGGTTATCGACTCGAAAACGGAAAATGGCTATTCAGGGAAAACCTCGATATGAGAAACGTTCCTGATAACCATGATGCAGACTATGTCGACCCTAAAAAACAGGCAGCAATAGACAGGGCAAATGCCGGGAAACATAATTAGTGGGGTGTTGTTGTAAAGGTTGTAGTAGTTGTAAGGGTTGTGATTTTATAATGCCTTTTAATTTTTTCAAAACTTACAACTCTTGCAACATTTATAACATTTTCAACCTGCATAATATTTACAACCACTACAACACTTAAAACCTCTCACAACCCTCAAAAACCAAATTAAAGCATTATATTTTGTAACACTTTCAGTATTAAATTTTGAATTAGCGGAATTGTAGTACTTTAGTAAAATTTTTATTAAAAGTAATGCAAGAAACTGTACCAGCACCGGCACTGCCAGCTAAACCAAAATTTCCACGAAGTGTCCCATTTATTATAGGCAATGAGGCCGCTGAACGTTTCAGCTTTTATGGGATGCGGTCGATATTAGTGACCTTCCTGGTAGCCCAGTTTTATAACCCAACCCACAACCCGGCGTTAACAACAGTAGCTGAAGCCAGGGCAAACCAAAGTACACATTTCTTTGTTGCTCTTGCATATTTTATGCCGTTTGTAGGTGGTTGCGTAGCCGACTGGTTTACGGGCAAATACAAGCTCATCCTATATATTTCAATCGTGTATTGCATCGGGCATTTATTTCTGTCGTTGTTTGATACAAATTTAAATTTGTTCACCGGCGGGTTGGTTTTAATCGCTGTTGGAGCAGGTGGAATAAAATCATGCGTATCTGCAAACGTGGGCGATCAGTTTGACAAAACAAACCAGGAGCTTTTATCGAAAGTTTATGGCTGGTTTTATTTCAGCATCAATGCAGGTTCCATGTTTGCGACTGTTTTGATACCCTGGACCTATGCAACGTATGGTGCGAAACTTGCATTTGGAATACCAGGCATATTAATGGCCCTTGCTACTATAATTTTCTTTTCAGGTCGGAAAAAATATGTCAGAGTACCACCGCAAGGAATAAACAGGAACAATTTCGTTTTCATATCAGTATACGCCCTGCTAAATATCAGCAAAAAGCAAAAAGGTCAGTCTTTATTAGACGTAGCCAAAGATAATTTTGACGACGAAAAAGTAGAAGGTGTAAAAGCGGTTTATCGCGTAATGGCTGTATTTTTCTTTGCTTTAGCGTTTTGGGCCGTATGGGATCAGAATCTCTCAGAATGGGTTCTCCAGGCAGCCAAAATGAACCGGGAAATCAATTTAGGTTTTACAAAATTCACCATACTACCGGGACAGGTACAAACTTTTAACCCGGTATTCTTATTAATTTGTATACCGCTTTTTAACTATTGGCTATATCCTGCGCTTGATAAAATAGGGCTTAAAACTACCCCCCTAAGAAGATTGGGAGCCGGGCTTGTTTTAACGGCACTATCGTTTGTTATTATTGCCCTTATACAAACAAACATTGACGCAGGCGGTTCGCCAACAATATGGTGGCAGGTTTTTGCTTATGTAATACTTTCGGCCGCCGAAGTTTTAGTTTCAATAACCGGCCTTGAATATGCGTATACAAATTCCCCAAAATCAATGAAAAGTACGATGTCGGGTATATGGTTTGTAGTTGTTGCCCTGGGTAATTTATTTACGGCATTTGTTAATGGTCGTATTGCCGAAGGCGGTTTTTTTGCAACCCATCTTCAAGGAGCAAACTACGAATGGTTCTTCATCAGCATTATTGTTCTTTTCATCATTGCATTTTTGTTCGTGGCCCCAAGGCTAAAAGAACGCAGTTACATTACCGACCCCTATATTGAAAACCAGGTTATTTCTGATACAAATAATTTATAATCAAGATCTTTAAAGGATGGCGGTTCAGTAACTATTACTTTACCGCCATTTTTATTTTTAATGCCGCCGGAAATCAACTATTTTAGCCGACTATTTATCTAAATTTTGTTCGGTGCCAGATAGCGTAGTTATTATCCCAACTTATAATGAGAAAGAAAACATCGAACGGATGATTCGTAAGGTATTTTCTTTGCCTCATGACTTTCATTTACTGATCATCGACGACGGATCACCTGACGGTACCCAAAACATTGTAAAGCAATTACAGGAAGAGTTTCCGGAGCGCCTTTTTTTGGAGGAACGCGCCGGCAAACAGGGGCTTGGCACCGCCTATATACATGGTTTTAAGTGGACAATCGCCAGGAACTACGATTATATTTTTGAAATGGATGCTGATTTTTCCCACAATCCTGATGATCTGTTAAGGTTACGACAGGCCTGCATGGAAGGTGGCGACGCGGCCATAGGATCGAGATACGTAAAAGGGGTGAACGTTGTTAACTGGCCCATGAGCAGGGTGCTAATGAGCTATTTTGCCTCGGCTTATGTGCGTTTTATAACAAGAATAAACATTCGCGACGCAACGGCAGGTTTTATGTGTTACAAGCGAAAAGTATTGGAAACAGTAAATTTGGATAAGATAAAATTCGTGGGATACGCTTTCCAGATTGAAATGAAGTACACTACCGTAAAACATGGCTTTAACCTGGTTGAAATTCCTATCATATTTACCGACCGCACGCTTGGTACTTCGAAAATGTCGACAAGTATTTTTAGGGAAGCATTTTTTGGCGTAATTCAGATGAGGATAAATAGTATTTTCAGGAAATATCCCGAGGGCTGATTTCGGATTTCGGAATTTCGATTTCGGATTTCAGGAAACCACTGATCTGTCAGTTAATTTACAGAGGATTAATAGCAAAGTCCAAAATAAAAATAAATTCGAAATCTAAATTCCGAAATTGAAATAAATCCGAAATCGAAATTCCGAATTCCGAAATAAAAAAATGAACGAACATTTGAACCCTGATGGTGAACGCCTCTCCCCCGCCGAACGTGACATTGAAAAGGTGCTGCGTCCGCAGGCGTTTGAGGATTTTACCGGTCAGCATAAAATATTAGCCAATTTAAAGGTTTTCGTACAGGCTGCCCGTCAACGCGGCGAGGCGCTTGACCATGTATTATTGCATGGCCCTCCAGGGTTGGGTAAAACTACCCTTTCATACATTATCGCCAACGAAATGGGCGTGGGCATCAAAATTACTTCAGGGCCCGTTTTAGACAAACCGGGTGACCTTGCAGGTTTGCTTACCAACCTTGAAACGGGCGACATTTTGTTTATCGATGAGATCCATCGCCTTAGTCCGCTGGTTGAAGAATACTTGTATTCGGCAATGGAGGACTTTAAAATAGATATTATGCTGGAGAGCGGCCCAAATGCACGCTCCGTACAAATATCGCTAAACCCGTTCACCCTGGTGGGCGCGACAACCCGTTCGGGTTTGTTGACCGCACCGTTACGCGCCAGATTCGGCATTAATTCCAGGCTCGAATACTATGATGCAAAATTATTGACCACAATCGTGTTAAGATCAGCATCCATACTAAAAACCCCGATAAGCGACGAGGGAGCTTTCGAAATTGCGCGCAGGAGCCGCGGCACCCCGCGTATCGCTAATGCCCTGTTACGCCGCACCCGCGATTTTGCACAGATAAAAGGCGATGGAAATATCGATACTGCCATAGCAAAATATGCTCTAAACGCGCTTAACGTAGATGAACATGGCTTGGATGAAATGGATAACAAGATACTTCTGACCATTATAGACAAATTTAAAGGTGGCCCTGTTGGATTAAAGACCATTGCTACTGCTGTTGGCGAAGATGAAGGCACTATAGAAGAAGTATACGAGCCATTTTTAATACAAGAAGGCTTTTTGATGCGTACAGCACGGGGGCGCGAAGCCACCGAGAATGCCTATAAACACCTGGGGAAAATTAAGCTGGGGGAAAACCCTTCCTTGTTTTAATACGATTTAATATACCTATCTAATATTTAAATGAGAAAATTCTTTCTTTTTGCGGTATTGTTCATTTCCGTAAAAACATTTGCCCAAAAAACAAAAACTTATGATCCTGTTGAGTTTGTAAACCCGCTAATGGGCACCGACTCAAAATATGATCTCTCAAACGGGAACACCTACCCGGCCATTGCTTTACCATGGGGAATGAACTTCTGGACTTCGCAAACTGGTAAAATGGGTGATGGCTGGCAATACACTTACGATGCCCATAAAATAAATGGATTTAAACAAACTCATCAACCATCGCCCTGGATGAATGATTACGGCCAGTTTTCCATTATGCCGGTAACCGGCCATCTGAAGGTATCGCAGAATGGTCGTGCAAGCTGGTTCTCGCACAAAGCGGAAATTGTAAAACCCTATTATTACAGCGTTTATTTAGCAGATCACAATGTAACCGCCGAGCTTACCCCTACTGAACGCAGCGCACAATTCAGGTTCACTTTTCCAAAAACTGATAGTTCTTTTATTGTTGTAGATGCTTTTGATAAGGGTTCATATGTGAAGATTATTCCTGGTCAAAACAAGATAATTGGCTATTCAACAAAACATGCACATGGTCCGCTGAAAAATTTTAAGAATTACTTTGTTATCTACGTCGACAAACCCATCAGCATGGCAAAAACATACGGCGACAGCACTTTAACAGATTCATTATCACTACACACAAATCATGCTATTGCCGTTATTGGTTTTAAAACCATGGATGGCGAAAAAGTACATTTGCGGGTGGCGTCATCGTTCATCAGTATTGAGCAGGCAGAGCTTAACTTAAAAAGAGAGCAGGGCAATGACAATTTTGATGTTACCGAGCAAAAGGCAAAAACCGTCTGGAATAAAGCGTTAAATCACCTTGTAGCTGAAGGTGGAACAGTTGACCAACTCCGTACCTTTTACTCTTGCATGTACCGGATGTTGTTCTTTCCCAACAAACTTTATGAAATTGATGCCGATAATAAAATAGTTCATTACAGCCCATATACAGGCACAACTATGCCGGGACGCATGTTTGCAGGCACAGGTTTTTGGGACACTTTTAGAGCGCTTTATCCTTTTTTAAACCTGGTTTTCCCGTCCATCAACAATGAGATGCAGCAGGGCCTCATCAATGATTATAAAGAGGGTGGCTGGCTGCCGGAATGGTCGAGCCCAGGTTATGCCGACGTAATGGTGGGTAATAATTCAGCATCGGTAGTATCTGAAGCTTATCTGAAAGGCGGCCGGGGTTATGATATCAACGTGCTATATGATGCCCTGGTGCACGGGGCAAATAACGAAGGCCCAAGGGCAACCGGTCGCAAAGGGGTAGAATATTACAATAAACTTGGCTACGTTCCTTACGATGTCAAAATCAATGAAAATGCAGCACGCACGCTCGAATATGCATACGATGATTTCGCGATTTATCAATTAGGCAAAGCATTAGGTAAGCCGGCATCGGAAATTGATATATACAAAAAGCGGAGTATGAACTACCGCAATCTTTTTGATCCGTCAACCGGATTAATGCGTGGGAAAAACAAAGATGGTTCTTTTCAAAGTCCTTTTAATCCTTTTAAATGGGGCGATGCCTTTACCGAAGGCAATAGCTGGCACTACACCTGGGGAGTTTTTCACGATATACAAGGTTTAATAAACTTAATGGGAGGTAACAAACATTTTATATCAAAATTAGATTCGGTATTTACGCTTCCGCCTATATTTGATGATAGTTATTATGGAGAGGTTATTCATGAGATCCGGGAGATGCAAATCGTGAACATGGGACAATATGCCCATGGCAACCAGCCTATTCAGCACATGCTTTATTTGTACAATTATGCAGGTGAGCCATGGAAAACACAATACCATGTACGCGATGTAATGAATAAACTTTACATGGCAACACCCGATGGTTACTGCGGCGATGAAGATAACGGGCAAACATCGGCATGGTACGTATTTTCTGCAATGGGATTTTATCCAGTTTGTCCTGCGTCAGATCAATATGTTCTAGGTGCGCCTTTGTTTAAGAAACTAACGATAAACTTAGAAAACGGAAAAAAAGTGATCATCAACGCCCCAGATAACAGCGATAAAAACTTGTACATGAACCACTTGAATATAAACGACAAACCTTATGACTACAATTGGTTAAGTCACAAAGATATGTTAAAAGGCGAGGTAATTGATATCCAAATGTCGTCGCAACCGAATAAACAACGCGGCATTAAACAGGTAGATTTCCCTTATTCTCTGTCTAATGAAGTTACAAAAGATAAACAATAGTAATTTAAACCATTAATAAACCGCATATGAGAACATCTACCGTAAATTTTTCCAACACCTGCAGGAAATTGATTTTCTTAGCACTGCTTGTCGCAACTGTCACAACAACAAATGCTCAAAGTACATTGAGGCTTGGCGTAGCAGGCTTAAACCATGACCATATATTAGGAATCTTAAATAAATACAAAGATGGTAAGGTTAACATCGTTGGCATTGCCGAACCCAATAAAGCGTTGTGGGAAAAATATGGGAAAAAGTTTAACGTTCCGGATTCATTGTTTTTTTCGGACCTAAAAACAATGATACTTAAAAAGAAACCTGACGCTGTTTTAGGTTACAACGCGGCAGCCAACCATGTTGATATCGTTGAAGTATGCGCCCCTTTGGGCATACCTGTAATGGTTGAAAAGCCGCTCGCAGCAACATTAGCCCAAGCAAAAAGGATACAAGAGCTGGCAAATAAATATCATATTAAGGTATTAACCAACTATGAAACTACCTGGTACTCATCAAACTGGGATATTTATAATACAGTAGCAGCAGGCACTATCGGATCGGTAAGAAAAATGGTAGTACACGACGGGCACCAGGGTCCAAAAGAGATAGGCTGCAGCCCTGAGTTTTTGAGCTGGCTTACTGACCCGGTACTAAACGGTGCTGGCGCCCTGAACGATTTTGGTTGCTATGGCGCTGACTTAATGACGTGGATGATGCATGGCGCCAGGCCAATAGCTGTCACCGCTATTGCAAGACATTATAAACCAGCAGTCTATCCAAAAGTTGAGGATGATGCAACCGTCATTGTAGAATACCCCGGCGCGATAGGACAAATTGAAGGTTCATGGAGCTGGCCGTTTGGGATTAAAGATTTTGAAGTTTTTGGTGAAACCGGTTACCTGCACGCTTTGGATAATAATCACATAACAAGCAGAATGCGCGAAAACATTAAGGCGGAAAAAACCGTAGAAGCGCTTGCATCGCCAATAAACGATCCTATCATTTATCTGGATGCGGTACTTCATAATCAGTTACCCGGTACAGATGACCAGTCATCTTTAAAATATAACATGGTTGCAATGGAAATACTTGATGCTGCAAAACGATCAATTAAAGAAGGTAAACGAATTGTTTTGTAAGGTTTAAACGAGATATCAGGGTTTTTACAAGCCCTTATATTCACAAAACGTTTAAACTATTTTATAAACTCAACCTTCTAACTTAACTAAAAGAAAATTTATATTATTTTCGCGACAAATAAAACTTCACCCGATATTATGTTTAAACAACTTTTTCTTTTTATTGCTCTTTGTTTTTTCTGTTTAATTTCAAAAGCTCAGTCTACCAATTCGGCCGCTATAATGGCCCGCAAACAAGTTCCGATTTTATGTTATCACCAAATTCGCGAGTGGAGGTCTACCGATTCACGAACATCTAAGGATTATATCATTCCCATCGACGCATTTAAGGCTCACATTAAAATGCTGGCTGATAGCGGCTACCACACCATTCTGCCCGATCAGTTATATGCATACCTTACAACAGGCGCTGCGTTGCCAAGCAAACCAATAATGCTAACGTTTGACGACACCGACCTGGACCAGTTTACTGTGGCCGCTCCGGAGTTAAAAAAATATGGTTTTAAAGGTGTTTATTTTATCATGACTGTCTCTATCGGCCGACCTCATTATATGAGTAAAGAACAGATTAAACAACTTTCTGATGGAGGTAATGTTATAGCCTCCCATACCTGGGACCATCACCGGGTAGATAAATATAAACACGATGCTAACCCGAAAAAAGACGATTGGGCTATCCAGATAGAAAAGCCAACCAAAAAACTCGAAGAGATCACCGGTAAAAAGATAGATTACTTTGCCTACCCTTTCGGTGTATGGAAAAAACCTGTACTGCCTGAAATAAAAAAATATGGATTTAAACTGGCCTTCCAGTTGAGTGACAAACGCGATCCTGATTACCCATTAATGAGCGTTAGAAGAATATTAGATAGCGGCTACTGGACTGTTAAGAGCTTCAACAATAACGTGAAGCATAGTTTTTAGGCCCATGCCCCTGACCCCGAAAGGGGGGAAATTGCAATAGAAATTTAAATAGAACTCCTTTTTTGCGCTGCAGAAAAGGAGTTTTATTTTTGATTAAAATTATAATCAGATTTAACTATGATTTTAAAATCAATTGCAAAATTTGTTTGCGTGGCCCTTTTATTTACAGTAAGCAAAAGCTTATTTGGCCAATCATCAAAACTAATTGATGATCACTTTAAAGCACTAAAAGCACATGATGTAAAATCTATGGCAAATGGCTATACCGATGATGCGCAGGTTTTTTCACCCAATTGGGAAGGTGCCAAAACCGGTCCGGCTGGTTTGACAGAAGTTTATTCACGTTATTTTTCGTCTACCCCGGATTTGACTTACCAGGTTAATAACATCATTTATGCGGGTGACAATATAGTGGTTGAATATACTGCGGCTGGTACCCTCTCAAATCCGGAACCTCCTACACCCGATTATATGAAGGGTAAAAAATACACATTGAATTATTGTGCTGCCTTCACTATTAAAAACAATAAAATAATAAAGGAAACAGATTATTTCGACCAGGTTGCCTTTTTAAGACAGGTAGGATTCTTTGATCAAAAATAACCTGTTAATATCCTTATAGATTTTCGCCGGCAGGCCCTTGTCCTTTGTTGGAGGATTTCAAATTTTCAGATTCCCAAATTATGCCGCCGTCATTATCAGGCACTTCCATTTTTACACGGGTCATATCTGGTTTATTCTGAACAACAGGCCGTTTGCCCTTTTTTAAGTTTTTAACGCTGCTTTTAGTTTTTTCTTTAATTGAATTTTCCATGTTCTTAATATTTAATTTATTGTCGCCTTTCAGATCCCACTTTGTCGCGTGGTAAAATTGATCTAAATGAGATCTTTTTATTCATTTTAAGAAGATCACTAAGTAATGGAGTTAAAGTATTTTCGTATTGTTTCGGCAATATCAGCAAAAGCATAAACGCCACCCATGGGGACGGCAAATCATTTATCCGCTTAACCACGCTCTTTCTATATTTCTTATTTTACCACAATAATTACACCATTGTTTAAAAAATATCAAATTGATTAATTTTCATTACGTTATAGATTTTAACTCGCTTTTCGTATTATCGGTATATTTGCGCTATGCCCAAAAAAAAATCTGCATACAGCTCTTTAATTAAAAGCGAAGCTAAAAAGCTCGGCTTTATGTTTTGCGGGATATCAAAAGCAGCGTTTTTAGAAGAAGAGGCGCCGCGTTTGGAAGACTGGTTGAAAAGAGACATGCATGGCGAAATGAAATACATGGAAAATCATTTCGATAAGCGGCTTGATCCCAGGCAATTGGTTGACGACGCAAAATCGATCATATCATTAGGTCTCAATTATTATACTGACAAACAACAAACCGACCTTGCGGGTCCTAAAATATCAAAGTATGCCTATGGTACTGATTATCATTTTGTTATTAAAGAAAAACTAAATCAGCTGCTAAAGATAATCAACGAAGAAATTGGCGACGTAAATGGCCGTGCATTTGTTGACTCCGCCCCGGTGTTAGATAAAGCATGGGCAAAAAAAGCTGGGTTAGGCTGGATAGGAAAAAACACAAACCTGATCAATAAAAAAACAGGTTCTTTTTTTTTCCTGGCGGAGTTGATTGTCGATCTTGAACTTGAATACGACATTGAACCAACCGCCGATCATTGCGGTACCTGCACCAATTGCATTGACGCCTGTCCGACCGAAGCCATAGTTGCGCCCTATGTTGTTGACGGCAGTCGCTGTATATCCTATTTAACAATAGAGCTTAAAAACGAAATACCGCAGGAATTTAAAGGCAAAATGGACAACTGGATGTTCGGCTGCGATGTTTGCCAGGACGTTTGTCCGTGGAACAAGTTTTCGGTGCTGAATACTGAACCGGCATTTACCCCGCATCCTAACCTGCTTGAATTGAACGGCAGAGATTGGGAAGATATAACCGAAGATGTTTTTAACAAAGTATTTAAAAATTCGGCGGTAAAACGAACAAAATTCAGCGGCCTTAAGCGGAATATTTCTTTTTTAAGAGATTAGAGGCTGGAGATTAGAGGTTAGAGATAGGTTATGTCGTTTATTTCAACTAACGAATAGTGCTTTTAAAAGTAATCTCTAACCACCAACCTCTAATCACCCTTTCTTAAATTTATCGGCGAGCATTTTTAGCATATCATCGTTTACTGGTTTGGCCGGTTCATCATTGTTCTTTTTGTATGGCTTATTTTCGGGCCTTGAATGATTATTATTTTGCGGGGCTTGCGGTTTTTGAAACTCTCTTTTCACAGGGTTTTCAACCTGACTGCTTTCAGTAACTACGCGATCCGGTTGTTTCTGAGGCGCGGGTTTTGGTTGTCTTTCTGCGATTTTTTTTGCATTCCAGCGGTTGTATATTTCCTCAAGTTTGCGCTTGGTATATAGTGGAAAATCACCCTGCATCATCCATGAATAATAGCTTGGTTCCATTTTAAGCACATCTTCAACGGTTTTACCTTTGTGCTTTCCAAAATTAAACGTCTCCTGCCCTTGTTCGTTATAAATCATCCGTCCGGCAAAATCAACAGGGCGGTTTAGGTTGGTGAATTTATGTAAGGCCTCGATATCATTAACCACCGGGGTTGTGCGGTTACCTTTTTTATCTTCCCATTCTATATTTTCGTACCTGGCTATTTGCGCCAGCAACACTTCCATTGTAGCACGGGTATCGGCCTCGGCCGAGTGGGCATTTATTATTTGTTTATCGCAATAAAACTGGTACGCGGCCTTCAATGTACGCTGTTCCATCTGGTGAAATATATTTTGTACATCTACAAAATGGCGGTTGTCGAGGTCGAATAAAACATCTGCCTTCAAAAACTCTTCCATCAGCATGGGTATATCAAACTTGTTAGAGTTATATCCCGCAAGGTCGCTTTCACCAAAAAACGTTGCTATCAACGATGCGACTTCTTTAAAAGTAGGTTCATCTTTTATGTGTTCATCATAAATACCATGCACCAATGACGACTCCAATGGAATTGGCATTGCTGGATTAATTCGCCATGTCCTAACCTCCTCACTTTCGTCGGGATTAAGCTTAATAACTGATATTTCAACAATACGGTCACTGCCGATATTAGTCCCGGTTGTCTCAAGGTCGAAAAAAGCCAGCGGCCTTTTTAAATTTAATTTCATTTGTTAGTGTTTCTTTTTACTATTAAAGATTGTTTCGCCGGTTTGCGCCCCATTTTATTATACTTATATCTGTGACCTTTTACGTATAAAGATATAAAGGTTGCAAATGTGTTAAAAAGAATTAACACTATAAATTTAAAATCCGTATAAATTTATATGATTAAAATGGTAATTTGCCCGACCTTATTATAATTTAAACCACATGAAAAAACCTTTACTTATCCTTTTTATTTTAGCCTTCTTTTACCAATTCTCTTACGCACAAGATTTTCCCTACGGTACAGTCACCTCCCAGGAAATGGATATGAAAAATTATGCGAAAGACACTTCGGCGCACGCGGTTGTATTACAGGAGTTTGGATCGTCACGAATAAATGTCTCAAACGGCGACGATATAAAGGTGTTTTTTGAATACCATGTAAAAATAAAGATTTTTGATGCGAAGGGGTTTGATAAAGGAACTATTAAAATACCTGTTTATAATAATAGCAATAATGATCTTTATGAAACCATTGATAACATTACCGGGATAACCTACTATAAAGACGAACAGGGATTAACAAGAACAGCCGAACTCGAGAATAAAAAAATATATCCTGTAAAAGCCAGTAAGCACCTGGCCTATTATAATTTCGCTTTGCCGGGCTTGCATGATGGTTGCGTAATAGAATATAAATATACTAAAGAATCGCCCTATTGGTGGGATTTTCCTTCATGGGAGCTTCAAAGCGATATACCAAAGGTCTATTCACAATACGAGGCTCATATTCCAGGATTCTGGGCTTTCAAAGCGTCGTTAAAAGGCTTTTTAAACCTCACTAAAAGCAGTGCAGACATTGAGAGCAAATGCTTTTCATCAGGCGGCGCAACTTGTGACTGTTCATTTTTGGTGTATGGAATGAAAGACATACCTGCATTTATTGAGGAAGACTATATGACCTCTAAAAACAACTATTTGTCTTCAATAAATTTTGAACTTGAAGAGTTTACTAATCCCTATACAGGCACGAAAACAAAATGGACAAAAGACTGGACGGATATTGATTATCAGCTCAAAAAAGAAGATAATTTCGGGAGTCAATTAAAAAAGAAGAGTCTATTTAAGGATAGGATTGTACCGGTAATTTCAGGTAAAACCAGTGACCTTGAGAAAGCTAAGGCAACATATGCATACGTTCAAAAACTATTTAAATGGAACGATTACCGCGGCATATATAGCTCCGACGGCCTTAGTAAGGCACTTGATAACCACGGCGGGAACGATGCTGATATTAATCTCTCATTAATCTCTGCCTTGAATTCAGCTGGCTTAAATGCTGAGGCTGTTTTACTTTCAACGCGCGAAAACGGCAAAATAAATACTTTATATCCTGTTTTAAGTGATTTTGATTACGTAGTGGCGAAAGTTAATATCAATAATCAGAGCTATTTGTTGGACGCCACCGAACCTTTGCTCCCTTTCGGAATGTTGCCATTCCGCTGTCTCAATGACAGAGGTCGGGTAATAAGTCTTGATAAACCTTCCTATTGGATGGATTTGGATCTTCCTCAAAAGGAAAACAGCACCTATGCATTTGACCTCACTTTGCAGGATGACGGCAAATTAAAGGGCACCCTTTCAAATTATTCTTCCGGGTACGAAGCCTTTAAAAAACGTGTGGCAATAAAAAAATTCAATACTCTTGATGAGTATGTAGAGGATCTCAATGGAAAATTGCCAAAGATTAAAATTCTTAAATCGGAAATAACCGGCGTCGACAGCCTCAATCAGCCACTCAGTGAAAAATATGAGGTTGAGATAAACTTATTAGATAAACTTAATGTATCCAGACTTTCATTTAATCCTTTTATTTTCGATAGGATCACGACAAATCCATTTAAGTTAGCAGAACGTTCATTTCCGGTTGACTGGGGTATGCCATCAGACAATCGATATGTATTGACCATCCACCTCTCCCCTCAATATATAGTGGAGACACCACCTGAAAAAATTGCCATTTCGATGCCAAATAAAGGTCGCCGTTTTTTGACCAATTACGATGCCGTCGATAATACCTTCACGTTCTCAAATGTTGTCGAGTTTAATAAATCTGTGTATAGCCCGGAGGAATATCCATACCTGAAAGAGCTTTATAACAAAATTATCCTGGCCGAAAAAGCAGAAATGGTTTTTAAGAAGAAATGATGAAATCGATTATAGTAACACTTGCCCTTTTGGCAACTTTTTATTTGGTAAATGCTCAACAAAATTATGATGCAAGTCTTATTTCAAAAGACCTTTTACCTTATGCCAGTGCCGTAGTAAGAACTGATGAGCTTACCGTTGAGGTGCAGGATTTAGACAACACAATTGTCCACGCTAAAATGGCGGTTACCATTTTGAATGAAAATGGTGATCACATGGCGAATATTGAATTAGAGCACGACAAAAGTCAGGTAATAAAATCTGTTAAAGGAATTGTTTATAACGAATTTGGTAAACCAATAAGTAAATTTTCGGAAAGTGATTTTTCAGATAATTCTAGCTGGGACGGCTTTTCCCTGTTTGAAGATACAAGAATTAAAAGCTTTTCGCCGTCAATTACCAGCTATCCTTATACAATTGCTTACGAGTACGAACTGCGTTTAAAACAGTCGCTTAGCTTTCCTAAGTGGGTGTCAGCCAGTAGTTTTGGTGTAGCTGTTGAAAAGAGCTCTTTTACGTTTATCTGTAAACCTGATTTTATGATCAGGTATAAGGAAAAAAACTTATCCGAAAAGGCAAACATCAGTACAAATAGTAAAGGGCTAAAAACTTATGCCTGGGAAGTAAGCAGTCTAAAAGCTACTAAATATGAGCCTTTTAGCCCATACCGGGATAATTATTTTAAAAGCATAGAGATTGTGCCCGAAAAATTTATGTACTACGGTATCGGCGGATCATTTGCCAATTGGAAAGAATTAGGGAAATGGGAATATGATAAACTGCTGGCCGGTCGCCGTGACCTTCCCGCTGAAACTATTGAGCATGTAAAGGAAATCACCAAAGACATTTCCGATCCTAAATTAAAAGCCAAAAAAATTTATGAGTACATGCAGGATAAAACTCACTACATAAGTGTACAGGTGGGTATCGGCGGAAATCAACCATTTTTAGCATCAGATGTCGATAAGCAAAACTATGGTGACTGCAAAGCCCTGGTGAACTACACCCAGGCGTTATTGAAAGCTGTAAATATCGACTCTTATTATTGTGTAGTGGAGTCGGGAAGCGATTATAAAGTAAGCATGATGGATGACTTTGCTAGTATGGATCAGGGTAATCATATAATTCTATGTCTTCCTTTTAAAAATGATACCACCTGGGCCGACTGCACCAGTCAAACGATACCTTTTGGATATTTAGGTGATTTCACCGATGATCGGCTTGTGCTTGCCTGTACTCCCGAAGGCGGTAAGCTTATGCGCACACCTAAATATACTTTTAAAGAGAATTTAGAAACCAGAAAAGCAAGTTTTGTTATTGACGGAGCCGGAGCTCTATCTGGTAATATGCACACGATATTTAAGGGCACCAATTACGATGAAAGGGACGAACTGGTAAAAGAATCGCAAAAAGAGCAGTATAAAATTATAAAAAAAATATACCCGATCAATAATATGGAAATTGAAACCCTGGATTTAAAACAGGATAAAAGCTTCGATCCTATGACGACGGAAAATATAAAACTCAATGCCCGCGATTATGCTTCGTTAACAGACGGCAAATATTACTTTCAACTAAACCCGGTTAATCGCATAACAAAACAACCGCCAAAACAAGTACGCGCCCGGATAAACAATATTTACATAAACCGTGGATACACGGATGAAGATGAAATAACATATACTATTCCCGCGGGCTATCACTTAGACAAAGCTCCATTAAGCCTCTCAATAAATAAACCTTTTGCAAATTTTACTTCCACAATGGAGTTAAAAGGAAATCAGCTAATGTACAAGCGTAAATTTCAGCTGATTGACGGTATTTATGACAAGGATACCTATCAGGATCTTGTCGATTTTTACCAGGACGTGGTTGATGCTGATAATTATATAGTAACCCTTGTAAAAGGCTCTTAATTATTAAATCTCAAATATTCGATAAAATATTAATTTGAAGCCATCTTATTGGATGCTTATATAACATGAAAAAAAAATTATTTATCCTCGTTATTCTAATCGCGCTAATCAAATTTTCCATAGCCCAGGATTTCTCTTACAACAAGATTACTCAACAGGAGATAGATCTGAAAAACTATCAAAAAGATACTTCTGCAAACGCAGTAATATTAAACGAATTTGGCAAAGCAGAAATAACTTTATCGTATAACAATGCTATAAGATTAGTGTACGAATACCATGTAAAAATTAAAATTTTTAATCATAAAGGCTTTTCTAATGGCACTGTTGAAATTCATCTTAAAAACAACGAGGATAACAGTGTAAGCGACGAGATTAACAACATTGCAGGTATTACAAGTTATAAGGATGATAATGGCATAACACAGGTTACAGAGCTCGATTCTAAAAAAATATACACCACAAGAGATTATAAGTTCCAGACCACTATGAAATTTGCAATGCCTGGCTTACATGATGGCTGCGTGATAGAATACAGGTATATCTTGATATCTCCTTTTCTCGATCATTTTCATAGCTGGCAATTTCAAAGCGAAATACCCAAAATGAATACGACATATGAAGCACATATCCCCGGTTTTTGGCGTTATAATGTTGCTTTAAGAGGACCATTAAAACTAACACAAAATCAATCTGATATCGAGCCTAACTGTTTTTCGGCAGGTGGAGGTAGCAGCGGTTGTCTGCACTCAGTTTATGAAATGAAGGATGTTCCGGCATTTGTGAAAGAAGAGTATATGACTTCTCCAAAAAACTTCCTATCAGCCTTAAATTTTGACTTGCTTGAATACACTAATCCATATAGCGGCGTAAAAACAAATGTTACTACAGACTGGAAGGACATTGATTTTCGACTAAAAAAAAATCCAGACTTTGGAGCCCAGCTCGAAAAGAAAGATCTGGTAAGAGAAAATATTCCTCCGGCAATTTTAGATATACATGACGACACTGAAAGAGCTAAGGCAATTTATAAATGGGTTCAAACATGGTTTAAATGGAATAACTACACAGGCATTTATAGTGTTGATGGGATAAAAAAAGCAATAAAGCAGCATAGCGGCGGCGTCGCGGATATTAACATCACGTTGGTTGATGCGTTAAACGCGGCCGGAATAAATGCTGAGGCTGTTTTGTTGTCAACGAGGGATCATGGAGTAATTAACAAACTTTACCCCGTTATGGGTGATTTCGACTATTTGCTAGCAAATGTAACGATTGGAGAAAACAGCTTTTTCCTCGACGCAACTGATCCGCTTTTACCTTTTGGTATTTTACCTGTTAAATGTTTAAATGACCAGGGACGTGTTTTTAGTTTTGATAAACCTTCGTTTTGGGTCAATATGGATACAAAACAAAGCAGAATAAACACCTATGTACTTGACCTTACATTAAGTGAAGATGGAAGATTAAAGGGCAAACTTATCCATTACTCAAAAAGCTATGATGCTTATTTGAAAAGAAAATCGATAAAGAAATTTAACACTTTAGATGAGTACGTAGACAATATGGAAGAGCATTTTAATAAAATCAAAATTCTCAAATCCAATATCGAAAATATTGACAGTCTTGACAAACCTATAGGTGAAGAATATGAACTGGAGATCAACGTTAAAAATAATCTTGATTCAGGTCGGTTCATATTAAACCCATATATTTTCGATAAAATCACAAACAATCCATTAAAACTTCGGGAGCGTAATTATCCTGTAGATATAGGAATGCCATCAGAGAACAGGTATATTATAACCATTCACATGCCACCACATTATACAATTGAAAATAAGCTTCCAGATCAGTCTCTGCAACTACCTGATAACGGTGGAATTTTTACAACCAGGTTCGAGAACACTGATAATACTTTTACCTTTTCTAATATAGTAAGGTTTAACAAAGCAATATATCAAACATCTGAATATCAGTACCTAAAAGAATTTTTTAATAAAATAATTTTGGCTGAAAAGGCGGAAATAGTTTTAAGAAAAAAATCATGAAAAAAATACTAATTGTAATATATTTTCTGATTGCAGGCAATAAAACGATGGCACAGCAAAATTATGATGTTGGCCTTATTCCAAAAGATATTCTAGCAGGCGCAAATGCTGTTATCCGTAATGAAGAAACAAGCATTGAAGTAAAGGACCTGGATAATGTTGTTTACCATGTTAAGAAGTCTATCACTATAGTAAATAGAAACGGTGATAACATGGCCCCAATAGTGTTGGAACACGATAAGCTTAAAAATATTAAATTAATAAAGGGAAGTATTTATAACGCCGCGGGAATACAAACAGGCAAATTTGGTGAAAAGGACTTTGAAGATGTAACCCCTTATGATGGCTTCTCGCTATTTGTCGATAACAAAATAAAACATTTCACCCCTGCCGCAGGTGGTTATCCTTATACGATTGTTTACGAAATGGAATTTCAATTCAAGCAGTCACTTTACTTTTACGACTGGGAACCGGCACAAATTGGTTTGGCGGTCGAGAATGCCACCTATACATTTATCTGCAAGCCTGAATTTAACATTAGATATAAAGAAATACATCTGTCAACAAAAGTGCAAACTTCCACAAATCATGCTGGAATGAAAGTTTATTTATGGCAAGTAAACAACGTTAAAGCCTCCCGCGCAGAACCTTTTGGTTTTTCTCAATTAGCTAAAGTTAAAATAGCGTCTGAGGAATTTAACTATGGAGGCATGCCCGGCGCTTTTAACAGCTGGGAAACATTAGGGAAATGGGAATATGATCACTTATTATATAACCGTGATGGCCTTCCTCTTGAAACAATCACACAATTAAAAAATATAGTTGCCGGAATAAATGATCCTAAGCTGAAGGCAAAAAAGCTGTATGAATATATGCAGCAAAGAACCCATTATGTTAGTGTTCAAGTTGGGATAGGTGGTTTTCAGCCATTTCTTGCATCAGATGTTGATAAACTAAATTACGGAGATTGTAAAGCTTTAGTAAATTATACATATTCGTTGCTAAAGGCAGTGGGCATTGAATCATGGTATTGCGTTGTTACAGCCGGAAGAAATCAAAAGGTAGGTATGATAAAGGATTTTCCAAGTATGAACCAGGGAAACCATGTCATTTTATGTCTGCCGTTTAAAAATGACACTACCTGGCTTGAATGTACCAGCCAACAATTGCCTTTCGGCTTTTTGGGATCTTTCACAGATGACCGGACTGTACTGGCCTGTACACCTGAAGGTGGCAAGCTTTTGAATACGCCTGAGTATACGATGGACGACAATTTGGAGGATCGAAGGGCGAGCTTGGCAATTGATGAATCAGGAAAATTAACGGGCGAAATGCTTACCACTTTTAAAGGTGCCGAGTATGATGCAAGGCAGTGGGCAATTGAAGATTCTCAGGCTGACAGGGAGAAAGGTATAAAAAGGATCTACCAGATAAACAATCTCGAAATTCAAAAACTGGAATTTAAACAAGACAAAAGCTTGAAACCCATCACCACAGAAACTGTTAAATTCTCGGCGATCGATTATGCGTCAGTAAACGATGGAAAATTATATTTTACGCTCAATTCACTAAATCGTGTGAATGAGCCACTTCGTCAGATTAGGAACCGATTAACAGAGATTAATATAAACAGGGGGATTACAAAAGCGGACGAAATAATTTATACTTTACCTAAAGGATACCGACTGGAGAAGCAACCACTTAATATAAATATCGTTAAACCTTTTGGCAATTATTCAGCAACTATGGTTTTTAGTGAAGGTCATTTAATTTATAAACGTAAATTCCAGCTTAAAGGCGGAAAATACAATAAGGATACCTATCAGGATCTTGTTGATTTTTATCAGGACGTGGTTGACGCCGATAATTATACGGTTACACTTGTAAAAGGCTTTTAAATCTATTTGCGGAAATAGCTTATAATCACGATGCCTAATATTATGCCAACAACCATTATTATGTAAAGCAAAAGCTCATTGCCGGCGAACTTTTTATACTTTGTCCAGAAAGAGTACTTTTCTTTGGGCTTTTCCATGTTTTAGCAAAGTTATCTAATAAAACCAAAAACAATGCTTTTATGGCTGGTTTGTTATTTACCCCCACCAGTGGTTGTTGCCGTATCCGGAATTACAGACCCGCACCTTGAGAAATATTTATAAGTGTACGGATCGTGAAGCCGGGTGATCATTACTCCTTTTGTTGAACTGGCGTGGAC
Source organism: Mucilaginibacter sp. (assembly GCA_036498965.1). Classification (GTDB taxonomy): domain Bacteria; phylum Bacteroidota; class Bacteroidia; order Sphingobacteriales; family Sphingobacteriaceae; genus Mucilaginibacter. The sequence goes on from DASYEP010000102.1 coordinate 35,221, forward strand.
GTAGTAACCGTTTTGCAAGTAAACGCCAACATGGCTGAATTTCTTACCATCGTAATCAAAAAATACGAGGTCCCCCTCGGTTAGTTCTTCCTCATATTTACGTTTTATAGCATTTACCTGCTCACCGGTTGAGCGCGGTACATTTATGCCATAAACCTGCTGCTGCAGCAATTGCACCAACCCAGAGCAGTCGATACCATGTTTATCTTCTCCGCCAAATTTATATGGAGTTCCCATCCACTGATCTATAAAGGCATATAAACGACCATTCTGTATTTCATTTTTATCGATATTTAACATAGTAGAATACTTCTCGGCGACAGACATCTGCGGCTTCACAATCTCACCAGGCTGACCCTTAAGCACCGCTTTTTTGGTATGACAAGAAGAAAGAATGACGACGGAACAAAATAAAATATAATATAAGTAACCTATTTTACGCATATATAAAAGTACGTTCAAACGGCTGTTAGGGTTACGGGGATATTGTTAACATATTAACAATTGGAAGTCCGAAAGTCGGGAAAGTCCGAAAGAAAAGAAGAAGCGAGAGGTCAGAAGTCGGAAGTCAGAAAGAAAAAAAACCGCATCGCTGATATTACTGATTTAAAGATTTCGCTGATCTTTCCAAATCCGAAATCGAAAATCCGAATTCCGAAATAAAAAAATCGTAAATCGTAATTCTTAATTCGTAACTCCTAATACCCTCTTCTCATCACCCTTACCAACCGCCTGTGTCTCCGGGCTTCGTAAAAGTCATTAACTATTAATATAGAGTGGATAATTCCAGGGATCCAAAAAAATAAAGTAAGTATAATATTTAATATTAACGAGCCAATACGGCCTGTGGTAAGTACCGCAGCAGGCGGGAACAGGAAACAAAGGAAATAGCGCATAATCATATTAATATTAAGTTACTATTGAGATAACTAAAATACGATTTTGTTACGAAATATTTGTCTGAACTATGATTTATAGGATTTAAAGATTCGAGGATTTTTTTAAAATGTGATCCTGATAGCTATCGCGATGAAACTTCAAAACGCAATTGCACATTCTAAAATCTCACCATCATCTAATCCGAAATCGAAATTTCAAAATCCGAAATAAAACTCATCCTTTTATCACCCGCTGTATCTCGTCCAGTTTCATGAGAGCTTCTACAGGAGTTAAGGTATTTACATCTAGGTTATTCAAGGTGTCACGTATTTTTACCAGTACCGGATCATCGATACTGAACATCTGCATTTGCACTGCTTGCTTTTGTACTTTGCGGATGCTTTCTTTTATATGCTCCCCTCCTGTCCGTTCAGCTTCCAGTTTTTTAAGAATTTCGTTGGCACGACTCAGCACTTTTTGCGGCATGCCGGCGAGTTTAGCCACGTGTATGCCAAAGCTATGTTCGCTGCCGCCGGGAACGAGTTTCCGCAAGAAAATGATCTGCTGCCCCACTTCCTTTACAGAAACATTATAGTTCTTGATGCGGTTAAAGGTGTTGCTTAGTTCGTTCAATTCATGATAGTGGGTGGCGAACAAGGTTTTCGCTCTGGCCTGTGGCTGGTTATGTAAAAATTCGGCAATTGACCATGCTATCGAGATACCGTCATAGGTTGAGGTTCCTCGCCCTATCTCGTCAAGCAGAATCAAACTTCTGTCCGACAGATTATTAAGAATACTAGCAGTCTCATTCATCTCCACCATGAAAGTAGATTCGCCAGAGGTCAGATTATCTGACGCTCCTACCCTGGTGAATATTTTATCCACAAGCCCAATGGAAACTGCCTTGGCGGGCACAAAACAGCCCATTTGCGCCATCAAAACTATCAAGCCCGTTTGCCTCAACAGCGCTGATTTACCTGCCATGTTAGGTCCGGTGATGATAATGATCTGTTGCGTTTCCGAATCCAGGTAAACGTCATTAGTGATGTAGGTTTCGCCAAGCGGCAGGTTCTTCTCGATAACAGGATGCCTCCCACCCTTTATATCAATTACACGGCTATCATTGATGTCCGGTTTAACATAGTAGTTCTTGATAGATATAGTCGCAAAGTTGAGCAGCACGTCCAAACGGGCAATCAGCTGTGCATTTAACTGGATAGGTTTGATATATTCGGCAAGCGAATACAGCAGGTCGTTATACAGACGGGTTTCAAGAATGAGTATTTTTTCCTCCGCACCTAAAATCTGTTCTTCATACTCCTTCAATTCTGGCGTAATATAACGCTCGGCATTTACCAGGGTTTGCTTTCTAATCCATTCCGACGGTACTTTATCACGGTGACTATGGGTAACTTCTAAATAATAACCGAATACGTTATTAAAAGAAACCTTTAATGACGGTATACCTGTCGCTTCCGCCTCGCGCTTTTGAATTTCCAGCAAATAGCCTTTACCGCCGAAAGCAATCTTACGCAGCCGGTCGAGTTCTTCGTTGATACCCTCGTTCATCACGCCACCTTTTATTAGCATAACCGGCGGTTCGGCGCTTAACTCTTTTTCAATTTTATCGCATATGAGCGAACAGGGATTTAATTGCGCGCTGATGGCTTGCAGCGGCAAATTGGCAGATGTCTCTCCCACCTTTTTGATAACATCGATCGCGTTAAGCGCCTTTTTTAACTGGCAAACTTCGCGTGGGTTTGCTTTTTGAAGGCCAATTTTCGAGATCAGGCGTTCCAGGTCTCCTATAAGGCGGATATTTTGTTTCAGGCTTTCCCGCAGCTCTTCGTGTTCAATCAGGAACTCCACCACACCCAGGCGGTCGTTAATCGGCTTGATTTCTTTTAATGGCATCACTATCCATCGACGGAGCAAACGTGCGCCCATAGGAGAGCAGGTTTGATCCAGCACGTCAATCAGCGTTAACGCATTTTCATTAGCTGAACCTACCAGCTCAAGATTGCGGACGCTGTACCGGTCAAGCCACAGGTACCTGTCTTCCTCAATCCGGCTTATAGCCGATATATGCTGCAGGTTGCGATGTTCGGTCTCATTCAGATAATGCAGCGCCACGCCCGCGGCTACGATACCCAGGTTCAGCTTATCAATACCAAAGCCTTTGAGTGACTTCACGCCAAAATGTTTTAGCAATACTTCGTTGGCATAATCACCGCTGTAAGGCCATTCGTCAAGGGTATAGGTATAAAAACGGTCGCCGCCAAAAGCATTTTTAAAATCATGCTGCCTGCTTTTAGGGTAGATCACCTCACTTGGCGAATAACTTTGCAGCAATTTATCTATATAGTCGTAATTGCCCTGGGCCGTTAAAAACTCACCTGTGCTAATATCAATCAAAGCAATGCCAATGCTGTTTTTCTCAAAATAAAGTGACGCGAGATAGTTATTGCTTTTTTGATGAAGAATATTGTCATTGGTTGCAACCCCGGGTGTAACCAGCTCGGTAACGCCGCGTTTTACAATTGTTTTTGTAGTCTTTGGATCTTCCAGTTGATCACATATGGCAACCCGTTGACCTGCTCTCACCAGCTTTGGTAAATAAGTATCGAGGGAATGGTGCGGAAAGCCTGCCAACTCAATGTGGGTAGCAGCTCCGTTGGCGCGCCGGGTAAGCACTATGCCCAAAATACCGGCGGCTTTAATGGCATCCTCGCCAAAGGTTTCGTAAAAATCACCCACACGGAACAACAATAAGGCGCCGGGATATTTTACCTTAATGGCATTGTATTGCTGCATTAACGGCGTCTCTTTAATAACTTCCTTTGCCAACCAGTTTACTCCTTTTTAATAGATTGGTAAAGTTAACGCATTGCGTCATGTTTATCCCGATTGTGGAAAATTTGGCTACTTGTGGATTGTTATTATGACGGTAAAAACTAATGGATGTGAGACTTTTGACGAATGCCACGAAAATTGCCGCTAACCACGAGGTCATGCCGAGTACTTGTTTCGGTAACCCACAGGACAAGCCGCTTGCATGGAATACATTTTGCACACTCGCTTACATGGTGTATACCTTTCACATGAGGTACCGAAACGAGTTCGGTATGACTTAACACCCTGAATATTTAAATATTATCCTTACTTTTAACGCTTAAACCAGCTATAAATAATGAAAAGATACCTGACGGTTGTATTATTTTTTATTTCCTTAAACTGGGCGCTGGCACAAAGCAACGTGCCGGTTATTATAAAACAAATAACCGCCGGGACAGTGAAGAACCAGGGAAACACCAATACCTGCTGGTCTTTTTCCACCACATCAATGATAGAGTCAGAACAGATTCAAGATCAAAAAAAGGATATCGATATTTCAGAACTTTATACCGCCCGCAACCTTTTTATTGAAAAGGCGAAACGTTATATTTTGTCGAACGGCACTACCTTGTTTGAGGCCGGCGGGTTGTCGCACGACGCCTTGTATGGGATTCAAAAATACGGGGCTATACCCAATGAATTTTATTCAAGGGAAAAAGCAGTTAAATTTTCGGTGACATCCAAAATACAACTCGACCAGGTGCTTAAAAATTACCTGGATTCTATTCTTAAAAAAACACCCATTAGTCCGGATTGGCTTGCGGGTTTTATAAAAAAACATGATGATATAGCCGGTACACCTCCCGAAAAATTTACATGGCAAGGAAAAGAACACACTCCTTTAACCTTTGCAAAGGAAGTGTTGAAATTTAACCCGGACGATTATGTTACCATAACCTCATTTACTCATCACCCATTTTATCAGAATTTTGCATTGGAGATACAGGACAATTTTTTGATGGCCGAAAAGTATTTAAATGTTCCGTTGGACGAACTGATCAGCATCGCCAGTAACACCATTGAAAAAGGCTATTCATTAGCTGTAGATGTTGACAACAGTAACAACGGCTGGAATACTTTTCACGGCGGCTATGCATTATTTGAAAAAAACAGATTTGAAAAGGTAAACGACCCTGATACTGTTGAGATGGCTTACAGTCCCGAACTGCGACAACGGTTATTTGAAACACTGGAAACCCAGGACGACCACCTTGTGCACTTGGTGGGCATCGCCAAAAGCAAAAATGGAAAGCTGTTTTTTATTTTAAAGGATTCTTTCGGTGACCAGAATCCTTTTAAAGGGTTTGATTACATGTCTGTAAATTATTTCGGTATTAATGCGATAAGCATCACAGTACCAAAAAAGGCGCTCGAAGAAAAGTATTTAAAGCTGGTGGATACTAAGCCCGGCAGGGATTTGTGATAATTGTCGGAATCAGGATTTGTGGGATTTGAGGATTTTCATGATCATGCCGCTGATCAGTTAATAAGCATCTTGTGAATCCTTAAATCCTCCAAATTCAGATTATAACAACTTATCAATCCCCGCTGCAAGCGCTTTGTCTTTATCAGTAACCACATCACCTGCGCTATGGGTATTAAGCCACATTTCCACTTTGTTATAAGTATTTGTCCAGGTAGGATGGTGGTCCATTTTCTCGGCCAGCAAAGCCACTCTTGTCATAAATGCAAATGCCTGGGAGAAATTCTTAAACTCAAAGGCGCGGTATAGTTTGTTGTCTGTTTCTTTCCACATGATGTTTGGATTAAATTAGATGCTTAAGCTTAACAATTAGTATTGGAAATTGTAAGTGGCTTTCTCAATTATTTCCCCTTCAAAGAATCCGCCTTCAAATACTTCATATAATTAACCTTATTTATCCTTATGGAACTATCTACCTTGGTACCGACCGTATAGAATTTCTTATACCTATCAAGCGCTTGTCCCGACTGATCGGTCCTCACGTTATCAATAAATTTTGAAAAATTTTCTGCATCGATTTTATTCATATTCAATAACGAAGGCAGGCTAATGGTATCGTTCCAATCTAAATTGGTGTAGTTAGCTTCTTTGGGAACCGCAATTAAATTGAGGTAATAACTAGTCTCCTTCTCCATCCTCCCGGTGGCGTCGTTGAACTCCGCTACATCAAAAGACGGGTTGTTGCCATGGTTGGAGCAAATGGATGGTATCGTGCGCAGATAGGAGACCGGAGCATTTGCCGAATTATAAAACACGGTAAAATCATTAAAATGAGTATGGCTTGTTATCATCAAATTGATTTTTGGCGAATACTTTACCACCTCATCTACAAAAGTTTGCGTATAGTTTGCGTTCCAGAAACCAGTTCCGTTATACACGTTTGTACCTGGCGGTATATGAGCAATAATCCATACTTTTTTTCCGGTATTGGCCAACGTTGATTGCAGCCAGTTCAGCATAACCGGGCCCTGCGGGTAGCGGCTGCCGGATCTGACCAACGTGCTATTAAGCACCACCAGGTCCAGGTTACCGGTTGTGAATGTATAATACCCCTGTGCCTTTAGCTGATCGGCAGAAGCTTTAGGTAAATTTGGCGACCATGCCTCAGCAAAATCATTTAAAAACCTCGAATCCTGTATTTCGTAGTCATTATTATAGGTATCATTGTTACCCATAGTCGATATAATAGGTGCTCCGGGAAAGTTCTTTTTAAACAGCTGGGCGATAAACCGGATAGTCTTCTTTTTCAGGACCGAATCTACAGGTTTTGCTCCGTGCCATATAAAATCACCTGCGATAATGATGAAAGCAGGGTGAGGCAACCTTTTCTTCATGTTGGCTAATGCCGATTGCAAAACACCATAGTTCGCATCACGAAAAAACAAGGTATTATTGACGGTAGTTTGTTGTTTTGATGCTTCGAATGATTTTTTCCATTCTTCAAATGATGCCCCTTTTAATTTTTTATATAATGCTGTGTCATTATGTGCTCCAAACAGGGGATCGAAATGGATGTCGGATACGATCAAACATTTTTTAATTTCCGCTTCTTTTTTTGCGGATTGGGAAAAGCCGGTAAAGGAAAAAAATAAAAAACTCAGGAAGAAGGGAAAAATGGTTTTGGTGTTTTTCATAATTTTCATGAGGTGTAGATAAACTTGGGAAAAATATACTATAAAATAAGCGCTTTAAGCTATTCTTTTAAAGCAAGTTACAAACTATTCACCAGATAAACGGCAGCAAACGGTACCGAACTTTTTGTTGATATTGCTGATAGCCCGGCAGATTCTCCAGCAGGAATTCTTCTTCATCAACTAACCTCCATACAATAACCGCCGAGATGGGTACAATTGTAATCAATCCCCACCATGACCCGAGAGCAATCGGGGTTCCCAAAAGCAAAACAAGGGCTCCTATATACATTGGATGCCGTACTATCGCGTATGGTCCTGTTGAAATAATAGTTTGTTCGTCGCTTACTTCAATAATTGCTGAAGTAAATGTATTTTCCTTAAAAACCAGGAACACAATATAGAAACCTGCAACAATAAGAATATTCCCAATCACAACTACAAACAAGGGCACCGAAGACCATGACAAACGATGATCAGCAGCCGGAAAAACAATGACAGCCAAAAATGCAACTGAAGCGAGGGCCTGGATTATTTTTTGGCTTTTTTCTTTTTCGGAACCTGGCCCGGCGCTCACTCTGCGCTCCAATAACTGAGGATCGTTTTTCATCAGGTAAACGGTTATTGCAAAGGAAGAAAGTAAAAAAACAGACAGGAACACCCAGGCTTGCCAGTAATGAATTGTACCCGCTAAAAAGAATATGGCGACGGCAAGTATTACTGCAAGCTGCAAAAGTCCACCAAACGCTTTTTTATTTAAATCGCTCATTTTAAATCGCTATTAAAAAAAGCCGTGAAACTTAAACAAATCACTGCACTTTCTTTGCTTCATGCTTTCCATTCTGATAAACCACCAGCTTGGTTGTTTGCCCCTTGTCATCTTTAATAAATTCCACTTCGGCGTCTACCTCTTTTATATAAAATTTATTTTGAGCTTCCGGAAAAATCTCCAGTTTGCTCTCGCCGGTTGGTTGTCCGTACAAATGGTTACCTTCTTTTGTTATCGCTATAAAATTTGTTGGTGCTAGCTGGTATCGTCCCGTATATGTTTGCAACACACTATCGGCAACTGTAACGTTTTTCACCAATTTGGAATGGTTTAGCCCTTTAAAGTCATAAACTTTTGCGACACTGTTTATGATCTCAGGGATGAGGCGACCTCCATTTGCTGTATTAACCATTACCACTACCCCGTCTCCTCCCTCAAAGCTACCATAATATTGACTTATAAATCCTTCATCAACACCTCCGTGCTGAAAGTATTTTACACCATTATAGTCATCAATAAAAGCGCCAAAAGCAGCACTCTTATCAACGTAAGGTGTAAGCCTTAAAACAGTCATTTGCTGATTCAACACTTTAGCTGATTTGCCGGCATAAGCCAATTGCGTTTCAATTATGTATTTCGAAAGATCAGTTGGATTTGTCCATAGGCCGGCAGCAGCCTGTTCCGGATAAATGTGGTATTTACCTTTCACTTCTTTTCCGTTGGGATAATATGCCGTTGATACTAATTCCGGTTTCACGTCAGCTGGAGGTTGTTGATAAGTGCTGCTGGTCATTCCCAAAGGTTCCAGAACATTATCATACATATATTTATCATAAGCCTCCCGGGTGACGTCCATTACAATCAACTGTGATATTGTAGTGCCACCACCCGAATATTCATATTTAATACCCGGTTCGTACTTGGAACGTACTGCAGCTGAATTAGCAGGCTTTTCACCATTCAACACCTGGGCGAGTGTTGGAATTTCCTGTCCTTTCTCGTAGCCACCAAACCCGTGTATGGTTAATCCCCCTGAATGGCTTAAAAGATTCGCAATAGTTATTTTCTTTCCTTTGGATAACGAATCATAAGGGAATTTCCAGCTTTGGAGATAAGTGTTAATATCGGTGTATAAGTCCAGCTTTTTATCCTGAACCAGCTTCAAAACGCCTACGCTATTCAACGATTTGCTTATCGAGCCAGCCTGGAAAAGCGTTTGGGCCGTAACCGCAATTTTAAGGCTGTCATTGGCCCAGCCATAACCTTTTGCCCATTCAATTTTGTAGTCATGAATAACAGCGATGCTCACCCCTTTGATATTGTAATGAGCCATTCTTGTTTGTATTGTCCATGATGTATCACCCTCTATTTGTATATTGCCGGCGAGGCTTTTCTCCACCTGTTGAATTTTGTCATTGATTTCTGCCGTTTGCGCATGAGCAGTTAGTTGTAAAAACAACAGGCATGTTAAAGCGGCGGATAAGGTGGTTAATTTCATAAATGGGGGTTTTAATTTGGTAAAGCCAATATAACAATAAAGAATTAAGATAACGGTCAGCTGATCCAAAATTGGAATTACCGTACTTGCGTATTTTATTATTTTATTAGAAGTATGCTATTATGGAGTAATAGGACGAACAGAAATTATGCTATCTACAACGTAGTTGCTTACGCCCCTCCAGGGCAAAGTATGGAGATATTCTTTATAATGAAGTTCGAGGTACGCACCGGCGTTTTTATTCAGTTCGTCAGCAACTTTCTGGTTAGTTACTGAAAACATAAACTCATTTGATTGCAAGCCGCCCTGTGCCTGGGCTTTGATACCGGTCTGGATCAAACGGCCTTCATAAGTTTTAAACATATAACCCTTATGGACAAAATAATTCATTGTGCCGGCTTTTACACCATCGCCAAAAACAAAATAATAGCGGGAATAACCAAAAATTATCAACCCAAGCAATACTATAACTACAATGATGGTTATTATGCGTTTCATAACTTTAGGTTTATTTACTTGTAGTCAAAAATAGTAAATTTAAATTCCAAAGCTTATGCGAAAAGATATTAATTCTGAAATTTAAAAACCTGTTTCACAGAAATATTATCGTCTCAATTAATAGGCTTTAAAATACGGTTCCACCTAACCTTGCTGAAAAAGTTTTCGGTCGAGTCGATGCTCATCCAGGTAATCATGGCTTTGCCAACAACATGGTCTTCAGGAACATACCCCCAAAACCGGCAGTCGAGTGAATTATGGCGATTGTCGCCCATCATCCAGTAATAGTTCATCTTAAATGTATAGCTGGTGGCTTTTTTACCATTTATCAATATATCGTTACCTTTTGTTTCAACCTTATTATTTTCATATAATTCAATTGCCCTTCGGTATAATATTATCGTACTGTCATTCAACGGCGCGCTCCAGCCACGCTTCGGCAATACAAGCGGACCAAAATTATCCTGGTTCCATTTAAACTTTTCGTTATGAGGGAAAACCGAAGGGTCATAGATACCAACAGGTTGAACGACCGGAGTAACACTTTTTATGTTCGAGAAACTTTTAAAAGCCGCAATGTGCTCCCTTGGGATTATCATTTCAAAGGTATTAGCGTCCCTTTGTTGCAATATCTCTATTTTCATATCCTGGAATACCTGCGGATTGATATCGGTTCCGTTAGTAATCACATCGTATGATGTTTGAGATTTCTCGGCATTTGACGCAGGTTTTCCGTTAATATAAACCTGGGAATTGACAATGGTAAGCACATCGCCGGGAGTGGCCTGGCAACGTTTTATTAAATTTGTCCTCGCATCTATCGGCCGGTTGTATGAAGGGTCGGCTTCTTCCGGCTTATTAAAAACAACAATATCTCCTTTTTTAATTTCTGTCAAACCCGGTAAACGGAAATATGGCAGTTTGATGCCGTCCCAATAGGTTTTAATATTATACTTTGTAATGGTCGACTCCAAAAACGGAATAGAAATGGGGGTAAACGGCATTCTGGGGCCATAGCTGATCTTGCTTACAAACAAAAAATCGCCGGTAAGCAATGTACCTTCCATTGAACCGGAGGGGATTGCATAGGCGGAAAACAATAAACTGCGAATAATGGTTGCGGCGACAACTGCAAACACTGCCGCGTCAATCCATTCGCGTATTTTTGATTTTTTTGGTTTTTCGGTATCGGTTTTCTTCTTGAAGGTGAAGTTCCATTTCATAGTGCAGACTTTTGGTTCCGGTAGGACTATGAAAGAAAAGAATTGTTACAATTTATTGCTGGGTTTTGTTATGATTTGCGGGGGGAGTAGAGGTAATTTCACCAAATTCATTCACATAGGCCATCATATCATCCATGTTACCTCCCGTCGAATTTTTCTGACGATCCAGTTTGCGCTGCTCTTTATCTTCCTTCTTTTTCTGTTTATTTTTTTCGAGTTGCTTCTTCATGAAGGTTGCCTGTGATTTTGCCATAGATGTTTTTGATTAACATGATTAATTGTAAAACTTGCCTCGCCATTTCATTCAATTCTCAGGCAGAACGCCAGGAATTTACCGTCGGGTATGAATTTGCTGTAAAGTTAAGAAAAATTTAACTAACTATTTTACATAAACTGATAACCATGATTACCAGATATTAAGATCCCCCTCACTCGTAATATTCATTTGTCACCGAAAAATAATTTAAAAAATCCGTTCAAATCTTTCTTTATCTCATTCGTCTTTCCATTATCATCACTATGTCACAAAGGTGTTATAATATTGTAATATCAGTAAACTGGGTTGACTAATATAGTCAACTCGGTTTACATTTGTACCGTGATTTTATTAACGCTATGAAAGTTGTTCAGCTCAGTTTCGGTACGCCACATATATCATTAAAAAGGGCGATTAATTTCGACCATTTTAATGAGGGGCTCCGTTTGCCTTTTCAGTTATTCAGTTTAACACAAAAGATCAGCAACGCTTTCAGTAATCAATTAACGCTTAAATCCACCTTTACTTACCTGTTCAATGCTGCAGTTGAAGGATTAAAACAAAATCTATTAGGCCCCAACATCAATATGGAATTTTTCATGCTGACAGCCAGGGTTTATTTCATCGCATCGATCAGGTTGGCTGCAGGTGGTACATCCATCATTTCACAAAAATTCATTTTATAATGAAAACGATTTTAATTTCAAAATTCTATAGAAGTACTTTAGTTGTTCTGTTTTTGCTCACTTCAGCATTTTTATCATTTGCGCAAAATACTGTGGTAAATGGTGTTGTAACTGATGCAAAATCTAAGGAGACGCTTCCATACGTAACAGTGACCTTTGTTGGTACAACTCAGGGTACTAACTCTGACAACCAAGGCAAATTTCACCTGGTTGGAAAAGGTGATTATTCACAGATCAAAATTTCTTATATCGGTTTTAAAACAGTAATCAGGAATGTTGAACCGGGCAAGGAACAAACGATTAATATCGCTTTGTTTCCCGATAATCACCTACTCAACGAAGTGGTTATAAAATCGGGCAAGAAACCAAAATATCGTAATAAAAACAACCCGGCTGTTGAACTTATTCGCCAGGTAATTGCACACAAGGAAAAGAACCGGCTTGAAAACTATGATTATGCAGAGTATCACCAGTACGAACGCATGAATTTTTACCTGAGTAATTTATCTGAGAAATTTAAAAACAAACGGATTTTTAAAAATTACCAATTTATGTTCAGGGAGCAGGACTCCACTGAAATCGGCGGCAAAAACTTACTTCCTATTTATATGGAAGAAAAATTATCTCAAAATTATTTTCGTAAATCTCCCTATACCAAAAAACAGATTATTGAAGCAAATAAACAGGTTAAATATGATGAAAGCTTTATCGACAACAGAGGATTATCTTCATATTTTAACCGACTATACCAGGATATCGATATATATAATAATAACATCTCGTTACTTACTAACCAGCTTTTGAGTCCGATTGCTGACCTTTCGCCTGAGTTTTATAAATTTTTTATTACTGATACCATAAAAGATCAGTCGCCACAGCTTATTGAATTAAGCTTTACGCCACGTAACACCACCGATATGCTTTTTGAAGGTAAGCTGTATGTAACGATGGATGGCAATTATGCCATACAGGGGGCTGTTTTGACGGTTAACAAACACATCAATCTGAACTTTGTACGCCAGATGCAGGCTATGCTGTCATTCGAAAAAAATAAGGATGGCAAATATCATTTAAGCCAAAGTGATCTTAAAATGGAGTTCGGGCTTAGCAAAACCAAGGGTGAAGGTGTATACGGCGAGCGTAAGGTGATTCTAAGCAACTTCGTGGAAAATACGCCGCGTCAGGAGCAAACTTACACCGGCCCTGAGCAGGTTTACGCGATGAATTCCGAAGGTAAGGATGATCGCTATTGGACGATGAGCAGGCCGGACACACTTACCGCGGATAAGGCCGGTATATATAAAAACATTGACAGCCTGCAGACCATACCATCTGTAAAAAGAACTATGGACTGGATAACCTTAGGTTTGGCCGGGTACAAAAACTTTGGCAAATTCGAATCAGGTCCGGCTAGTACGTTCTATAGCTTTAACCCGGTAGAAGGCTTCCGTGTGCGTTTAGGGGGCCGTTCCACGCCTGAATTGAGTAAACGTTTTTATTATGAGACTTATGGCGCCTACGGTACAACCGACCAGAAGTTCAAATACTTTCTGAGCTCCACTTATTCAATAAACAATAAATCAATTTATTCGTTCCCGCAAAATTATATAAGAGCAAGCTTCCAGCATGACACCAAAATACCGGGCCAGGAATTGCAGTTTGTGCAGGAAGATAACTTCTTATTATCATTTAAACGTGGCACTAATGATATGTGGCTTTACAACGACATCTTCCGCCTGGATTATGTACATGAATTTTCAAGTCATTTTTCGTATTCGCTGGGATTTAAAGCCTGGAATCAAAGTCCGGCCGGTGCGCTTCTTTTTCAAAACACAGTAAATAATCAAATTAACAATGTCGACAATTTGAGAACTACTGAGTTATCGCTCGAGTTGCGTTATGCGCCGCATGAGGGCTTTTACCAGGGAAAACTTTACCGTGTTCCGATAGCTAATCAATACCCTATAATTACTTTGCGGTTTAATGAAGGCATCAAAAACCTGTTTGGGGGAAGCTACAATTACCAGAACGTGACCCTGAATGTTAACAAGCGTTTCTATTTATCACAGCTAGGTTATACGGATGTTACCTTTGAAGGTAGTAATATTTTTGGCCAGGTACCTTTCCCGCTGATGGATATACATCGCGCAAACCAAACCTATTCGCTTCAGTTGCAGTCATATAACCTGATGAATTTCCAGGAATTCGTGAGCGATCACTATGCCAGCATATTTGTCGATCATAATTTTAATGGCTTTTTCTTCAACAAAATACCATTGTTACAAAGATTAAAATTGAGGGAAATGGTTGACTTTAAAAGTCTGTGGGGGGGTGTAAGAAGTCAGAATAATCCTGCTAACGACCCATCATTACTTCTTTTTCCATCAACCAGTACTGGTGTCCCTATCACTTACACGCTTAATAGGGGCCCATATATGGAAGCCAGTGCAGGTGTTGGCAATATTTTCAAAGTACTGAGGGTAGATTTGGTTAGACGTTTAAGCTACCTTGATAATCCTGGTGCACCTCAATGGGGAGTAAGAGCCAGGGTAAAATTTGATTTTTAATTTTTGTAAACCAAGTTGACTATTTTTCGTTATAGCAATACAATTAATTCAGTTATTGCGTTTTAATTAAATAAAAGAATACCCCTAATAATATAATATGGAAACACAAGATTGTAACAGCAACAGAGCGGCTATCAGGCTTGTATATTTATTAAAACGTTTCATGGACGAGTGGAACGAAAAGAAGTTATGCCGTTTGAGTTATCCCGGCTTTAACTACGCACACCTGCCTTTGTTTATGTCGATAGGGACTTCGGCAATTTCAAACAATGAGGTGGCCAATAAATTAAATGTTTCAAAGCAAGCTTCCAGCAAAATTATAAAAGAGCTTGAAGCCATAAATATGGTAAAAAGCGAAAAGAGCCCATCGGATGCACGGGCGGTTACGCTTATGCTCACAGACGAAGGCGAAAAATATTATAACTATGTAGTTTCACAAATAAACGTGCTCGAAGAAAAGTACAAGAAACTTGTTGGGGCAAAAAACTATGAAATAGCAATTGATGTAATGTTAAAACTTGTTGATTTTCACGAAAAACAAAATGTAAGGGCTGAAGTGAACTAATATCAAACCCACAGTCTTTAGTCGTAAGCCTGGATTCCGATTTCTCTCCTTCTAAGGCTTAAGACTTGGCAACGTTTTACAATTGACACGACACTAGTTTTGACCTTTTTCCAACTGGAACTCCCTAAAACTTTTTATATTAGGAAAGATAATATCCAATGGTACGCAATAAATAAAATGCCTGACAGGTTTGTAAATACCAGTTCTATCGTTCGGAAAATATGGGGAAAGGCCGACACCGTGCTTTTCATATTTGCTGGTGCAGCAGCGGAATTTGCATTGAATAAAGCGGTCGACTGGCTTTACTTTACAGGTCGCCTGCCTGCCGACCCACTTGGCAGGCTGTTCTCCACCGTTGTGTATGCACGTAAAATTATCTTTTCAGAACGGGACGCCGCACTAATGGCTATTGATCAAATCACAGCCATCCATAAGGATGTGGAAAAAAACCGAGGCTCGCAAATACCTGACTGGGCCTACCGGGATGTATTATTTTTGTTGATTGATTATTCTATCCGCTCGTTTGAGCTGCTGGAAAGACAGTTATCGTTGCAAGAAAAAGAAGAAGTTTTTGATGTTTTTAATCGTGTAGGTATGCGCATGCAATTGCAAGGATTGCCAAATAGCTTTCAGGAATGGGAAATAATGCGGAAAAATCACCTGCAACAAAATCTTATTTGCAGTGAGTTTTCAGTTGATCTTTTCAAAAAATATAAGGAGCACCTTGGCGCGGCCAGGTATACAATTGTAAAGCAGGTGCAAATACTGCTCGTCCCCGCCAGGGTGAAAGAGTTACTCCCATTTGCGGAATTTTCGTGGTTGGCCCCGGTATTAAAGCTTTATAAAATTTTGCGATGGGCAAAACTGGAAAGTCTATTTAGAAACGCGTTACTTCCTACAGCTTATAAAATACAAATAAAGGAGTTGGATGTCAGTTTTAATAATTAGCCGTTAGCCTTTAGCTATTCGCTATCAGCCTCATTTAGCTAACAGTCAATATAGTTAAAGGCTAACGGCTTACTGCTTACCAGCCGCTTCCTTTTTTAGCTGTACCGTTTTTGATATGTTCTTCAGCCGTAGCTTTGCCCATTATCGCAGCCATTTTATTGCCTGCGCTGTCTTTTCCCGTTGCAATATACCTTCCTGATTTTACATCAATAACGGGATCGATCATCGGTACGTTTTTAGTTTTTGTTTTTACTGAATAAGCAGTAATGCCATTTGTTGTTGCCATGGTGATTTGTTTTTTTAGTTAACCCTTTGTCTTTTGATTTGTTTTAATTGGTTTTCTCAGTTATATTTCATTAAAAATATTTTAATAAACCATAACAAGCAGGCAAGATATGTAATTAAGCTTAACAAACAAGCGGTTTTATTTAAATGTTGTTAACAACGAATCACAGCGGATGGCTAAAAATAGGCCTTCAAAAATGGAGTGTGGATAAGTATAATTATCTTAAATTTACCAGATCGCTGAATTAAATGGCTTTATGATTTATTTAATCAATAACGTTACAAGTTTTCAAAACCTCGACCAGATAAATTAGAGCGCTAAATCATCAACAAATTGTTGATAAGGTTCAAAGAAGATGGAAATCTAAATAAATTTCATTTAATATATATTTGAAACATTTATGTTTAAATATTAGTTTAACCTGATAAAACACATTTCAATTCAACCACTAAATTATTAGCCATTTAATTATGAGAAACCGGGATTCAAGTATTATTTACCTGTTGTTAGGAATATACTCGTTAATGATAAGCTGGTATTACAACCATAGCCTAATTATACTTTTAATAACTTATATATTTTGGCCTATATATCTCATTTACGAATTGCTGATAGGCCATCTTTCTCATGATATGTGGAAGATTATACCTATGTCCTATTTTAAATAACAGCATTTCAGGTCTCTGCTTCTTTTCTGGGCGGTAATTAAAAACTGTGTTGCATATTGGCAATTGTTAAATAATGTAAAAAAAGCCAGGGCTGCTATATGTTTTTTAAGTAAAAGTCGTTCTTTTGCAAAACAATCATATATGAAGAAAATTTATCTTTTTATTTCCTTATTCCTGGCTATTTTATTATTGCAGAATTGCACAAAGGATACAGTAACCGCGACCGCCAATTCAACCAACACATTTTTTGCTACTATAAATGACACAACCTGGAACGCAGATACCGTCCTCGCTTCTATTACTTATAATTCAGCAACAAAAACAAAGGTGTTTGCATGTTCCGGAACAGCCCTGAATAAACAAGTTAATATGTCTATCTCTTTAAACGCTACATCAAATACACCGGGTTTCCCTTTAGCAACATATAATGTGAAGTTAACATCCGATGTGTTTATGTCTTATAACACCAAGCGAAAAGATCAGAACGGTAATTACGTATTTCTACCTCTCGGTACAGTCGGCCCGGGCTCTGGCACAATCACCATTTCAGCTATAGATTCGGTAAATAAAGTAATAACAGGAATCTTCTCCTGTTCTTCCGTGCAAAATACTTACGACAACAACGGCAATATCATATCCGTTAACAGACAGTCAGTTGATGCCGGGGCATTTAATAAAATGCGTTATACGTTTATCAGTAACTAAATAAGCGTTGTAGTCTTGACTATGTCAATGAGGCTGCAAAAATTAATTGGAGGAGCAATACCGAGCCGTGTGAACGGTGTTT
This sequence comes from Mucilaginibacter sp., assembly GCA_036498965.1. Taxonomy (GTDB): domain Bacteria; phylum Bacteroidota; class Bacteroidia; order Sphingobacteriales; family Sphingobacteriaceae; genus Mucilaginibacter. The sequence goes on from DASYEP010000102.1 coordinate 52,860, forward strand.
CGCGTTGGGTATTGCTCCATGCCATTTTTTAATGACAACCCTTAAGCTTCACTAGGGCGAAGATTCTAGACTTAAAACCAACATCCTCTTATCCCCTCCCAAGAACAAGTTATTTTTAAGAATTGTTACATTTGCCAAAAATATTTTAATGCCTGTAAAAAATAAAGCTATCTTTTTAGACCGTGACGGTGTACTTAACCGTGAAATTGGCGACTATGTTTGTCATTTTGAAGACTTTGAACTCCTTGATAATTTTGATGCCTTAAAAACCTTGCAGGATAAAGGTTATCTGCTGATCGTGGCTACAAACCAGGGTGGCCTGGCCAAAGGATGGTATAGTGAGCAGGAATTGGCGAAAATGCATAAGCATTTAAAAGAGCAATATGCCAATCATGGTGTTGCTATTACCGATATATTTTACTGCCCGCACCACCCTGATTTTACCGGTGATTGTGACTGCCGCAAACCAAAGCCAGGTTTATTGCTGAAGGGAATAGAAAAATACGATGTTGATCCTTCAAAGTCATATTTTATTGGTGACCGTGAACGGGACGTTGAAGCCGGCACCGCAGCAGGTGTAAAAGGCATACTGATTGACAGCAATCAACCAATAGGTGAAATTTTGAATTTGATTGAGTAAAATTTGATGTCAGAAGTCAGAGGTTGGAAATCAGAAGATAAAAGTTAATTCGTGAAATTCGTTTTAATTCGCGTTAATTTGTGTCTATAATTATAAAAGTTGATGAACCTAAATCGCTATTTAACTAATCTTGATTCATTTATAGCCGCGTGCATTGGCTTTTACGTTATTTACCTGTATACCAAATACAGTGGCGTTGGTATTTCTCCCGACTCGATAATGTACGCCAGTACGGCAACCAACATACAGGCGCATGGTTCGCTCCTCACCTTCAATAAAAACCCTATTACTTTTTTTCCTGTTTTTTATCCTTTTTTTCTCGCAATAATTCAGTTTGTCACCCGGGTTGACCCAATCAAAGCCGGCGCTATGATCAATGCGTCTCTTTTTGCCCTGGTAGTTTTTACAAGCGGCTGGATAATGGAAAAATTCGTAGTACATTCAAGGATCTATAAATGGCTCATTCTAGTTGCTATTATTTTAAGCCCGGCATTGCTTGAAATATATAGTTTTCTTTGGTCGGAAACATTGTTCATTTTCGAAATCTTACTGTTTATTGTCGCTTATTGGCGTTACATGCATACCCATACGATAAAATGGCTGCTTTTAGTGGGTATTATAACAGGTATATCCTGTATAACACGTTATGTGGGCGTAACAATTGTAGCAACCGGGGGCTTACTGTTATTGCTCGATACTGAATTAACTGTAAAAAAGAAAATCACCCACATTTTATATTACGGCATTACCTCGGTTACCCTGCTGGCCACTAACCTCATCATGAACAAATTGACTACAGGCCTGAGTACCGGCACCCGGGAGCCGTCAGTTACTTCGCTTTGGGAAAACCTCCACTATACAGGTACCGTAATAAATGACTGGGGCGCTCTGAGCAATAGAATGGATTCATTTGCCACCCTGATTGCTGCTGTCGTTTTACTTGCGCTTATAGCCGTTTTGTTGTGGAAAACTTATAAACGCCGCATAAACAGTTATGAAAACATTGTGATTGCTTTTGCAGTAGTCTATGGCCTTTTTATAGTTATATGGGCAAGTATTTCGCGCTTCGAGCGCATAAACAGCCGGTTATTGTCGCCGATGTTTGTTCCGCTTTTGATAGCATGTACCTGCTGGGTGCCTGATGTATTAATAACGATAAAGTCGAAAGCCAGGTACGTTCTTTCCGGAGTTGCTATTTTATTAATGGTTGCTTTTGAGTACGCTACCTATCAAGTCGATTGGCAACGTTATGATGATGAAATGGATTATGGCGTTCCGGGTTATAGTGACGACTCATGGAATAAATCGGAGTTTGTGGTTTATCTAAAGCAGCACAAAAATATTTTTAAGCCCGGTGTTCCTATTTATTCCGATGCTGATGAGGCGGTATATTTATTTACCGGGATGTCATCTACTTTGATCCCGCATAAATTCTTTAACACCGATGTACAGAAATTTTACACCCAAAAGCGTTTCTATTTAGTTTGGTTTAACGGCCTGTCCAATCCGGAACTGCTTAGCTTGCCGGATATTATGAAAAATAAAAAACTGGTTAAAATCGGGAGCGCCAAAGAAGGTGAGATTTATTATTGTGATGAAAAGTAAACAACTATTAACGCTTGCAATATTATCAATGTCAATATGCAACGTTTTTGGGCAAGATTTACCGCGACCAATAACTCATCTAATTAAAAAATTACATAAAAAAGGTGCGGACACAATACTTATTTACACATCAGGTTGCGGTGGTTGTGAAATCAAAAACAAACCGGTCAATTGTAATTGTTTAGATCGCGAAGCTATATCGGATGTTTATTTGATTTTTAAGTTAAAAGGAGAATTGTATAGAGAAGAGTTTACATGTTGCAAGGAATCTAATTTAATCGAGATCGATGAAACTTCGAGCATTCCTTATTTTCTCTCGTTGAAAGATATGTTAAAGAAAAAGGATAAGTTTTATTCCCAATTGTCAAAAAACAAACAATTTTTACCACCGATATCTACCGACTCTTTTTATGAACAAATAGTATTAGTTGTGCCGGACAAAAGTTATGAAGTCGGATTAAATGCTTCTCAGAGATATGAAGATTATAAAATTTGGAAACAATATTTTTGGGTCGAAGATGAAATTAAATTGGTTGATTTTGTAAGGAAAGATCTTGGAATGCGAGTAACTCATACGTCGACTCCCATAGATTAATAGATATTTGAAACTTTCAGCCTTTTGAAAATTTCTTAATCGGAAAGATTTCGGTTCAGTCTTCGTCAAATTTTATTTTGATATTAAAAACATCTCCCTATATTTGCGGGGCTAGTCTATAGTTTTACTATACAAAAAAAATGAACGGTTATTCATTAAATCATATACATCTGCATCATCACCACCATGTGGTGACCAGATAACGTATGTTTCTACGCGAAATAACACCCCAGTTCATAATCCAATTTTTTATTCTTAAAATCATTCAGTGAAAACACTTAAAATAGCCATCCAAAAATCGGGTAGGCTCAACGAAAAATCCGTTGAATTATTAGCACATTGCGGCCTTAGCTTTGAAAATTATAAAAGCTCTCTCATATCTCCGGTTTCTAATTTCCCGCTCGAAATCCTTTTTCTTCGGGATGACGATATCCCTGAATATGTGCAGGATGGGATAGCCGATCTTGGGATAGTAGGCGAAAATGTGATAAACGAAACTGAAGCAGAAGTAAGTTATTTGCAAAAGCTTGGATTTGGCAAATGCTCGTTAAAAATTGCCGTTCCAAATAATAATACCGTAAGTCAGCTTAGTCATCTTAACGGCAAAGCCATAGCCACAACCTATCCGGTTATTTTAGATAAATTCCTTAAAAAGAACAACATAAAGGCCGATATCCGTACCATATCCGGTTCAGTTGAAATATCACCTGGCCTGGGCTTAAGTGACGCTATTTGCGACCTGGTATCAACCGGCGGCACGCTTAAGAGTAATGGTCTGGTGGCTTTCGCAGACGTAATGTCGTCGGAAGCAGTTTTGATTGGCACCAAAGGCTCCGAAAATTCTGAGTTGGTAAAAGAACTGATTCAGCGTGTGCAGTCTGTTTTACGGGCCAAAGAAACTAAGTATGTGGTGCTGAATGTTAGTAAAAGCAATTTGCCCGCAATTTTAGGATTACTGCCGGGTGTTAAAAGCCCCTCTGTAGTGCCATTGGCCGAGGCAGATTGGGTAGCGGTGCATACTGTAATACCAGAACACGATTTTTGGGAAAAAATAAGCAAGCTAAAACAAGCGGGTGCAGAGGGCATTGTGGTTATGCCAATTGAGAAGATAATATTGTAGGCAAGCCCCCCGGCCCCCTAAAGGGGGAGGCATAGTGGTTTGGGGCAACTAACATAGGACATAACACCCCTTTAGGGGGTTTGGGGGCATGAGAGTATTTAATTATTCAGATTTAAGCAAAAACGATATTCAGAAACTGGTTCAGCGAAATGTTGATCCGGCTAATGAGATTCGTGCGGTTGTTGAAGACATAATTGCAAATGTGCAGGAACGTGGAGATCGGGCCCTCCTCGATTATGCACTGAAATTTGATAAGGTAGAATTGGATAAATTGTATCTTGACAAAGCCGAGTTAACAGAAATTGCCTCGGCAGTTTCACCAGAACAAAAGGCTGCTCTTGAAATTGCGTATAATAATATCTATAAATTTCACCAGGCACAGCTAAAAGCTGAAGATAAGATAGAAACGATGCCAGGTGTTACCTGCTGGCGCGAATTAAGGCCGATAGAAAAAGTTGGTCTATACATACCCGGTGGCAGCGCGGTTTTGCCGAGCACGTTTTTGATGCTGGGTATCCCTGCCCGCATTGCCGGATGCCACGAAATAGTAGTTTGTTCGCCTCCGCAAAAAAATGGAAAGGTAAACGCGTTTATAGCTTACGTTGCATTATTGCTTGGTGTTGATAAAATTTATCTTGCCGGTGGCGCACAGGCTGTAGCGGCCATGGCTTATGGTACCGAGAGTATTAATAAAGTTGATAAGATATTTGGTCCGGGGAATCAATTTGTAACCAAGGCCAAAACAATTATCCAGTCGACTACTACCACAGCTATTGATATGCCGGCCGGGCCATCTGAAGTACTGGTAATAGCTGATGAAACGGCAAACCCAGTTTTTGTTGCTGCCGATTTGCTGGCACAGGCCGAACATGGTGTGGATAGTCAGTCTATTTTGGTTTGTACTTCTGCTGACATAGCAAATGCGGTTTTGAATGAAGTTGAAAAACAGGTACCAATTTTACCGCGAGCTGAGATCGTAAAAAAAGCTTTGGACAATTCCTATATAGTAATAACAAATACGCTGGATGAAGCAATGAGTTTTAGTAACCAGTACGCACCCGAGCATTTAATACTTGCTACTACAAACTGGCAACAGCTTACGGCAAACATTCTTAACGCAGGTTCGGTATTCCTCGGAAATTTAACACCCGAAAGTGCCGGCGACTATGCATCAGGAACAAATCATACTTTGCCAACAAGTTCATATTCACGGGCATATTCCGGTGTATCGGTTGATTCATTTGTGAAGAAGATTACTTTCCAGCATATCACAACAGAAGGTATAAAAAATATAGGTCCATCGGTTGAAATATTGGCAGAGTTGGAAGGGCTGCATGCGCATAAGAACGCTGCTACTTTAAGAATAAAATCATTGTTGTGAAAAAATTAGTTTATATATTATTGTTTTCATTAAGCCTATTTTCTTGTCAAAACGACAAAGGAAAACAGCTAGCTACTTCAGAAAAAAAAATCGAGGTAAGATTACATTCAATGAAAGAAGCTAAAAATCAAGATACAATCTTTAAGCCTCATAAATTGATAAGCGACTTTTATATAACTGACATAGGTTATTATGACATAACTATTGGCGATGGTATTTATGCAGTAATAAAAAGAAACAACATATTGGTTGATACAATTGACTCAGACTATAGCATAAAACAAATCGACGACAATAAATTCATATATCAGACTATTTCCGGAAATGGTCCGGCAAGCAAAGAAGATGCTAATCCAAAATATAAAAAGTCAATAAGTGCATCTCTGGGCGATTACACCATCTTTTCAAATGGTAAAAAAGAGCTTTTAAACACTTTGACTCCAGATTTTGATGATTATTTTTCATCGCCTGCAATAATCAATCAGCATATATTTTATTGGAAGATCAAAAGAATTGATTCAACTGGAAAAATCGCTGTTTCAGCTGCAGAATTTGATCCCATCACCCGGAAAACAAGAAGTTTTTACTTATTGGAAGATTATTTGGAGACTGATGACGATGGATATTTTCCTCGTCCATACATTAAAAATGATACCATTTATTTTGACGCAGGTAAGAATAAGTTAATGAGATTTTCGAAAGATTTTAAGATTTACAATTAGCATGTTTAGTATAGAAGTTCTTCTTAGAAAAAACATAAAAAACCTCACCCCCTACTCTTCCGCGCGTGACGAGTACCAGGGCGAGGCCAGCGTATTTTTGGATGCGAATGAAAACGCGTTCGGTTCGCCGTTGGCACAACGATTTAACCGTTATCCCGACCCTCTACAAGCGGAGGTTAAAAAGCGTTTAAGCGAGATTAAGGGTGTACCTGTTCGCAATATATTTTTAGGCAATGGCAGCGATGAGGCCATTGATATCTTATTCCGCAGTTTTTGCAATCCAGGTGTGGATAATGTAATTTTAGTCCCTCCCACCTATGGCATGTATAAGGTGTCGGCTAACATTAATGACATCGCGATCAAAAACGTGCCGCTTACCGCCGATTTTCAGCTTAACCTTGACGGGATTGCGGAAGCGATCGATGATCATACTAAACTGATTTTCATTTGCTCGCCAAATAACCCAACAGGAAATTCTATCGACAGGGCTGATGTAGAAACATTGTTGGCAAACTTCAATGGCATTGTGGTGGTTGATGAAGCCTATATCAATTTTAGCAGGCAAAAAACCTTCATACAAGAATTAACCGAATACGCCAATCTTGTGGTTTTACAAACCCTTTCAAAAGCCTGGGGGCTCGCTGGTTTGCGCGTCGGAATGGCCTTTGCAAGTGAAGAAATTATTGAGGTGATGAATAAAGTGAAACCGCCTTATAATGTTAACGAAGCCTCACAACAACTGGCCCTGCAGGCACTGGCCAATATAGACCAGGTAAACAACTGGATAAAGGAAACATTGGCGCAAAGAGACAAACTGGTTCTGGGCCTGAAGGATTTTGATTTTGTGCTGGATATTTATCCGTCCGACGCTAACTTTATACTGGTTAAAACAACAGATCCAAAGGCTATCTACAACTTTTTGGTTCAGAAAGGAATCATCGTACGCGACCGCTCAAAGGTAGAGCTATGCGAAGGCTGTCTACGGATGACTGTGGGGACACCGGACGAAAATACTCTATTACTCAAAACTTTACAAAATTTTAAATGAGCAACCTGCAGAAAATATTATTTATCGACCGCGATGGAACCATCATTAAAGAGCCTGCAGATGAGCAAATAGACTCATTTGATAAACTGGAGTTTTATCCGGGTGCTTTGCAATACCTGCCAAAAATTGCCGCAGAGTTGGATTATGAACTGGTGATGGTCACCAACCAGGATGGTTTGGGAACGGCATCATACCCAGCCGATACTTTCTGGCCGGTGCAAAACTTCATTATGAAAACGCTGGAAAATGAAGGTGTAGTGTTTTCAAATGTTTGTATTGACCGCACTTTTCCGGCTGATAACGCTCCTACCCGCAAGCCCGGCACCGGAATGCTCACCCAATATTTTGATGCCGAAAAATATAATCTGAAAGGGTCGTATACTATCGGCGACCGTAAAAATGATGTGCTGCTTGGTCATAATTTGGGTGCAAAGGCGATATGGCTAAACGACCATGCTAACCTGGGCGGCGGTGAATTTAGCGGAAAGGCGGAAGAAGAGGCTGTAAAAAACACAGTTGCCCTGGAAACGACCGATTGGAAAAAAATATATGAGTTTTTAAAGATTGGAGAACGCGTTATTGAACATAGTCGCGTTACTAAAGAAACGGATATCTACATAAAAGTTAATCTCGATGGAAAGGGTGAAGCGAAAGTATCAACAGGACTTCATTTTTTTGATCACATGCTCGATCAGATTGCCCGTCACGGCAACATAGACCTTGAAATAACCGCAAAGGGCGACCTGCATATTGATGAACATCATACCATTGAAGACACCGGCATTGCTTTAGGCGAAGTTTTTGCCAAAGCATTGGGAGATAAAAAAGGTATTGAGCGCTATGGCTTTTGTTTACCGATGGACGATTGTCTTGCGCAAGCAGCCATTGATTTCGGAGGCAGAAACTGGATAGTGTGGGACGCTGAATTTAAAAGAGAAAAGATTGGAGAGATGCCTACTGAAATGTTCTTCCACTTTTTCAAATCTTTTACCGACGCAGCAAAATCTAACTTAAACATAAAGGCCGAAGGCGAAAACGAACACCACAAAATTGAGGCTATATTTAAAGTATTTGCAAAAGCAATAAAGATGGCTATAAAACGTGATGTAAATAATATGGTTTTACCAAGCACAAAGGGGCTATTGTAGAGGCCCCCTAGCCCCCTAAAGGGGGAACTTTTGATTAGCATGATTGAAATTGTACAAAATACAGATGATCCAACCCCACAAGAAACCTCCCCCTTTAGGGAGCCGGGGGGCATTGGGCCGGGGGGCATCGGTATTATAAGATACGGAGCTGGTAATATTTTTTCATTAACTGCAGCGCTTGAGCGTTTAGGCATACCTTATGGTATGATCAATAGTGAAGAGGATTTTGAACAGTTTGATCGTTATATTATTCCAGGCGTTGGGCATGCGGGCGCGGCTATGAACAAATTGGAACAAACAGGCCTGGTACCAAAAATAAAATCATTGACTAAGCCAACTTTGGGTATTTGTGTTGGAATGCAGCTATTAACTTCGCATTCTGAAGAAGGTGACTCCAAACTATTAGATATCTTTCCAATAAAAACGTTAAGATTCTCCAATAGCACCGAATATAAAGTACCGCATACAGGGTGGAACAGGGTGTTTCCGGAAAAAGAAAATCAACTTTTTGAAAATATTCCTAACGGATCACATTTTTACTTTGTACATTCATACTTTATTGAGCATAATATCGCATATACTTTATCTTCAACAATTTATAATAACAAATTTTCGGCATCAATTTGGATGGACAATTTCTATGGTGTTCAATTTCATCCCGAAAAATCAGGTGCTCATGGTGAAACCTTGCTAATTAATTTTTCAAAACTATAAAGACATGTATATTATCCCTGCTATTGACATTCTGGATAAAAAAGTAGTGCGTTTGCGCGAAGGCGATTACAACCAGGTAACTGAATATGATGTTACCCTCGAGGAGATGATCGAAAAGTATCAGTCAAATGGTACAAATTTTATCCATGTAATTGATTTAAACGGCGCCAAAAACGATTTCTCCAACCAGCAATATCTCTTTGATGTAATCCGAAAAACTGATATGATGGTACAATATGGCGGCGGCATACGAAGTATTGACAAGGTAAAGGAATTGATTGATGCCGGCGTACACCGGGTAATTGTTGGCACGCAGGCACTTACGAATCCTTCGTTTTTAATGGAGCTTAGTAAAGCGATTTGTGGCCGTGACAAATGTTCGGACCAGGTTGTGATCGCAATTGACGTGTTGGATGAAGTGATCAAGTATTCTGGATGGATGGAAAGTTCACCAATTAAACTAATGGACTATGTTGATAAGTGCCTTTCATTGGGCTTTTTTCGCTTTTTGTGCACCGATATTGGCAAAGATGGCAAGTTAGGCGGAGCAGGCATCGAGTTATACGAAAAGCTGCTCGATCATTCACCATTTATCAAACTCATCGCATCCGGCGGTGTGAGCACTATGGATGACATCGAAAAATTGAACAATATCAAAGTGGAGTCTGTTGTTGTTGGCAAAGCAATTTATGAAGGCCACATAACCATTGAAGATGTAAAAAACTGGAATTTAGAATCACTCATCTCTATATAAGGCCCCCTAGCCCCCTAAAGGGGGAATTATTGTTGGTATGAAAAAACAAATGTTTATGGGTGCAAGCAATCTTATTTTTAAGAACGCACAAACACTCAGAAACAACATGACGGCTGCCGAGATGTTATTGTGGGGACATTTGAAAGGCAGTCAACTCGGCGCAAAATTTCGAAGACAACATCCTTTAAGCATTTATATTGCTGATTTCTATTGTCATCAACATAAACTGGTAATTGAATTAGATGGAAGTATTCACAATGAGCCGGACATTGCAAAAAGGGACATTGAACGACAGAACAACCTTGTATCAGATGGCATTAAGGTGTTACGTTTTAAAAACGATGAAATATTTAACCAGCTTGAAAAGGTTTTGAACACAATTAAAAATGAACTTGCTTCCCCCTTTAGGGGGTCAGGGGGCCTCGCCAAGCGAATTATTCCCTGTCTTGACGTTAAAGACGGCCGTACTGTAAAAGGCGTAAATTTTGTCGATCTCCGTGATGCCGGCGACCCTGTTGAACTTGCGTGGAACTATTCGCGCCAGGGCGCCGACGAATTGGTTTTTTTAGATATAACCGCTACAGTTGAACGTCGCAAAACCATGGTGGAGTTGGTAAAATCCGTTGCCAGACAAATCAATATCCCCTTTACCATTGGCGGAGGTATCAACGAAATTGCAGACGCCGATGCCCTATTGAGTGCCGGCGCTGATAAAATATCTATAAACTCAGCAGCGGTGCGAAATCCCGGATTGATTGATGAACTCGCAAAAGCATTCGGAGTGCAGTTTGTGATAATTGCTGTTGATACAAGAGTAATCGGTGATAAAAATATAGTGCATTTAAACGGCGGCCGCCTACCGACGGAAAAAGAAACACTGGATTGGATAATAGAGGCTGAAAGTCGTGGTGGCGGCGAAATATTGCTTACCTCCATGGATCATGATGGAACGAAGACCGGCTTTGATAATATGTTTTTAAAATTGGTAAATGATTCTGTTCGTATTCCTGTAATAGCGTCGGGTGGCGCGGGCTCAGTGCAACATTTTGTTGATGTGTTCGAGAAAAGTAATGTAGACGCTGCCCTTGCGGCATCTGTGTTTCACTACGGCGAAATATTGATACCCGATTTAAAAAAGGTATTGAGACAAAATAATATAGAAATTAGAGAAGTATAAATCCCATCTTTGTCCTCAACCACCCACCCGTTGTCTGTGTCCTCACAGACAACAAGCTGCCATAAAGGTAAAAGCCGTCTGTGATGACACAGACGGAGGAAAAACAAAAGAAAGAGAAGAAGTATAAATGAATATCGACTTCAACAAAACCGACGGACTAGTGCCGGTAATAATACAGGATGAGCAAACATTAGAAGTGCTGATGCTTGGCTATATGAACCAGGAGGCTTATGATAAAACTGTTAAAGAAAATATAGTTACTTTTTTTTCGCGTTCAAAAAGCCGTTTATGGACAAAAGGTGAAACGAGCAATAATTACCTGCATGTAAAAAGCATACACTTAGATTGTGATAACGATACTTTATTGATAAAAGTTAAGCCAGATGGGCCTACATGCCATACCGGATCCCGCAGTTGTTTTAAGACCGACTATAACCAGAATTTCATATTACAGCTAGAGGCAATAATTGAAGACCGGTACGAAAACCCACAAGAGAGCTCGTATGTTAATAAACTACGTAACAAAGGCCTCAATAAGATAGCGCAAAAAGTTGGTGAAGAGGGCGTTGAAACTGTAATTGCAGCTCTGGCCGAAACAGAAACAGATTTGATCAATGAATCATCAGACCTGGTGTTTCACCTGCTTGTTTTACTACGTGAAAAAGGCCTGAAACTAGAAAGAATTGCAAAAAATCTGGAGGAGAGGCATAAGTAGTCTTAAGTCCATAGTCGATAGTCGATAGTCCATAGACCATTGCTTTGGAAAGTTGGATAAACAGGACTTAAAACTTCAATTTTTAACACTATCTGACTATGGACTATCGACCATGGACTATGGACTGACACATGATCTCTGTAAAAAAAACAGCTGAACTGAACGGGCATGGAAACCCAATATTTACACTGGAACTCTCTCAAAAACCCGAGATATTATTTACGGGCGGCAATGACAAAGGTTTGGTTGAATGGAGTTTAAAAAACAATGCTTTTATAAAAGTACTTTTCCCCGTTAACGCTTCCATATATGCCATACATTGCCCGGTTGGCTCTCAATTTTTGTTTGTGGGACTCAGAAGTGGCGATATCCTTGTTTTCGATTTTTTAAATCAAAAGTTACTTACTCCGCTCAGACATCATCAAAAGCCGATTTTTGATATAAAATCAGTTAATAATAAACAGGAGTTGTTAGTTGCATCGGAAGATGGAACAGTTTCTATCTGGAGCACAAAATCCCTTGAGCACTTACATTCTATTAAAGTTTCTGATGATACGATACGCTGTATCAGCGTATCTCCAGACGAAAAACAAGTTGTGTTTGGCTGCCGCAATAATCAAATAAAGGTGTACGATCTTGAAGATTATTCGCCGATAAAGGCATTAATCGGGCATACCATGTCCGTTTTTGCTATTCAATATAATCCATCAGGTAGTTATTTTGCATCCGGCGGGCGCGATGCACAGATTAAAATATGGGATTCCAAATCTTATGATCTGATAAATAATACTCCTGCTCATTTATTTGCCATAAACGGAATCGCCTTCCATCCCACGCTTCCTTATTTTGCAACGGCAAGTATGGACAAAAGTATAAAAATATGGGGTGCTGACGATTTTAAACTCTATAAAACAATCAGCCGCGAGAAAGGGTTTGAAAGCCATGCATTGTCTGTAAATAAAATTGCATGGAATGGCGATCAATTAATTTCTGTAAGTGATGATAAAAGAGTAATTATCTGGAATATTAGTTTTAGCGACTAAAACATCCTCTTGACAGTCCTTAATTTATGCGTATAACGTTTAAGTTCGTCCGAGTATATTCCTTTTTCATCGATAGAATCAATTTTTACTTTACCAGAGGCATGAATAATTTTATCGGTATTTAACATAATCCCCACGTGCACAATTTTTCCCTCGGCATTTTCAAAAAAAGCAAGATCGCCCAATTTAGCTTCGGGCAATGAATTTACAATACTGCCTTGTTCAACTTGCAAGCCCGCGTCGCGCAACAGATGTATTCCTTTTAGTTTAAATACCGCCTGTGTGAAGCCTGAACAATCGATGCCGAAGTGTGTGCGCCCCCCCCATAAATAAGGAGCGTTTAAAAAAGAAGTAGCTGTAAAAGCAAGGTTATCCGTTTCACCAATCTCCCCTATTATTTCAAACCGCTCATCCCCTATATGACAGGTAGTGCCTTCCAAAAATGAAAGCGAACTACCCATTGGTAAATACAATATACTATTATTGATTATTTTCCAGGCTTGTGTAACAGGGCGATAGGTTAGAGGTGGGGGCGTCTGTTTTAGGCGCTTAAAAGCCATATGGCCCAGCATAATAAATTGCAACCGTCCTATCCAACCGGTGTAATTGTCATATGCGGTAGTAATTTTTACCCAACTTTCTTTCCATTCTAAAATTTCAAATGCCTCTCCAAACAATAGCTGCGATACTTGTTCGCTTTTTTCATTTGCTTCGGCCTTTATCGGGATAATAGCAAGATTACAAATACCGTATTCCATAAAAAAACTGTGTACTGGTTATTAGGTTCAAGGTTTCAAGATACAAAAAAAGGGAAAGTTTTTCAACCTTCCCCTTTTTATTATTTTATTTAACAACAATGTTACCCGTTAATGTGCAGCCATTCTTTTTTGGCGAGCAGTTCTTCTTTAGTTTCCCTTACGTCTTCATCATCCACACAACAATCTACCGGACAAACAGCAGCACATTGCGGTTCATCATGAAAACCTACACACTCGGTACACTTATCCGGTACAATATAATATATGTCGTCGCTTAATGCAGCTTGCGTTTCTTCTGCACTTAATGTATTGCCATCTCCAAAATCAATAAGCCCCTTTAAGTCTGTTCCATCCGAAAACCGCCAGGCGGCGCCAGCGTCATAAATAGCATTATTGGGGCATTCGGGTTCGCAAGCTCCACAGTTTATGCATTCATCGGTGATTTTAATCGCCATATTTCTTGATATCTTATATTCTCAATTAACTTTGCCCTAAATTACAGGCGTACAAATATAACAAAAAAACACTTTGGGGGTTTACATCCTCACCATATATATGTCAAAATTTAATAAAACAAGGTTATCTGCCATTTTTTCAGAACTCGGAACGCAATTAAGCAATCCCAACGAACAGCTATTAGAAACCATAAATAATGAACGGCAATACAATGCATGGTTTACGCCAGAGAGCGTATTAGAAGCAATCAAGGCGACTGGCAAGATGTTAAACCCGAACCATTTAACACAATGGCTCTCAAAATACACGCTTGACGAAAACACAGTCAGTAAAAAAGTAGGCCTTATACTTGCAGGAAACATACCACTGGTAGGTTTCCACGATGTATTATGTGTCTTGATTACCGGGAATATCGCACTGATCAAGGCCTCATCACAAGATGCGCGGCTAATTAAACATGTTCTTCAAATGCTCGTTGATATTGAGAGTAGTTTTAAGGATCGGTATCATTTTGTGGAGCGATTGGAAGACTTTGACGCCATAATTGCAACCGGAAGTAATAATACATCGCGTTATTTTGAATATTATTTTGGCAAAGTACCGAACATTATTCGCAAGAACCGCAATAGCGTTGCCTTATTGACAGGGAATGAAACTAAAGAACAATTGTTTGAATTGGGGCATGATATCTTTGATTATTATGGGTTGGGATGCCGTAATGTGTCAAAGCTACTGGTGCCAGAAGGATATAATTTTAATTTCTTTTTTGAGTCGATAGAGATTTTCAATCCCATTATTAATCATCATAAATACAATAATAATTACGGTTATAATAAGTCTATCTACCTGGTAAACAGTGATAAACATTTCGATAACGGATTTTTATTACTGAAAGAAGATGAAAGGCTGGCTTCCCCGCTTGCTGTGTTGTTTTATGAATATTATAAGGATGCTGACTCAGCACAAAAACAATTGGAAGAGCAAACCGATAAAATACAATGCATCGTCAGTGCGGCGCCTTTAAAGGTTAAAAACCAGGTTGTAGATTTTGGCGGGAGCCAACAACCTGCTTTATGGGATTACGCGGATGGAATTGATACAATGGAATTTTTGCTCAAAATTTAATCTTTTATACTACATACATATCGGACTGTGCATATGGTATAAGTTTTCTCCTTCCCGAAGTAAATTTGGGACAGGTAGTACCTCGTTCGAAACGACGATCTTTTAGAACGCTAAATTCCGGATAACATCAACACATCCTCATTTGGGCGTGCCTGGTAAAGCACATAACTACCTTTTTCATCAGCTTCCGGTTTAACTTGTGTTTTTAGTTTTCCTTGTTCAATGCTTACATTTTTCCAGCCCGATGGCACATAAGTTTTAAGTGTTAATGGGAGGTTATACATTTTTTTGTCGAGCGAATGAGTTAAGGTTACTGTTATTTTGCCGTTCTTTTGAGCATTATCAAGCTTTGCCGCCTCATGTTCACGCATATATTTAGTTACATCGCCAAAAGTGGCTATCCAAAGCTTATTCTCATCGTTTTTTATATATTGGAAATAGGTATCAAGCAAAGAGCTTTGCAGCGCTTCATAGCCCAGACTATCCACACCATGGATAACCAGCACAAGCCACGTGTCTTTCCTGGCTGCAGCTGTATCCACCCACGATTTCATTAATGGCAAAGGCGCCCTGGTATTACATTCACGTTGCCACTGGATGTAATCTTTGTCTGCATTTCCGGGCGTTTTTTTACTGGGGCGGTCTATCTCTTTCAACCATGGTTCAGGCATCCGATTACGTAGCGCCGGATAAATTTTGTAAGCTATTTTCATTACCCGTTCGTTTTCGTAACCATAAGGCACCTCTGTAGAAAAGGTGTATTTTTCTCCCATCTGGTTCTTTATCTCCTCCTTACTTTTTTCAAGCTCATAAACAATATTTACTGAATCGAGCCCGGGCATGCTGGCATGGGTGATGGAGTGACTGGCAATTTCGTACCCTTCGGCTGCATACTTTCTGAAGTCGTCCCAGGTTGAACCTTTTTCCTGCAAATATTCGTCGCATGGCTGGTAACCGGGTTCCAATTCTCCATTCCTTACTTTTTGGTAAACTTCATCCATTAATTTATAGGCCTGGTCTGTCCGCTTCCTGTCATATGCGCTCGCTGCTCTTGTCACATAAGTAATAGTTCCCTTATATCCTAAGTATCCCGCGGCCGAACAACGCTCCAAAAAATTTTTCTCATTGGTTGGGATAGTTGCCGATTCGGCGATAATCTCTTTAACCGGTCTGCCGACAAACTTGCCCTGGTACTTTGAACCGGGTAACCCGCCGGTAATTACAAAGAAAGTGGCAGGGATCTTTAAGTGTTCCATTATCGGCAGTGCCCTGGTAAACTGGTGATACGAGCCATCATCATAAGTAATGGAAACAGCTCCGGTTTTTCCATCCTGCCACTTTGTTATCTCGGTTTGCCCGATTGCACCTGGTTGGCTTTTAGCTACTAATGTTAAAAAGCTGATAATAACGGTAAAGAATAATGGTTTCATATTGGTTTCCCTGTTGGGATATAAACCAAATATAAAAGATTAAAAAATGCAGCTTCTATATTTTATGTATCAAATCCGTTATGATGCCAACTTTTTAATTTTATTTAAAAAGCTTTATCGGGTCTTATTCTCCCCACGCGGTTAGCATAAGGTGCCTCTCGTGGCCGTGGTTACGATGCTCGCACAAATAAATGCCTTGCCAGGTACCTAATGCTAATCGGCCGTTGCGAATAGGAATTATAACTGAACAGCCCAGCAGTGCCGTTTTTAAATGTGCAGGCATATCATCCGGTCCTTCGTCATTATGAATATAGCCCGGATCATTTTCGGGGACAGCCTTATTAAAAAAAGTTTCAAAATCCTTTCTCACCGTTGGGTCAGCATTTTCATTTATCGACACTGAGGCCGATGTATGCTGTATAAACACCTGGCAAATGCCGGTGTTTATTTCTCCAATCTGCGGCAACGTTTTTAAAATTTCAGTAGTTATTAAGTGGAAGCCTCTTTTTCTTTCGCTCAGTCGTAGTGTCTGCTGATATATTTTCATGGCAGTGTTTTTAAATTAAACGCCAAAAATGTATTTTGTTTATCTATAACACAAGTAGTAAAACAATCGGGACAGTTTTATTATTTTAGTTGCTCGCGATCAACGAGCATGAAGGATGAAATTGTTAAAAATATTGAACAAAAAATAGGTATTTCAAACATCGTGAAACTGTTAGCCGAACGCTTGTCCGGGTCGGAGTTAAATTCATTGTTGCTTGAAATATTCAACAAAAAAATAGAAAATATCTCTCCTGCGCTTTTGCTAAAGCAATACAGGGCTAATGGTTTTGTCCATCCTGCCGAAACGGATCTGATCGGGCTCCTAAAAATGGAACTCCGTACACTTGAGTTTCTTCAACAAAATCATTTTCAGCCTATTGAATTATCTCCGGCAAGTCAGTTTGGCAGTTGTTCTGTAGTTAGCCCGACTGATCAAAAGAAGATTATTTCGGCAACAAGAAACACAGAAATTGTGGCGGACGCTACAAATTCGATTGCACTGCATATTGCTGATTTAAAAAAATCAGGTGTAGAAGAAAATATTTTGCGTTTTTGCACCATACAAAGACATATCCGCACACAGCCCTTTAAAGGTGCCGGATTTACCCAACATTTTAAAATCGGTTGTATGGTATCTTCCGGAAGGGATACTGGTAGTAACCAGTTTGAGTGCGCTAACCTTCTCGAACATATATTGACGCTTAATAACTTGTTCATCAAAGTATTTAATATCGAAAAAATACGGTTTAAAATATTACCCCGGGGAGGTTACGACGATAGCAGTCTTTTAATACAAAGAGTAATAAATCATCTCACGAAAGAGATACCTGGCATAAACATTACGGTCGACGAATCGCCACCACATAATAATTATTACAAAGGGATTCAATTTAAGATGATAATTGAAATAAATGATAAAGAATTTGAAATAGCCGACGGCGGATTTGTTGATTGGACGCAGCAGTTATTGGAGAACAAAAAAGAACGGTTATTAATTTCCGGATTTGGTTTTGATTTGTTGTACAAGCTTCAAAATAAACTTTGATAACAGTTTACTTTGAAGCATGTTGAGATTGGCGTAAGATTAACCGCCGTGGATAAATCTTTAATTTTTCAGAATATGATTGGCAGCAAGGATCAAAAACAAGTAATCGCTGGTGCCTCCGCCTAAAACGTACTCACCCTGCTGCCATAAATACGGCCATTTCAATAATTCAGGAAAGTCAGGGCGTATCAGTGCCGTTCCGGAAGTGACACCACCTGGTATGTACGACCAATCGGCCCTGTTAAACCCATATCCCGGAATCATTGATTCAGCACCCACGCCAGAAACAAACGAAGATGTATTTGATCCGGGATGACAGCCCAATATGAAATTTATGGCGCTCAGCATATAATCTTTTGAAAATATTTTAGGAAAAGCTGTATATAAAAAAAACTCCTTGTAGCCAAAGTTCTGTATATCCCAACCGGCACCCCAAATATTTGGCCGGTAAGGTACCCCATAGGGTGTTTTGCTTCCTTCACTTTTAATCTGCTCAAAAAGTTTTGCCGCAGCCGGAGTAATTGTGTTGGTATATTGCTGGTTATTGACTAATGCCACGGAACGGGCGGCTAACCAGCCGATGCGACCCATATTGCGGGCAATCTCTTGCTGATTGTCAATAAGGAAATCAGCATATTGTTTTTCTTTTGTTGTTTGAAGCAATTCTACCGCCAAACCTAATTTTTGTAAAGGATTTGCCTTTTCATCCTTTATCCAGACCTGTTTAGCGATCGCAAGACATTGTGTTGCAAGTGTATCATTAAAACCTTTCATTACCCTTGCCGCCGCCGCTAACGAGGTTGCTACTAGCAATTCCCGTGAAGGATTTACCTCTGTAAACACCCAGCGGTCATCGGCGGAACCGGGTAATCCTACGGCTGGAACAGGACTTCCATCTGTAGGGGCTTTAAAGAATTTATTGTCGGTGATATTAGCCGGATCGCCTAATATTGTGTATTGCCGTTTTGTTGGTTCTATTATACCGCGATAGAATTGGCCGATACCCCGGTAGCTTCCTACTATCGATAACAATCCATGTTCAACCTGCTGTAAAATATCAGGTTTACCGTCTGGCTGCTGTATTTCAACAATATGATTAGTTTGGTCGATAGTTGTATTATCATATTGCACATTAAAAAGCTCGTAAGCCAAGCTAAGTCCATGAACCGTTTCGGCCTGCGATTCTATTCTTATGTCAAAGTCGCCAGCATCGTGCCAGGCACCCTGGTTTAAGAAGGGTACAGTCTCGCCGGATTTATATTTGTTCAATGTTGAATGTCCCTGTATATAGCCGTCAAAATGATTCGAGTCAGTTGGCGCCATCCTTGCATCATCCATGTGACACAAGCCATGCCACACCCTGTATTTATCATTAACGCGCATATGGCACATTTGCACAGGTAAAAAATATTCGAGCGTTGGTTGCCAAACATTACGATCATAAACCGTGTGACTTATCTGGAAAGGATGGGTCTGAACGTTCCCATAACGTATCATGTACATCCCCTCATTTCGTATTTTTGAGAAATCAAACTGCAGGTAATTGTAACGTAAAAAGTTACCCCAAACTTTTGCATCAGCTTTTAAAACAGTTTTTAGCCCACCATTCTCATCAATCCTTAGCAGTTCGGGCTGGATTTTCCGTTTGTCATTTCTGTCCAGTTCTATAACAGCAATTTTTGATTGATTAGGATGATAGCCGATTTGTGAAACCTGTACCACAGGCTCAGATTGCCAGTTTTCAATTGCGTGTGGCGTTACCAGCCATACAATAGCATTTTTAGTGGCTCCTTTTGCTATCAGCGATCGCACCACAAACCATCCGTTATTGTGCTTACCACGTCCATCAAGTAATTGTAAATTACCGGGTCGCTCGTTTTCAATAGTCATTCGCTGGGTTTCCGATTCCGGAGCTACAGTGAGCTTTTTACCTTCGGCCATCGGCGTTACCTGCACCTCACCATCTCCATCTTTGACCATCGGACCGTTAGGTTGTTGCGGAAATATGCCAAATTGCTTATCAGCATAGTATGATTTGCCGAACAATATTCCGGGATATAGCTCCATATTAAAACCTACTTTACCAATCCAATTATCGGGCAGCGGTTGGTCAAGGTCAACTATTATCCTGAAACCTTTTCCGGCAGGTTCAACCCGCGTGGTATAACTAAATCTGAGGTCGGGGTAAATTACAGGATTAAAACCTTTACGGTTAATAGATGAATCGGGAAAACGCATGTGAACACTAATCTGTTCCTTTTTAATGTCGACTATTCGTTTTCCAACTTTTGGTATTGGCTGCCATTGTCCGGGTGTAGGCTCCAGCCTGATATCGCCATTAGTGGCTACCCGCATGCCATTTTGAATTATCCCCACTCCACCCTGATGACCTTCGGGATAAAAGTCATGCGCGAGCATTACGTTAACACCTTTATATTCCAGGTATTCGAGACTATTTAGTTTCATTACGCCGACACTCTTCTTTTCCTGGGCGTTAACAATAGAAACCTGCGCCAATAAAAGCAGGCATAAATAAAACAGCGGTATTAATTTTTTATAGCACATAGTAATTACGGAAATTCAATATTGATATTGTCAATTTTAATATCATTATGGATTAAAACGGTACAATTTACTGAATAAATTAACCCGGGAGGATTTATGCTAAGATTGTGTTAGTATTTGCAAATTTTGAGATAGTAATAAACGAGCGGATTGTTTTGATTTGATTAGTTTTGGTTCAATTAAACTGCCAATAAAAATCCAAACTGTAAATGCCATAAATCGCAATATGGCGAGGTCGAAATTTTATGAAACTATCAATCCCCCTATTTTTTCTTTCGTTTCTATTCATCAATCCCGTTGCCGCTCAGGAGAAGAAAAGTGATAAGAACTGGCGTTTACAGACATACAACGAAATGAAAAAGTCAATGGTAGATGAGTTACTGAAACCATGGTACCCTGCATCGATGGACACGGTTGACGGCGGTTTTTTGAGCACATTTACGTATGATTTTAAACTGCAGGGAAACCAGGATAAAATGGTGGTCACCCAGGCAAGGCATACCTGGAGCAATGCAAAGGCCAGTGAATTGTTCCCGTCAGTCAACTGGTATAAAAAGGGCGAAGAATCCGGCTTTAAGTTTCTGAGAGACAAAATGTGGGATAAGCAATACGGCGGTTTTTATACTTATACCGACAGGCAAGGAAACCCTAAACCTGGAAGCTTTGCTCCTAAGGAAGCATACGGAAATTCTTTCGGGCTGTATGCTTTGGCAGCCTATTATCAAAGTACAGGCGATACAAGCGCTTTGAATTTAGCCATTAAGGAATTCCATTGGCTGGAGACCCATAGTCACGATCCCGTTTATAAAGGTTATTTCCAGCACATGGAAAGGGATGGCACACCTATAAAAAGGACTGCCGCGATGCCCACAACGGCCGAGACCGGTTATAAAGATCAGAATACTTCAATACACTTATTGGAATCATTTTCGGAATTGTATACCGTTTGGCCCGACAGTTTATTGAAAGTTCGGTTGCAGGAAATGCTGCTCCTGGTGCGTGATGTTATTACAGATAAAAGAGGTGATCTGACGCTATTTTTTCAGCCCGACTGGACGCCAGTATCTTACAGGGACTCGAGCTATGCCGTTTTCTTAAAACACCGCAACCTTGATTACGTTTCCTTTGGCCACAACGTGGAAACAGCTTATTTAATGCTCGAAGCATCGCACATATTGGGTATGGAGGACGATACACTAACCAATCGCGTCGCCAAAAAGATGATAGATGATGCTCTGGCAAATGGCTGGGATGCTAAGGTCGGCGGTTTTTACGACGGTGGATATTATTTTAAGGATAAACCCGGCATTACCATAATCTTAGATACTAAAAATTGGTGGGCCCAGGCTGAGGGTTTAAATACTCTTTTATTAATGGCAGATAAATATCCAGACGATCCGCATCAATACGCCGAGAAGTTTAAGCAACAATGGCAATACGTACAAACTTACCTGATTGACCACGTACATGGCGACTGGTACCAGGGAGGTCTTGATAAAGAGCCGAACCAAAAAAAGGCTTTAAAAGGACAAATTTGGAAGGGCACTTACCATGTTTTCAGGGCGTTGATCAATTGCACTAATCGCCTGCTTCCTGATAACATACCTCCGTCAGCTCCTACGCAAGTAACTTATAAAAAACTTTCTTCCCCTGTTTTAAAATGGAATGCGTCAACCGATAATAAGGGCCTTTTAGGATACAACATCTATCTCAATAATAAACGAATAGGATTTACACCGCTTACCTATTGGCCTGCGTCTTCGGCTATTTTAAGCGGTGGAGAAATATCTGTCCGCTCAGTTGATTTGCAAGAGAATGAATCTGCACCGGGAAAAGCGGTTGCTAAGTAGCGAAAAAGACTTATGTTTTCATCGCTAACAAATTCCCTATCGAAGTTGCGGTCCGCACTAAATTTGCCCGCGTATTTTCCATCGCAGTAGCCATATCAGCAGGTTCATTATTAATGGAAATTAAGGCATCAAAATATAACTGCAGCTCATCGTCAGTGTCTAGGGGAACCTGGCCGGCTATACCAATAACGGGGATATTTTTCATTTTGGCTTTTAAGGCAACGCCGTAGGGTCCTTTACCCTGCAAAGTTTGACTGTCAATACTTCCTTCACCCGTTATTACTACATCGGCATCATTTAATGCTTTATCAAAATTTGTCAGCGATAAAAAGTAATCGATACCATTAACCAGTTTTGCGTTCAAAAAGGCATACAAACCCGCTGCCGCTCCTCCGGCGGTGCCGCTATGTTTTGCGTTAGCCATATCAATTCCGAATTCTTTTGATACCCCCGCAAAGTTTTTTAAAAAATTCTCCAATAAATTTACTTCAGCCGGAGACGCGCCCTTTTGAGGTCCAAAAACATACGCCGACCCTTGAGGCCCAAGCAGCTTATTCTCCACGTCGCAAAGCACCACTATTTCACAATTGGCAATTCTCTCATCCAATGCTGAAACATCAATCCGTACCATGTTTATCAGATCACCTGGTACCGCGCGTAAATCTCTATTATTGGCGTTCAAAAACTTAGTCCCCAGCGCATGTAAAATCCCACAACCACCATCGACCGTGGCTGAACCACCCATTGCAATAATTATCTTATCAACATCCTCATCCAATGCGAATTTGATCAGTTCTCCTGTTCCAAGGGAAGAAGCTTGCAATGGGTCCAACTCGTCTTTTTTTAATAACCTCAAACCTGAAGCATCGGCCATCTCAATAACCGCGGTTTTACCGTTATCGATCAAACCAAACGCAGCATTTATTTTTCTTCCTAAAGGATCATGAACTTCCCGATATAGTAACTTTCCGTTGCATTTTTCAACAATCAGTCTACCCGTCCCATCGCCTCCATCGGCAATCGGAAAACACTCGGTCGTACAGTCAAGCTGGCTTAACATGAATCCTTCCCGGATTGCTTCCGCAACATCGGTAGCATTCAGACTGTTTTTAAAAGTATTTGGAGCGATGAGGATATTCATAATTTCGGATGTCGGATGTTCGATTTCGGATTTTTTGCCGTACTAAAACAGTTTTGATAAAATATAAACCATTGTAATTGTGGTAAGTCCCATTAATAGTGTCGCAACAGAATATACTTTAAGCATAGTTTTCATTTCGAGTCCTGAAAATTTCGCGATCACCCAAAAATAGGCATCGTTGGCGTGCGAAATCATCATTGAGCCTGCACCCATAGCTAACACGCAAAACAACCTGCCGGTTTCGCTGCTTAAACCCAGTGCAGGTAACAATGGCAATACAATGGACGCTGCGGTTATGATAGCAACAGTAGATGATCCCTGCGCAGTTTTTAATACCGACGTTAGCAAAAAAGGAAAAAAGATGCCCATACTCCCTAATGCCATAGATTGACTAAAGTGCTCCCCTACCTTTGAAACAGCGAGAATCGCGCCAAAACCGCCGCCCATCCCTATAATCATCAATATTCCGCCTGCCTTTTCTGTAGCGTCCTGCAATATTTTAGTAGTTTCGGCTTTTTTCCAAGATCGGTTACAATTAAATGCCAGCAATACGCCAATCGATAATGCCATAACCGGATCCCCTAACGAAAGCAAAAACGACAGCCATTCGTGAGACATTGTTGTACTTGATGTAAAAAAAGATTTAATGCCAATTAAAACAATAGGGACGACAACCGGCAGAAACGCTTTAACCAAAGATGGGTAATTTTCGATGCGATTTTTTTCGATCACATCTTCGACTGCAGTATCAGCGACCGTTCGTCCTGCGTATCTAGCCCAATAATTACCTACAAACATTGCTGGTATCGCAACAACTATCCCAACCAATATCAGTTTACCAAAGTCGACGCCAATAATACCTGCGGCGCCAGCGCTCCCCGGGTGCGGCGGCACAAGGCAATGGACAGCATATAACCCTGTTGCCAGCGAAACAGACATAACAGACATTGGAATAAGCGTACGTTTAGCTATCGATTTGTTTAGTCCGCTTAATACGATATAGCCGGAATCGCAAAATATAGGCAGACCGACGATAAAGCCGGTTATACTCATGGCCAAAGGCGCCCGCCGGCTACCCAATTTATTCAGAATAAAAGCAGCCATAACTGTGGTGCTGCCCGTATATTCGAGCAATAAACCCAGTGTGGTACCCAATACTATTATTAAGCCCAGGGATTTTAAAATATTCCCAAATCCATCTTTTATTGTTGAAATAACTTCGCCTAAAGGCAATTGTATGCCCAGGCCAACAAACAAACAGGTTAACAACAGCGCAAAAAAAGCCGGCACTTTAAAATGAGTGGTAAGTATTACGATAAGCGCTACACCAGTAATTAAAAACGCTAAGATATAAGGAAAGGAATTGATCATTTTGCGAAGGCGTGGAACTATATAAATTATTTACGGATTGGTTTTCACCTATAAAAATATACAAGTTTATTGAATAGAATAAAAACCTGTAACTTTATTTACCTGTTTAGAATTGTTATAACTGCATTAAAACGGTGGAAGAATTAAAAATATCCAGAGATGAAAAGGTTGCGCTGTATAACAAGATGGTCGCCTCCAACTCCAATGCTGTTTTAAAGGGCGCTACAATACCCTACACGTCGCATAACGGGCATATGTATAGCTTTGTCACGAAGGAAAACGATGTGGGGCTAAGGCTCCCGGCTGATGAACGAGCAAAATTTTTGGATAAGTATAAAACCAAATTGGTAGAGCAATATGGGATTGTACAGAAGGAATACGTTGTTGTGCCAGATGGCCTTCTGAAAGAAACTGCCGAACTGGCGCCTTATTTTGAAATAAGTTATAAATATGTAGACTCGCTTAAACCTAAACCAACTACTAAAAACAAAAAGAGCAAGGATTAAATTGTCGCGGTCCCCTATTTAAACTCAACTAAAACAGCCAAATTAAATTCAAATATTTCAGCAACAAAAAATGGAAATATGGGTTGTATAACACAGATTGTTGAACGATTGTAAACTTAACAATTAATTTACATGTTTAAACATCTATTTATTTATATTTGTATATAAATTAAAAAACAACATCATGGCAACAGCAACAAGATGGGCAATAGACCCAATGCATTCCGAAGTTCAGTTTAAAGTAAAACACCTGGTAATCTCAACAGTAAGTGGTTTTTTCAAAAGTTTTGAAGGAGCCATGGATACTGTAAATGATGATTTTGAAGATGCCGATATCTCTTTCTCGTTAGACATTGATAGTATCGACACCAATCAAAGCCAGAGAGACGGACATTTAAAAGGGGCTGATTTTTTTGATGCAGAGAAATATCCAAAGATTACTTTCAAATCAACATCATTCAAAAAAACTAACGATGAGGATGAATATAAATTAACAGGTGACCTTACCATAAAAGACGTTACAAAATCAGTTACGCTGAACGCTGAATTTGGCGGTTCGACAGATGATTTTTATGGAAACACCAAAGCAGGTTTTGAAGTTACCGGCAAAGTTAACCGTAAAGATTTTGGTTTAACTTACGACCCAGTAACAGAAGCCGGCTCTATCGTCCTTGGCGAAGACATTAAATTGTTGATCAACGTGCAATTTGCAAAACAAAAATAATTCTCTCATTTCGGATCTTCGATTTTCGATTTCGGATTTTTAGACGTTAATTGTAGTTTTTAACGTAATTATGTAAAAGGATTTAAACCTTTTCATAAATCCGAAATCGAAAGTCCCCGAAGGGGTCTACAACCTTTGGACCGAAATCCGAAATTAAAATATGCTTATAAAGATTTACCCTGAAAATCCTAACCCAAAAGCAATTGAGCAGGTTGTGCAGGTGCTGCAAAAAGGCGGTATCATCATCTATCCTACCGATACCGTTTATGGTCTTGGGTGTGATATAACCAATCATAAAGCTATTGAAGCAATTTGCAAGATCAGGAATATCAAACCCGAAAAAGCAAATCTCTCCTTTATTTGCTATGATTTAAGCCATATTTCCGATTATATCAAACCAATTGACAATACCACCTTCAGGGTGCTGAAAAAAGCCTTGCCTGGCCCTTTTACGTTTATTTTCAATGCCAATCACAATGTACCAAAACTGTTAAGCTCCAATAAAAAAACGGTAGGTATCAGGGTGCCCGATAATAATATTGCCCGCGAAATTGTAAAAGCTCTCGGTAACCCTATCGTTTCCACATCGTTAAAAGATGATGATGAGATTGTGGAATATTCTACAGATCCAGAATTGATCAATGAAAAATATGAAGACCTTGTGGACCTGGTAATTGACGGAGGGTACGGCGATAACATCCCCTCAACGGTTGTCGACTGCACCGGCGGTGAATTTGATATCGTACGTGAAGGTAAAGGGGAGTTGGAACTGTATTTGTAAATTAGAATTCCATAAAAAACTTTAACCTAAGCCTATGAATTTGGGATTTGTTTTCTTTTTTATAATACTACCTCTATTATGGATATTATTTAATATTTCATGGTTTATTAACATTTGTCTTCATGAACTAAGTCACGCTTTACCAGCACTACTTTTTACGAAGCAAGATGTTAAAATATTCGTCGGTACCCATGAGGACAGTAACCGTATAAGTTTCAAAATTGGAAAGTTAAATTTTTATATAAAACCCAGGTTATCATATATAAGAAGTGGCGGTTTTTGTGTCCATAAAGGAGATATAACAATCTTTCAAAATATTATTATCTTAATCTCAGGTCCTTTACTAACAGCATTAATATCCTTATCCTTATTACTTTTATTTTTTTTCGGGGATAGTCATGGTTTAATAAAAGCGTTGGTGGTTATTCTATTTAGCTCTTCGATTATTAGCCTTATTTTCAGTTTATATCCGTATAAAATAAAAACCAAGAATAATGAAAACCTACTCTATTCGGACGGTTATCAAATACTTCTTTTGTTGAAGAATAGGAGAAATTTTACAAATTTTAAAACAGCATGTGTTTATTATGATAATAAGGATTTTTCGAATGCTATTAAATACTTTACCCTGCTGGATGAAAAATATATCTCCGAATCGATATTTGCATCTATTATTTGGTGTTATATTCAATTAGAGGATTATAAATCGGCAATAAAATTTAATGAACAATTTTCCGGTACAAATATGTATACGTTAACAAACGTTGATACCTACACCAATCTTGCTTACATCGAAATAAAGTCAAAAGATTATAATTCTGCGTTGCTCACTTTAAATAAATCAATTAAACTTGATGAAAATAATAGTTACAACCTAAATAGCAGAGGATTTGTAAATAATATGCTCGATAATTATACAGATGCAATAAAAGATTTGGATAGAGCTATTGAAATAGATAAAAATCTTTTTTATGCGTATGATAATCGTGCCTATTCAAATATTAAATTGGGACAGTTGGAACTGGCATTAAACGATATTATGAGGTCGATGGAATTTGATTTGACAAATTCTTATGCTTATCTAAATCTTGGTTTATATTATTTTGAAAAGAAAGACTTTGAAAGTGCTTTGGAAAACTTTGAAAAAGCAAAACAATTGGATGAATCCACTATGTTTATTGATGAAAATATAGATAAAACCAAAGAGAAAATATCTACTGCTTAAATACCAAACCTTATTGCATCTACGAACATGTCAATTTTTTCCATGTAATTTTCTGTCGCCAAAAACTTCACGAACGCTGTGCCTACAATTGCGCCATTGGCGTATTCACAGGCCTTTCTGAATGATTCATTATTTGTTATACCAAAGCCGAAGATTGTTGGATTTTTCAGTTCCATAGCTTTGACACGTTTATAATAGTCTTCGATGCTGTTCGAAAGCCGCAGATTTACTCCAGTTATAGTTGATGAGGAAAGTAAATAAATAAAGCTATTACTCAATTCATCAATCTTGCGGATACGCTCCTCAGATGTCTGAGGCGTAACCATGAAGATGTTGCTCAGGTTATTGTCTTTAAAGAAACCAGAGTATAAAGTTTCATACTCGTATATCGGTAAATCAGGCACGATAATACCATCCACACCAACTTCGGCTGCCTTTTTACAGAAACGCTCCACGCCGTATTGTACAATAGGGTTTATATAACCCATTAACATAATCGGGATGGTTACGCGCTTACGCAGATCTTTCAATTGCTCAAAAAGAACATTAAGGGTCATGCCACTTTCCAACGCTTTTTGCGAGCTAAATTGAATCACAGGTCCATCAGCCACAGGATCAGAGTAAGGGAACCCTATCTCTAAAAAATCGGCACCCGCCTTTTCCAAAGCCGCCGCGATATCAACAGTGGTATTTAATTCAGGATAGCCGGCCGTAAAATATATAGATAACAGGTTGTCTTTTTTTGATTCGAATAGTTGGTTAAGGCGGTTCATTTGTTAGTTCGTTATTTGTCTGAATCAGGATTTACAGGATTAAAGGATTAGCAGGATTAATTGAATTAATTGAGCAACCATCCTGAGAATCCACAAATCCTGCAAATCCTGATTTAGAAATTAAAATATTTAATATATGTATCCAAATCCTTATCTCCCCTGCCCGAAATGCAGATCACCACATTATCATCGCGTTTGAATTTCATTTTTTCCAGTTGTGCTAGCGCATGCGCTGTTTCAATTGCAGGGATAATTCCCTCAAGCTGTGAGCACAGTAAACCGGCCTGTAAGGCTTCATCGTCTGTAATACTCACATATTGCGCCCGTTTTATTTTATATAAATGAGCATGTTGCGGCCCTATCCCCGGGTAATCCAACCCAGCGGAAATGGAATAAGGCTCAACCACCTGGCCATCTTCAGTTTGCATAAGCAATGTGCGGCTGCCATGTAAAACGCCCTCTTTTCCTAAAAAAGTGGTTGCCGCTGAATGACCGGTATCTACGCCCTTACCGGCAGCTTCAACAGCTACCAGTTTAACACCTTCATCATCCAAAAAATGATAGAACATTCCCATGGCATTGCTGCCTCCTCCAACGCATGCCATTACATACTCAGGTAGCTCTTTGCCTGTATGTTCCAGCAATTGCTTTTTTGCTTCGAGTGATATCACAGATTGAAACCGCGCAACCATATCAGGGTACGGATATGGCCCAACAACCGAACCAATGATATAATGTGTATCAACCGGGTTGCCGATCCAATCGCGCAAGGCCTCATTGGTAGCATCCTTCAATGTTTTACTGCCTGATTTCGCTGGTACTACTTTTGCGCCCAGCATTTTCATACGCGAAACATTGGGAGCCTGCCGTTCCATGTCGACTTCGCCCATATAAACCACACATTCTATACCTTTTAAAGCGCAAACGGTTGCAGTGGCTACACCATGCTGCCCGGCCCCTGTTTCGGCGATAATGCGTTTCTTGCCTAAACGGATGGCTAAAAGTATCTGGCCAATAGCGTTGTTAATTTTGTGGGAGCCGGTATGATTCAAATCCTCCCGTTTAAAAAATATATTGGCTCCATACCTTTCCGAATATCTTTTAGCATGATATAAAGGAGATGGCCGGCCAACGTAGTCTCTTAAAAGCTGATCAAACTCAGCCTTAAAATCAGCATCGTTAATGATGGACAAATATTGCTTCCGCAATTCTTCAATATTGGGATAAAGCATCTCGGGGATATAAGCTCCGCCAAAATCCCCATAGTAACCCAGTTCATTAACTCCGTAGTTCATTGCTAATATTTTGTCTGATGATGTCAAATGCCTTTTCTAACTTTTCTATACTTTTTATTCCCGGTTCAGTTTCGAACTTACTATTTAAATCAACACCGTAAAACTGAGAATGATTGATATTTCTTATTTCTTCTATATTATCCAAACTTAACCCTCCGCTTAAAAAGAAAGGGACGTCGAGTTTGTATTTGTTGAGGATTGACCAGTCGAACGTTTTGCCCGATCCTCCGTGAATATTTGTCTTTGTATCAAAAAGAAAAAGGTCGACTTTGTTTTTGTATGCGGTAAGTTGTTCAAAATTAAAATCACTATTCAATCCAAAAGCTTTTATAACACTTACTTTATTTTTGAATGAATTACAAAATTCAGGACTTTCGTCACCATGTAGCTGAATGGCATTGAAATTATACTGATCAATTAAATTGTTGATTCTTTCGGTACTTTCATTAACAAACACAGCCGTTTTAAAAATTGAATCCGGAATATCCTTTAAACTTTCGAGGGAAACTTCACTAACAAACCTCGGAGAAGGACCATAGCATATAAAGCCCATATAGTCGGGCTCCAAAGCTGAAACAGCTTTGATATTCCCCGGGTCTTTTAATCCGCAAATCTTTATTTTCATATTAATTCTCCAAAAGGGTTTCAAAGCTCCTCAAAGCTTTTTTGGTGATCAAAGCCTCCTCAGCTTCATAAAAACAATCAGCAAAGCTTTTTTCCGGGCCGATTGTTCTTATTGCGAGGGCTGCGTTAGCCAAAACAACACTATTTTGCGCGGTTGTTGCTTCGCCTTTTAGCACGTTCATAAAAATGGCCGCAGATTCGGCTACACTTTTACCGCCTAAAATCTCTTTCGGGTTCAATTTCTCAAAACCAAGGTTTTCAATGCTGTTTATTTTTTCGCCATCTGCCGAAAAAGTTTTGAAATCGCACGTAAGTGAAATCTCATCGTAACCCTCCAGTGCATTTAATATGGTATACTTTATATCCGATTTTTGATACAGGTAGGCGTAAATCCGGGCCAGCTCCAAACTAAATACGCCTACAAGCTGATTTTTTGGCTTCGCAGGGTTAACCATTGGTCCAAGCATATTAAAAAAAGTTTTTACACCTAATTCCTTACGTATAGGTGCCACAGTTTTCATTGCTGGATGGAACAACGGAGCATGCAGAAAACAAATGCTCGATCTATTGACATTCCTTTTTAGTTTATCAACGTTGTTGGTAAACTGATAACCCAAAAATTCCATCACATTTGACGAGCCACACCCCGATGAAACGCCATAATTACCATGTTTGGCTACCTTATAGCCTGCACCTGCCACAACAAAAGAGGCAAGTGTAGATATATTAAACGTGTCTTTTCCATCCCCCCCGGTACCACAAAGATCAATCAGTTCATTTGTTTCCAGGTCGACCGGAAGACACAATTCCAGCATCGCATCACGAAACCCTTCGAGCTCGTTAACTGTAATGCTGCGCATACAATAAGCTGTCATAAAAGCCGCCATCTGCGAATTATTGTATTTGCCCTGTGCAATGGCAGTCAATATTTCCTTTGACTGATCCCTGGTAAAAGTTTTGTTTTCGAAAAGATGATTTAATATTTGTTTCATGCCCCCTGACCCCCTAAAGGGGGAATTTATTAATTATAATTATGTTCTACCCCCGGCAAATAACTCCCCCGCCAGCTGGCGGGGCCGGGGGGCAAAAAAAAAGGTTACCAAACCTGGCAACCCTTCTGAATATTTTAAAAAAACAAAAATGGAATTGCCTTACGAATTAATCGTTAAGCCACCACCAATTATTGTTTAATATTTTCATTGTCGTTATTGGCACAAATATGGAAATAGTTTTTTCTAAAAGCAAGCAGAATGATATTTTTACATGATATAGGATCTCGGATTTCGGAATTTCGATTTCGAATTTACAAAGCAGTATAAATTCAAATCGAAATTCCGAAATCCAAAATTATTACCATGGCTATACATAAAAGAAAAATTAATCCTGAAGATGATCTTGGTTTTGGCCTTCAGCCGGTTATAAAGAATCAGCCATTAATTAATAAAGATGGTTCGCCCAACGTAAAACGCGTAGGCCTATCGTTCTTTAATACAGCCAATAATTACCATACCCTTATAACCATGAGCTGGTCGAAATTCTGCCTCCTGGTTTTAAGTTGTTATTTAGTAATTAATGTAATTTTTGCTTTTATTTATAATGCGTTGGGTATAGGAAGCCTTGATGGAGTTTCGGGGAACACGGAACTCGACCATTTTATGGGTGCCTTCTTTTTTTCAGCTCAAACCATATCTACGGTCGGCTATGGCCATATTTATCCGAAGGGAATATGGGCAAACAGTGCAGCCGCTCTGGAGTCGTTGATGGGGCTTCTTGCTTTTGCCCTCGCTACCGGCTTGCTTTATGGGCGCTTTTCGAGGCCATCAGCCAGGATTACCTACAGTAAAAATATATTGATAGCACCGTACCTCGAAAACAGCAAAGCTGTTATGTTAAGGCTGGCAAATTTGCGCAGAAATATTCTGATCGACCTTG
This sequence comes from Mucilaginibacter sp., assembly GCA_036498965.1. GTDB lineage: Bacteria > Bacteroidota > Bacteroidia > Sphingobacteriales > Sphingobacteriaceae > Mucilaginibacter. The sequence goes on from DASYEP010000102.1 coordinate 85,669, forward strand.
AAATTGAAATCATTTTTTCATTCAACGAAACAGTAAACGGAAAAACAATCAGGGGATTTTATCCGCTTGAATTAGAGCGACGCAAAGTAAGCGTACTTACTTCCAGCTGGACCGTGGTACACCCGCTTGACGAAAACAGCCCACTCCGTGATATGACAAAAGAAGACTTGGAAAATACTGAAGCTGGTTTCTCTGTGTTACTAAAAGCATTTGATGATACTTTTTCACAAACTGTGAACTCGCGCACTTCTTACCAACATAACGAAATTGTATGGGGTGCTAAGTTTAAACCCACTTTTGATCGTGATCCAGATGGAAGAATAGTTTTAGACTTGAGCAAGATCAGTGATCATGAGGTGCTGATAGTTGTTTAAAATGCATAAAATAAACTCACAAACTAGAATTGTCGGGCTTTGAATCAGGGAAATCGCTTTTAAAAACACAAAGTCTTGCTGAACTTGTTTCAGCACCTCACGGGACAAGCGGCTTGCTCGGTGTACGTCTTGTATACTCGCTTACATGGCGTATACTTTGTATATGGGGTGCCGAAACAAGTTCGGCAGGACATTCTTTTTAATTTAAAAATATTCCTAGCTTAATACAAAATGAAATATCAAGATTATATTGAAATTAATCCTGAAAAACGATTTGGCAAGCCAATTATTATTGGTACGCGAATATCAGTATATGATGTATTAAGCTGGCTAGCGGAAGGAATGTCGTTTGATGATATCATATCAGACTTCCCTGAGCTAAATGAAGAACAAATAAAAGCTTGCTTATCCTATCCGCAGATAGGTAGTCTTAATTAGCCTACTTCAACAAAGAATTTTTCTCCTTCGCAATCGTATTGTAAACCAATTTGTCAAGCAGTGCCGGAAAAAATTTACTTATAAGCGATGTCAATTTTCCCTGTCCTGTCATAATTATTGTTCGCTTCCTTTTTTTAACACCATCAACAATTATAGCTGCTACTTCATCCGAGGTCATCATTTTTTCTTCGTGTAAAGTGCTTTCGCCCTGTTTGGCACCATCAGCGGCTAATGCGTTATTGCGAATATTTGAAGCGGTAAATCCAGGGCAAGCCGTTAAAACATGAACGCCCGTTTTTAGATTTTCCATCCTTAAAACGTCAAGAAAACCGTTCATTGCAAATTTGGACGCTGAATAGCCGGAACGACCGGGCAATCCTTTAAACCCCGCTATTGATGAAACGCCAACAATACTGCCCTTGGTTTTTAAAATTTCGGGTAGCGCATATTTTGTACAATAAACAGCTCCCCAAAAATTTACGTCCATCAAGTTTTTTAAAACCTTAATATCTGTATCCTTGAATAGGCCCCGCATTGATATTCCGGCGTTGTTTACCAATACATCCACCCTGCCAAAAGTTAAAACGGCTTGTTTAACCAGGTGCGCACAGTCTTCTTCAATCGTAACATCACACTGAACCGCGACAGCCCTTATGTTATATTGCCTTTCAAGTTCCTGTGTTATTTCGCATAAGGTAACAAACTGTCTTGCTCCTAAAACAAGATTTGCTCCTTGCTTTGCAAATTCAGTTGCTAATGATTTTCCTATCCCTGATGATGCCCCGGTAATAATTACAATTTTGTCATTTAACTCCATACGACGAGTGGGATAGCTGAGGTATGCCTAACTTTATTTCAGGCATTTTTAGTAAATATTTAAAGGCGAATATAAACATAGCGCCGTAAAAATACTTAATATAATTCCAGCTAAATTTAGCCATGTGCTGGCTATCGAAGTTTATGACATATGTTTTGGGGAAGTAATAATTTTTATAACCTGCTAATCTTATACGGTACGAAAGATCGATATCATGTCCATACATAAAAAAGCGCTCATCAAATAAACCGGTTAAATTTAAAACAGACCTGCGTAACAACATGCAAGCACCGTTTAATAAGTCAACTTCTGAAATTTGAAACTCTTCAACCCAATCCTTAATATTTCGGTTATATAAACGTGTTTTTGATAGATGTTTAGCAAAGCCGATAAATTTAAAAAATGTTATCCAGGGTTTCGTAATACCATGTTTCGATTCCGGTAAAAAACGCCCGTCTGGTGTGATCATTCTGATATCTAAACCTCCAGCGTCTGTATGAGCATCCATAAATGAAATCATTTTTTCCAATGATCCGTCGACGCAAATAGTATCCGGATTGACCAGTAAAACATACTCACCATTGCTTATTTTCAACGCCTGGTTATTTGCTTTTGCTATCCCGAAATCTGTTTCATTGGATATAAGTGTGATATTCGGAAAACTACTTTGAAGCATTTCCAGTGATCCGTCTTTCAAAGAATTGTTGATCACAATAAGCTCATAGTCAATATTTTTTGCGGCATTCACTAATGAATTTAAGGTCTGTTTTAGCAGCAAACTTTTATAATGATTAACAACTATTATTGATAGCTTCATGTTACCTGGATAATGAATTTAAGTACGGAACACGCGTAGCAATGGATCTTCCGAGGGTTATTTCATCTACATACTCTAATTCTCCACCAAAAGCTATGCCACGGGCTATGGTAGATATCACAATATCAAAGTTTTTTAATCTTTTATGCAAATAAAATAAGGTTGTATCTCCCTCCATAGTAGCACTTAGCGCAAATATTACCTCTTTCGTTTCATTTGCCTTTAAACGTTCAACTAATGAATCTACTTCCAGGTCCGTTGGCCCAATACCGTCCATTGGGGAAATCAATCCCCCTAAAACATGATATACGCCATTATACTGGTTAGTATTTTCTATGGCCATCACATCGCGGGTGTCTTCCACAACGCAAATCATGCCCTGATCGCGCTTCGGAGAAGCACAGATCTGGCAAACTGGACTATCGGAAATATTTAAACAAACGCTGCAAAACTGTATCTCGTTACGTAATTTACTGATGGCTTTGTTAAACCTGTCCACGTCATCCTTCTCCTGGTTAAGTAAATGCAATACCAACCTCAATGCGGTTTTTTGTCCAACTCCCGGCAGCCTTGCAAATTCAGCAACAGCATCTTCCAACAACTTTGATGAAAAGTTCATTTTTCAAAGATAATGATTAGGCGGGAAGACGGGAAGCCAGAGAAATCAACAGCATGTAAAGTTTTGCACAAATCAGAAACTGAAAATTATTTTTGTTTAATTAACTTCTATCTATAACTTGTCGACAAGAATTTTCGTAGATATGCGAACTTTTAAAATAATAATTAAACTTAACAATCACCTTTCGGAGCCGATTATCGAACTTCCGGATTAAAAAACAAATATGTCGCCCGGAATATTGCTTTCATTTATTATTGGTTACTTTTTAGTGCTGCTCATTATATCCTGGCTAACGTCAAGAAAATCATCTGATAACGATACCTTTTTTGTTGCAAACCGTAATTCAAAATGGTACCTGGTGGCTTTCGGGATGATCGGTACAGCCCTGAGCGGTGTAACTTTTATTTCAGTTCCCGGAAAAGTTGGCGCCCCAACCGGCGACCAGTTTGAATATTTTCAATTTGTGTTGGGCAATGCTGCAGGGTTTATCATTATTGCAACAGTATTACTGCCGCTTTACTACAGGCTAAAACTAACCTCCATTTACAGTTATATTGAAGGAGCCTTAGGAACCTGGAGTTATAAAACCGCAGCAGGCATCTTTTTAATCAGCCGCATTATCGGATCTTCATTCCGGCTTTACCTGGTAGTTATTGTATTGCAAAAGTTTATTTTTGATAGTTATCATGTGCCTTTTGCAATCACTGTTTTAATATGCCTTGTGCTTATATGGTCGTACACGTTTAAGGGAGGATTGAAGACCATTATTATTACCGACAGCCTCCAAACATTATTTTTAGTTTCCTCTGTGTTTTTATCGATATACTTTATTTGCAACAGCCTTCATTACAATATTTTTGAAGCCGGCGAAGCAATAAAGAACAGCAGCTATTCCAAAATTTTCTTCTTTAATGACTTTTTAGGAAACAAATTTCATTTCGTAAAAGCATTTTTAGGTGGTTTGTTTATTACTGTTGCAATGACCGGGCTCGACCAGGACTTAATGCAAAAAAATCTTAGTCTCAAAAACATTCACGAGGCAAAAAAGAACATGTTCAGTTTCACCGCTGTATTTGTGGTAATCAATATTTTCTTTTTAAGCGTGGGCGCTTTACTTTATATATACGCAGGCCATAACGGTATAAAAGTTGAAAAAACAGATTACCTCTATCCTACTATTGCTTTACAATACCTGGGTCTTATACCGGCAATGGTGTTTATGCTTGGTTTAACAGCTGCCACCTTCGCAACTACCGATTCAGCATTAACTGCGCTTACCACTTCTTTTTGTGTAGATTTTTTAGGCTTTAATAAAAACAAAGATGTTAACAGCAAGAAAATGGTGAATACCCGTCACTATGTTCATATTGCTTTTTCAGGATTTTTGTTTTTAACCATCATTATATTTAATTCCATAAACAATGGTGCGGTAGTCAGTGCTATTTTCAAAGTAGCTTCTTATACCTACGGGCCACTGTTGGGCCTTTACGCTTTTGGACTATTTTTAAGTAAAAGGCAGGTTAAAGATAAACTGGTACCTTTTATTTGTCTTATTTCGCCAGCAGTGTGCTATTATTTAAGCACAAACTCAGCACAATTAATGGGTGGCTACGTTTTTGATAATGAACTTATTCTTGTAAATGGAATGATTACTTTTGCAGGTTTATGGGTCACATCATCTAAGAAAACAGCAACTAACTAAATCAATAACTCAATCCCGCACGTGCGGGACAATAATTCAATAAATCAATAATTCAATAATTAACACGGATGACAGGTGAAGAAAAGATAAGGCACGCTTTTGAAAATAAAAACTGGCAGGAAATTAAGGTAACAGACTCGTGGCAGATATTTAAAATAATGGCTGAGTTTGTAGAAGGCTTTGAAAAGCTGGCTAAAATTGGCCCATGTGTATCCATATTTGGTTCGGCGCGAACCCATAACGACAACAAATATTACAAACTTGCTGAAGACTCTGCACGCCTTTTAACGGAAAGAGGTTACGGAGTAATTTCAGGGGGCGGCCCCGGTATCATGGAGGCGGCTAACAAAGGCGCCTACGAAGCTGGCGGAAAATCAGTTGGTTTAAATATTGAATTGCCTTTTGAGCAATTCCACAATAAATACATCGACAGGGATAAAATACTCGAATTCGATTATTTTTTTATCCGAAAAGTGATGTTCATGAAATACTCTCAAGGGTTTATTATTCTCCCCGGGGGCTTTGGAACGATGGATGAGTCATTTGAGGCCATCACCCTTATACAAACGGGTAAAATTGCCAGGTTCCCTATTGTATTTATAGGGATTGAATATTGGAAAGGCCTTTTTAGTTGGATAGAAGAAAAAATGCTCGGCCAGGAAAACTATATACATCCTGATGACCTTAATCTCTACAGACTGGTTGATACTGCCGAAGAAGCAACCGAACATATTTTCCGCTTCTATGAAAAATATGTATTGAAACCGAATTTCTAATCTTTTCTAATTCATAATTATTTAATAAAATATGCTGCAAAATACTTTTATTTTGCAGCATGATTCAACCTAAAGGCCAGGCCGCATTGGGCTTCATTTTTGTCACGTTATTAATTGATGTGATGGGATTTGGGATTATTATCCCGGTTTTACCAAAATTAATAGAGCATCTTATTCATGGCACTATAAGTCAGGCGGCTCCTTATGCCGGCCTATTAGCACTTGCCTATTCGTTGATGCAGTTTTTCTTCTCTCCTATCATAGGAAATTTAAGCGACAGGTTTGGCCGCCGCCCGGTACTATTAAGTTCATTGTTTGGTTTTGGAGTCGATTATCTCTTTTTGGCCTTTGCTCCTTCAATAGGCTGGTTGTTTGTCGGCCGTGTAATCGCCGGGATTACCGGGGCCAGCTTTACAACTGCTTCGGCCTACATTGCCGATGTGAGTGAACCTGAAAAAAGAGCCGCAAACTTTGGGATGGTTGGCGTCGCGTTTGGTATCGGCTTTATTTTAGGTCCCGTTATTGGTGGCATATTGGGAAAATATAATGTTCAATACCCGTTTCTGGCTTCTGCAGGTTTAGCTTTCCTGAATGTTATTTATGGCTATTTTATATTACCTGAATCATTAGCCAAAGAAAATCGGAGACCGCTTGACTGGAAAAGATGCAGTCCCTGGGGCTCTTTGCTTCAGCTAAGAAAATATAAGGCCGTTTTGGGATTAGCAGTCTCGCTTTTCCTGGTGTATTTTGCCATTCAATCGGTTCAAAGTGTTTGGACATTTTATACGATAAAAAAATTCAACTGGAACGAGGCTACTATTGGATATTCCTTAGGAGTTGTTGGCTTGCTTGTTGCTGCCGTCCAGGGTGGCCTGATCCGGATAATCTTACCAAAACTTGGACAAGAACGAAGTATCTGGGTTGGACTTTTGCTTTACAGCATCGGCTTAATTCTGTTCGCATTTGCAACTACCGGATGGATGATGTTTGCCATTTTAGTACCTTATTGCCTTGGCGGGATTGCAGGACCAGCATTGCAGGGGTATATGAGTAATAGTGTTCCGGCAAATGAGCAGGGCGAGCTACAGGGCGGTCTTACCAGTTTGACCAGCTTAAGCGCTATTTTTGGACCACTATTTATGACCTGGTGTTTTTACTTTTTTACTAAGCCAGGCGCGCCATTTCAATTTCCCGGAGCACCGTTTGTAGTAGGTGCTATTTTAATGCTTTTAAGCGCGATACTAGCTGTGAGAAGTTTTAAAAAGAATTAGAAATTTCATTGCGATAGATTTTATAAAAAATTAAATAAAACTTTTTTTGCCAATGGGCATTCTTACTTTGATTAACTCATGGATAAACCTAAGCAGTCAGCCGCCCTCAGATTTATTTTTGTTACCATTTTTGTAGATGTCCTTGGGTTAGGTATCATTATACCTGTTTTACCCAAGCTATTGGAAACATTGGGACATATTGACGTCAGCACTGCTTCAAGATACAGCGGTTGGCTGACCACCGATTATGCAATTTTTCAATTGTTTTTTGCATCAATTTTGGGCAGCCTGAGCGACCGTTTCGGCCGTAGACCCGTTTTATTAATTTCCCTTTTCGGTTTCAGCATTGACTATATGGTTATGGCCTTTGCGCCATCTATATTGTGGTTGTTTGTCGGTCGGACGATTGCAGGGATCGCAGGCGCCAGCAACTCCACAGCCACTGCTTATATTGCTGACGTAAGTACGGGCGATAACAGAGACGCAAATTTTGGGTTGGTTGGCGCGGCTTCGGGTTTGGGTTTTATAATTGGCATCGCATTGGGCGCCTATCTTGGGGGCCTTAACATTAAATTTCCTTTTATCGCCGCAGCTGCAATGGCTTTTGCGAATGGCCTGTATGGTGTGTTTGTTTTACCTGAATCTCTTTCGATAAAAAACCGCAGACGATTCAGCTGGAAGCGTGCAAATCCGATAGGTGCATTAAATATATTTTTTAGGCAACCCGCTTTAGCCGCACTTTTATGGGCGATAACCCTGGTTTACATCGGCCAAAAAGCCGTTGAATACCTATTGTCGTTTTTCCTGTATGAAAAATTTGACTGGACGCTGGCCAGTGTGGGCACCTTAGGCATTTTCATCGGTGTGGTTTTGGTTGCGATACAGGGCGGATTAATTAGGCTCACTATTCCAAAATTCGGGCAGGAAAAAAATATAGTCGCAGGTTTATTGTTTTATGCACTTGGCTTAACGCTGATAGCTTTTGCCAGCAAGGGCTGGATGATGTACTTATTCATTGTGCCCTATTGCCTTGGCGGGATATCGGGGCCGGCATTGCAAGGGTTAACAACCAGCAAGGTAAAACCAAATGAACAGGGTGAATTGCAGGGAGCAATAACCATTATTAATAGCGTTAGCGTTATAATCGGCCCGCTTATATTTAGCTATGTATTTTATCACTTCACCAATAAAGGCACCAATTCGTATTTTCCGGGCGCACCTTATATCCTGGCGGCAATTTTAATGTTAGCCAGCGCTTTTATCGCGGTAAGAAGTTTCAAAAAGACATAATTTTAACCTGAGTTAACTCAATGCAGACCGCTCACACCGCCTGATATCACAAATTTCATCATATCAGCGGCGCTTTTATCTATTGGTTTAACTTTATCGGCAGATATTATTACAACCTGCCCGGCGAAAGAATAGGAATAAGGAAAATAAACTGCAACTTCTCCCGGTAGGTTTAATGATTCGAGATCTTTCTGAACAAGGAAGCCGATTTTTTTCAAACCAAATTCATTTACTTCTACCACTACCGGTTCGTTAAATTTCTTTTCCTCACCAACAAACGCTTCTGTTAAATCTTTTATTGATGAATATAAAAATTTCAAAAGCGGCAAACGGTTGAGCCAGCGGTTAAACCAACGTTTGATGGGATCGGTCACTACATTGGTTACTAACACCCCGGCTATAAATATTACCACTAAAACGTTTAATATGCCTAGTCCCGGTACATACATTGGCTTGCCGCCTTTACTATCAGGCCATAAAATCTCGCTTAAATTAAGGGCGTTGTCGATGCTCGAAACGGCCCAAAAGATGAGGAAAAACGCAGCACCAAGCGGTACAACAATCAATAAACCTTTAATGAAGTAGTTTAATAAAGCTCTGGCTATTTTTTTCATAGGGTAATATGTTTTCATGGGTGATAAGACTACTCAAGGGCGTTACTACGACGAGAACAGTTCAACAGAAGTAATCTAATATAAAAATACTCTCTTTTAAAAGAGGTAAAAAATAATTATCTGCTCAATTAGCTAACAATACCCTGCTTAAATTTGAAGAAAAAAAGCGGTATGTCGCCTTTTAAATCAAATATTTTTTTTACAATTTTTAAGGTTGTAACCTAACATCCCCCTCCACCTATAACACTTTTTGTCCAGACAACCGTTGAGTGATATTTTAAAGTAATAATTGCGCTTTTTATTTCATAATTTTCATCTCCCGTAGTTTTCTTCTGAACATATTTAATGACTAAAGTGTAATCTTTATTTGAAAATTCGCCTTGGCCTTTATCATGGGATTTATCGTTACGAGTTATTGAAATCATTTTATTATTAATGCAAATCAATCCTCGAACATAGTCTGTGTAAAAAACGAATCTCTCCGCCTTTTCATCTTGTTTATTCAAGAAAAGGTTTTCACCGCAACCTTCCATTTCCCTCGGCACCTCTGTAAAAGTTGTTATTTTAAATGCATTTTGAGGCTGTTGTTGCTTGCTGGCTGTGATGCTTACAAACATCAATGCTACTAAGAAAAAGAATTTCATTATAATGATTTATCAGGTAAAGCTAAAAATACAATAAGACTCCATTGTCTCTTTATCTGTTTGAACTAAACAGAAGAAAACTCCTACTCATAAAAATACACTCTTTTTACGCGCTGCGAAACATTTGTTAATATTTCGTAGGGTATGGTGCCAATTTGTGCGGCAAGTCCTTCAATTCTAACGTGTTCATTAAATATAATTACCTCATCACCTTCTTTGGCGTCTATTCCGGTTACATCCAGCATGCACATGTCCATCGTAATATTGCCAACGGTCGGCACCAACACACCTCTCACCAGCATTTTTCCAACACCATTACCAAAAGCGCGCAAATAACCATCGGCATAGCCAATACGTACAGTTGCTATTTTTCCATCTTTAGCTAAACTGCCGCTCCGGCCATAACTAATTGTTTCACCAGCCGCTACTTTTCGCACCTGCGATATACTGGTTTTTAAACTTGCGATGGGTTGCAATGCACTATCGTCAGGAGTCGCTCCATCAATACCGTAAAGTCCTATGCCCAGCCTTACCATATCATAATGCGCTTGCGGCCAACGCACTATGGCAGAGGTATTGCAGATATGTTTAATAACCGGGTAGCCCAGGGTTTTCTCAATTTGTTTGAATGCCTTTTCAAACTTCTTTATTTGCTTCAACGAGAAATCATCATGTTGGGCTGCTTCACTGGCAACCAGGTGCGAAAACACCGATTTAACGTGCACGTAACGGTTTTCTTCTAAAAGATCGCACAGGGTTTCTATATCAACATTCTCAAATCCCAGCCGGTGCATCCCTGTATCAATTTTAATGTGAACAGGATAGCTTAATACATTACTCTCCTGAGCATATTTTATATACTCATCGAATAAATTAAAGCTGTATATCACCGGTTCGAGCTTGTATTCAATCAACTTATCAAAAGCTGAAGTCTCGGGATTAAGTACCATTACCGGTAGGGTTACTCCCGTTCTGCGCAAAGCAACACCCTCGTCAATATAGGCTACGGCCAGGTAATCAACCTTATTGTATTGTAGTATATTAGCAACCTCGAATGTCCCGCTGCCATAAGAAAAAGCCTTAACCATCGCCATCACTTTTGCTCCAGGTTTCAATTTCGACCGGTAAAAATTCAGGTTATTTAGCAGCGCGTTCAGGTTTATCTCCATTATGGTTTCGTGGGCTTTTTGAACAAGGGCATTGCTTATCCGCTCAAATTCAAAGCTCCTTGAGCCCTTTATCAGGATGGTTTCTTCTTTAAAATTAAGTGTCCGCAGATGCTGCAACATAGAAGAGGTGTCCTCGTAAAAGAATTTTTCAGGTATGTCAAAATATTCCCGATGGCTAAATAACGATGCACCCACAGCCACAAATTTGTTAATCTTCTTTGCTCTGATCATTTCAGCAACCTGGCGGTATAAAATATCAGGTTGTAAACCCGACTGGTAAATGTCTGATAATATGAGCGTCTTTTTTTGATGCTGGTTTTGCTGACTCAAAAAGTTTAAAGCTATCTCCAATGATTGTATATCTGAATTATAAGAATCGTCGATGACAGAGCAATCGTTAATGCCATTTTTAAGTTCCAACCGCATGCTTACTGGACTTAACCGTTCAATCCGATCGTCTGCTACAGATGCTTTATAGCCCATAGCCAGCATAACGGCCAGGCAAACAATAGCATTTTCAACAGATGCTTCATCTAAAAAAGGAATAAGACATTCAATTTCTTTGCCTTTGTATTTGGCCCTGAAGTAAAAGTTTTTATCGATAGCTGTTTCACTAAAAACATAAAGGTCAGCCTGTTTAAATTTTGTACTCCAGGTAAAACAATCCTTTACCCGGACGTCATTTTTATAATCGATCATCTGATCATAATTATGAACAAGCAACCGGCAATTTTTAAAAAGCCGCAGCTTTTCAAGTACTTTTTGACGGCGGTTTTCAAAGCCTTCGTCGTGAGCGGTTCCGATGTGGGTTAGTACACCGATAGAAGGCCTTATAATAGCCTCCAGTTTGTCCATTTCGGACATGGTCGAGATACCTGCTTCAAAAATGCCGAGGTTATTCTTTTCGTTGATCTGCCATACCGAAAGCGGCACCCCTATTTGCGAATTATAGCTCTTTGGATTGCGGACGATATTTTTATCGTTGCACATCAACTGATAAAGCCATTCCTTAACAATGGTTTTGCCATTACTGCCGGTAATACCAATGACCTCCAGGTCAAAACGGCTGCGGTGATACCCAGCCAATTTTTGCAGCGTTTCCAAAACGTTATCAACAATCAAAAAATTGGCCTCAGGCATAGTGATTTCAGGTCCCTGTTTTACCACAAAATTGCGTACACCGGCCGCGTAAGCCTCAGCAATAAACTCATGGCCGTTCCTGCGTCCGCTTAGCGCAAAAAACAAACCTTCGGAGGCGTTGCTAATGCGGCGGCTATCTGTTAGTAAGGTGGTGACAATATATTCCTTTTGAATAGTTCCGGTAGCGTTGATGATCTGTTGAACTTCGGTAATTGGATATTGGTTGCTGAGCATGTTACGAATTTGATTATATTTCTGTTAATAGAAGAATTTTTAACCATTTTTGGTTTTAATGGATAGCGCAAAAACCCATAAAATAACTGACGAAAAGGTTGCATTGGAAAAAGCTGCAAGCTATTGTGCCTACCAGGAGCGTTCACAACAGGAGGTTCGCGACAAATTATACGAATGGGGTTTGTGGACTGCCGCAGTAGAAAATATCATTAGCCAACTGATCACCGATAACTTTTTAAATGAAGAGCGTTTTGCAAAAGCATACGCAACAGGAAAATTCAGGCAGAAAAGCTGGGGTAAAATTAAAATTGCACAAGGCCTTAAATTTAAAAAAGTACCCGCTGTTTTGATAAAAAAGGCAATGCAGCAAATACCCGACGACGAATATTTATTAATGCTGCAAAAGGTCTTATCAAAAAAGGCGAGTACAGTTGCAGAAAAAGACCCTTATAAACGTAAATACAAATTGCAGCAATATGCCCTTAGCCGCGGATACGAGAGCGATCTTGTCGCTGATGTTTTGAAGAGCGCTGGTCTGTAAAAAGTTTTTGGTATGTTCGTAAACAGATGTTTAGTAAACCTGCCGTGTTAATCCCGTACATACTGTATTCTTTATGATTTCAATTATCGAACAGGCACAAAATTTTGGTGATAAAACTGCTATCGTTTTAAATGATAAAACATTCAGCTATCGCAAACTGCTAAATTCTTCAAAAACATTTGCCCACAAGCTGTTAAACGGTCGGGATGATTTGGAGGAAGAAAGGGTTGCTTTTATGGTTGACCCCGGCTTTGATTATGTAAAGACCTTGTGGGCAATATGGCTGGCCGGCGGTGTAGCCGTGCCTTTATGTTTAACACATCCATTTCCATCCTTGCAATATGTATTGGATGACACGTTAGCTTCTGTATTAGTTGTTTCCCCGGCATACAAATCGATATTGGAAGATTATACGGCAGCTCGAAATATTCGTTTAATTGAAACCGATAACACATCGCCGGTAAATGAGAACCATGATTTGCCAGACATAGATTCTTCGAGAAATGCCATGATCCTGTATACCAGCGGTACCACCAACAAACCCAAAGGTGTAGTTTCAACCCATGCTAATTTAAATGCGCAGATAAGTACTTTAATTGATGCATGGGAATGGAGCGCTGATGATCAGACCTTATGTGTTTTACCCCTGTATCACGTGCACGGAATCGTCAACGTGGTGTGCTGCTCTATGTGGAGCGGAGCCACCTGCCGCTTTCTTCCCTCCTTTTCCGCCGAAGCTATATTTAATATTTTTTTGGAGGGCAAACTAAACGTGTTCATGGCCGTACCTACTATTTATTTTAAACTGATAGCTTATTGGGAGTCATTACCTGCAAACGAACAACATGCCTTAACAGACTGTATGAAAAAGTTTAGGTTGATGGTTTGCGGATCGGCGGCGTTGCCTGTTACCGTGATGGAAAAGTGGAAGCATATAAGCGGACAAACTTTGCTGGAAAGATATGGTATGACGGAAATTGGCATGGCCATCAGCAATCCTTATAACGGCGAAAGAAAGGCCGGTTATGTTGGATTGCCGTTGCCCGGCGTGGCAATAAAATTAGTTGATGAGCAGTACGCCGAAGTGGCTGCTGATGAGCCGGGAGAGATCCTTGTAAAAGGCGCAAACATTTTTAAAGAATATTGGGGCAAACCCGAAGCAACAAGTGAAGCCTTTACTACAGACGGCTGGTTTAAAACGGGTGACATAGCCGTTGTTGAGGATGGTTATTACCGGATAATGGGACGGAATTCTGTTGATATCATTAAATCGGGTGGGTATAAAATATCAGCTTTAGAGATTGAAGAGGTATTGCGAACGCACAGCCAGGTCAATGATTGTGCTGTGGTTGCCCTACCCGACCATGAATGGGGTGAACTTATTGTCGCCGCTATTGTCGCAAACTCAGCAGATATAGATTTAAAAGAGCTGAACAGCTGGCTGAGGACAAGGATAGCCGCTTACAAAACGCCCCGAACCTACCTGATAGTGGATGAGCTGCCAAAAAATGTGATGGGAAAGGTTGTTAAAAATGATGTTAAAAAAATGTTTGAAGATAAATACTAATGACACGAATTTTACGAATTATACGAATTGCTGGGGCTTTAATTAATAACGCCGCATGAAAAAAGAAAACCTACAGCTCCTCTGCGCATGTTTAGCAGGATTTGCCTTTTCGGCCAATTATACCAATCACGCCCCGCTCGCCGCAACCTTGATGGAACAATTCAATTTTACCAAAGTAATGGCCGGCTTTTTAACAACCGGCATATTCACAACTCATGCCTTGATGCAAATTCCGGCGGGGCACTGGGCCGATAAGTTCGGAGGTAAAAAAATCCTGATTATAGCGTTGGCGATAGTTTGCATCGGGAATATTGGGATTGCGTTCGCGACAAGCTATGATCAATTATTGCTGTGGAAAATTTTTGTAGGTTTTGGAACAGGTGCTTCCTTTGTAAGCGGTGCCAGGTATATTGCCCAGGTAATGCCCGCTCGTGATTTACACAGGGCCCAGGGATATTATGGTGCATCGGTGTTGTTAGGATCAGGCTTCGTAATTTTTGCAGTGCCACAGATAGCGGGGTCATTTGGCTGGCCGGCATCATTTTTAACAACCGCATTTGTTGCTGTTGCGGTATTGCTGCTGTGGATATTTGTAGCTCCTCCAGCGAGTCCCGTTGCTGACCCACATACCAGTTTGCTTAGTCTATTGTCGCACGGCCAGTTGTGGTTGTTAGGTTTTATCCAGATGGCTTCCTTTGGGTTGGTAATAGTAATAGGTTCATGGATTACTGAACTATTAAAAACAAAGGTCCGGCTCGAACCCGCCGATGCTGGTATGATTGGATCATTGGTATTGTTGTTGGGAATTTTTACGCGTATTTACGGCGGGTTAATTATTGAAAAAGTGGGTTACAGAAAACTACTGGTTGGCAGCCTTTTGTTAATTATTGCCGGATGTTTTATACTGGCAATGGATAACTCATCTTTCGTTTTGGCATTTGCTGCCATTGTATTGATTGGTATCGGGGCCGGGCTGCCTTATTCAGCGTTATTTAACAGGGCGGTTGCATTGTTTCCTGGTCGTGGCGGGGCCGCTATGGGTTTGGTAAACATGCTCGGGATAATAATGATACTGGGAGGCGCCCCGCTTGTAGGCAAAATAGCCGACTGGACAGGCAGCTTTTCTTCTGCGTTTATATCACTTGGTATTTTTGCTATCGCAGCATTGGTGGCTTCTTTTGGTATAAAGGAGAAAACTTTTGCTAAAATTTAGCACAATTATTACCAGTCGTATTTACCTGATTTTAAAAAGAGTAAGCTGATAATTACACGGGAATTCATATAGCAAACGGGCAATTTCCCTAACAAATTTCAAAAAAATCAAATTATTCCTTGCAGGTTTTGCATTTCTCTCTATATTTGCACTCCCAACGCGAAAGTAGCTCAGTTGGTAGAGCACGACCTTGCCAAGGTCGGGGTCGCGAGTTCGAATCTCGTCTTTCGCTCAAATCCCTTCCTTAAGAAGGGATTTATTGTTAAAGGTGTAAAAACCTTTAATGGAACCATGCTCAGATGGTGGAACTGGTAGACACGCAGGACTTAAAATCCTGTTCCCGTAAACGGAGTGCGGGTTCGATTCCCGCTCTGAGTACAAAGCCCCGAACAGGGGCTTTGTTGTTTTCCGACATTTTCAGCGCCCCTCCGACTGTTCATTGTTCACGTTCACGACGAGCCCATCTATCTTGTTATCGACTCATTGTCAGCTAGTTTGTAATTTATTTTCGCTCAAAATCGTCGATTTTCACTGACAAAACGCTGCCACCAAAAGAGCTTTTTTAATATTTATCTTCGCGATTTCCTGAAAAAAGCTTAAAATTTAATCACCAACTTTTCAGAAATAAACTTGCCATCCTTGTAATATTCGAAAAACCAATTTCCATCCCTTTTCAAAACTATTCCGTTAGCTGTTGTGTTAGCGGCTATAAAATAATCCGCTGCCGAGGTCTTCAGGAGGGTTAAAATCACTTTCGGCGTAGTGTCAATTAATTGATAACCATTAGCTGTGGCCTGGGCGTATAATGTTCCTGCCGGCTGATTGGTTACCGCTTCGGTCGATGTTACAACCGGTGCTACAGTGGTTGTTGCAACTATTGGTGCTGCAGCAGCTGGGGTAACGATTGGCTGAACCGGTTGATTACCTGGTTCGACATAGGTATATGGAATTTGATCTAACGATGTAAAAGCATCCCTTAAAGCCGCATTATAAGCAGTACTGAAATCTTTCTCGCGGCTTTTCCCTTCTTTGCTTTTAAAAACGACATTACCTTTACAATCCTTCAATAAAAGTGTAATGCTGGTGCTAAACATCCCACTTTTTTCCAATAACTCAGCATTCAACGCCTGGCATTTATTGTTGGCTATGTCGCTGGGCAATTCATTATTATCAAAATAAACGGTAAAACCTTTATTCTGTAAAAGGGCTTTGGTAAGGCTGTTTAGCGAATATTGATCAACTTCTTTGAGGAAAGTGAATCTCTCAGGCACCACTGCATATTTGTAATTGTTGATGGTATTTTGCGAATAGACTGAAAAAGAGACGAATAAAAGAAGAATTAAAATGTATTTTTTCATATTCAAATGATGCAGAAACTATTGTCAAGTCACTAATTTAGATTATTTAATTGATTTTAAAATTCGATAACAACAAGAATAGTATTTTTATTCGATAGCACTAAAATTAAAGTTATTTTTGATTAGCGTCAGATCTAAAATAGACCAACTAAAGGAATGTAATAAAACGTATTTTTGATTTATGAACACCACCGACTTACATAACGAGCGTATGGCCAAAATGACCTTTGCCTCTGTATATCCGCTTTACGTCGTAAAAGTGGAGAGAAAAGGCCGGACAAAAGAAGAGCTGGATCAGGTTATCCGTTGGCTGACGGGCTTTTCCGACAGTCAATTAAAAGACTTTATTGAGAAAAAAATCACTTTTGAAACTTTCTTTGATCAGGCTTCGCTAAATCCCAACGCTCCTCTGATCACCGGCATGATCTGCGGTTATCGTATCGAGGAGATCGAAAATCCTTTAACGCGGAAAGTACGCTATTTGGATAAGCTGGTGGATGAGCTGGCGCAAGGCAGGAAGATGGAGAAGATATTGCGTGAGTAAGGTTCAAATGGATTTACTTATTGAAAATATTCGGGCTCTTGTACCATTATCAACTTCAGATGCGGAAATCATAAAACTACTATTTCACAACAAGATGATCCATAAAGATGAGCATTTGTTGGAAGCAGGCCAGGTTTGCCGCCATTTAACCTTTATTGAGCAAGGGTTGGTGAGGTATTATTCATTTACTAACGGCGAAGAGCAAACCAATTATTTTAACAAGGAAGGAGAATGGGTCTGCGATTATCCGAGTTTCATACCTAAAACGCCTGCAACGGTATACATACAAGCTTTGGAGCCTACCATAGTATGGACAATCAGCTATGACGACCTGCAAACCTTTTACAAAGAGGTTAAATATGGGGAAAGGTTTGGCCGTTTAGGCATAGAGCAGGTTTTTAACAACATTATTCTACAGGTTATATCACTATACACCGACAAGCCCGAAGTACGTTATGAAAAATTCATAAAGGCTTATTTTGATATTGCCCAGCGCATACCCCAATACTATATTGCTTCTTATGTCGGTGTCAAACCTCAGTCTTTAAGCCGGATACGCAAAAGAATTTCAAGCCAATTTTGATTTGTTAACCCAGGTGCATCAATACTGATTGGCGTCACGATAATTTTGTTTCAACATTTAAAACAAAATATCATGACGATAAAAATTTCTTATACAATCGCATTTTTAACCGGCCTGGGATTGATTTTTCTCGGAACCCGTTTTCTTTTGTCTCCGGAAATTGCCGAAGCCGGATACGGCATACATTTTAACGAACAGGGCGACTATTCATTTCACTATATAAAAGGTATCAGGGATATACTTTCCGGTTTGCTGCTCTGCGCTTTTGTTTTGATGAATGAAAAACGGGCCCTGGGCGTAACATTACTAGCGGGCACAATAGTTCCCGTTACCGATATGCTCATTGTACTAAACAAAAGCTACAATGGCATTCTTCAAACTATGCCGCACATCACTGCTATCATCATTTGCGCGGTATTCGGGATAATTCTATTGGCAACTAAACCTCAAAAAAAAGCGTTATGAAAACACAAGGATACGTTAAGCTGATTAGTTCAGCAGACACCAATGAAAACAGTGTATTGGAGTTGAATATTCTTCCGGGCGAAAAAACGCCCTGGCATTACCACACTTTGTTTTCAGAAACCTTTGAAATCTTAAAAGGCACACTGGAAGTAGGGAAAGGTAAAGACATTCGTCATTTAAAGCAGGGAGATATTGCAATTATAAAACCTAACGAAAAACATTATTATCACAATGTCTCTAACGAAGAATGTATCATAAACACAACCCTGAGCCCAGGCAATAAAAACTTTGAAAATTCTCTCTTTATTTTAAAAGGACTGGCAAAAGATGGCCTGGCAAGCGATGCAGGAACCCCCAGGAAATTTTCAGACTTAGTGGTATTCATCCACTTAAGCAACTCCAGAATGGTAGGATTTCAAAAAATTGCTGAGCCGGTATTTGATTTTTTTGCTAAAGCCGCTATCAGAAAAGGGCGTTTAAATCAATTGGTACAAAAATATGGTAAATAAGAGGCCTGGCGGATATGTTCAGAAAAATTTTTCTAATAACTACGATTGTAGTTTTTTAATTACAAAATTAGTTTTATAATTGTATATGAAACGACTGAGCGAAAAAGAAGAAACTATAATGCAGGCGATCTGGAAATTAAAAAAAGCTTTTGTTAAGGAGGTGCGTGACGAACTGCCCGATCCTAAACCTCATATCAATACTGTATCAACCATGATGCGCCGATTGGCGGACAAGGGTTTTTTAAAATTTGAAGATTTTGGAAGCACCTACCGCTACGCGGCAGCGGTATCAAAAATGGAATATACCAGGAAATTTGTAAGGCCTCTTTTGGCTGGGCTGTTTGGTAATTCTATGAAAAATGTGGTATCGTTTTTTGCGGAAGAGGACGAAGTGTCCTTAGATGAGCTAAAAGAGATCGTTAAAATGATAGAAGATAAAAATAAATAAATATTAGTACTATGCAACCATTAATTATCTACCTGTTAAAAGTCAATGTGGTTATATCCATATTGTTCCTGTTTTATTTATTGGTGCTTAAAAACGATAAATCATTTTGGCAAAATAGGTTTTACTTGTTATTCAGTTTGTTGCTATCACTGTTTTTGCCTTTTCTTCCGGGGCTGAATTTTTCTCATTTAAACACAATTCAACGTGAAATAACAAGGGCTAACCCATTGAATAGCCTGTATTCAACTATTGGCGATTCGCAAATGGCCAAACCTCATCTTAGTACGCATATTACCAATGATCCAACTGTCCTTACCCAGGGCTTTATACTTCCGTCACTAATGCAAACCGTGGTCGGCATATACTTATTGGTAAGCCTCGTTTTGCTGATAAGATTGGCTATAAAGTTGCTTAAACTCGGCATTCTGATCAAGAAGACCGATAAACAATTAAAAGGAGGCATTTACTATTGTGCTTTTGATGGAACCGCTCCGTTTTCATTTTTTAAGTACCTGGTGGTCAACAAACAGCTTTTTAATGATCGTGAATTGCAGCAAATTATTACGCATGAAAAGGTACATATACAACAATGGCATAGTATAGATATACTTTTTGCAGAACTGGTACATATCATATTATGGGTTAACCCGCTAATTGTATACCTAAAACGATGCATCAAGCTCAACCACGAATATATCGCCGACAGCAAAGTGATAAACAGCGGCGTTGAAAAAAAGGACTATCAGCTTAGTATTCTGCATAGTTCGTTTAAACTTCAGGCCCACCAATTAACCAATCTATATGGTTCTTCAAAAGTTAAAACCCGTATTAAAATGATGAATTTAAAAAAATCGCCAAACGCAAATTTGTATAAGTATGCGTTTGTAGTGTTACTGGTTGCATCCAGTTATTTCTTAATTAACCCATCAAGCGCAGGCACCCTGCAGAAAAACGTGAGCGGAAAAAGCGCGAAGTTTAATACCGATCCCTTAAAAGCTATTGAAGGTTTATATCGGGCGCCTGATAAAAGTGCCTATCTTAAAATAACCGAAGTAAACAATGTCTTAGTGGTAAAACAATTATGGGACGGGGACAAATTTTCACTAAAACAAAAAAGTGAACTTGAATTTACCAGGGCGGATGGCGCAACATTTAAGTTTACAAAAGACAAAGATGGAAATGTGACACAAGCACTGGCGTTTGACCAGGATATTTGGCTGAGAGTAAACAAAGGTGACCCAAAAGAAGCTGCACTTAATACGCAGCAGCTTAAGGCCCTGGAGGGGCTTTACCAAAGTGAAGCCAATAAGGCGGTATACGTACAAATTATTGCAAAACAAAACACATTGATCGCCAAACAACTTTGGGATGGCAGAGAAATAACTATGTCGGCCCAATCGGATGTCTCGTTTTTTGTTCATCTCGGCTACCTCAGAACCGTTAAATTCACAAAAAATGATGAGGGTATTGCTACAAAATTCAGTGCCTTAAATAAAGAGAACTGGAATAAAGTTGATAGCTATCAACCCCCAGCAGAAATAAAATTAACTGCACAGGATCTGAAAAAATTTGCCGGCTATTATGAGTTTAAAGACAGAAAAGGGCAATTTTTACAAATTATCGCTACCGGCAATGGCCTGGTTTTAAAACAATTGTGGGATAACATAGAAATCGATTTTACAGTCACAAGCCCCTTAGAGTTTTTGGCAAAAGAGAACCCCCTGTTTACCCTCCGGTTTACCGCTGATGATGCCGGCCGCATTACCCAGGTTTTGGCCTTTGGAAAAGATGTTTGGGTCAGAAATGATAACTATCACCCCCCTGTCGAAATAAAATTAGCTGCACAGGACCTGAAAAAACTGGAGGGCAAGTATGAGTTTAGGGACGAAAAAGGGCAATTTTTACAAATTAGCGCTACCAGCAGCGGCTTAGTTTTAAAACAATTATGGGATGACCAACAAATTGATTTTGTAGCCACAAGCCCTTTAGAGTTTTTGGCAAAAGAAAACTCACGATTTACCCTCCAGTTTACGGCTGATAATGCCGGCCGCATTACCCAGGTTTTGGCCTTTGGAAAAGACATTTGGGACAAAGTCAATTAAACGTAACACTATTTACGCAAGCACTAAAGAGAATCTTAAACCACTAAGACCATGAAAAAAATAACATTGTTCCTTTTAACACTACTTTCCATCACCTGTATGGCGCAGCCAAAGCCGCAGCCTGCTGTTGTGATGACGCCGGAACTCACTAAGGTTGTGATCGATACTTTGTCAAAAGCACTGTTAGCTAACTATGTTTTCACAGATAAAGCCCAGGTGATGAGCAAGTATCTTCATGGGCAATTGGATAAGGGGGCCTATAGCAATATCAAAGACCCGCAGCAGTTTGCTATGAAAATTGCAGCCGACCTGCAAATCGCCTGCCCCGATCTGCATATGGGTTTCCATTTCGAACCCCGATTGGCGCAAATGGGTGTGCCTCCGATGCAGGGGCCCGACCCACGCCGGGATTCGATGCGGAATGTGATGTTTGAGACTCAAAACTTCATGTACAGGACAGTCGAAGTTTTACCCGGCAATATCGGCTACGTAAAATTTGACGGGTTTGTAGACCCCACACCCTCCGCCAAAGAAACCGTCACAGCGGCCTTTCGCTTTGTACAGCATACCAAAGCGGTGATCATCGACCTGCGCGAAAACCATGGCGGCAGTCCGCAGATGGTGTTACAGGTGGCAAGTTATTTCTTTCCGGAAAAAACACGGATAAATGATATAATTATCCCGAACAAACGCGACACCTCCAAAGGCTGGACGGACCCAACCGCTACCGGTGGGGTTATCCTAAAGATGCCGGTTTATGTATTAACCAGTACCCAAACGGTTTCGGCCGCCGAGGATCTTGCCTATGGGATGCAGGCCACAAAAAGGGGCACTATCGTTGGTGAAAAAACAGCCGGCGGCTCCCATCCGGTCGGACCGGTTTTTTTAGGCCATGGCTTCGTAGCGGGCATTCCGTTTGCCCATACGTATAATATTCATACCGGCACAGAGTGGGAAGGCATCGGGGTTATTCCGGATATAGCGCTTAAGGGCGATGCATCAATGGACGACATCACTTTAGCAATATTCCCGAATTCATGGGCTTCAAATCAGCATAAAGCGGTAGACAAGCCGATAGATCCCTCCACTGTTCAGGCGTACCTTGGAACTTATGAGGGCGGGTTAAAGTTTTATACAAAAGACAATGCCTTTTATTGTGAAAACCCGGAACGTGGAAACCAGGTTTTTAAATTGCGGTATATCTCGCCGGGGTTTTTCCAACTGGACGAAAACGTACAAGTTAAATTCGGTCAGCAACGGGGGGCCGCTTCTGGTATGGAGTTTTACTGGAGCGGTGGCGATATCTCGTTTAAAGCGAAGACGCAATAAGGTTAATTCACGTCTCAGCAGGGTCTCAGCAGGGTCTCTCCAATGCCATTAAGTTAAGGGAATTAATATCGAACACCGAATATTAAATATTGAATGATGAAGTTGAAAACTTCTGAGTTCGGTGTTCGAAATTCATTATTCGATATTAATTTCTTCATTTTTCCCTTAACTTAACAGCATTCAGGGTCTCTCGCAGAGTACCCTGCGTCGCTAGTTTATGTTGAAGAGACGATACCCCGGCGTTATTTCTACAGCGTACCGTGCAGGCCCCCGTTGGAGACCTGCGGGGACGAGAAAATTTATATATTGTTCCAAACAAATGAAAAAACATGTTGTCGAATTTAAATTCATTGAACTTGAAACTTCGCGTTTAAGATTACGAAAGTTAGTATTATCTGATGCTGCTCAGTTGGAATTATTGCGTTCTGATGAGCGTGTTAATCGTTATCTCGACAGACCCGCTTCTACATCATACGCAGAAGCGGTTCAATTTGTAAACAAAATTTTAGCTGCTGATTCTTATTACTGGGTTATCAATCTTAAAAATGAAACTAAACTCATCGGCACCGTATGCTTTTGGAACCTGGACTACGAAAATTCAGTTGTTGAAATCGGGTATGAATTACTTCCGGAATTTCATGGAAAAGGGATAATGATGGAGGCTCTGCCGGCAGTAATTGCTTATAATTTGGATCACCTGCAATTCGACACGATTATCGCCACTACGCACAGTGAAAATATTCCTTCTATAAAACTCCTGGAAAATAATGATTTTAAGCGGGATAGCCTCCGCGAAAAGCAACTTCATGTCGAAGGCGGCCATTTAAATGAAGTCGTGTATTCCTTAAAAAAACATAAAGCGTCTTAATTTATCTTAATTATGCGTGTGAATACGCCCGCTGCCGCAAACCTCCGGCTTGTGGCCAATATACTAAGTAATCAGCAGGCCCGCCAAACACTCCGCTAATCGACTATCACTTTCACCAATCCCTTAATACCACAATAATCCCACGCGCTGCTGTACAGGTATTCGTAGTCATTCTCTACAAATCCGGCAACAACCGGATTTTCATGCGTATAGTCAATTTTTTGTTGTATCACCGGCAGACTCCACAATTCAATTGGGTGGTTATGCTGATGCCAAAATTGATAATTAGAGTTATTGGAATTGGCCACGCCAGCTTTTTTAAAGGCATTTAATAACCATTCGCGGCGGCTCTCCAACTGGTTTTCTTCAATTAGCTTGATCAGCTTCCTTGACGTAACCGATTTAAATCCGCCGATCAAATTTTCGGGCTTTTCTTTCAGCCACCTAAAAACCAGGTGCATATGGCTAGGCATAATGCACCACGCAAAAATCTCCATGCCTTTTTCGTCTATACAAAAGTTGAGGTTCTCAACCAGGCAATCAAAATATATGCGACGCACAAACACGTCTATCCAATGAATAATTGCAAAACTTACAAAATATAAACCTTCGGGATCGGCAAACTTATAGCTACGGCTCATGCTTAAAGATAGTATTTTGTTTTAATATAAGCTGTGGTTGGTAAATTTACCTTTACTTGTTGACGGGTTACCTGGCAACCGGCCATAAGCCGGGAGGCTTGCGGTAGCTTGGCGGTTAACTATCTTACTATCAGTTGTTTATCCATTGTTTACACTTTTGCAAGTCATATTTTCATAAGCACCTCATTAACAAACATATATGAGACAATAAATAAAAATTGTGTAAACTTTTGTAAACCTTTTTGTGTATAGTTTTTTCCGGACGAGTCATGATCAATGCCTGGTGACCCGCCCCGATTGAATCAGTTTTTATCCCAAAGCTTTTTATTCAATACCTTTTCCATTACCTGCTCACGATAATTGCGGCTGATGGGAATACGGCTGCCGGCAATAAACAGTTCGCCAGCCTCAATGCCATCTATTTTATTGATAGCAGCGATAAAGGATTTGTGAATGCGGATGAAAGCCACTGCGGGCAACTTTTCTTCCAGGCTTTTGAGCGAGAGCATGGCCACATATTTGCCCTTCACCGTAAAAATGGTTACGTAATTTTGAAGGCCTTCGATATATAAAATATCATCGAAACATATCTTTTCGTACTTACTACCGCACTTAACAAAGAAATAATCTTCCGCCTGTTTAGCAGGGTCTCCTGTCAGCAGCTTATGATAGTCTCTGGCTTTGGCGGCGGCTTTAAAAAACCGTTCAAAGGTGATGGGTTTAAGCAGGTAGTCGAGCACGTTTAATTGAAAGCCCTCCAGCGCATAAGATGGGTAAGCAGTGGTAATGACTACCATCGGTGGTTTTTGCAGGATTTTCAGGAACTCGATGCCATTCATTTTTGGCATCTGGATATCAAGAAATACAAGGTCGGCAGCCTGGCGGTCGATGAGGGGCAATAGTTCGAGCGGGTTTTCACAAACACCGCTGAGGCTCAGGAAATCTACTTCCCTTACATAGCTGGCCAGGCCTTCCCTTGCCAGCGGCTCATCGTCGACTATTACTGCTTTAATCATGTAGATCTGCTATAAGTGGTAAGGATGAAGTTGTTTCCAGCTGACTTAACTGCAGTTGCAGCTTAATCACAAAACTTTCAGCATCCTGGCGGATATCCAGCTGGTATTCGCCGGGATAGATCAGTTCCAGTCGGCGTTTTACGTTGGTTAAACCTATCCCCCCATAATTGATCACTTCGGCAGCAGCATTCAGGGATGCACTGTTGCCCACGCTGAAATGAAGCTGTGTCCCGTTGGCGGACAGGTTGATATTAATCCAGCCTGCGCGGTCTTTATCTCGGGATACGTGCTTGAAAGCATTTTCCACAAAGGTCATCAGGATAAAGGGTGCGATACCCATGTCGGGACTAACTGCCGGTTCCATATTCACACTGACAGTCAGGTTCTCATTCTGTCGGAGTTTTTCCAGCTCTATAAAGTTGTTCAGGTAGGCAATCTCTTTATCCAGGGCTATCTGCTGATCATTGCATTCGTATAACTGGTGCCGCAGCAATTCGGAAAACTTGGCCAGGGATGCCGAAGCCATATTTGGGTTTTTATGGATCAGGAAAAAAATAGAATTGATACTATTGAACAAAAAATGCGGGTTGAACTGGTATTTCAGGAACTTCAGTTCGGTTTCCAGCTTTTCTTTTTCAAGCGCCTGGTGCCGTCTTTGTGTTTCTATCCAGTTTTTGGCCAGTTTAATGCTCATGCCCAGTGTGATGGCAGCTATTGTATTTTTTAATGGTTCTGCTCTTGCTGTGTTATAGAAGCTGTGCAAGCTCCAGGTAAGGCCCCACATCTTTTGCGCGTCGCTTCCGGCCAGCCAGGCGCACAGGAAATAGCCCGGCACAATCAGAAAGGAAGAAGCGACGATGGTTAATGCCAGGAAAAGCATGTACCAGCCGTAACGGCCTTTTTGCAAGTAATGTGGAACAAGGAAATACAAGTTGAAATATACCGCGAATGCCGGAAAGAGCACATAGAAGAAACACTTGACAGCAATAATTGAAAAAAAATATTCGTGTGCTGCTTCGGAAAAACTGCCGGTCTCCACCGACCAAAGCAGGTAGCTATACAACACCCAGAAAGGGATGTGGTAAATTTTGTATCTAAAAAACCAGTTCTGCCGCGATGAAAAAGCTGCCATACCTAATAAATTACATATGTTCGATATAAGATTTTTTCACTTGCATATTGTTGCCTCACGTAAATAGCGGAGCCCTCAGCAATCCTTCCCAAAGACATGTTGCATGCCTCACCTAAATCCTCTCCAAAGGAGAGGACTTTTTAATATTTCTTCATTTTTAAACCCCTCTCCTTTTGGAGGGGTTGGGGTGAGGCCTCGAACTCACGTTAAAATTAGGATTAATCTAATAAATATCCGCAGAAGATTGTATGAGTAGCGGCATTTAATTGACGAAATGCAACAGGCTAAGGATATCAGGTAAATCTGTCCATTATCACAACCTAAAGACCCTAATCGTACGATTTTCTGCAGGTCGTCAATTGGTCGTAGCAGCTCATCAATCAGATTTCCGCACGCTGGTTATCCAGTCTTCCTTTGGGTATGAAAACGTTATTGCTGGTCCTTTGTGCTTTATTATTTGCCACCGTCGGCCACGGTCAGATCAGCGGCACTATTAAGGATGCCGATGGCCGCCCGATATCATTTGCCACCGTGATGTTATCGAAAAGTACAGACAGTATAATAGTGCGTTCCGCGATATCGGACGAAAAAGGCCATTTCGCGCTCAGCGCTGCACCGTTCGGCGCTTACATTATTAAAGTGACCAGCATTGGATATGCTAACTATTTATCGCCAGCTATTGTGATTGATCATTCGCACCCCTCGTACGATGCCGGAACTATCCTTCTCAAAACATCCGGTAAACAATTAAATGAAGTGGTAATAAGCTCCCGCAAACCATTGGTGCAACAGGAGCCCGGCGGATTAGTTGTAAATGTGCAGAACAGCATTATGACCAAAGGCAGCTCCGTTTTAGAGGTGCTTTCGCGTTCACCCGGTGTCGTCGTCGACCCACAGTCAAGCGCCATCAGCCTGAACGGGAAAAGCGGCGTAATGGTGATGATGGATGGCAAACTCCTGCGCCTCTCCGCCGACCAGGTGGCTGCCCTGCTGAACGGCATGACTGCTGATGACATCGATAAGATTGAACTGCTTGCCACGCCACCCGCAAAATATGACGCCGATGGCAATGCAGGGTTGATCAATATCGTCACCAAAAAGAATAAGCAACCCGGTAACATTGGTTCGGTAACGGTCTCAGCTGGTTACGGTAAAGGCGCTAAAGCATCTGCCGATGTCAATCTAACTCACAATAGCGGTAAATTCAGTCTGCATGCTTCCTATAGCTATGCCTATGACCATAGCTATTCGCTGCTGCTGGCGGAGGGCACTGAAAATGATGCCATCATAGGCGGCGATACTTACTTTCATTATAACGGCCGGGGGAATAACTTAGCCGACTACCACGGCTTTAGCGGTGGCCTGGATTATCATGCAAGCACTAAAACCACCATCGGCGGCAATGTTTATTACAGCGTCAGCACCAGCCAAAATAACAACCATAACTTTGGCAATTATGCACTGGCCGATTCCAGCCTGGTTTTCGATTCGCAGCTGACAGGCAACAGCCATACTTATTATGTGCACCCCAGCCTTTACCTGGAACAAACTATCAGCAAAGACCAAAAACTCAATGTCGACCTGGATTACTTTGGTCATCATAGCAACGGTTTGACGCAGGTAGAGAGCAACTTCACCGACAGCTTGTTTTCGCCACGCGAGCGTAACCTGGCAAATTCCAACATCAATGTATTTGTCGCTCAGTTGGATTACAGCAATTCTTTTAACAAACGGCTACAATTGGAGAGCGGTTTAAAAGGCACCTACACCCGTAACCAGAGTATAGCCGGTATTGAAAACCTGGTAAACGGCCAGTGGGTACCTATCGGGACTGGTACCTCGAACGACCTGGCTACCCGCGAACTGATCGCCGCAGGTTACGCAGTGCTGAACTGGAAACCCGACAGCCTAACCAGCTTATCCGCAGGAGCCAGGTACGAATATTCGAGCAATACGACTGATCATTCACTAAATGCGCAATACTTTGTAAACCGAAGCCTCGGCAGGTTGTTTCCCAGCGTTTTTCTCAGCCGGAAACTGAATGAGAAAGAGGAATTACAATTATCCTATACGGAACGCATCCGCCGGCCCTCTTTTGCCGATCTGGCTTCTTATGTATCTTACAATGACCCTGTTTCTGTATTTACAGGCAACCCTGCCTTGAAACCGACAATAACCCGTAACTTAAAGCTGGCTTATAACTGGCAGGATTATCTATTTTCCATACTCTACAGTCACGATACCAACCCTATCGAAGGAATACAGGGTGTGCCTGGCCCCACCCCGGGCTTGGTTTATCTGATGCCCAAAAACGCCGACTGGCAAAATAACCTGGCAGCACAGGCTACCATTCCGGTAATGGCAGCAGCCTGGTGGCAGATGAACTATAATTTTTTCGGCGGATGGCATCAGTACCGCATCAGCTATTTCCCCGAACTGCTGGAGAAGAGTTATTTCAGCTATTCCATCAATTTTACTGAAAGTTTTAAACTGCCCCGCAATTACGCCATTGAACTGTCCGGGTATTATAACTCATCAGCTTACGACAGCAACTCCCGATCTAACGGCAACGCAATTTGCAACCTGGGGTTTAAAAAGACGCTTGACAACAACAACGGCAGTTTTCAGTTAAGCATATCCGATATTTTTCGCGCAGGCAGTTACCGCGGTCATCTTGGCGTGCTGATCACTGACGCCTTTAACTCCGACGTTTATGTCAATTATCATCCTGAATCTTACTTCCGCCCTATTATCAAACTATCCTATAGCCGTTCATTTGGTTCGAGTGGTAAAAAAGGCCAGCACAATACTAATGGGACGAAGGAGGAAGAGAACAGGCTTTAAGCCCCCTCTAAATCTCCCCCTGTTGGGGAGACTTCAAAAATGTTTGTAAAATTCGATCTTATTCTAATCAAAATCGGCATCTTAATGATGTTTGAAATATTGAATTTCTCTTTCGTGTTTTTTGGCTGCTTCCATAGAATCGAACGTGCCTAAATTTTTGCGCTTATTTGTTTCAGGATCTACTTTCCTGGAGTAGATGCGATATTGTCCTGACTTTAATTTCCTGATCATAACTTTGATTTGCTATCGGTTAATAACCATTTACCTTATTTATAAAATTAACACGCGTTGGTTGCGGTAGTTTTTAATAAATAGAAGTAGGGAAAACCGCGGCTGACAGTCGATGCGATATCGGCGCAAAACATAAAGAGGGCAAAAAAAATAATATCGAATAATGAATATCCAACACCGAACGCCGAAGTTTTAATTTCATTATTCGACATTCAGTATTGGTATTCGATATTAAATCCCGCAATGTATTAAGACGCAAACAGCTTCCAATGCCCTTCAGAGATGACCTCGATGGGACCATCGGTCACTTTAATGGCAGTATGATCGTCAATCGCATATGACGGCATTGGTAGTGTAGCGGCTAGCTTCTCTATGTTGTCTATGGAGTTCTTCGGAAACTGTTCGTGATCCAAATGCGGATGTAGTGCAAAATTAAGCAGTCCCAGGCATTTATCGGTTTCGGGTGGCAACAGATGGTTTCCGTAGGTTGTTCCAAACCTGGTCATGATCATGCTCCCTGCGCTTAACCCCACGTATACCAATTTGTCCAGCAGAGATGGTAAAAGGTCTGCCAGTCCCGACTGCTGCATCCAATAACACAGATACTGGCAGTCACCGCCTCCAACCAGCATGGCGTCAGTCTCCTGCAGCATGGAGACCCAAAGGTCTTTTTTGATACTGGGTAACACGGTAAGCTCCAGCAATCCCAACGACTTCCACCCCAAATCGCAGAAAGGGTCACCTAACGATCCGCAAATCACCCCCCGGATTATTTGAGCACTGCCGGATATACCATATATTGCGGTTGGAATGAAAAGGGCGCTTGCCTCTTCAATAGGTTTGCCTAGCAGTTCGATCAGTGCGTTACGGATGCTGGTATTGCTGATACCGGCAGAAGTGAGCAGAAGCTTCATGATGTTTTATTTACTAAGTGAAAGCGGCGGTTGTTCTTATTTCTTCGTCAATTTGTATCTCACGTGTGTTGTGAGGTCTGATGGTATTACTTCTACGATTTGAAGATCATATTTGTCTTTGTCCATGCCGTCAAATAGTCGGATACCGCTTCCTAAAAAAACGGGAGCAATGTGAATAAAAAATTCGTCCACAAGCCCTGCATTGAGATATTGTTGAATAATATTGGCACCACCTTGTATTCTTATGTCCTTTCCTTTGGCTGATTGTCTTGCTTTTTCCAATGCACTTTGTATTCCGTCGTTGATGAAATAAAAAGTTGTTGTCCCCTTTTGAACCCAGGGTTCCCGTTTTTCGTGTGTCAGAACATAGACATCTGCTTTGAATAAGTCTTCTGGCCAACTGACTTCACCTTCTTCAAACATTCGTTTCCCCATAATGTAAGAACCTGTTCTTGCAAACACATCCTCAATTAATTTACTGTCTGCACCGTATTCTTCACCTCCCTCCATATTGATGTGTTTCCAAAATGCTTTTTGTTTAAACATCCACGCATGAATTTTTCCTGAAACGCCGCCCATTGGGTTGTCTGGACTTCTGTTATCGCCTGCGAAAAAGCCATCAAGTGATATTCCGCAGTCAAAGATTATTTTGCTCATATTTTTGATTTGTTTATTGTTCGTCAAAGTTAATTTTTGTTTGTTGGTTTGATTATTCGTTTCAGAAGGGCCTCCCGTAGAGGGCCCTGTGCAGATGAAAACTTTCCATCAACCCTTCACATACCGAAGTGCAACACATCCTGAATTAAAAGACTTCGACTCGACAAGCTTTAACTTTAGTTTATCCGGCATGCTAAGGCCATCAAACAATCGCCTGCCTTCACCAACCACCACCGGCTGAATAACAACGCGAAGCTCGTCGACCAGGCCAAGCTGTATCAATTGTGAGGGAATATCCACACCGCCGGTTAAAATATTTTTGCCTGGTTCCTGTTTCATTTTAAGCACCTCGTCGCTGAGGTTCGTGCGAATAATTCTCGCATTTTTCCCTTCAGCCTTATCTAAAGATTTTGAGACGACAACCATTTTATCGACCTTTTCAAACGCCTGCGCATAATCGTTACCGCCCTGTGAATGGCCGGAGTTATTTTTTGCCACATCAGGCCAGTAAGGAACCATTAGCTGATAGGTTTTGCGTCCATACAGGAATGTGTCAGCATCCTGCAGGAGGGCGATATAATAGTAATACAGTTCTTCATCGGCGGCTCCTTTAGTGTGGTCGCAGCATCCATCCATGGTAAGGTTAATTGCGAAGATTAGCTTTCTCATTTGATTAGTATTATTTTTTTGAAAATTATTATCTACTTTTCACGTTCACAACAAGCTATTTTTGTTAACTATTTTTCGCGTAATGAAGCGCAACGCACCCCGATTTAAAAAACTTCGATTCAACCAATTTTAATTGTAACTGTTCCGCCAGGCTGCCGCTTTCTACCAGACGTGGCCCCTGGCCAACTATTACCGGGTGTACCACCAAACGAAATTCATCCACTACCCCGGCCTGCCCTAATTGCGGAAGCATACTCACCGAACTTAACGAAATACTTTTTCCCGGCTGCTGCTTCAGTTTTAGCAATTCGGCCGCGGGGTCTGTACGGACAATACGCGTATTGTATTCAGCGCTGTCCAGCGATCGCGAAAAAACAATTTTGTCTATATCGGTGATTCTTTGGGCAAATTCAGTTTCAAATTTTGTTTCTCTATTTGCTTCGTCAGCCCAATAGGGGAACATGAGCTCATACATTTTACGTCCGTATACGATGAGGTCAACTTCCTGCATCAGGTCAGTAAAATATTGAAAAACTTCCTCATCAGGATTAAAGCTGGTATGATGGACATAGCCGTCGATACTGGTGTTAATTGCGAAGATTACTTTTCTCATGGGTTGTTTTTTGCTTTAATTTTTCTTTTGGCGTCTGCACCGGTTATGCAACAAAGTTATGCTCATGAACAAGGATAACAACCCACAAATACGACATTTTTAAGGGTTGTTTACGAACTTGAATTGTATATTTACGCTTATGAAGCATGTATCCATCCTGATCCCCGAAGGCGATTGCAGTCTCGCTAATATAGAGGGTACCCACCAAATATTGTGCAGGGTAAATGATTACCTGGCGGAAGAAGGCAGGGCGGCGGAATTTATTGTTCAGCTTGTAGGACAACACGAGGAAACCCGCATGAAAAAGGGGCGGTTCGCGGTGCGTCCTGATGTTTTGTTGCAGGATGTAAGTCATACCGATTTGATTATCATCCCCGCTGTACATGGCAATATGCAGCAAATAATGGTTGATAATGAATTAATGCTCAATTGGATAGTAAAGCAATATAAGGGCGGCGCAGCGGTAGCAGCTTTGTGTATCGGCGCCTTTGTACTGGCGGGCACCGGCTTGTTAGACGGCAAAAGCTGTGCAACACATTGGGAATTTGCCAACCGTTTCAGGCAAATGTTCCCCGCAGTTAACCTGATGGATGATAGAATAATCACCGATGAGAGCAACCTTTACACGAGCGGGGGAGCGTATTCGTGGCTTAACCTGGTACTATACCTGGTGGAAAAGTTTGCAGGCCGCTCAATAGCCGTTCGTTGCGCCAAGGGATTTGAAGTCGACATTGAGCGGGGAAGTCAGTCGCCGTTTATTATATTCCGTCCTCAAAAAGCGCATCAGGATATCGCTGTAAAAAAAGCTCAGGAATACATCGAGGCCAATGTCCACGCTCAAATAAGTGTAGGCGACCTGGCATCCATGCTTGCACTCGGCCGTCGCAACCTGGAACGCAGATTTAAGAATGCTACTGCAAACACGGTGAAGGAATATATGCAAAGGGTGAAAATTGAAGCGGTAAAACAACGCCTGGAAACCACCCGCGAAGGCGTTTACGAGGCGATGATAAAAGTTGGGTACTCCGATCCTAAAACATTCCGGGCCATATTCAAAAAGGTAACCGGCATATCACCCCTGCAATACCGAAACAGGTATAATAAAGATTTTTTTGAGTACGAAGTGAATTAGGGGATTTTAAACTAAGATGAATCAGTATCACTTGCTTGTAACGGTACCGTCTTTTGCAAGACCCGCATCGTCAGGCTCCCACAGTTCTATCTTATTGCCATCAGGGTCCATCAGGTGAACAAAATTGCCATAGCCTGTACGTTGCACTGAATCGACCGGCATTATACCGGCGGCTTTCATTTTAGCTAACAAAGCTTCCAGGCCCTCCACGCGGTAATTAATCATAAACTCTTTTTCCGATGGTTGAAAATATTTAGTAGTTTCCTTAAAAGGCGCCCAAAAAGTAAAACCTTTCTTCGTGCTGTCGGCGCCCTGCCACCACTCGAAAATGGAACCGCTTTGCACAATCCGGATATTAAGGTATTGCGCATACCACTTTTTCATCGCCGCCGGATCTTTGGTTTTAAAAAATATGCCTCCAATACCTGTAGCCCGCGGACCTAATTTCTCTGAACGGGTTATCGCACGAAAACCATAGCCTAACCCGAATGCAGCCAGGAAACCAGCCGCCAGCAACCATTTTTTCATGATGTTTATTTTTAATTAAAGATAAGGAAATCAATGGGTAACTATGATATCGTTCTCGTTTGTCTATTTGCCTCAACATTTCTCAAAAGTCCAATGGAATCAACACTTCCACAAACAAGTATGTAATCATAATAATAGGAAATAAATCAACTTATCAAGCAAATTCAAAAGCGGGTAAAGGCACGACAGAAAAGCGGGCCTGGGTGTTTTGCCTGTGGGCGGAAGCTTTTTTCTGTCTTGATTTTTTTGGTTACTTTTTGTATCAAGACAAAAAGTGACTAGGCCTCCCGCGGCTATGACATAGCCGTTAACCTAAGGATTTTTTTGAGAGTTTGATGAGAATGGGGCTTCGCCGTTGGGCAAAACCGCTTAGATTTTCCCATATTTGTGTAAGTTAATTTTTAAAAAAAAGGCGGTTGTTTTCCAGACATTTTGCCGCC
>DASYEP010000103.1:0-9391 GCA_036498965.1 Mucilaginibacter sp.
AGCTTCAACAATAATAATAACCGCTTATTCTTGTTGAAGCTAATCTAAAGGCCATGACGTTTTTTTAATCGCCCGTCTTAGCAGGATCCCTTTCAAGAGACCCTGCGCCGCATATGGTGTCAGAAATTGTTTTAACCCGCAAAAGTCTTATCCAGCCATGCCACAATTTTTTCCCAGCTTTCAAGGGGTATTTTCGCATGAGTAGCATTTTTCATGATAAAAAATTCCTTTTTGTTGCTGGGTATCAAGTTGTAAAAATCCTTAACCTTATCAATCTCAAACAATTCATCTTTATCGCCCACTCCCACCAATACCGGGATATTTAAGCCTTTCGGAAGCCGGAGTGTTTTCACATCCAACATGGTTAAAAAGCGCAGGGTATATCGGAAATTGAACAAGGTATCTTTCGTCACCGTCATCCCCTCCCTATAATATTCAGCAGCCGGATAAGAAGGACGGTAAAAAGAACTTGCCAGAATTTTAGCCTGCTTAAACATCGGAATTGGTTTTGACAGTCCTTTCCTGCCTTCGTAAGCCCCTGAAAGCAGTACCAATCCCGAAACATCGTCCGGAACAGCGTCAGCAACGCACATCGCCATAGCCACGCCCAGGCTATGCCCCAAAACAACCACTCGCTTGAAACCGAGTCCTTTTATATATTTTACCGACTGCGCTAAATCAGCAATCCATCTGTCTTTACCCGGACTATCTCCCCTATTGCCATCAGATAAACCATGCCCCCTGTAATCCAGGCCAAAAACGGTGTAACCTCCCGCAGATATCGGCTCACCCGCCATAGCATACGCTCCGCTATAGGCTGTAAAGCCATGATATATCAAAACGGCAATATCTTTTTTTGCGGAATCGATATGAGGCGGATTCCACCTCCGCAGAAAAAGTGTAACCCCGTCGGTGGTGGTAAACTGCTCATGCGGTCCTTTATATTGCTGCCTCAATAGGGCGGCTTGTTCAGTAGTGATTCCATGGTTTTTTATCCTTGAGGATATCGGCAGATAGGCTAAAATTAAGCCCAAAATGGCGACGCCTGCAACGAGGAAGAAAAGGGCGTAAAGAATCTTTGAAATAGTTTTTTTCATATCAATAATTGGTGCTTGTTGGCTTTGCCGCCAACCAAGACGAGTTTAAGGTTTAACGTTTTCGACTAATATAGGTTAATCAAATATAAATTATTCCTCCTATGTAAAGCATCCTATCTTATTTTATTCTTTTTAATTAGCCCCGGCGATGGCAAAGCAAATAATTGTCGCGAAATGAAATTTAATATTAAACTTAGAGATAAATGGATTATATTCACTCATCGAAAAAATAGCTTTACCCTTTGAACTTATTTCTTTTTTTCTGGCTGCACTGGCCGGGTCAATTCTTTTTTGGGTTAATAAAGAAAACAAATACAGCAACCGCATTCTTGCTTTGTTATTATTTAACTGTTCGTTAGTATGCCTTAATGCGGTAATGGTTTACTCACAGTGCTATCTTTTATTCCCGTATCTGCATAAAATATTATTGCCCTTAAGCTTGTTAATAATGCCATTGGCTTACCTGTATGTGAAATCAGTATTGCTGAGCGAGCTGAGATTTAAAAGGGAAAATTTATGGGTGTTATCCTTTCCTATACTTTATTATATCAATTTACTGCCCTATTACCTGATGCCGGTAGCGAAAAAAAAGGCACACCTCATTGAGCTTTATAAAGACATATCGAAACTAAGTAAATTTGATGAGGGAATATTTCCTCCTTACGTTTTTGTTTTTTTTTGGCTGGCGTGGGCGGTTCTGTTCATTACATTAAATTATCGGCTAATTAATCGTTTTAAAAAACATGCGCCTGCCCAAACCCTTACGGACAACGAAGACTTAATCAGCTGGCTGCAAATTATGAATGGTTTATTGGTAGGCATTGCTGTGTCTGCTTTAATTGTAGCTGTATTCGCCCCATTAAAAAAAGTAAATGTTTCTGTTGTCGACCTTTCCCTGGGCATTACCATTGGCGGTATTTGTTTGCAATTGTTTATGCGCCCAAAATTGTTGTATGGGATATTTCAACCTGTAAACAGTTTAGAATCTGCAATAGGAACAATAGGTGAGCCGAAAATAACAGCTGAAAATATTATTTATACCCGGGCTGAAGATACGCAGACAGAGAAATTATTATTCATACGGTTTGATAATTACAATTGTAAAATTAAGATAGAGACATTGTTTATCAATCAATTACCGTTTTTGAAGGCTGATTATTCCTTAGACCAATTGATGTTGGATACAAATATCCCCCGTCATATTTTATCTGCTTTCATTAACCGTGAATATCGACTGGGTTTTCGTGAATTTCTTAACAGCCATAGGATAGATTACTTTAAAAAGAACCTCGTTGATAATATACGCTGGAAAGATTTAACGCTGGAAGCAATCGCATCAGAATGTGGCTTTGCCAGCAGATCCACGTTTATCAACAATTTTAAATCAATTACTGGGCAAACCCCCAGTGAATATCTCAAAGAAAACAGTCTCCAAAGCTATTTTTCACAGGTAGTTTGATCTTTCACATTCCTCAAATATGTTTTGAAACAAGAAAACGGACATTTTAACCAATATCTGGTTACGTTTTCGACATAAGTTTCATTATATATTGCTCCATGCACTTATTGCCATGCGTCGTCAAAGAGCTGTGGGTTTTGGCGTATCGGTACCTGTTGCTGACAACACCAAGCGCAAATACAGTTATAAAAAAACATTATCTTTTTTGTACTTTTATAAGAAAAACTATGAAAAGTCCGGGAACTTTATTCATCGTTATCGCTATTCTAGCGCTTATTGTGGTAGTTGTAATTTATACTCGCCTACCAATCAGTGAAGCCCAGGCCAAAGGGGAAATATGGGGAATGACAATAATGGCCACAGGACCACTGGCCGGCTATATTATCCTCCTTCTTCTTTACAGGCATCTGGTGGTGAGTCTTGATATATTTGGCTTAAATTCTCCTCAGCTTGATGAAAAGAAAAAAATAGCCGGGAATTGGGAAATAGAGTCAAAATCGCTGCTATCGGGTATGGTTTTTAAGGGTGCTTTAACTTTCGTGTTTAAAAACGGCAAGTTAAGCTTGTCAGGTAATTTACTAAATCACGAAGGTAAAAAAGCTATTGAGGTCGTTTCTCAATTGTGTGAGCTGACGAACGAGGATCAATTATTTTTGGCGTATAGAATGAATGATTTGGCCAACGGCGAGAGCTTTGAAGGTATAAGCAGGCTTAATAAAACAAATAGCAATGAAATGGAAGGGCATTGGTCTACATTTGGAGGTACTGAAGTACATAACGGCTCGATAACATACAAGAGGACTAAATAATGACCATCAAACTGTTTATTTTTGATATGGATGGTGTTATTTTCAAAGAAAAAAACTTTTGGCTGGATATGCATCGCGCATATAAATTAACAGATACCGCTTATACGTATTACCGTGCAAATTATAGCAGGGATTACACAGGTACTTTTGCCTATATGGCGAATACGTTCTGGAAGGGACGCGATGCCGAAATATATTTCGATCTTATAAATAAACGCGAATATACCTGGGGCATAAAGTCTTTCATCAAGGCCCTTCAAAAAAAGAATATTATCATTGCTATAATAAGTTCAGGTTCATGGGAATTAGCAATGCGCGCATGCAAAGAATTAGATATAGCCGGCGATTATGTATTTGCCAATAAATTAATCGTACAGAATAATAAATTCACCGGAGAAGCCCGGGTATTGGTTGATGATCAGCACAAAGAAAAAGTTGGATTGGAATTGATAAAGAAATTGGGACTAACGCGCAATGATGTAGCGTTTATCGGAGATACTGTTGGCGACATAAGTTTAGCCAATCTTTCTAAATTCTCTATTGCCTACAATTCCGACTCGCAGGAATTAATTGACAATTGTACAATTAGCTTGGATTTTAATAGAATTAACGAGGGGTTAAAAGAAATCCTGCGATAATTTAGTCTCTGCAGCGTCTCCTGAATGCTATTAAGTTAAGGGAATACTTACGCCAAAACTTGCTGTTGCCCCCTCTAAATCCCCCCGGTTGGGGAGACTTTAGCTTCAATCGATTTTTAAGTCCTCCCTACCGGGGAGGATGAGTGGGGGCTCCGCCGTCTAGGCGGAGCTAAAATACCAAGGCTTCCTTAACTTAATAGCATTGAGCATTCCCTGAAAGGTACCTCACTTCAGTAAATCCACCATTTCATTTTATTCTTTTTTAACTATCTTTCGGCATTTCAATTATTCACCAAAACGACAGTTTACCGATCAAATGAGAGGTTTAATGATGGAATCGCAGCTTACCCTTCCTACCATTTTGCAAAGGGCGGAAACCTTATTTGCAAAAAAGGAAATCGTTAGCTGCCTTCCGGATAGAAGCATTCATCGCTACACTTATCACGATTTTGCCAAACGTGCTAAAAAATTGGCCGTCGCGCTTAGTCGGCTTGGCATCGAAGATGGCAATCGTGTGGCTACCCTGAGTTGGAACCATTACCAGCACATGGAGGCTTACTATGCCGTGCCTTGCATAGGAGCAGTGGTGCACCCCCTCAACCTGCGTTTTAGTCCGGAGGATCTGAGTTATATTGTAAATCATGCAGAAGATAAGGCAATCATCGTCGATCAGGTGCTGTTGCCCTTGTTCGAAAAATTTAAATCTTCTGTAAATATTTCCAAAATCATCGTCATTAAACAAACGGACGAGCCTTTGTCTGAAGGTTATTTAAACTATGAAGATGTTTTGGCTGGTGGTGATGAATCATTATTCGAACCCTTTGAAGGCGACGAGTATTCCGCTGCTTTTATGTGCTACACTTCGGGAACAACAGGAAAACCGAAAGGTATATTGTATTCCCATCGTTCCATTGTGCTTCATACAATGTCGTCGCTGATCAGTTGCGGCGAGCCGGGCATTACCGAGCGGGATGTGGTGCTGCCTGTGGTTCCTATGTTTCATGCCAGCGCATGGGGTTTCCCGTTTATCTGTGCTTTTGTTGGGGCCAAGCAAGTGTTCCCGGGGCCTTACCTCGACGCAGAAAGTCTGCTGGACCTTTTCGCATCCGAAAAAGTAACCATCACGGGAGGTGTGCCAACAGTTATGATGAGCATCCTGAATAAACTTGATGCCGACCCGCATAAATACAAACTTTGCTTGCGTACGATAATGATTGGCGGTTCATGTGCTCCGCGCTTTATGGTTCAATCTTTTTACGAGCGTTACGGGGTAACCGTGCTCAATACATGGGGAATGACCGAGCTATCGCCGCTGGGAAGTACAGCTATTATGACCAGCGAACACGAAAAAGCTTCAAAAGAGGAACAACTCGACCACGCCATAAAACAGGGATTCCCGATCACGCTTTTGGAGATTCGCGGCAGAAACGAGTTTGGGCTGATCCCCTGGGATGGAAATACGGTGGGCGAACTGGAAGTGCGCGGCCCCAGTGTTGCTGCTTCGTACTACGGCGATACAGAGCCGGGAGGAAAATTTACGGACGACGGCTGGCTCAAAACCGGCGACATCGCCGCCATCAGCGAAGACGGTTGCATTGAAATAAAGGACCGCAGCAAAGATGTCATCAAATCGGGTGGGGAATGGATCAGCTCGGTAGCATTGGAAAATGCACTGATGGGCCACCCTTCGGTGCTTGAAGCTGCCGTTATTGCTATTCCCGATCAGAAATGGATGGAACGGCCTTTTGCTTATGTAGTGCCGAGAGAAAGCAAAACCATTTCGCCAAATGAACTCAAAGAATTTCTTGGCGGTACTTTTGCAAAATTCTGGATCCCGGATGGATACGCCTTTATTGACGCTATACCAAAAACTTCGGTGGGTAAGTTTTTGAAATCGGCGTTGAGGGAGCGGTATGAGAGGGAAAATGCAGAATAAGCTCCAGAAGTGTAGTCAAAGACTACAGGCATAGGCAATCTGTAGATATAATCTATCGACAGCGGGTTTATGGCCGTTTGTTAAAGTAATTCGCGATAGTCCATTTAATACGAAACCAGATTTTTAATTCTTTTTTGTTTTTGCAACGTTCAAAGGCCGAACTTTTTCTAAAGATATATTCAAAGTTCTCGTATATATCGTCTCCATTTTCTTCTGTTTCCCGTTGGCTGTCGATATAGCTTTTAACCGCAGGATTTTTCCATACCATTTGAATGTACCAATCGAAATCATCATACACTCCCCGAATGTCAATCAGGCCTCTCTTTTCAAAACAACCGATATCCTCCAAATAGCCCAGCAACAAATCGTCAAGATCAAAACCTGTATATCTTTCAGGGACAGAAGAAAAATCCTTTCCATCAATTACTTGTATTGCAATTTTTTTATTGATGGTAAAAATTGGTAGTGACTCTGATTGCTCAGTATCTTCATATTCAATCCTTTTTTCGTTAAATTCCAAGGCTTCGTAGTTAAGTAGTATTAACAGAAGCCGCGTACGGTCGTTAAAAAACTTATCACTGAACTTGTTTATAAAATCCGCCTTTGAAACTTTATTTAATCCTCGAAGTTGATGCCAAGCTATAATACAAAGTATGATAGTTACAAAAGTTAATATCATTGTCCAAAAGCCTGCGCCGTCGAGGCCGTCTTTAAAATGAGGAGTAAATAAATCGGAAAAAGTGGTTAGGACTATGTAAGACATATAAGAATTTTATCAAAAATACGAATTATATTCCCTGGACGACGTCTTCGATATTTTCTTGGTTTGTGCTTGTAATCCTCTGCATTATCAGCGCGACCGGAATGCCAACTGGTGTTAATATTCAACCAAGTCAAGTTCTTCCAATCGGATTGCCATAGCTCCTTCTGATACTCCAAATATTGTGGATAAAGAATGAACAAATTCTCCTCGTAAAAGTGTTATCCCAGCGAGCAGGCGTGTAAGTTGCCGAAGGCTTCGGTATTTTCGCCGAAAACTGTCTAACGTTTCCCCAGTCAACGCAAAAATATAATCCTCGTTTATAACGAATTTATCCGATAAAAAAAGTTCAAAGAATACTCCTTTTACCTGCTTTTCAGGCATTAGGAAATAAACAGCAAATTTATCAGCCTGCAATTCTGTGAGATCACGAGACTGTAGATGCTGGCCACCATTTAATGGCCGATCACGATGTATCACATTTTGCTGATGAAGCAGCGCGTGACCAAGTTCGTGCGCTGCTGTAAACTGTCGCGTTATAGGTGAAAACCGAGTAGAAAGGGACACCTTTTTTGCTCGTTTATTAATTAATCCTGCGACTTCGACCGACAAACCGCCTATGTCATAACTACCAAGTGAATTGACCTCTTGGTAGTCATATCCCAAAATCTTTTCAAAAACAACGCTTGGTTTCAATACATCTATCGGGTCTTTCGGAACATTTTGTTTCCAAAGTTTGCTCCGATAATTCCACAGTACATTCTGCACATGTTCGGCTACTTCCTCAATATCTTTATCTGAAAAACTTAGTCCGACCCAACGCCCGGAGTTGAGTTCATCTATCTCTTTACGAAATACTTTTTGAATATCAGCTTCTTCCTGCAAACGTATTGTACGGATATTTTTTTCAAGTTCCATTTGATCATATGCCAATTTGACTATTGCTACTTCTGACCGTATCCGTTCGGTCCACTCATTATTACCAAAAGATAGTAAGTTTAGGTTAACTATCGACAGGCAACCACTCACAGCAGAAACCGCAGAGTTTATTGCCACGGCCGAATCGCCTCGCGCTGACCTGAAACCATAGTCGAATATATAAATACCAAACATAGAAAGTTCTAAGCACAGCTTTGCGATTTCAAGAGGAAGTTCGGTGGCGGGAATCAATGCATCTGTCGCTGCTTGGGTTAATACCTTTTGACGAGCGGGGTCGGTTTCCAGGTCACGGGCGTCCCGCAATTGAATAGCTTTGTCAAACTCCTCAGAATCCCGCTGGAACAGTGAAAGCAATTGTCCATAAACACGGTCTTTAATTTCTTTGTCTATACGGAGAAGCTCTTCTAAATGATCCCGATATTTCTCTCGTCGCCTTTCGTCAGCAGTCAGACCGATTACCGTTCTCATCAATTGCGTCGCTAGCATTCCTTGTAGTGCGGCTGCACTACCGGAACCAGGTTTGTGACTTCCCGCGCCAAACTTTTCAAGCAATTTATCTGTTGGCAACGTGATAAGGCTATCCATATATTACTGGCTATCAAATTTTTACATTATTCACAAATTTAGTGAATATTTGCAAACAAAGTATACCTTCTTAGCCGGTTCAAACGTCCCGCTTAGCCTCACCGCAAATATTCAAAGAAAATATTTTCAACGGCTGCAAACGCCTCGTTAAATAAATTAATAAATAGTTAACTTACACAACTATTTGAGTTTCAGTTTATCCTAGGCCTTACAGGTAATTTCATCTAAAAATTAATAAATCTACCTCACCATGGACCAACATTCCAACATCAGTTTCCCAATTGATTTAATTAAAACCAGTATTACCTGGGACGAACTCGCTATCGGCGATAAGCTAAAAGGTCAGATTAATGAGCTTAAAAGCTGGCTTATAAACAAGGAGCAGCGCAAAGGCAATAAAAATAGCTTTTGCATATTGGTTTCCGGCACTCCGGAATCAGGTAAAACTCCTACAGTTGGATTACTGGCAAAAGAAGCCGGTAAAGAAGCTTACAAAATTGATCTAAGGGCAGTTGTATCAAAATATATTGGTGAGACAGAGAAAAACCTCAAAACGCTTTTTACGCAGGCCCAGGATAAACAGTGGATCTTATTTTTTGATGAAGCAGACGCCTTATTCGGTAAAAGAACTGAAGTTAAGGACGGGCACGATAAATATGCCAACCAGGAAGTCTCCTACCTGTTACAGCAAATAGAAAGTTACGATGGATTGGTAGTGTTGGCGACCAACAAAAAGGATTGTATTGATGAAGTATTTTTAAGAAGGATAGATGCTTCTTTAGAATTTTAGATGCCTTTGGCAATACGCTCCATAGATTTTTATCCAGGCTTTCCGCTTCAATCGGCTGGTCGAAAACGGACCTCAAAATGTTCGCCTTTTTTACAACCTGGCACGGGTGTTTGACTTTAATCATCTATATATCAATAGCTTACCATTTTTGACAATGATTGACGATCCTCGATTTTACGGTTTACACCATATCAATATAAAAGATTGATGATCAATATCCTACCTATAAAATACCTCAGATTGTGTTAACCATGTTAACCCTCCCGGTTCAATCTGACCCGTCCTGAAATAGCTATACAGATTTGTGAGTAAATCCTGTAATGCCTATACAGTAGACTGTTAATCCTTGAAGGACTATACAGGTTTGTTTTTTTAAAG
>DASYEP010000104.1:0-5193 GCA_036498965.1 Mucilaginibacter sp.
TATTTATGATGAATAACGGCTCGTTTTAGCAGCTTATTGGTGCGCAGCATTTTGGTAAAGAGCTGCAACTTTTCCATATCAGGGCGAAATACATCCTTCTTTAACCGCTCAGCGTCAGTAAGCAGTACCAGGTTTTCTGAAATAGGATTGATTTTATCTGGTTTTGCCATATCGATACCAAGATACAAACTGAAGTCAATAAATAGAATTTTTAGTTGTTTAGGCTTTTATTTACGGTATACAAGTCAACAAGATATTTTACGGTGAATTTAGAATTGTTGCTTCCTAAATGCCCATATCCAGACGGCTTATTATCTTCAAAAGTTCCGATTACGTCAATAATTAGATATTTTTTCGTATAATTTTCATGAACTTCCTTTAACTGTTTAATATATCCAGGTCTAATAACAACATCGTCCGGTATATTTAAATCGGCATTAATTTGATTGCATTTTTTGTCGGGGTGAAGGCCCCAATATTCATCTACTCCAGAATAGATAAACCTAGTGTATACTAATTCATTTTTGTGGCTTGGCAGTTCACACGCGCTAATAAACTCTGGATATTCCATTCCAAGAACGGGCGGGGGGAAAACTAATTTTGATTTTTTTTGCCCAAAAACAACCAAGGAAAGAACAATCAGACCCAAAGTTAAAATTACTTTCATTATAATTTAAGTTTCTCTAAATTATAAATAAAAGATCAGTTTTATAAGCCGCAAAAATCAAAAACCCTTCTGATATAAAAAGGAAATCCTTTTAACTTATTCCAATTTATAAAAAACAGCTATAAATAACAAATCCCGATGCGCCATAGCGAACCGGGATTGTTATCGGTACCCGCGAGTGGGAATACATTCAACACTTGGAAGCCTTTTTAAGGCTGATTGAGCCTATAATCCAGGATTTGAAGATGAAAGGGTTAATAAAATGAGGAAACCGCATTTCATAAAATCAAAAAACATCGAACGTTAAGCGGGGTATTTTTGAACCGAAAATTTGGAAATATCAAAAAAGTTAAGCAGGGATTTTTTTATTATAGTTTCCAACGTTTCCGCTCAAGGTATTTTGCTTGCTTTTATTATCGGTCTATTATTAAGCCTTAACTGGTTAACGTTGTTTTGTGAATCCTTATGCCTTTTGTATTCCTTTCAGGAAAGGCCACCAAATGTATATTGTAAGTGAAAAAATTTA
The DNA here is from genome assembly GCA_036498965.1 of Mucilaginibacter sp. GTDB lineage: Bacteria > Bacteroidota > Bacteroidia > Sphingobacteriales > Sphingobacteriaceae > Mucilaginibacter. The sequence goes on from DASYEP010000104.1 coordinate 1,194, forward strand.
AATTAGCGCCATGCTCGATAATTTCTTCAATAAGTTGTCAAAAGGAATAACACTAACAGAGGCTGAAAAAGCAATTTTCAGACAGCATGTTAATGTAAAGAAACTAAGAAAACATCATGATCTTTTGCAGGAAGGAGAAATTTGCAAATTTGTGGCCTTTGTGAGTAAAGGCATGCTCCGCTCTTATGTGGTGGACGAAAAAAATAACGAACACATTATACAATTTGCACCGGAGGGTTGGTTTATTTCCGATCTGAACAGTTTTATAACGGAAGATATATCCAATCTTCATATTGAGGCAATTGAAGATTCTGAACTGATATTGATAAGTAAAGCTGCACATGTATACCTGGAGACCGCCGTTCCCGGGTTTTACAAATTTAACTATATGCAGTACCGCGGTGCCTATATGTCGCTGCAAAAAAGGTTAACAGACATGTTCATGTTATCGATCGAAGAAAGATACACCAAGCTTTTAAGTATATATCCGGATATTACGCGGCGGGTACCACAACACATGATCGCATCTTATCTCGGGTTGACACCTGAAACGCTCAGCCGCGTCAGAAAAAAACTCTTTGTAAAAAAGGACTGAAGCATTAATCTATTGATCGAAATCAATATTATTTCTTGATTCATGTCAAGATATTGGAATGATGTTTCACCCTATTTTTATGCCGAACCTTCCTGTCGTCAAATTAAGCATTGAAATGCTTGTTCGTAAGCGCTGAAGTATTCGTTTAACATAAATTATTAAACATGAAAAAATTATTATTATCTGCAGCGCTGCTGCTTTTACAAACCTCATTATTTGCCCAAACTACTACGTGGAAAAATGATAAAATGCATTCCAAACTTAAGTTTACCGTTACCCATCATTTACTTTCGGACGTAGATGGTCTGTTCAGAAATTTTAACGTGACCATAACTGCAACAAACCCTGATTTTAGTGATGCCGTTTTTGAACTTTCAGCTGATGTGTCTTCAATCAACACGGAAGTTGAAATGCGTGATAACGATCTAAAAAGTGCTAACTTTTTTGATGCTGCGAAATACCCGGTTATCACTTTTAAAAGTTCATCAATAAAGGCAGATGGAACGAACAAGTATAAGCTTACCGGCAACCTTACCATGCATGGTGTTACAAAACCTGTAACAATGGATCTTTGGTACCGCGGCACAAAAGAGAACCCAAATAGCAAGAAAAACGATGCCGGATTTAAATTGCGGGGTACATTAAAGCGATCAGACTTCAATATTGGTACAAACACTCCTACAGTACTTGTCAGCGACGAGGTAGAGATTGCAGCTGACGGTGAGTTTGCAAGAGCCAATTAATAATTTCGATCAAGCAATTTACTTTCCTGCGTCGGCATGATCCACACAAATCACTCGATCAAAACTATAATCTAAAAAAAAATGATGTGCATTTGGTTGCCATCAGCAAAATTCAGGTCTCTATGAAAACAAACCTGTCGTTTTTCTTAAACTATAATATGATGAAAAAATATATCATAGCCATAGCCATTGCAGTTGTTTTATCTACCCTTATCACCAACCGGGCATTTGCACAGTTACCTGTAATACCGCTTGCAAATCAAAAATCCTTGTTGCAAAGCAACGACCCTAAACTTGCGGCTAATAAAAAGCTGGTGTACGATTGCTGGCGGGAAGTACTGGAAGCAGGTCATCTTGAACTGGCAGATAAATATCTTGCCGACAGCTATATTCAGCATAATCCAAATGTTCCGACAGGAAGAAAAGGATTTGTTGAGTTTGTTTCAAAATTTGCAAAACCTCAAGCAATTGTTGACACCATAAAAGCGCCTGTTGTCGCTATTGTAGCAGAAGGTGCCCTAGTGGTAATAAGTTTTTCTGCGAAATTGCCGGAACCAACAGACAGTTCGAAAACCTATACCACTACCTGGTGTGATATGTTTCGTATTGAAAACGGAAAACTTGCAGAACATTGGGATGGGGCGCAAAAAACAAAGAATTAATGCAGCATTGTTCTACTGGTTCAAATCGGGAAAATACAGGTAGCGAAATTACCGACCGGCGAATCCGGGTGATTTAAATAAAGATTTGTCCAAAACCATTTAATACAAAATTATGTACATGTCAAGCAGAAGAAAATTCTTAGGGCAGTTGTCAGTTGTTACCGCTGCAATTACTCTCCCCAAATTTGCCAGTTCTTCAGTTCCAGCCCAAGATGATTTCGTAGTAGCAGAAGCCGCTGAGGGCAAGCTTAGGGGTATCAGAAAGGATGGGGTTTGTTTATTCAAGGGCGTTCCTTACGCCGGAAGCCTCTCGGGCGACAGGCGATTTAAAAGGCCTGCAAAACTGGAGCCCTGGCAAGGCGTCAGGGACGCATTGGAGTTCGGGCCACCCGCCATCCAAGGCGATACTTTCAATCCTGTGTCAAGGGAGGACTGCTTGTTTCTGAATATCTGGACCCCGGCTAATGACAGCAAAAGACGGCCGGTCATGGTATATAATCATGGCGGTGGCTTTGCCAACGGCTCCGGCGCGGCACCCGGCCAGGACGGCACAAATCTTGCAAAAAACTTTGATGTAGTCGTCGTGGAAACAAACCACCGGTTAGGGCTGATGGCCTTTTTGTATCTGGAAGATATTGCAGGCCCGGAATATGCCGGTTCTGGCAATAACGGCCTTCTGGACATTGTCGACGGCTTAAAATGGGTAAAAAAGAATATCGCAGCTTTTGGAGGTGACCCGGATAACGTCATGATTTTTGGTGAGTCAGGCGGCGGTGCAAAAACGAGCTGTTTATATGCAATGCCGTCAGCGGCTCCCTATTTTAATAAGGCCTCTATCGAGAGCGGCCCGGGGCTTAGGATGCTGCCAAAAGAAGCGGCCATGGAAATGACAAAGCTGGTATTCAAGGAACTCAACATCGATCCGAAAGACTGGAAAAAAATACTTGATGTTCCGGTGAAGGATCTGATCGATGTTCAAAATAAAGTTCCCCGCCTTATGGCAAACAGCGACTACATCCGCAAACATGGGGTGGTAGGGTTTGTTCCAAACAATTTTGCGCCGGTAGTGGACGGCGTTGCGCTGCCACACGACCCTTTCGATCCTTTTGCGCCGGAGATATCAAAGGATAAGCCGCTGATGACTGGCTGGAACGAAGATGAATGGGCATTTTTTGCGATGTATTCACATGATACCAGTGCGCTGAAAAATGATTTTACATTTGAAGCATTGCAGGCAAAAATTGAACCGGAGTTCGGCGCTGATACGCGAAAAATAATTGAGACGTACCGGAAAACCAGGCCGAACGCGTCGGCAAGTGATATCTGGATGGCTGTTAAGTCAATTAATATGATGGGGCTTGGCACCATTGCCATCGCAGAAAGGAAAGCGGAGCAACATGGCGCCCCTGTATACCTGTATAACTTTGGTTATAAATCCGAGGCGAAGATCCCTGGTACCGACTATCCTTTCGGCACGCCGCATGCCATGGATATCACGTTCAAATTCAATAACGAAGTGCCGGGCGCAAAGCCCGGGTTTTTGAGCGGGAGCAAGCCTGAACGATTCGTTGCATCACATCATATGGCAGAACTATGGACAACTTTTGCCAGGACTGGTAAGCCCGCCGCGAAGGATGTTCCTGAGTGGCCGGCCTACAATTTGACAGAACGGCCTACTATGCAGATTGATACAAACTGCAAAGTAATTAATGACAGGTATAAAGAGGAGCTGGTGATGTGGCGGTCAATTGGAAGGATAAGCTATCACCCGCTTAATTCCAAATAACAAACTATCCCTTTAATTTTATTATAAAAATAAAGCGCTAACAATCAACATGTTAGCGCTTTTTTATTAAAGCTCGGTACCCAGAGCCGGGGTCGAACCGGCACGGCCTTGCGACCACAGGTGTTTGAGACCAGCGCGTCTACCGATTCCGCCATCTGGGCCTGGTTTTAGCTGAACGGTGGATTAATTCGTTCAAAACCGGGCTGCAAATGTA
>DASYEP010000105.1:0-3976 GCA_036498965.1 Mucilaginibacter sp.
TGGCCGAGTATTAACAAAAAAATACTCATGTTGATTTATTGATTGTATATTTGCCAACCAAAAAAATGACTCCGTAGCTCAGTTGGTAGAGCAACAGACTCTTAATCTGTGGGTCCTGAGTTCGAGCCTCAGCGGGGTCACTTGGTAAAACTTCGGTATTACCGAAGTTCATAATAAAAAAGCGGCTGGCCATGATTTATGATACAGCCTCTTTTTATTTTGATAACATACTAAAAAAATTGTTTATACCGGTTTCCGACCCGAATTATCATATCGGTATCCTACCGCATCGGAACCTGTGATTATGGACGTATTACTTTTCGTCACCTAATTCGTCGATAGTTCGTCTCGCCTTTTTCAAACGTATCTCTTTGTTTTTAGCAATAAGTTTTTCCGTAGCAAGCTTTTTAAGTCTGTGATGCAACGGTACCAGCAATGCTGCTATAGCAACCAAAGCCAGCAGCATCAATGCTGGAGAATGATGAGTTAATTGCTCTAAAAAAGGGTGAAGTATTAAATTGATAAATTCAAAAAGAATCAACAAGGTGATTACACTTAAAAACTCGATCAATTTTGAATTGGTGATAAAACTCCGGCTTAGTAATAAAAACAGGGTTGTCAAAATAAAAAGCGCGGCAGCGATCAATACATACTGGATATTTTCTTTTCGTTCCTGAGAAGCCAGTTTTTTCTCGGACGCGATTTCCTGCTGCCGCAATTGTTCGTTAAATTCCAGATTTTGTAACCGGGTGACCTTATCAAGGCTGAATACGCTATCTCTTATACCGATCATTAATTGTTGGTACTTAAAAGCGCTGTCAATATTGTGGGTTCCATTATACAATTTTGACAGCAGGGTACTTGCGGCCAGTTGCTGAACAACATAATGATATTTTTTATCCATTAACAAACCCTTGGTTGCGTAATAAATAGCGGAGTCGCGCTGATGATAGCGGTCAAAATGTTCTGCAAATTCACAATAAGACCTTGCAAGCAACCTGTGTTCATTTATTGCTGAATTTAGCGAAAAAGCCAGCCTGAAATAACCATCAGCAAGCTTTTCTTTACCCATTTTTGAATAAATAATGCCCATGTCAGCCTGAATACCTCCGCCTCCCACATTTTTATTATGATACTTTCTCACAGCCATTGCCATGCCTTCCTGCGTATAGATAAAGGCAGAATCTAATATACCGAGTTGCTCGTAAGCCTTTCCTTTGTCGGCAATGGCGGCAAATAATTCATCATTATCAGGCAGGTGCCTAACTAAAGCTTCAGCCTTTGAATAATAATCTATCGCTCGTCTGAAATTGCCTTCGTTCCTGTTTACATGCCCCAGGCCGTCGTAGATTCTAGCTTTCAATATGGGGTCGTCAATAGCTTCTGATTTGGCCAGTGCTTTAAAATAAGTAGCCTGTGCATCAGGGTAATTTCCGGCATACCACAATCGGCCGGCCAGGAACGTTAGGGCATCCTCTTCAAAATGCCTTGGATAAGTATCTTTATTTTTTATGCCTAACAGCACTACCCGCTGCGCATAATATATCATTGAATCGAGATCAACATCCTGGTAGCTGAGGCCTTGACCGGCCAAAATATCCATTCTGTCACTGTCTGTTTTGGCGGCAGCCAGCTTTTGGTTCAAATCTGCGGTGGTAGCTATCTGTGCACAAGCGGCGAATACACCAAACGAAAAAATAATTGTAAATACATGTTTGATCTTTAGTACAGACATGGTTCGAATTAGATAAAGTCAATGCATTTTTCGTTGCTTTATTATGAGGCATTATATTGATAACGCGGTCATAATTGTCTATAAAGATAAAGGTTACCAGCGACTTATGCTTTATCCCAAATTTATTTCTTGCTTCACTATTTGTTAAAAGAATCAGATGGATCGTTAACAGAAGTGGGATGATATAATTCAATCAATCGTTGTTGTCGAATTAATTGAAGCAGATGTAGAGTCATGAGCTAGTTCAGACATAATTATTTATCAAAAAAAGTAAAGCTTGGGTTATCTAATATAATAATAACCGTAGCAGTCAATTTGTGTCAAAACACCAAGCTTGGTTATTTATTAAATTTCAACGCCACAATCTTCTTTACATCCTCAATAAAAGAGTTCGACATCTGTACTTTTGGGGTCACGAAAATTAAAAAACAGCTTCTGATACAAATAGAGGCGGTTTTATTTTTTTTTAATACTTTTAGATATCGCGTTTCTGTATGATTAAGCCCCTTTTTGAGTTCGAGCCTCGTTGGGGTGACCCTGCAGGACACACTCGTAAAATGAATATAATTGCAATATTCAATTAACATAAATTATTGATTGTCAATTATAAATATAGAAGTTACTCATTTCTATCGATGTTCGATATCGTTGATACGGGTTTTATATGAATTATTAACATATATATCGATGGCTATCTGTGCAAACTTTTTTATAATTAATTTTTCATTCGATGTGCCTCCCATGTCAGGTTTGGTTGTTTGTTGATCATTTTGATTACACTGCCATCAGCAGATTTTATAAAGGAGATCCGCCAGGTTGTTACTTTCATAAACCACTCGGTTTCCGACGCCGCCGTAATTTCAAATTTAGGTACATCAGGCAGTTTAAGGTAAACCTTACCACCATCCCGGAAGACCGCCATTTTCCATTTTTTGTCTCCATAATAGCCCAATATCGGATCTATCTGCGCCTTGTTCAGCTTTATTTCTACCGGCTGTTCCATAAACGGTGCGAACAGGCTAAATGCGAATTTATTCCAGGCCGGTGAGCCCCATGCCGTTTGTACTGCAAATTGCAAAAACACGATGCACCCCACACCGATAATGGTTATTTTATGGATGCGCCGCAGGGTAAGCAGATCATAAATGAACAATGGGATCAATAAGATATCCAAATAGATAAAACGAACATATAATACTGTGTGTATCCCCGGCAAAAAACGGATCCGGTCGATAGCTGCCTGCATGGTTATGAGGGTTGCCAGTAAAAGCAGGCGTTTGTGTGCTGCGGCATTTTTTCTTACCATGACACCCCAGGTGAAGAATAAGCCGAATAATAAAAACGCATATGATTGTAACGACAAAATGCCCCAGGCATCGTCGTCTCCTACCGGAGGTGAATAAACTATTTTTGCCCTAACGATAGCAATGGCAATGCTAAGCAAAACAATTAAGCCAAGCGCTACAGAGATGAGGCCGAGTTTGCGGTGAAACTGGAAGTTACCTTTTGCAGCAAGTATTGTCTGAGCCAGAAAAACTATTATCCATGATGTCATGATAGCACCATGCACGTGGAGAAACCAATGAACATTAATTGCGCCGGAATTGATGAGTTGGTAATCCGGAGTAAAACCAATCACAACAAGGACCGGAAAGAGGCATGCCATTAAAACAAAGAAATAGCGGGTGTAGAACAACCGCAGTCTTGTTGTCTTCACCCCATTGTCCATAATTGAACCAGTGGCAAGGTTAGGGTTTGAAAGTTCGTTAATCATAAAGTTTTTCTATTGAATAAAAAATGAATTTTCGTTCAGATTGGTGCCAATAATCAGCTTTAATAGTAGGTCCAATTACCGTTATTCAGTTTGAAACAGGGTGTACCGGAATTTTAGGTATCGGGAAATTCATAATAGTCATAATTAGCCCTGCGTACAGGTATGCCATTGCTAAAGTGATGATAAACGCTATGACGATAATTATAGTGACACTATTCTTTCCGAGAATATGGCCGTTTAAAAGCTGTGATCCGTTATAAGCACTGGTGCTGGAACCAAATGGGCGAATGAGCTGTTGCATGATCTGATGGCTGATTGATTTATCTAAAGGTACCCTGAGGCAATACGCCGGTCAATCACCTGAACTGGTGAATTTTATAGAAATTCAGAGGAAGTATCTATACCAGTTTTTGATTGATGGCTTTAGCAACAGCTTCGCTTTTGGAGTGTACGTGAAGCTTTTCGTA
>DASYEP010000106.1:0-1606 GCA_036498965.1 Mucilaginibacter sp.
GGCTGAAAATTTATTATCGGCGATCTTTGAAACATTAGCAGTGAACACGACCTTTTTGGTAATACCATGCAATGTTAAATTGCCTGTAACAGTTACAAAGTGATAAGCAACTTCCGAGCGGTGATCAACCGAAGAAATATCAAGCTTTGCCGTAGGATAGTTACCGGCATCAAAAAAATTATCACCTTTCAGGTTATTCTCTAATTTTTGCTTATCGGGCATATCCAGATCAGAAACAACTATTGAATTCATATCGATGATGATGGAGCCTTTGGCTAATTGCTGACAATAAAAGGTAAGGCTGCCCGATCGTATCTTTATTGTCCCATTATGTTTCCCGGTAGTTTTTTCCGCCCTCCACCCAATTGAACTGGCATTAGGATTTACCGTTAAAACGCTGACCCCTCCGGGCTTTAAGTAGTTGGTTGTGCGATTGCTGGTCTCAACATAGCTAAACATCAGCAAGCAAAAAATAAGTGTTTTCATGTCGTTCGTTTTTAAGATTTACAGCACAAGATTACCCACCTATCTCGCCTCTTGAAAATAAAGTAGACCAAACCCTCAATTAATAGATGTATATTCAGGTATAGTTTTATCAGCCATCATTCATCTATTAAATTTGATGTTGGTCTATTCAATTAGCCGTTTATCTGTTTTATATTGATCATTGCATTAAACAATCAAAAATTGCTATGAATGCACAATGGCCTTCCACAAAAAAGATACTTCAGCTTTTATTCTGGATAGTGATCACCATGGTGTTTTTGTACGACAGGCGTTATCTGATACAAAAGGCTGGCCTGGGACATTTTGCCGAATGCACCATCGTAAGATTGATAATGATCATCTCATTATCCTACCTGCATATCTTTTATCTCATACCACGATACTTTTCGTCAAAGCGTTATTTCACCTACTTAGCCTGCCTTATCTTGTCCCTGCTGGTGTATGTTGCCCTGCAAAACCTGTATGATATTTACCTTTACGGCTTTGTGATAGGTGCTGTCTCCTATCGTAGTTTCTGGCATTCTTTCCCTTTTAATTTTATAACTGCAGGGTGGTACCTGGCTATTACCATTGCGTTTAAATTAAGCCTCGACTGGTACCGCCAGCGCATCGAACTTACAAACCTACAGGAAGAGTTAAAGCGTGAAGCCTCCGTTATGATCACGAGCCATAACGATAGCGATTATGTTTTTCTGAAATCGGGCACCCGGAAAATGAAAACCTCTTTAAACTCCATTTATTATATCCAGGGCTTAAAGGATTATTCCATCATTTATACCGATGATGGAAAGATCATTGTGAAGGGTTCTTTAAAAATTGTGGAAGATCTGTTCCCTGCCAAGCATTTTGTTCGCATCCATAAATCATATATGGTAGCCAATAACAAGATCAAGCATACCCAAAGCAATAAGCTGGTACTGGTTAATAATGAAGTGATACCTATCGGCAGAAGCTATAAACATTTGCTTGAAGCTTCATAATGCTCCAGCTATTCCATCCCCTTTTTAAAATCCTTTTCCATATCCTCAAAAGGAATCAAACCTGCCGAATGCATGGCATAAAATTGTTTTACATCCAGTTTGCGCTGCTTAATGGATTG
>DASYEP010000107.1:0-3247 GCA_036498965.1 Mucilaginibacter sp.
AAAGGCTTTTGCGAAAAAGCATAGCAAGAACATAGCAATGCCAGTGTGATTAATAAAAGTGTTTTTTTCATGTGAGATATAATTGGTTAATAGTTGCGTGATATTCGAAGAGGATAGGTTACGCCTGATCATCGAAACTACTTTTTCAGGATGACAAAAGCAAGCAGTGAGTTACTTTCATCATTATAAGGCTATCCCGGCCTGCAGACAGATAGCATAAAACCACTATTGATGTATGATTGTTCTTATTTGATAAATATCTGTTTAACAAATATTTAATGCATATATATTAAGGAAAATACTTAGATTTATATACACCTAAAAATACTTATCATGACAGCTATTAAAAAAGCAAAAGCTTACAGCAATGGAGAAGTAGGATACATCTCCTGGCAACTTGACTCAATGATACACGGATGTCTTGGGTTCGAAATAACACGTATCTATCCTGATGATACAGCGTCAAATACTGTGCTTCCTGCATGGGTGCCGTTCAAAGGTCAGTCCAATCCCGATTGGATACCACAGGATACGAGCGTTTGGCCGATACAAAAGCTCAATTGGCGTGATCTGACATTGGTCAAAAAAAGAGATTCCTTTGCGGTTCATGCCCAGGGAGTAAAAGTACAATATGCTATTCGTCCTTTAATAGCTTTTAAAGATGGTTTTGAAGAAGTAAAAACAATGCTTAAACCCAATTATACCGGCACCCCGCTTAAACTGGCTTATGCTGATGAAGGCAAAAAAACCAACATCATTATCATTGGAACGCAATATGGCAATGTTCGAACCACTTTTACCAATGGCATAATATCGACACAATGGTTAACCCGTGCCCTCAATAAGTTAGGCAAAAAACCTAAGGATATTCTTCAGACAGAGATAAAAAAACAAGGTGGAGCTATCCGTACTTACCTCACCGGTCAGGTTTTGAATACGCTTAAAATGCTATTGGAGCAGGCAAAGCAGACAGATGGGGCTACCTTAAAAATGGCAATTTATGAATTAAGTGATAATGAATTGATAACAGCCATTATAGCAGTGAAAGAAAAAGTGGAGATCATTCTTTCAAATACATCAAAAGATAGCGATGGAAATTGGGACGTGGAGAATGCAGGGCCACGGCAACAACTTAAAACCGCCGGAATAAAAGTGCATGACCGCTACTTTAACAATGATCATATCGGGCATAATAAATTTGTTATATACCTGGAGAATGGCACCCCAAAATCAGTAATGATGGGGAGTACAAACTGGACACCAACCGGTTTATGCGCGCAAAGCAATAATGCATCAATTATAGTGTCCGATGAGGTAGCCAAATTGTATGATGGCTATTGGAAAGCGCTTAAAACAGATACAGCTTTATTCACAACACCTAATCCCGTATCTGCAAAATCAAGTAATGTGCAGGGAAGCGTGTTCAGGGCAAGAAATATTAAACCAAACAGGGTCATCACCTTAAATGATAAAAGTAAAACAGAAATTACCGTTTGGTTTTCACCGAATACCATCAGAACAACTGTTGATAAAACACAGGTTCCCCCAGACCTCTCTTATGTGTATTCGTTGATGCGAAAAGCAGAAAAAGCAATATTCTTTGCGGTATTCCTGCCGGGCCGTTCTAATGACCTATCGGGTAGTGTAATGACAAATATTATTACAGAAGCAATCAATATCGGCCAAAACGACAACTCTATGATGGTATACGGAGCCATAAGTGATCCGACAGCTATGCCTAATTATGTAAACCCTCCAAAAAAGTCTAAAGATACTGACGATGATGATAATCCTCCTGCACCCAAAGTAGAAACGCCAACTACCTACGATAAAAATAATGTTCATATAGTCAGGGCTTTTAATTTACGAACAGACGATATCATAGGGAGTTTTGAAGCGGAACTCTATAGTGCAGGCCATGCTATAATTCATGATAAAGTTATGGTGATCGATCCTTTTTCTGACAATGCAACCGCTGTTTGCGGAAGCCACAATTTTGGATTTAAAGCCTCTTACGGCAATGATGAGAATTTGGTGATCATAAGAAACAATCCGGCTCTTGTGCAGGCTTTTGCCATACACATATTGGATATTTATGAGCACTATCGCTTCAGAGCAGTACAAAAAGAGCTTCACGACGAACATAAACCTGAATTTGATGGCTTTCTGTCAGTTAGTGATGGCTGGCTCGAAAAAGCAATGGAAACTACAGGAAAAGGCGATCTCGCTGATTATATATGCTCTTAATTATTTAATTGGAGACTATTAAATAGAAACCCTGTCGGCTACATTTTAGCCAGCAGGGTTTTTTATAAAGACGGAAACAAATTAAACCAATACCACCCCTTCAACCAGGGTCTTCTCGTAAACATCCTCGTTGAATTGATAATAAGCAGGTGCCCGATGCGCACCGATATGCCTCTTTTCATCTAGCTTGGAGATGATGCCGAGTGCAATCAGCTTATTTGTAAAATTGGTTGGGTTCAATACTTTTCCTGATAATACCTCGTACAGCAGTTTAATTTCCTTCAATGTGAATTTTGGCTGTAAAAGATTTTTCCCTATCGGGAAATGATAAAGATCGATCCGCATCGAAAATAACGCATCTCTCACCATTTCATCGTGATCAAAAGCCAGTTCAGGCAGATCGGCTATGGAAAACCAGGCGCACTCGCTGGATAAAAAATCAGCTTTGGGCTGGGCGTTTACAATATCAGTTATAGCATAAAACCCTACCGAAACAGTTTCGCCGGTAAGCCAGCTGTCCTTTTCGAGCGTGATCCCCGTCAGTTGATAAAACTTTTCCTCGTCAAAAGCATCACGCGGATTATTTCGCCCGGGCTCGCCAAATGTTTTAAACTGTTTTAAAAACAGGTTTTCAATACCGGTACGCTCAGCGGTTACACGTGCTGCTGCCTGGTTAAGGTTCTCGTCATTTCTTACATAGCCCCCCGGCAGGCACCATTTTGTTACTACCTTGTTTCGTACCATCAGCAATTTTAATTCACCATCATGGTAACCAAATATGGCACAGTCAACGGTAAGGTGCGGCCGGTGGTTTATATAACCCCGCTTTAAAAATTCGCGTACTTCCTGTATGCTTTTCATGTTGTTAAGGGGAGTAAAAAATTTATTTACTAAAATTTAGTAAATGTAAAAACAATTCGTTTATCTTCATTTTCTAAATTTTAGTAAATTTAATAATTACGATTGTTCCATACACTTTTCTCAAAAACTTCTTCATAAC
>DASYEP010000108.1:0-29463 GCA_036498965.1 Mucilaginibacter sp.
GCCAGAGATTTACCGCCGGCTTCCTTCAGATTCCTCCTCGCAAAGGACACCCTTGCCTTGGGTTAACGCTTCCCACTATCAAGGCGCGTTCGGGACTTCCACCCTATAGTTTGTACCCATGCCGGGCGCACACAAAAAAGGACATGATCCTTAAATCACGTCCTTTATAGCAGAGAGCCTAAAGCTAAAAGCAAAAAGCTTTGGACTTTCTGCTTTTAGCTTTCAGCTTAATAACGGTAATATTCCGGTTTAAACGGACCTTCAACCTGTACGCCGATGTAATCAGCCTGGTCTTTGTCTAATACTTCCAGTTCAACACCTATTTTAGCAAGGTGTAAACGGGCAACCTTTTCGTCCAAATGTTTTGGCAAGGTGTAAACCTGGTTTTCGTATTTGTCGCCATTGTTCCAAAGCTCTAATTGAGCAAGTGTTTGGTTGGTGAACGAGTTACTCATTACAAAGCTTGGGTGACCTGTTGCACAACCTAAATTTACCAAACGGCCTTCGGCTAAAACAATCAGGTCTTTGCCGTTAATGGTATATTTATCAACCTGTGGTTTAATTTCAATTTTTGTATTGCCATAAGCGCCGTTTAACCAGGCCATATCAATTTCGTTGTCGAAGTGGCCTATGTTACAAACGATAGCTTTATCTTTCAATGCGCGGAAATGACTTTCGCGAACAATATTTTTATTTCCTGTAGCAGTTACCACAATATCAGCTTCAGCAATAGCAGTTGATAGTTTTTTAACTTCAAAGCCTTCCATTGCAGCCTGCAGTGCGCAAATCGGGTCAATTTCAGTAACAATTACCCTAACACCTGCATTACGTAATGAATCGGCAGAACCTTTGCCCACATCGCCATAACCGCAAACAACAGCCACTTTTCCGGCCATCATCACATCGGTAGCACGACGGATAGCGTCAACAAGCGACTCGCGGCAACCGTATTTATTATCAAATTTCGATTTGGTAACGGAATCGTTTACGTTTATTGCAGGCATTGGCAAAGTTCCGTTTTTCATGCGCTCATATAAACGGTGAACTCCTGTTGTAGTTTCTTCCGATAAACCTTTGATGCCCGGTATCAGTTCAGGATATTTATCCAAAACCATATTGGTCAAATCGCCGCCATCATCAAGTATCATGTTTAATGGTTTGCGGTCTTCTCCGAAAAATAAGGTTTGCTCAATGCACCAGTCAAATTCTTCGGCATTCATGCCTTTCCAGGCATATACAGAAGTACCGGCAGCAGCGATAGCAGCGGCAGCATGGTCCTGGGTAGAAAAAATATTGCATGATGACCAGGTAACTTCTGCACCAAGCTCAATCAGCGTTTCAATTAAAACAGCTGTTTGGATAGTCATATGCAGGCAACCGGCAATGCGTGCGCCTTTTAATGCTTTTGATGGCCCGTACTCTTTACGTAAAGCCATTAAGCCGGGCATTTCAGCTTCGGCTAATTCTATCTCTTTGCGGCCCCACTGAGCCAATGAAAAATCTTTTACTTTGTATTTAACGTAGGCAGTTTCAACTGATGACATAGCGTTTGTTTTTTAAAACGCAAAATTAGGGTATTAATGCGTAAAAATGAAATGTTAGTTTAATTGTTGATTAAGTTGGAAGAATGGTTGTTTTAATGGTTGTAAGAGTTGAAAAAGTTGTAAAGGTTGTAATCGTTACATGACGCTAACGTTACAACCTTTACAACACTTACAACTTAATATTAGCTAAGCTCCGCCACTTTTTGTTCCCGACCGTTTATTTTTGGTTCGGGTTTATTGGTTTGCGTCATGGAAAGGCTTCCATTATAAACCGCTCCTGTTTCAACAGATAATATCTGGGTGGTTATATCGCCGTTAATTTTACCTGATGTTTTAATTTCAAGTGAACTTGCCGTGATATTACCATTTACAGTACCGTAAACAATCATTTCTTTAGTTTTAACATTCCCCGTTATCATGCCCTTCTCTCCCAATATCAAGCCTTCATCAACAGAAATTTCTCCGGTAAGATGTCCGTCAATACGTACAAAGGCAGGCGCCTTTAAGTTTCCGTCTATAGTACAGCCTTCGCTGATAAGGGTGGATATGGATTGCTGATCCAAAGCTACTTTATCCTTTTTTGTAAAAATTGCCATGATGAATTTCCGGTGTTTAGTTATTTAGCGTTAAAAATTTTATGGGATCTATTGGTTTACCATTTTTCCGTACTTCATAGTGTAAATGTGCACCGGTAGAGCGACCTGTTGAACCAACCTCTCCTATCTTCTGACCAAGGGTAACGTCCTGACCAACCTTTACACAAATATAAGACAAATGTCCGTACAATGTTTCAAAATTATTTATATGTTGTATGCGTACACAATTGCCATAACCACCATAGGGCCCCGCAAAAACCACCTTGCCATTAGCTGTGCATTTTGCTTCATCGCCTTTGTTACCCCTGAAATCAATACCCGGATGAAATTCTGCATGAGCTGAATTAAACGGATCGCTTCTGTAGCCAAAAAAAGACGTTAAATTACTGATACGTGGATAGCCCATTGGCGTAAAAGCTACCGTATGTAATAACCGGGTTAAATAATCGCTATATAATGAGTAGGTTTCGTCATCGGTAAGTTTGGTCGCCTCGGCGCTTCCATTGCCGCCGACAGCTTTCGTCGAAAAACCTTTTACCCCACGTTTTCTTAAATAATCATTTATTTTCTGCAGTTTCTCTTCTATCGTTTGCACGTAAGCCTGAGCGTTGATAGTTTTCTTTGCCTCTAGTTGATACGCAGGAATCGCACCTTTAAGTTTTACAACCTGCGATTCCAGTTGTTTCTTTTCTTCTTCCTTTTTTTGGTTTTGATTATTTAAATAAATAATAGCACCGGAAAGTAAAAAAATTACAACCAATATGCTTGCGCCATAATGTTTCAGATGGCTAAGATGCTTTGTTTTAAATTGGAGCGTTTGCTGCCTGTTTTTATTAACAATAATAACTGTACTGATTTCAGAGGAGTTTGTTTTCATTACAATTAAATTAATTTAACAAAAAAAAATAGTTAATCGACATAAAAAAAGTTTTAGCGATAACACCCGCCTGGGGCTGAATTTTAAGACTTAATCATCGTGGTGAGAAACTTAAATGAATGTTTAGTTTATTACCTTTTTAATTAAATTTTAGCAATGTTTCACTTAAAAAAAAGTCAGCAAAGTGTTATTATTTGGGTTCTTGTACGACAAAAGGCGATAGTTTGTTTACTTTTGTATTAAAAATTTATAAAAGACACAATGTATCCGGAATATTTAGTAGCCCCCATGCGGGAAGATTTAACCAAGGTTGGCTTTGAAGAATTAAAAGATGAAGAGGCCGTTACCAAAGCGATTGAGAGCGAAGGCACGGTATTTTTGATGGTAAATTCCGTTTGCGGATGTGCCGCTGGAATGGCAAGACCTGCCGCCCGGATGGCCGCAGCGCACGAAAAACACCCCGACAAGCTGGTTACCGTATTTGCAGGCATGGAAACCGAAGCTGTTAATAAGGCTCGGGCATACATGTTACCTTACCCTCCGTCGTCGCCGGCAATGGCCTTATTTAAAGACGGAAAACTTGTACACATCATTGAGCGCCATCAAATTGAAGGCCGCCCTGCGCAAATGATTGCCGATAACCTGATCGGTGCTTTTGAGCAATACTGCTAATTGAGCTAAAAGCAGAAAGCAAAAAAGCTGAAAGGATATTGTAACTATCTTTTCAGCTTTTTTTTACCCCTTTTTTAGCTTTCTGCTTTTACCCTTCAGCTTTTTGCTCACCTCAATTTCTGCTGTACTGCAGTTCTAAAGGAATCGTAATCGGTTGGGGATTTTTCATAGCAGGGGTTATATACACCAGTTTCAAATCACGCCCGCCGTCTTTTTGGAAATATTCTAATCTTAAAGGATAAAACCCTTTTTGTAGCGGAACTATATAAGATTTAATATTGTCGCTATTATGCAAACCATCATCATCAGCCAGGAGCTGGTTGTTGAGGTAAAATTTTGAGCCATCATCAGAGGCTAACCCAAAAACATAATAGCCATCTTCTTTCACTTCTATATATCCATCAATAAGTAACGCGAAATTATTTTGATGGGGCAATTTATTTATATCAAAGCTTTTATCGGTAATGCCAGATTGAACCGGTTTTAATGTTTTAAAGTCGGGTAGTTTATTCCATTGGCCCTCATAATAAGCATAGTGAAATCCTCCGGGTTTTACATTTTTTACTTTTGCCTTGGCCGGCCATGCTGCACCTTCTTTGAAACTACCAGTAGCAGTACTATCGTACCTTTCTCTGTTCGAAAATCTTTTGATCTTCAGTACCCCCGGGCCCGACAACGTAATCTGTGCTTCCATTTTTGGAGATGTCAATGTTGGTTCGGAGCCATCAGTGGTGTAGCGCATTTTCGAAACATCGTCGAAATACCATATTTTATAGGGCTTGTCTTTTAAAACTGTACCTACCAGCGGATGAAATTGAGGCGCTTTACCGCCGAAACCGGCATAAGTAAATTTCAGGCCATCATACATACTTTTGAGCCTTACCGAACCGTGGCTTTCGTCGGGATAAGCCTGGTCTTTCCATATAAACCCCACAGGTGCTTTATTTTTAAATATGCTATCCATTAAAACAATTCCCATTCCTTTATAAGGCTGCCCTTCGCGACCGCTTATATAAAGCGTTTTATTCAGATTGGCTAAACCTGGCAGTTTATCTGTGGCAACTTTGTTCATGTAGTTTTTATCCCACCAAAAACTTGGGTCCGCAGCTATGTATGATTTAAAAACCCGCGGTTCATTTAATAAGGCATAAGTGACAAACAACCCGCCAAATGAATGTCCGAAGATCGTGTTGTCACCGTTTGACGGATAAGTTTTGTCGACATAAGGAATCAGCTCATTTTTAAGGAAACTCAGAAATTTGTCGGCCCCGCCAGAAGTTTTGTTGTCATTAACGTGGGTCGGTGTTAGGTCGCGGTCACGGTCAACGTTTAAAACGCCCACTATAATGGTTGGCGGCATATAGGATTCATCCTCGATAAAACGTTGAACGTCTGTCATAGTCTTGGTATTCCAGTCGCCATCCAGCACATACAACACATCGTATTTATCTTTCGACCCCGGTTTATACTTTCGCGGCATTACTACCTGGATAACTCTTTTTTCATTAAGAATTACTGATTGAAGGGAATCTCTTTTACCGGGTGGGTCCTGAGCACGGGCAATAGAAGATATGCCGCAAAGAAGAGTTACCTGCAGTAACAAAATGATTGTCTTTTTAATGTTCATTGGGATGGTTTTTTATTGGATTACGAATAAGACCGTATTATTTATCAATTAGTTACAGTGTTAAAACACTTTTATACAGCAAACTGTTACTGCCCACTGCATACTCCCTCCCCTCACTCACTCCTTAAGCTTTTTATAGGGTTAATCAATGCTGCCTTAATGGCCTGGAAACTTACTGTGACTAAAGCAATTAATAAGATTAATCCCCCGGAAAGGACAAACATCCACCATTGCAATGGCGTATGATAGGCAAAGCCCTGCAACCATTTGTTCATGGCAAACCAGGCTATAGGCGAGCCGATAGCTAACGAAATTAAAACCAGCTGTAAAAACTCTGATGACAGTAAAACAAATAACGAAGCAACGTTTGCACCTAACACTTTGCGGACACCAATTTCCTTCACGCGCTGTCCGGTAGTAAACATAGCCAGCCCTAATAAGCCCATGCACGAAATGAAAATCGCAAGAAACGCGAATGCATCCGAAAGTTTACTGATAATTTGCTCGTCGTTATACAGTTTATTATACGCTTCGTCGCTGAAGGTATAGGAAAACTGAAAATTGGGGTTCAATTGTTTGTAAAGTGTTGCCAGGCTTGTCAGCGCTTGTTTAGTTTGGCCGGGTTGTGTACGGATGAGCGCGGTGCCATAACTTGGCCGTTGATCAAACGGGACAATTAAAGGCCCGATTTGCTCGTGTAAAGAATTGAAATGAAAATCTTTCAATACACCTATTATTTTACCTTCCTGGTGTCTGAAGCGAAGGCGTTTTCCTATGGGATCGGCAAATCCCATTATTTTTGACATAGTCTCATTAATGAGAAAACCAGCAGTATCGCTTGGAAACTCCCGTGAAAATGAGCGGCCTTTCACTAAATTCAGCTTCATGGTGCCTACAAAATCGTAACCAGCATATACGTAATTAAATAGCAAATCTAAGTTAGGGTCAATACCATCCCAGTTAGCACTATAGTCACCCGTCTGAATATTGGTTAGATCTTTGCTTGTGCGGGTAATCGATTGTATACCCCGCATTTTTAGCGCTTCATTTTTAAACACATCGAACCTGGTTGATAAATCGCCTTCTAGTGGCACATAAACCAAATTTTCCTTGTCGTATCCTAAATTTATCGACTGTATATAATTTACTTGCCGGGAAACGATAAGTGTGCCGATAATTAAAACTACGGCAAGTACGAACTGAAATACTACCAGCCCTTTGCGGAAAAAAGTTGTACCCGAATTAAGCTTTAATGCTCCTTTTAGTACTTTCACCGGGTTAAAAGACGACAGAAACAGAGCAGGATAGCTTCCGGAAATAATACCAGTAATCAGCGTAAGCGCTACTAATTTTAACCAAAACATCGGTTCGCCAAATGGTAATTCAATTTGTTTTTGGGTTATTTGATTAAAAACAGGCAATAGTAAAATCACTAACAACAAAGAAATTATTACTGCCAAAGCTGTAGTTAATAGTGATTCACTTATAAATTGCTGAATTAAAGAAGAACGCAGAGCGCCTACAACTTTACGAACGCCGATTTCCCTGGCACGTTTAACTGAACGCGCCGTGGATAGGTTCATAAAATTGATACACGCTATCAGCAAAATAAAAACAGCCACTATGCTAAACAGGTTTACATATCCTATTCTACCGCCTTCCAGTTGCCCGTTTACAAAATTACTATGCAGATAAACTTTATCAAACCGCTGCATGCCCAACGTAGCGGATTCACTGTTTCGTGGAGTTGTATTAAATTTATCAAGGTAATGTACCAATTTTGCTTCCACTGCTTGCGGGTTAGCATCTGCCCGTAACTGTATAAAGGTACCAGGGCCAAGGTTACCCATCTCGCGCGCCCATGGGTTTTCCTGGTAAAAAGCATCCCAATTAGTTAAGAAATCAAATTTTTGCGATGAATTTGCCGATAAATTTTCAAACACGGCGGATATGGTAAAGTCGCGCTTATTGTCGTACCGGATAGTTTTCCCAATGGCGTTTTGCGCGCTTCCAAAAAAATCTTCAGCCATTTTTTTTGAGACAGCCAAAGCGGCTGGGGTACTTAGTGCAGTAGCCGCATTCCCTTGTAAAAGCTTATAACTAAACATCTTAAAAAAGTCGGCATCTGCAGAGTTCCCCTCTAACTTCAAAACCTTCCCGCCAACACGAAACACGTGCTGATCGTTAAACCCAAAACCTGTAGCGTATTCAATATCCGGGATATTTCTCTTTAACTCCGCCGCCAAAGGGCCGGATGTATTGTATGTCGCAGTAGGTTTATGGCCTGAGTAAAAACGATCGTAAACAGAGAACAGGTTCGGAACGTTTTTATGAAAAGCGTCTATCCCCAACTCATTTTGCACCCAAAGCAAAATAAGCAGGCTACAGGCCAGACCAATAGAAAGACCGGCAATATTAATAAATGTGTGCGCCTTATTCCTTACCAGGTTACGCCAGGCTACTTTTAAATAGTTTTTTATCATGTTCTTTTAGATTTCACCGATTATTTTTTGATTTCACTGATTTTATAGTCCCGATTAAACCATGCCCGTCGCCATTCGCTCCCCCTTCAGGGGGCTGGGGGACTCATTCCGTCTTCAAACTCTTAACCGGATTCATCAATGCCGCCCTAATACTTTGGTAGCTAACGGTTAGCAAAGTGATAATAACTGCTCCAATTGCTGTTACCGCAAATATCCACCAGGAAAGCCCGGTATGGTAGGCATAGCCCTGTAACCAGCGAAACATAAAATAGTAAGCAATGGGGATGGCAATAAACAATGAAATGATAACGAGCAGCACGAAATCTCTTGAAATTAAGCGCCATAAGCCAAAAACCGTTGCCCCCAGCACTTTGCGTACGCCTATTTCTTTTGTTCGTTGCTCGGCCATAAAGGATGCCATACCGAAAAGCCCAAGGCAGCTAATAAAAATTGCCAGTATAGCAAAGGAACTTGCCAGTTTGCCGATACGCTCTTCGGTAGCAAATTTTTTCGCATATTCATCATCAACAAATTTGTAGGTGAATGGAACAGAAGGTGAGTAGGTTTTGCAGGCTGCTCCAATTTTACTCAACGCTTCATGTGTGCTAACTTTCGGATTAATTCTTATAATCACATCGTCGTACCCGCCATTGCTAATAAAAAAGATTGTTTGTACAGCCGGTTCATAGGGCGATCCCATCACCATATTTTTTACCACGCCAATTAGGTTAAGATTTCTTTTCCCAACCTGTATTATTTCACCCACGGGATTTTTAAGGCCCATGTATTTTACAGCAGCTTCGTTTAATACTACCGCCAGCGAATCGTTTTTAAACTTACCGGAAAAGTCCCTTCCATCAACAAACTGCCAGCCAACGGTTTTTCCATATCCGGCAGTGACGTGAATATTGCCAAAGAAAGTTGTCGCTGTGGGGTCTTTCCCTTTCCAGTTCACATCACCCCTATTGTTATTTATGCCTGTTGCGGGACTCGATGATCCAGCTATTTCTGATACTGCTCCTGATTCCAACAAATCGGCCCTAAGCGCATTAAAATTATGATGCAAGTCGCCGTTTGTTGTTTCAATATTAATTAATCCTGCCCGATTGTACCCTACTGGACGATTTTTGGCAAATTGAATTTGTTCAAAAACTACGATGGTACCAATAATTAAAACAACCGAGACCGTAAACTGCACAACCACCAGCACCTTACGGGGAATAGCCGCGAAGCGCCCCGCTTTAAAGGTGCCTTTCAATACTTTATCGGGCTTGAATGAAGACAAGTACAACGCGGGATAAAGTCCGGCGGTTAACCCCGTAAATAGAGTAAAACCAATGCCGACTATCCAAAATAAAGGGCGATCCCATAAGATAATGATCTGTTTACTCGCTACGTCATTAAAATAAGGGATTAAAACTATGACAAGTACCAATGAGAGTGCTAATGCCAGTAAAGCAATAAGTAACGACTCACAAAAAAACTGGTAGATTAATTGCCCTCTTAAAGACCCAATGGCTTTACGTATGCCTACTTCTTTTGTCCTTTTTTCACTGCGAGCAGTACTCAAATTCATAAAATTGATACAAGCCAGCAGTAATACAAATACACCTATAATCCCAAATAACCAAACATACTGGATGGCTCCCCCGGTGTTAATCCCGTTTTTAAATTCGGAGTACAAATGCCATTTACTCATAGGTTGAAGGAACATTACCGGTTTAAATTTTTTATCTTCCTGGCTCATGTTATCCAGTTTGATGTTCTTTATTTTTTCAGACAGCTTGTCCATGTTAGCATTATCCGCGATTTGAACGTACATAAACAGTGAGTTGTCGCCCCAGTCGGTCAGCGATCTTTTATTGTTGGGTACATTAATATAATAATCCCAGGGTCCGATAAATGCGATGTCGTGCAAAGTAGTATTGACGGGCAGGTCCTCGTAGACACCGGAAACGTTAAAGGAGTCCTTATTGTCCAGCTTTACAATTTTGCTTATCGGGTCGGCACCCCCGAACAAAGCTTGTGCAACTGATTGAGAGATCAGTATGGACGACTGTCCTTTCAGCCCGGTACGGGTGCCGCTAAGCATTTTCAAGGTAAACATTTCAGGCCCGTCGGCGCCCATGAAATTACCCGGATACGATACTTTTTTATCGCCTGCGGTTAGAATATGGTTCTCTCTCCACGATGTCAAAACAATGTGTTTAAAATCGCTTCCATAACTTTTACGCAATTCGGCCTCCAGCGGAAGCGGTATCGTACCACCTGTATTTATAGCGCCATTAAAGGTTTCATGCTGCATCACCTGTGCAATACGATCATAGTTTTGATGGTACTTGTCGAACGACAGTTCATCCCATATCCATAACCCGATCAGCATAGCAATAGCCATACCCACGGCCAGACCGCCAATGTTAATGAACGAAGACGCCTTGTTTTTAATGAGGTTTCGCCAGGCGATTTTTAAGTAGTTCTTTATCATGATATTTTAGATTTCACCGATTTAGTTTGATTTCGCCGATTTAATAAGCTATTTAACATTAATCTATTGCCGACTGACAACTGCCTACTGCCTACTCGGTTTTAAGGCTTTTCACAGGATTAGCCAAAGCAGTTCTTATCGCTTCATAACTCAATACCGCAAATGCCAGTGCTGCGGATATGACTGTAGCTAACAGGAACATCCACCACGATAAATCTACCTTATAAGCAAAGCTGCTTAGCCAATTGTTCATAGCGTACCATCCGAGTGGAACGGCTATTAAAAAAGCAATTATTACAAGTTGCATAAAGTCTTTAGCAAAGAGCCCAACCAGGTTGGTTACGCTGGCGCCAAGTACCTTCCGCACGCCAAACTCTTTGATCCGCTGTTCGGCCGAAAACATCACCAATCCCAACAAACCAAGGCTGGAAATAAGAATGGCCACCGCTGCGAATATGACCGACAAGCCCGACATCACTTGCTCGCTGCTGTATAGCTTCTTATATTCAGCGTCGACAAACTGGTAATCAAAAGGGTAATTGGGATTGATTTCCTTGTAAACTGCTGCCATGCTTTCGAGCGCCTGTTTTGTCTGCCCCGGTTTTGTACGGACGATGATCACGCCAAAGTACTCCCCTTCCTTCACGTCAAGGATAACCGGCTTTATCGGGTCGTGCAGCGATTGGGTATGATAATCACGCAGGACACCCACAATGTAGCCTTTTTTACCCCAGGCATTTATCCATTGGCCAAGCGGGTGTTTCATATTCAGCTCGCGGGCGGCTTCCTGGTTAATTAAATAAGCTTTCGTAGAGTCGGTTGCAATGTTGCTTGAAAAATCCCGACCCTCAACAATCTGCATTTTCATCAGCTTTACAAAATCAAACCCTACTGAGGCCGGTTTTACGCCGACGGTTGAGTTAGGCTCCCTACCTTGCCAGATGATTTCGTTATCGGCCACAACAAAGTCCATGTCATGAGGAGCTTCGGTGCTGCGGTCAACCATAGCTATGCCGGGCATATTTTGGGCCTCGTGCTTAAATAATAAATAGTTATTTCTAGTTGACAGGGCGCCTTCAATACGGATATAAACCAGGTTTTCGCGGTCATACCCCAAATGCTTGTTCTCTATATAGCTGGTTTGCCGGCTAATCACTATAGTAGCGATAAGCAGCACCGTGGAAAGTACAAACTGAAAAACTGTAAGTCCTTTACGAAACCAAATGGCCGATGCAGTAAATCTGACGACGCCTTTTAAAATACTTACTGGCTTAAGTGAGGAGAGATAAAGGGCCGGATAGCTGCCGGCGATGAGGCCGGTGACCGCTGTAATAACCAGTAAAGACAGCCAGAAAGATGGTTGAGCAACGGGGGCGTCAAATTGCTTGCCGGTAAAACTGTTAAAAACCGGCAAAAACATCTGCAATAATATGACCGATAAAACCATGGCCAGGAACGCATACACCAGCGACTCCCCATAAAATTGGGCAATCAAATACGCTCTGCTCGAGCCGGCAACCTTACGAACACCCACTTCCTTAGCTCGTTTCACCGAGCGCGCGGTAGCCAGGTTCATGAAATTGATACACGCAATGACCAGAATAAAAATCGCCACCTCGCTAAATACCTTCACATATTCGATGCGCCCGCCAGCGGGCACGCCATTCTCAAAATTGCTATGCAGATACTGGTCGCCAAAACGCTGTAAACCGTAGTTAACCTTTGTTCCTTTCGGAGAAATGACCCTCTTTTGGAGGTAATCATTAATTTTTGCCGCCATTAATTTTGGGTCGGCATTGTCGTTCAGTTGAACGTAGGTTTGAAACCCGTTCGACGACCATTCCAAAAATTGTTTCTGAGCTTCCCAGCTGAGCAAAAAATCGAATTTGAGTGAACTTTGGTTGGTTATGTTTTCAAAAACCGCGCCTACCACAAAGTTCGTTTTATTTTCGTACCGCATAGTCTTGCCGATGGCGTTTTTCGGGCTGCCGAAAAAGGTTTCGGCCATGCGCCGGGATATTGCCATAGTTGTGCTATTTTGCAGTGCTGTGTTGGCACTGCCGGCAACAATAGTATAACTGAACATTTTGAAAAAATCACGGCTGGCACGTGAGCCTTCCAGCTTCAGCTTTTTTTCGCCGACTTGTATGGTTTCCCGATGCCCCCAGGGCAGCTCATAACCTGTAGCATAAAATGAAAGGCCTTTAATGCCGGAAATGTCCCTGTCGGCACCCTCCATGGCGAACAACCGCTTGTTGCTTTGAAAATTCACACCAGAGTAATAAATACCGCCTACATTTCCATTTGATGAATAGGTTTCGTAAACCGTATACAAATTTTTCCTATTGGCATGAAAATTATCAATTCCTTTCTCATCCCGTACCCACAAAAAAATGAACATGCAGCAAGTGATACCCAGCGCAAGGCCTGTAACATTTATGAGCGTATGACTTTTATGACGGATAACGTGCCTCCAGGCGACTGTTAAGTAGTTCTTTATCATAACGGTAATTAAGCATTCAGATAAATCAACTGTATAAAATACATGCCAGTTACATAACTTGCTTATTACCAATTAAGTAAATAAATAAATTTTACTTTGGCTGTTCGAAACCGAACGGTGTCCGTCCGTTTTTAATTGATGTGCAGGTTTTTAGTCTTTTTGCCCCAGCGAAAACCAGTTACCTGAATCATCCTTGAACAAGGCTTCGAAACCATAAAACTCCTTGGTTGGCTCTTTGGTAAATTCAACTCCTTTTGCTTTCAGCTCTTCATAGGTCAATAGCAAATTTTCGCATTCAAATACGCCAAAGCCAAATGTTCCTTTGCTTACCAGGTTGCGCATTTGTTCGGCAGATTCTTTATTAAACATCATCCCTTCATCAATTGACATCAAGGCAATTTCCAGTTCGGGCTGTTGTGGAGGGTTGACAGTTAACCAGCGCATACCCGGACCCATTGGCGCATCGGTATGTACTTTAAAGCCGAGTTTATTTACGTAAAACTCAAAAGCGCTGTCCTGGTTCAGAACAAACACACTAACGTGGTTCATTTTTGTAATCATTTCATTTTTTTTATAAAACAAAAATGAACACTTATTTATTTCTCGTCTTCTTCAAAATTGCGGTGTTGAAATTTGTTGCGAGTCGGTTATCAATACACAAACAACGGTAAAAAAAGAAAGGGCACATAACCGCGCCCTTTCCATTAATATGTTTTAGGTATAGTTTACATTGCAACCCATTTTGTACCGTCATATTGGAAAACAAGTACAGTAGGCACATCGGCTCCCCCTGTGTAGTTCAGGTAAGTAACCTTGTAATTTACATTTACTTTCGGGCTCGGGAAATCGGCAGTTAATACCAAAATAATCCCATTTTGAACATCGCCCTTAGCCCAGCCTGAAAAATCTCCGTAAGAACCAAGATTAGTTCTTTGAGCAGCTGTACCAAAAGTTGACGCAGCTATAAGCTTGGTATCAGCAGTGTTAAGCGTGTAATAAACCGTTGGATCTGGAATCCAGGCATTGCCACTTTTAATGAAAGCAAGCGTATTGGTTGCTGTTTTTATCCAATCCGTACCATTGTAGGCCATAGTAAACACTCTTTGGGATGTGACTTTAGTTGAGCTTAAATAATAATTAAAGCTCACATATTGAACACTAATACCCGCTTTGGCAGTAGCCATTACCGCCGGATCAGCTTTTAAAGTGGCATTTAAATACGATGGAATATTCGCATCGTCGGCTGCTGTAAATTGATTATAAGCCGGGTGACCTACCGCTACATATTGCGCAGGAGTTAACAGGTAAGCTTGTTTCCATGCACCATTAAAATACAAAAACGCAAATACCGACCCCGGAACTGTAGTTTGGCCGTTATACCAGATAAAAGTTAATATTTCCTGCTGGGGATCTGTTGGCGTTGGAAACTTATATGGTAACCAGGCAATTGTTTGAGCGATGGAAAAATCAGAAAAGTTATTACCCGGTAACAATTTATAGTCATTTACAGGTGTGGTAACAAGGGTGTACTGCTGATCTTTGTAAACGCTATCCGCCAGCACCGGTTGCTCTGAAAAGACAATGTTTGCAACCGAACCATTACTTAACTGTGGATATTCTTTGTTTAAAATAGCTGGAATATATGTTTTAGCATCCGCATCCGAATTGAAGTTTTTGGTCTTGGAAGCATAAACTGATGATCCCAAAGAAGAATAATCAGCCGACGCTAAAGTAAGGTTTAACGTTTTGACTTCATTAGAACCGCTGCCCCCCAGGCCAACAATAGGCTGCTTTTGACATGCCGTAAACCCTACAGCAATAAAGGCTAATAAATAATAAACTTTTTTCATTTTTAATTTCTTTATGATAATTTCTTAAAATTTAATTTTTACACCTGTAGTGAACGTTCTGCCCAAACCGTAATATACGCTAACAAGTGTAGGATCACCCAAAGCGCTTGCATCAAATGAATCTGATATATATTTAGTATTCATCAAATTGAACACGTTAGCAATTAACGATCCATCTAAACCTGCTATCTTAAATTTAAACACAGCATTCAGGTTAAACATTGTCCAGGACGGTATTATATAAGGCGTTCTGCCTGGTGCAGTAACGCTGGCAAAGTTAAACCTTGAATAGTAATTGCCATAATAATAAGCATCCGCACCAAATCTGAATTGTGGTAAAACATCAAGATCAAGACCTAACGCCCCCTGTGTTTGCGGGGCATCGCCTTTTTTCATACCTTTTAAATAAGCCACAGGGATTGTTGAAACCACTTGCTGCGAGCTGTTATACACGCTTGCCGGTCCGGCGTTATTAGTATAATACCAATCGCCCAAAGATAACATGCCATGCAAATTCACTTCTTTAATAGGCCTGTACATTAATTCAAGCTCAGCGCCCTGGTGCAGTGAATTTACGCCCGACACATTTGCAGTAAATATATTGCCCGTTGGATCAGTAAAGTTACCGGTCAGGGTTTGATCATTATACGATGAGCGATAAAGGTTCAGCTTAGCGCTAAAGCCAGGCAACTTAAATCCATAGCCTAATTCATAGCTAAACAGCTTTTCATTTACCGGGTTCGGGTTAACTACGTTTGTAAAATTCTGGAATACACCCTTGTCAAAAAACGGCGGTTTTGTGATATAACCAATATTGGCAAATACGTTCATCTGCTCATTGATGTTGTAATTTGCACCTGTTTTAGCCTGGTACGTAAAGAAGCTAACCCAGGGGCTGGTTTGGGCAGGGTCGCTGTTCAGGTAATTAAAATAATCCGTCCGTTGGTCGCGTTGTGACGAACCTGATAAGGTAATAAATGCAGAAAAGGCTTTCTTACTATACTCGGCCTGAGCAAATGCACCTAACATTTGAACACCATCTTTATTATAGTAACCTATTTTGTCTCCAACAACGGCACGGTCAGTTGGGTTATTTATGTCACCCGATCTGGTTCCGAACGCATTTCCGGCTGTGAAGTTGTTTTTCACATAATCTGCAGCCAGCAAGTCCGTTACCACCTGGTAATGGGTGCCCTGGTAATACCTGGCATCAATACCTGCAGAAAGATCAAGGTATTTGGCCAATAATGTTTTGAACGTACTTCTTATACCATACTCAACGTGATCATTATGTGAAGCATACAAGTACGTTCCGGCCGAGCCGTCAGGGCTTACAGCATTAGTTTTTTCAACCGCTGTATAATCAAACGGAGTGTAAATATTAGTTCCTGCAATTCTTGGTGCAGCAGCGCCGCCTATTGATCCGCCGCCGCCGGTGCCATAAGTTCCATACAGAACCGTTGACAAGCTCGATTTATCATTAATCGTCCAGTCGTGGTTTATAGAGAACAAAGGCTTGCTGAAAAAGTTGTTATACGGTGTAATCGGGTCGCCATCTTTAACGCTGTTTTGATAATTCCAGCGGATGCCTTGCGGTGCATTCTGATAGTTGGCAATAGATTGCGACGGCCTTTGCCCGTGTGTTTGCGTAGCGCCCATTACCGAAAAAGATATGGTTTGATTTGGCGACAGCACCTTCGAAAGGTTAAAGAAATAATTGTATCCTAAAAAGTTAAGCCCATCTGCATTGCCATCTCCCGAGGTCCTGCTGCCCTGGAATGTCATGGCCCAGCCATTTTTATCGAGACCAGTCGATATTAAAACAGCTGTTTTTAAATAACTATCACTGCCTATATATTGTGAAATATACCCGCCTTTTTCAGCGTCAGTATTGCGGGTAGTGATATTAATAGTACCTCCAAACGAGGGTACAATGATTTTAGAAGCTCCTAAACCACGTTGTACCTGTAAGGACGTGGTAACGTCAGTTAAACCTGAAAAATCCGACCAGAATATAGCGCCGCTCTCCATATCGTTTACGGGTATACCGTTAACGGTTAAGGCCACGTTGCCCTGGCCGGAAGCGCTGGAAAAGCCACGGATACTTACGCGCGAATCGCCATAACCGCCACCTTGCGCAGTAGCCATCACGCCCGGTACAAAACCTAAGAGTTGTGGAATATCCTGGTTTCCTAATTTTTCCTCTATAAACCGCGGGTTAATAGTGGTAACAGCTATAGGGGTTTTTCTGTCAATGGCAACGTCACCATTAATGACGACTTCGCTCATGCCTGTTGCACTTGATTTTAGTGCAATCTCGCCCACATTTGAGCTGCCGGCAACCGGCACTTCTTTTGAGGTATAGCCAATAAAACTGATCGCCAATACAGGATTATCAATCCCGTTCACATCAATTTTAAACGAACCGTCAAGTCCTGCAAAAGTTGTTTTAGCGGCTCCTTTTATTGTAATTGTAGCACCTACTAATGGCTCTTTGGTATCTGCATCAACAACTTTACCGGTAACTATATTTGCCTGTACAACCAGGGGAACAATAGCACCTGGCTTTTCTTTCAACACAATGGTATGCCCAATAATAGCATACGATAAAGGCTGCCCTTTAAAAACCTTTTCGAGCGTTTTTTCCAGCGATAAGTTTTTCACATCGACGGTTACTTTGTTGCTTTTCGCCAGCAACTCCGTTTGAAAAAACACATCATAACCGCTTTGCTGCTCAATTTTATTCAGCACTGTCTCAAGGCTGGAATTTTTTTCGCTGATGGTTACGTTTTGACTAAAACCGGCGGCACTTATTTGAAGGCAGGCGGCAAATAGCATAATGGTAAGTAATTGTATCCTCATCATTAATTTTCTTTTGGTGTCGTGGTTTATCCTAAAAAAACCTTTTTTACCCGGGTTAATTTTGTTTGCGGGTGCCATTAAATACCTGGCCGTAATGAATGTAGAAAAATCCATATTTTTGTTTGGGTTGTTAAGTAAAATGTTTTGTCAACATGATTTTATGAAGTTGGCCCGTTAGTATCCGGGAGTGTTCGCTGCACTGCCGGTTTTTTTTGGCCAAAAGGTCACCGGCCTTGCCGGTTCCCCTAAAACTGGTTTCTATGATTTTACAATGATCGTCCTCCCGTTTATGATAAAGTTTACGCCGCTTGTTTTTAATATTTCGAAAACCTGTGAAACAGGTACGTTTCTTGAAATCCGTCCGCGATAATGCTTTATCGCAGTTACTCCCTGGTATTCTACATCCACATCGTACCACCTTGATAACTGACGCATCACGGTTTGCAAATCAGTATTTCTGAATAAAAACTTCCCGTCTTTCCAGGCAATTGCTTCGTCAATATCTGCGTTATTCATTACCTCAAAACTTCTCGCTTTATTTATGGATTGCTGCCCCGGTTTGAGATTTACAGTCCGCCCGTTTCCATCACTCGTAATCATAATACTTCCCTCAAGAAGCGTTGTTTTAACCGACTTTTCATCATCATAGCTATTGATGTTAAAGTGTGTACCCAGAACTTTAACAGTTTGACCGGAAGTTTTTACAAAAAACGGTCTGGAGGCATTTTTGGCTACTTCGAAATAAGCCTCCCCGGTTAGTTCTACACGGCGCTCTTTACCGGCAAATGTAACCGGATAAGTAAGTGAGGATGAAGAATTGAGCCATACCCTGGTGCCATCCGGCAATTCTAATTCATACTGGCCGCCCCGCGGAGTGGTCAGCGTATTCATTGCGATCGCTTTGATAAAATCCGACTTTTCCAGGTCGATATCGGCACCTTCAGAGTGGTACACGACCCGGCCATTTTTAACCTCAATAGCAAGATTGCGCTGATGCGCGATTTCACCCCGTTCGGCATCTTTTAATGCTATCTTAGATCCGTTGGATAACGTCAATATAGCTTTGCTGCTCCCAGGTAAAAGATCAATCTTAGGCTGTACTACAGACACAGAATTGTCTTTTTTTACACGATAGCGGGCAATAAAAACACCGATAGTAAAAAGTAAAAATATAGCTGCCGCGTAAGGCAATATTCGCCGAATTCCTGATTTTGGTGATTCTTTTAATCCGGTTTTTTTTACAATATTTCCCCAGGCCAGCTCCTTTTCTGTGCCGGAAAATATTTCCATTTGTTCGCTGGTTACGGTTTCGTCCAATAATTTATTGAATAGTTCAATATTACCAGGATCCAACTCAAGCCATTGGTCCAGCTCATTTTCCTCTTGTTCGCTAAGTTCATTTCGCAGGTATTTTGCGATAAGTTCACCTGTGTTAAAGTAGGGTTCGTAATTACTCATGTATGCCTTTCGGTAATAGAGACACCTGAATATTTAAACAGGATAAAAGATTATGAAAATATTTCTGATTAGCCGTCGATCCCGACTACGATGGTTCTTTTAAAGCGATTAAAAAGTATGGCGACTGCCGGATCAAACCCAAATTTCGGGTTCCAGCTTCATCCGCAGCAATTGGAGGGCCTTTTGCTTTTGCTTTTTTACGGTATTTACTGACATGTCGAGCTCATCAGCAATTTCCGGATTTTTTTTACCTTCTATATAACCCAATAAAGAAACCTGCTTATATTTTTCGGGTAATGACTGCACCGCTGTATGAATAGCCGCTATCACTTCGGCAGTAATAATCGCCTCAATTACCGGGGGTTCTTCAGGCTCAGTACAATCCTGGAGTTGAACAAAACTTTCAATTACCTTTTCATGACGTATGCTATTAAGACTTGCATTACGGACGGTACGGTATAAAAAATTCTTTATGGCTATTTGGTCCTGGATGACAGTTTCCTGCAGATCCCAATATTTCACAAATGCGTCCTGAACAATATCCCTCGCCTGGTCCTTATCCTTGATCAATTGAAAAGAAAAATAAACCAGCCTGTCATAAAATTCTTTGAAAAGGGTATTGAAATCAACCCGGTCAAGTGACTCGCTTGGCTTTTTTGATGTAAATATTCCTTTTATCATACTCGTGATCACATCAAATTAAGAATTATCCCCGTTTCAATGATTGAAACGCATTTTTTGTCCCCAACAGAATTTCTTCAAAATTGGGCTCCCGATGTTGTGTTTAGGTTACGTTGTTGTTAACAAATAAAAAACATGTCGTATTTTCTCGTAACAAAACTGTAACAGAATTTGGCAGCAAAAATAAAAATGTTGCTGAATAAAAAAGCGCTTTGCAGCGCTTTAAAATACGAGATTATGTAAATTAATCCTAATACATTTTTTCATAATATTCTTTGGCCATCCGGCCTGCTTCAAATGCCGGTATTATGTCAAGGGCAGCTTTTTTCATGATACTCAACCACTGGTTCTGATCGGTGTAATACATTGGCAAGACAGTTTTTTCCAGACAGTCCATCAGGTTCCGGTTTTCCTGGTTGTCTTTTTCCCCATCCGATAATTCATCACCGGCCTTTTGTATTACGAAGCAATTTTCATTGTCCTTTGCGAATTCCGGTACCCAGCCGTCGGGTAAGGAAAGGTTAATGGAACCATTCATTGCAGCCGTCATACCGCTGGTACCCGAGGCTTCACGGTACATTTTTGGATTGTTCAACCAAACATCCGACCCCTTCTTTAATAATGCTGAAAGCGCCAGTTCATATCCCACGAGCACGGCGCAATTTGCGAAAGGCTTAACCCTCGATATAATAGAGTTAAACAAACCTATAGAGCCAAAATCGCCCGGATACGGTTTTCCGGCCCATATAATTTGTACCGGCGACTGTGTATTGTTAATCAAATTCAAAAAACGTGACCAATCATACATAATCAGGTCGGCACGTTTATAGGATGCAAAGCGCCTGGCCCAAACAATTGTGAGCACGTTTTCATCGAATATTTTCCCGCACTGATCGGCAACCGCCTTAAACAAATCACGTTTCATTTCCTTTTTGCGACGTTTTATAGCTTCATCATCCTTCCCCGCAAAAGCATTCTCGAGTGCCGCATCCTCCCAGTAGGTTTTATTTTGTGCGTTTGTAATCGATGTAATTTCACAAATCCCCTCATTGCTACCCCACATTTGCCGGGCCACTTCACCATGAATTTTTGAAACACCATTTGCCTTTCGTGCAAACTTAAGCGCGGCAAGCGTATAGTTAAAGCTATCACCACCCATGCCGAGCAGCGATTGTGCCTCGTGTTCCTGGAGGTGGTAAAAAAAAGACATCTCCTTAAGCAGTCCGTAGCGGTGCGATTCATTCCCCGCCATTTCGGGCGTGTGAGTTGTGAATACCACTCTCTTTTTTACTTCGTCCAGATTTTGATATTTGGAGTATAGATAAAAGTTTAGCGGAAGCGAGTGACCCTCGTTCATGTGGTAAACAGCAGGTTCTATTTTTAAAATATCCAGCAACATAGCGCCGCCAATTCCTAAAATAATACTTTGGGCAATGCGCGTCGACTCGTTGCCATCATATAAATGCTGAGTGATAGATTTAGATTGCGTATCATTTTCAGCAACATCTGTACTCAACAAAAACAGCGGTGCTGAGCCAAACGTGTCCGGCTTTAAAAGATAAGCCTTAACATGAACGGGCGAATCATGAACCGGCACTGTAAAAACAATCCCGGTATCCTGCAAAAAAGAATATTGTTTTTCTACAAAATCGGGCTTCATCAGCGCGCTGCCGTCCCTTACCTGGTCGTAGTAGCCGTATTTCCACAAAATACCGATACCAAGCAGGTGCTGCTTCAATTCGTAAGCACTTCTGAAATGTGAGCCGGCAAGAAAGCCTAAACCGCCGCTATAAATTTTAAGAGATTGATCTACGGCAAATTCCATGGAGAAATAAGCCACCGGGGTTTTATATTTTTCATCCGGCGTGTAGCCGAAAATTTCTTCCTTTGTTATCATTACGCAAGTTAAACTGTAAAACCGCCCATTGGTTTTACCTTAACATTAAATTATGTTTAAACTTGTATTAGAATCCGATTTTGAGATGATCCATGACGACAATATATTTGTTGCAGGGAAATCGCTTTCAAAAACACAAAGTCGTGCTGAACTTGTTTCAGCATCCCACGGGACAAGCGGCTTGCTTGGTGTACGCCTTGTATACTCGCTACATGGCGTATACTTTGCATATGAGGTGCTGAAATCGGCATGACATTCTTTTTAATTCTAAAACATTCCAGGCTTAATACAAAAGCCGCTGTAAATTTAAAAACGATTTCCATGATGTTTTTGTTCGCCACCAAATCATTTAGAACAGGAAGTTATTTTATTGGTAAGGCTTACAAAATCTGCCACGCTTAAACGCTCCGCCCGCAGATCAAGCAACGGCTCATCGGCCATTTTTTCTTTATTGATCAACGACGACAAAGCATTGCGCAAAGTTTTTCTCCGCTGATTAAAACCGGCTTTTACAACCTGCCAAAATAGCTTTTCATTACAATTTAGTTCAGGTACTTCGTTCCTGGTTAATCTTATCACAGCAGACAACACCTTTGGAGGCGGATTAAACACGCCGGCTTTTACGGTAAACAAATACTCCACCTTATAATAAGCCTGTAAAAACACACTTAATATACCGTATTCTTTGCTGCCGGGTTTGGCGTTACACCGCTCGGCTACCTCCTTTTGGAACATGCCCACAACTTCAACAACCTGCTGACGGTTATCGAGCACCTTAAAAAGTATTTGTGAGGATATATTGTATGGAAAATTGCCTATAATGGCTATTGGCCCATCGAAATAGCCAGCAAAATCCATCTCCAAAAAATCTGCATTAATCAGGCGGTTGCCAAGTTGCGGGTATTTTTTTTGAAGGAACTGGTACGACTCAGCATCTATATCGATCAAAAAAACTTCATACTCACTTTTTTGCAGCAGAATGTCGGAAAGTATTCCCATACCCGGCCCAACCTCCAAAACTTGTTTGTACTTGTCGCTATACTTGAGGCTCCCGACAATTTTCTCTGCAATATTTTTATCAGTAAGGAAGTGCTGACCCAGATGCTTTTTTGCTCTTACTACTGTCATTATTATCAAATATTGAGCAAATTATACATATTTGTCCTTTAATTGTGAATTAATCTGTTATTTGCAGGTAGAGTGTTGAAAGGTTATAATGTTGAAAAGTTGTAATGTTTGAAGAATCACTTAATTACAAATGACCTGACGACCAACAAATCGGTGTAATCAATATAACATCGGTGTAATCTTTATAAAAAATCGGTGTAATCATATTAACATCGGTGTAATCCTTACAAACCATGAGCGAAAAATATAAAATAGGTATCAGCATAGGCGACATAAATGGTATTGGTTTAGAAATAATCATTAAAACACTGGCCGACAGCCGCATCTATGATTATTGCATCCCGATTGTTTACGGGCATACAAAGCTGGCATCTTTTTACCGTCGCATTACCCATGTCGACGACCTCAATTTTTTTGTGGTTAATAGCGCGTCAGAGGTTTTGAGCAAAAGAGATCAGAAAAAGCCGCACATGATAAATTGTTGGGAAGAAGATATTAAAATTGAACCGGGGATCTCCAATGCGGCAATTGGCAAGTACTCTTTTATTTCGCTGGAAAGGGCTACCAATGATTTGGTCAACGGTGATATCGATGCACTGGTTACCGCACCTATTAATAAGGACAATATACAAAGCGAGCAGTTTAACTTTCCCGGCCACACCGAGTATTTGCAGGAACGTGGTGGCGCACATGAATCGTTGATGTTCCTGGTTAGCGATACGTTAAGGGTTGGAGTGGTTACAGGCCATATACCCCTTGCTAAAGTGGCAGAAAGCATTACCGGCGAAAAAATACTTGCAAAGCTTAAATTAATGGACGCCAGTTTACGTAATGATTTTTGGATCAGGAAACCAAAGATTGCAGTACTCGGCCTTAACCCTCACGCCAGTGATAACGGCCTTATCGGTGATGAAGAGCAAAAAGTTATCATTCCAGCAATTGAAGAAGCAAGGAACAACGACATATTAGCCTTTGGACCCTATGCCGCTGATGGCTTTTTTGCAAATGGCACCTATTTACAGTTCGACGCTGTATTGGCGATGTACCACGATCAAGGTTTGATACCATTTAAACAGATAGCCTTCGAATCGGGTGTTAATTTTACGGCCGGGTTAAACTTTGTACGTACCTCTCCCGATCACGGGACCGCGTATGATATAGCCGGCAAAAACCTGGCTTCGGAAGTTTCGTTCCGCGAGGCAATATTTACCGCCATCCATATTATAAAACACCGCCGCGAAACCGTTGAGCTTCTTGAAAACCCTTTAACAATCACCAAACTGAGCAGGGACAGGGATTAAATATTGATCTGTTACCCGGAGGTATCTGTTCCGCTTTGTTATCAAATCATCGGCTGAACCTTGCCACTACTATGGAACTTCCTGAAAACCCTTTAACAATCACTAAGCTTAGCAGGGACAGGGATTGAATATTGATCTGTTACCTGGATGCGTCCGTTCCGCCTTGTTATCAAATCATCGGCTGAACCTTGTTACTTCAGCAGCGGCGTTAACTAAACCACACGAGGTGCCGGGACATCAATACACTAAGTAAATTAACGGGCCATTTTGGATCAATTTAATTAACAATTATTTTAGATATAAACCACAAAGGTTTAACATATTAACCATTAGCCAAATCCCTCCCCGGATATTTTCTATAGGTTAAGATAAAAGCCGGCATAATTTTATTTTGCAATAACGGCAAAATTTAAAACTTCTGCTATCTTTTTAAAAAAATTTAAGAAGATTGCGCGTTTCATTAGATATTTTACTAAGTTAGCCTTTAAATTCAACAACTTACACTAAACTAACTAAAATTGGAAACTATGAAAATTAATTTACCATTAAAATTCTGTTGGTTGACAATGGCTTTTTTAACAGCCTTTTGCACCATCAGTTAT
Source organism: Mucilaginibacter sp. (assembly GCA_036498965.1). Lineage (GTDB taxonomy): Bacteria > Bacteroidota > Bacteroidia > Sphingobacteriales > Sphingobacteriaceae > Mucilaginibacter. Next base: position 24,567 of record DASYEP010000108.1, read on the forward strand.
GCAAATCCCCTAAAAAACAAATTACCAGGCAACAAAATGACCAATGTTGCCGTTATCCCGGTGAAAGGGGTTGTTAAAGACTCAACCGGAGAATTGCTGGCAGGCGTGTCGGTATCAATAAAGGGTACCACAACAGGCGCACAAACCAATGTCAACGGTGAGTTTTCGTTAAACGCCAATACCGGCGATGTACTTGTATTTACCTACATAGGGTATCTAAGAAAGGAAGTGACGGTTACCGGTGGCACAATGACAGTAATAATGAGCAGAGACTCTCATTCATTGAACGAGGTGGTTGTAACGGCCCTCGGTGTTAAACGGTCCGAAAAGTCACTTGTTTATGCCAACCAGGTTGTTGACGGCGCGGCGCTTAACACTGTAAAAAGCGACAACTTAATGAATTCCTTAAATGGCAGGGTTGCAGGTGTTGACATTTCGCCGAGTTCATCTGGTGTTGGTGGTTCGGTAAAGGTAGTTTTGCGCGGCAGCAAAAGTTTTGCCGGAACCAATCAGCCATTATACGTAATAGATGGTGTGCCAATTACCAATGGATCAAATTACAACGGCCAGCCAAACAGTACTTATGGTGGTTCACCAGATGGCGGCGACGGTATTTCCAACTTAAACCCGGATGACATTGAAAGCATGACCGTGCTTGAAGGCGCTTCTGCAGCTGCACTTTATGGTAGCCAGGCTGCAAACGGTGTTATTTTAATAACTACCAAAAAAGGAAAAGCGGGTAAGGCTGAAATTAATTTCTCGTCGTCTTACATGGATGAAAGTATATCATACAAACCTGAATTTCAGAATCAGTATGGTGTAACGCCGAACGGCAACCAAAGCTGGGGAGCCAAATTATCAACGCCTGCGACAGCTGATAATGTAGGCGACTATTTTCAACATGGCAGTAACTTTACCAACGCTATCAATCTTTCTGCCGGTTCAGAGGCAGCGCAAAGTTATTTCTCGTACGCAAATACATATGCTACCGGTGTACAGCCAACTAATAGCTTAAACCGTAATAACTTCACATTTCGTGAAACGGCGCATTTTTTAAATAATAAGCTGACAGTTGACGTAAATACAAATTATGTTAACCAAAAAGTAATCAACACACCAGGACAGGGTTTTTATTTTAACACTTTACCTGGTTTGTACCTATTCCCGGTAGGTGAGGATATCACGCCGTATAAAAACAACTATGGTATTCCACAACCGGCAAGGAATGGCTTATTAACACAAAACTGGATAGCTAATGAGGATATTCAACAAAATCCGTGGTGGATATTGCACAACAATCCTAATAAAAGTAATCGTGACCGGTTGTTGATCAACTCCACCGTTCGATACGACATTGCGAATTGGCTTAATATACAGGCACGTGGCAATGTTGACCGCACCGCTGACATTTTTGAACAAGATTTATATTCCGGCACTAACCCCGTGTTAACCCAGGGCGAAAACGGTTCATTTCAACGCAGCGAACAAACCGTTACTCAAATGTACGGCGATTTCATAGCTAACTTTAAAATACCAATGAAATCGAACTTTAAAATTGATGGATTAGTTGGTACAAGTATTACAGATAATAATACAGTAGGAACCGCCTTTGGCCCTGGTACCGGGCTATTGATACCTAACGTATTTATTTCTCAAAACGTGCTTACTTCCGGAAGCAGTAACGTACTTACTTTACCAGCAAACCATAACCAGATCCAATCTATTTTCGGCAGCTTAAATATCTCATTCAAAACATGGGCATATCTTACATTAACGGATAGAAGTGACTGGTCATCAACGCTTTCATTTACAGACAAAAACTCTTATTCCTACCCTTCAGTAGGTTTATCGCTAATAGTGAGCGAGATGACTAAATTGCCTGATTTTATTTCTTACGCCAAGGTACGTGGCTCATATGCAGAAGTTGCTACACCTGTTCCTGTATATGTTACCAACTTAACAAGTACTAACGGCTCGGGCGGTGTTACTTTGGTTAACCCTGTACCAAATCCTCAATTAAAACCTACTAACACTAAATCTTATGAGGCAGGCGCCGATCTTAGATTTTTCAATAACAAGTTAACTTTCAACTACACCTGGTATAAATCTAACAGTTACAATCAGTTCATACAGTATAGCCCTGGTGCATCCTCTCCGTATACCATTGGCTACCTGAATGCAGGTAACATAGAAAATACCGGTATGGAAGTTAAGTTAGGCTACGATTTTGTTAGAAGCAGCGCATTCAACTGGAACTCTTCTTTTAATTATTCTTACAACAAGAATACGATCATTGAGCTGCAACCAGGAAAGCCAAATGCAACTATTGAGTTAACAGGTGCCGGAGCAAATGCCTATGAATCTGTGCTTACGCAAGGCGGGTCATATGGTGATATCTGGGGCGTTAAATATCAAAGAAATGCTGCTGGCCAAATCATGGTAAACAGCAGTAACGCTCCTATAAATAGTGGCATTTTTGAAAAAGTAGGTAATCCTAATCCAAAATTTCAAATGGGATGGGAAAACACCTTCAATTACAAAAAATTCAACCTGAATATCTTAGTTGACGGCAAATTTGGCGGTCAGGTTTTATCAATGACGCAGATGCTGATGGACAGCTATGGCGTATCGGCAGTTACCGGAGACACCCGCAATGCAGGTGGTGTAACTGTTAACGCAGTTGATCCTTCAGGCAAAGCGGTTACCAAGGTTGACCCTTATACCTGGTACTCAGCCCAGGGTGGCCGTTCGGGTATCGCCGAACCGTATATGTACAGTGCAACAGTTGTAAGACTTCGTTCTGCATCAATCGGCTACACACAACCACTTACAAATAGCTTTGCAAAAAGCATTAGAATTTCTTTGATTGGAAGTAACCTGATTTATTTCTATAAGAAAGCTCCATACGATCCGGAAATTACTATGTCTACCGCTAATGGACTGAACGGCGTAGATGTATTTAATCAGCCAACTACCAGGAGATTAGGAGCACAACTAAATGTTACATTTTAATAAATAGTTCATCGTAAAAATATTAGAAATGAAAAAGATAAATTTTTTAAAAGATAAATCAATCAGGCTTACCACTGCAGGTATGTGGGTCCTGATTGCCGCGTGTTTCATTTTGCTGGGCGGATGTACCAAGAACTTTGAAAACATGAACACCAGTAATGCCGGTATAACCCAGGATCAGTTAAAGGCCGACTTTAATTTTATAGGGCAATATTATCCAAGTATACAACAGCACATTTTTGGTGAAGAAGGTGATTATCAACTTTGTCAGAATTTGAACTCGGATGCCTACGCAGGCTATTATATGTCGCCCGACCCGTACAGAGGTAACATCAACAATCAAAGCTACTCGTTAGTTGATGGCTGGAATCTGGATGTTTTCGGCATGGCATACGGACAGGTAGTTGGGCCTATTAATGTAAATCTTAAGGCTGCGGCGCGTACTGCTTATCCACACTTTTGGGGTATAGCTCTAATTTTGGAAGTACAGGCAATGAGCAGGGTTACTGATTATTGCGGGCCAATTCCTTACACCAAATCAGGTGCTGCAGGCGCAACTACGCCTTATGATTCGCAACAGTTGGTTTATAATACTTTTTTCGCGCAGTTAGACACAGCAGTAACTAACCTTACCACTTATGTTAAAGCAAATCCAGGTTTAAAGCCTTTTGCAAAATTTGATATGGTTTACGGTGGAGATTATACGCAATGGATAAAATATGCCAATTCATTACGTTTAAGATTAGCAATGCATATTGTAAATATTGACCCCGTAACTGCTAAAGCACAGGCATTAAAAGCAATCAACGATCCGGGTGGCTTAATTACTACAAATGCCGATAATGCAGCTATTAATGGAATACTTTCTTATCATAACCCGATATGGTGGATTGGAACAAGTTGGACAGATATAGGCGTAGGTGCATCGCTAACTTCCTATTTAAATGGATATAATGATCCGCGTACATCAAAAATGCTTTCTCCTGCAAGCGCACCTGCAAGCATTGCCGGCCAATATGTTGGTATCAGGCTTGGTACACCAGTTGGAGGCAAGCCAATGTATAACGGCTACTCACAGCCAAATTACTCAGTAATATCTGAGTATAGCCCAATGATCCTTATAAACGCAGCCGAAGTATGGTTTTTAAAGTCGGAAGCCGCTTTAAGAACCTGGACTACAGAAAGCGCGCAAGTAGATTATGAAACCGGCGTTTCTACTTCAATGGACCAATGGGCCGCTCCTATCGGAGGTTATTTGAGTGATAAAACAAGCACACAGGCTGATTATGTAGATCCGCTAACTCCATCAGCGGGAACCCCAAATGCGAGCATTAAAGCAATGTCTACAATTACCATTGCATGGGATGCCACCGCAACCAACGAACAAAACCTGGAGCGTATTATCACACAAAAATGGATCGCTAATTTCCCATCCGGCGGATGGGAGGCATGGACCGATTATCGTCGTACCGGTTACCCTCGGCTATTTCCTACAATTGTTAATAACAGCGGTGGTACTATCAGCACAACTTTACAGATTCGCAGGATACAATACCCGGCCAGCGAATATACCAGTAACGCCGCTGGCGTTGCGGGCGGTGTATCACTGCTTGGAGGTCCTGATAACGGCGGAACACCAGTTTGGTGGGATACCAATAAAGGTCAGGCTGTTCCTAAGAATTTTTAGTAAAACTTAGGAAAATAGAATTTCAGCCAGGAGATTCTATTTAAAAGTCAATGTTTAAAAAAGAGGCCGTATCATAAATCAAATGGTACGGTCTTTTTATTTTATGATTTATTGTGGTTAATTAGGTGATGTATCTTCCGGGCATTGACAAGAATCAGTTTCCGGGTCAAAATGAGGAAAAAAGGGCTTTTAAGCCGC
>DASYEP010000109.1:0-2150 GCA_036498965.1 Mucilaginibacter sp.
TTCATTCATACGCGTTTTGAAACGGAGATTGGGATAGACGATATGATGTTTTATCGCCAATACAGAAAACACCGCTTCAATACCTCCGCTGGCACCAAGCGTATGCCCGGTATAGGATTTGGTGGAGCTCATCCGCGGATATTCCGGGTCAAATATTCGTTTTACTGCCGTTCCTTCGGCGCTGTCGTTATTGGGTGTTCCGGTGCCATGCAGGTTAATGTAATCGATATCAGCAGGAGTTAACCCGCTTTTTGCCAAAGCACCTTTCATAGCCAGGTAGGAGCCTGTTCCATCTGGTGAGGAAGCGGTTTGATGGTAGGCATCGTTGCTGTTATTATAGCCACTGAGTATGCAGTATGGCTTTTTATCTATTGTTTTGGCAACTTTTTCAGATACCAGCACCAGGTAACCTGCGCCTTCACCAAGGTTGAGGCCCTCGCGGTTTTCATCAAAGGGTCTGCAAAACTCCTTATCCAGTATCATCAGGGTGTTAAAACCATTCAGTGTAAATTTGGTAAGTGCATCGGTGCCGCCTGCAATAACAACATCCAGCAGGCCATTTTTGATCATCCGCGCTGCATAAAAAATAGCGTTGGCAGATGAAGAGCACGCCGTACTAACCGTAGTCATGTAATCCGTAATACCCAACTGATCGGCAATTTTTTCGGTCATGCAGCCGCATTCGTGGTCGAATATATTGCGCAATTTTCCCTTCGTATTATCCGCCAAAAAGTCGACAAAAAAGTCCTCACTCTTATCCATCCCACCCACTGTATTTGCCGAAACAAAACCGGAACGCAGACTGCCAAAGTCAGGAATAGCGGCATCAGTCAGCGCCTCTTGGGCAGCAACTAAACCCAATAAAGTAGTGCGACTAATATTTTCCGGCAAGCCGGTCATTGCCGCCAATTGTTTGTTATCCAGCTTTACTTCGGCAACAGGGAGTTTATTACGATGAATAGTATCGAGCATAGTAATATCGCCCATGCCGGCTTTTTCTTGCTCAAATGCCTGCAAATGCTCGGCAACGTTGTTACCGATCGCTGATATTACCCCTACGCCCGCTATATATACTGATGAACTCATATATCCTTAACTGTTAAAAATGTTGTCCATGTTTTCCGCAGAAAATGGCATGGAATTTTCACTTTTATTTTTTTCGACCAAAAACAATACGGCCTTATAATCCTGTTCCAAAACATCAACCCAGCCGCAAATACAGGCGTCTAAAATATGATTGTCAAACAAATAATTCACCTGCTGCGCTATAAATGTAGTATCGAAACTTTCCTGTATAAAAAAGGCATGTTCGCCTTTAAAATGGTTCCTGATGCAAATTTCGCCAATCACAATGTTGGGCAGGGTATAAACAAACAACGACGGACTGGCAAACTCCTTCAGCGAATCAAAATATTTGATGTCGTTATCCAGGCTCGAATTGCTGTTGGCTAAAACCAATCCTACTGTCTCAGCAGGGTAAGTATCCTTTTTAAAGCCGGTCAATAATATTTCGGCGGTCAGCCAGCCCAACTTGCTTAAATTATCCATTTTATAAAATTTGGGATAATTCAGCTCGAAATGCTGGTAAGCAGAAAGTAAAAAGGCCGATAGATCGAGCTCCTTATTTTCAAGAAGCTGCCCGCCATTTTTGAAAACAGCGTTATGCTCTATTTTGCAACTGCCTGTTATATAGTTTTGTGCCAGCAATGTTTGTCCTTTACCTTATCTGCAAAAATAATTTATTATTTACCAAAAACTACCGCTGCATTACAACCGCCAAAGCCAGAAGCTGTTTTGAGAAAATGATCTGCTTTAATATTTATCGGCGATGCAATCACGTTCACTTGTTGAGTTACTCCCGCTTCTTTAAATCCTGGCGTTGGCAGAACCATGCCATGTTTTAAAGATTGAAGGGAAATGATCGATTCGATCAATCCCGCCGCACCTAAGGTGTGCCCATAATAGCCTTTCAAGCTATTCAGCGGGACAATCTGCAAGCCGGATAGTGCAATGGCATTCGCTTCCATTTCATCATTGTAAACCGTAGCGGTTCCATGCGCCGAAATGAAATCGATATCCCCGGTTGAAAGACCGGCATCTTTTAAAGAATGGTCTATTGCGTAGCTCAATTCCTGCCCGGTGCGTGAAGG
>DASYEP010000110.1:0-1639 GCA_036498965.1 Mucilaginibacter sp.
GCCGATGCGTTGCTGGTTTGGGGAGGCGATCCTTTGTATCTGAGCTACTGGATGCAAGAGTCCGGATTGGCAGACCTATTGCCATCGCTGCTTCACAAGATGGTTTATGTCGGCGTGAGCGCCGGAAGCATGGCGACAAGCACAATTTTCGGAGAGACCTATCGAAATGTTCCTGGCGGAAGCCGTAGAGCGCTAACATCAGAAAATATTGTATTTGTTACACCAGAGGGAGAAATAGACAGAACTTTCGTTACGGCCCACGGAGCGGGATTGGTTGATTTTGCATTGATTCCGCACCTCGATCATCAGGATCACCCCGACGCGTCCATGGTTAACGCAGAAAAATGGGCTGCAAAACTGTCGGTACCTGTGTATGCTATTGACGATCAAACCGCCATCAAAGTGGTCGACGGCACTATTGAGATCATCTCCGAAGGGAACTGGAAGCTGTTTAACCCTTGATGCCACCTAACAATGTTACTTGGCAGGCTGAGCGAGCCTGTATTAGAACACCTTAAAGGCATTTTGAATATTATAATGGATGTTAAGAAGAAATGAAAATAGGTGTTAGTGTTTTGCTATCTTTACCATAATAGCCTCCAGCTTTGTATATAGCTAATGAATAATCAATTCAAAATTTTTGCTTTTACTATTATATCCACATTATTGGCGTCTTTAACGGGTTGTTCTAATGGCGAAAGCAATTCGACGTCAACAAGCAATGTGAAAGATATTAAGCCCATAACTCCAACTTCTTCTCAAACCAATTCAATCAAATATATATCCCAAGATGCTTTAACCGCATTTGTTAAAGAGGGTTTTATTGTCGTGAGTAACAAAAAGGCAAATCGCCCCTTTAATTTACTTCATTACAATAAAGTTATAGCTTATGATTATGATAGCGAAAATGGTGAATCGAACCTTAACATTGTTGAAAACAATAGGCTCGTTTTAAAAATAAAAAAACAAAAGCAATTAAATCAGAAACAAGTTGATCAGCTAACAGATTTACTCGGTTCAAATTCAACATATGGCAATACATATGCATTTTGTTTTGTGCCGCATCTTGGAATAGTTTTCTATTATAACGACAAAATCATAATGAGTGTCAGTATTAGTATAGGTTGTAATTTTTTAAATTCTTCTGTACCAATTCCTGCCACAAAAGCAAAATATATTGAAATCGATAAAGACTATAAATATCCCGCCGAAGGGTTTAGCAAAAAAGGTAGGCTGAGATTTATCTTATTAGCAAAAGATTTAAAGTTTAGTATTTAGAATAAAGAAGAATTTGCATTTGTAAACGAGAAAAGGCTATCGTTTGATGATAGCCTTTTGTGTTCTAAAATTTAAATCAGCGGTGATTGGCTGAAATGATAAAAGCCAGGTAATATACAAATTACCTGGCTTTTTAATAAAATTCGCTTTAGTTAGCGAAGCCCTCCTTCGCGACCTACTGGCGGATTTCATCCGCTGTAGCCCGCTGCGGCGGGCGAAAGCGGAGAGCTAGGGATTCGAACCCCAGGAACCTTTCACAGTTCAACAGTTTTCAAGACTGCCGCAATCGACCACTCTGCCAGCTCTCCGGGGGCAAAAGTACAAAACCGGGCCGAATTGGCAAATATGATGTTAAGTTTTT
>DASYEP010000111.1:0-38682 GCA_036498965.1 Mucilaginibacter sp.
TTGCATTTATAAGCTGCTGGATATACTTATTTGACGCGGAAATTTCATCAACCAGCTTGGCGATATTTGCATTTCCCTGCCCACTTGTGGCCAGGCACTTTACGAGGGAAGCTTGTAAAAGTGCTGAATTTGCTTTTTCAGATGCAATCTGTTCTTCCAGGCTTGTTGCCCTGTTAGTTGCAATTGCCAGGTTTCTATCGCAGAGCTGGTATTTGCTGCGCAGATCAATGGCGCTGCTGTCCAGCTTATTGTAGCGGCTCTGCAATTCTTCGAACTTCTTTTTGGGAACACAACTTTGGAATGATAATGCGATAATAAGCAACATCGCAATTGATATTAAAGGTTTCATAATACTAAATTTTTGTTTTATAAAGGTTAAAGCAAATTGCGCACCAGCAACACGCTGCTGCTGTACAAAGTTGCATTTTTTTTGAAAGCAGTATCCCCCAGCAAACCGCAGCGTCAGTATTGGTTGTCAAAAATCAGGAAGTTAAAGTTAAATAAAAAATACGAATTATACATCAAATACTTATACATCAGATAGTTGACACTTAATCATTGGTTAAATTTGCAACTACCCAACTTGTTTCATTTTATATGATGCAACAAACATCGAAATATTGAATCGCTAAAATGCTTTACCTTGTCTACTACTTTAAGGGTTTGGTTTGGAAAGTATTGAAGAATGAAATAGCGACCTATTAAAAGAACACATATTAAAATAATATCGACATAATAATATCGCCTTAAACTTTGACTATTGTGAATATTAAAACCATTCAGACATCATCCGCTTGCTATATAGCCGGTTTCGGGAGTTTTTAAACTGGATCCTGATGCGGGTAATATCCCGGATGGAGACACTGATAAAAAAAAGCATTCAAATACCATTAATATATAATACAATATATAATACAAACATAATCTTTATGAAAAAGCCTCTCTTTTTAATGATGGCTGTCGCAATGGGATTTGCGTCATGCCTTAAAGCTCCTAATCTTGATCAGCTATCCGGCGACTTCGTCGTATCGACCAACCGTGATCAGGCAGCCAATTTTAGCAGCTACAAAACTTATTACGTATCAGACACTGTTGCAAATTTGGGCGGTAGCGGATCTGATACAGTTTTTTTTGATGCCAATGCGCAGCAACTGGTTAACGCGGTTAAAACCAATATGAATGCCAGGGGATACACCTATATGAAAAACACTTTTTTAAATCATCCCGACCTGGCTATAAAAATCGGAGTAGTTAAAGTTACAACCACCGTGTTTTATCCGGGCTGGTGGTATGGTTATCCGGGCTGGTGGTACCCACCGTATTATGGTGGCTGGTATCCTTATTATTATCCGTTTTCTACATATTACCAGTATAGTACAGGTACCGTAATTGTGGATACTTATGATGTAAAAAATGCTGCTGCCAGTCACAAGTTTGACGTGGTGTGGAATTGTACATCCTTTGGCGCCGTAGGTTCATCATCAAGTGCCAATTTCACAAGGGGAGTTAACGGGATTAACCAGGGCTATGTCCAGTCCCCTTATTTTAAAACTAACTAATAAATATTTTCCAAAACTAAACATCAATTGTCATGAAAAAGTTAGCCTATATTATCATCATATTAACAGGACTTTGCAAATACGCGCACGGCCAAACCAACGCCGGAACCAACTTGTTTTTCGTGGGGTACCAGGTAGCCATACCTTCCTCCAACGGCGATTACCTTAGCGCAACCAGCTGGGCGGGATTCAATTTTGATTATCGGTATACCATCAAACCAAATATTACCGTAGGTATTGGAACCAGTTTTAATTCTTTTAGTCAATATTTTCCAAAGCAGACTTACCAGAAGCCTGACGGCTCCGGAGCGGTAACCAGCGATATGGTAAGGCATATATACACTGCTCCGATAACAGCCAGTATACATTATTACCTTGAAGGCGGAATGCTAAAACCATACGTAGGTATTGGCATTGGTACCGAATATAGCGAGCAGGATGCTTACTTCAATATTTACCAGGTATATTCTAAAAATTGGGGTTTCGTAGTAAAGCCAGAAGTAGGAGTTTTGGGGAAGTTTAGTCGGGACATGGGTGGATTTATTAGCGTAGCTTATAATTATGCTACTAACAGCGAATCAGACTTCAATATTAGTCATCTATCTCAAATACCAATCACAATAGGACTATTTTTCACAGCACGCTAAACTAAAAAGTTAATAAGTTATGAAAACGTTCGGAAGGTGATACACCATATTATGTTTTTTTAATAGTAAAAAATAAAGTTCAATAATTTAAATCCTAGTATAAATGAAAAAGTTAAAGTACCTCAATTTGCTGCTAACAGCAGTATTGTTTTGCGCCGGATGTGGCACAACCACCGATATCATGAGCTCCTATAAAGCGCCGGGTGTTGGCGTGGTATCGTACAAAAAAATGTTTGTATCGGCACTTACCGATAATGCCTCTGTAAGGCAAACGGTTGAAAATGAACTGGCGCGTTATATGACCGAAAAGGGGATTGTGGTAGTCAAAAGCTCGGATGTGTTTCCTCCCAATTTTCATTCAACCGGCGAAGACAAAGACAAGGACGTAGTACTCTCAAAAATTAAATCTGCTGATTGTGATGGTATACTAACAGTTGCTATGGTGAATAAGGAAACCGAGACCAGGTACGTTCAGGGCAGCGGGCCAGTGGGACCTTATTATGGATCGTTTGGCGCCTACTATGGTTATGGATATGGCAGCTTTTACTCGCCCGGATATTACACCGAAGATAAGGTATATTACCTGCAAACGAATATTTTCGATGCAAAAACCGAAAAATTGGTATGGTCGGCCCAGTCCAAAACATATAACCCAAGCTCGTTACAAGACTTTTTACCCGGATATGAAAAAGCCATTACCGAACAGATCATAAAAGATGGCCTCGTTGCTGCACCGGCAAAAAAGTAAACGGCAAACCTTATTGAATTTGATAACAGTAACCAATTGGGGTAGTATCGGCTAAACAAACTTCAGAAGTTGGCCTCCCGACGGAAATAAAACATTTTACGCTAAATACCTATCCACGAGATAGGTATTTTAGTTTTAAATTCACCTGATTGAGATGATTTGTTGCATATTTTATTATGCAACAAAGGTGCTATGAAAGATCCGTTGAAATAAATTTACCTTGCTTGTACTTTCTGCTGTTCGGATAAAATTTCCGACAAGCTCATGTTCCGAACCGTGAAATGGAAATACAGATTAACGTATTATATCAGGCTTTTAATTGAATCTATTTTGTAACAAAGATATCTATTAAGTTAATTTATGAATGCCGTACCCAACTTCATTAAAATCTCAATCATCATCCTGTTAACTAATACAATTGGATATTTAACCGGTTATGGCCAATATAGTGTACGGCCGAAGACTGATTCACTTACTCTCTTCACTTACAACTATAATAATTACAACAATATCAATAACGAAAATCAGTGGTTACATACGGAATCACCGGAGCCAAAAAGATTTTGGAGAGCATCAGGCGAATTGATATTAGTGGAACTACTGCCATGGGCGTATAACTATTTTGTGCGCGATGCTGAATTTGCGCATATAACCTGGGCGAGCATCGGCCACAACCTTAAATTATCAAGCTGGACATGGGACGACAATAAGTTTCAAACCAACCAATTTGCACATCCCTATCACGGAAATCTTTATTTTAATGCTTTCAGAAGTAATGGGTATTCTTTCTGGCAAGCTGTCCCGGCGGCATTTGCCGGAAGCTATATATGGGAAACATTTGGTGAAACACATCCACCAGCCATCAACGATTTTATCAATACAAGCCTGGGGGGCATAGCATTAGGTGAAATGACTCATCGCCTCGCAAACCGGGTTATTAACGAGCATAGAAGGGGTTTCGGCAGACAGATGGATGAAGTTGTCGGATTCATAATTGACCCATTAAACGGATTTAACCGGGCTGTTGACGGCAAATGGGGGAAGTATAAGCCCGGGACAAGGGAAGATGACAATTTAACAGATTTCACCGGGGAAATAGATGGAGGCGCGAGGTGGATAACCCGGAATTCCGAGGTTGGGCCATATGCCAGACTACTATTAAATTACGGTGGTCCTATTCAAAACATCGACCACCCTTTTGATAGCTTCGCTGTTGAGGCAGAAATTGGGCGCGGAGGGCTTAACATTTTAAGGGTTAACGGTTTACTTTACGGATTTGATATGAAAAGTAACGAAAGCACCACAAACGTCGGAGCTATCTCCCTTGATTACAATTACTACAATGATCCCGCCATTTATTATGGTGGCCAGCATATCGATTTTAACTATTTATCTGAACATAAACTTTCTGACCATCTTAAGCTATTGACCGATATTGGCGGGGGAGCAGTTGTCCTCGCAGCCGTTCATGACCCATATTTGAATTACGGCGAAGGCAGAACCTATGATTACACATCGGGCCTTAGTTTACTCGGTGGAGCAGTGCTTCAGATAGACTCTAAATGGCGATTTGATGTTGATTACAGAGGTTCCTGGACGGTAACACTTAACGGTTACGAATCAACTCATTTTTTAAATGCAATAAGAGGTGGTGTAAAATATAGTTTGTCAAAAAACCTGGTCACAGGTTTCGAGGCCGGTCGTTTTAACCTGAATGGTAATTATGCTAATTATCCGGATGTATCAAGCAGCTACCCCTATGTCAGAATATTGTTTGGATATAAGTTTAAGATATAACAACGGTGTTTTATCTTCTCTCCTTTAGATTTTACCCGATTCGTATACATCTTAAAATCGTATATATTTATTGCCGGAATCATAATATTACTTACAGCTTTTCAACTGCTACAACTCTTACAACCTTTCTAACCTTCAAACGACCTTCCAACTTTACAACATTTTCAACCCCTCCAACCTTTACAACATCTACAACCAAACACAAACCCGTTCCAACTTTAAAAGTGCAACCTACTAAGCAGTGGTTAATGATGCTTTTCGTGAGGGATGTTTTTACTTTGAATGGCGAATTCTTTAGAAGCATAATTCGATTATCTCATGAAAAAAATATTATTAGTATGCTTCCCCTTTTTATTATTGGCGGCATGTGGTCAAAAACAACAACCAGGCAATATGGCTGCCGATAGTACAGGCACAGCAGAGGTCGATACCATTGCTCAATCCATTGAACCCACCAAAATAGATATGGATGGCGAACTTCCGTCAAAGAGTTCGATACCGGCTTTGTTCGATGAGATGGATTACCAGCAGGCAACTCAATGCTATTTATGGGGATTGCCTATTGTGGCTTTTGCCGAGTGGCAACACATCCATTATGATGTATTCGGTGCCACGAGCAATGATTTGGTTTTATATAACTCATACGACGATAAGCTTGGAATATTAACAGCCAATGCTACCACGCCGTACACTATGTCGTTTATTGATTTAAAAAAAAATGGCCCCACTGTTATTGAAATGCCTGCCGGGCATACTGCCGGCGGATTGAGTGACTTTTGGCAACGTGAAACGGCCGTAATAGGCGAGCTTGGGCCCGATCAGGGAAAGGGAGGTAAATACCTGATTATTCCACCGGGCCAGAAGGAATCGAAAGTACAGGGTTATTATATTATTCCGTCAACAATGATGAATGTTTTCTTTGGCTTTCGCGCCCTTGATCCCGATCCCGCAACAGCAAAAGCATTGATCGCGGGGGTAAAAATATATCCTTATTCCGAACGGGCAAAACCCAAACCTACCCGCATAGTAAGCCCCAATGGCAAAAGTTTTTTTGCTGTACAGCCTGATGGGCTGGCCTATTGGGAACGCCTGCATGCTATTTTACAGAAAGAACCCGTTCAGGAGCGCGACCGGTTTTTTATGTCGTGGCTTAACAACCTGGGCGTTACAAAAGGCAAACCCTTTGAGCCAACCGAAAGACAAAAAAAGATATTAATAGCTGCCGCCGACAGAGGAAAGAAAATGGCCATGGCTAACTCTTTTGATAAACGTTTAGACAGCATTTACCACTGGACCGACAGAAAGTGGGATTATGTAATGGTGTTAACAAACTCCGATCAGCGGGCAGGGAATTATGATGAATTTTTCCGTAGAAGTTCCTATTTTTTTGAAGCGGTCACTTTTTCCAATGCGATGATCTCAAAAACGCCTAACCTGGGCCAGGCTTACCTGGGTGCCTATGAGGATAAGGATGGCGACTGGCTGGATGGTTCACAAAGATATACGCTCCATGTTCCTGATAACCCGCCGGCGGTTAACTTTTGGTCGGTAACCGTTTACGATGCGACCACACGATGTATTATTGATAACCAGCAGCGCAATGCGGATTTGTCATCCCGAAAGGACCTGATCAAAAACGGCGATGGATCTGTTGACCTGTACTTTGGACCGACCGTACCCGCTGGCAAAGAGAGAAACTGGGTACAAACCAATCCCGGTAAGCACTGGTTTGCCTACATGCGGTTTTACGGACCTACCACCGCCTATTTTGATAAAAGTTGGAAAATGGGTGATATAGAGAAGATGAGGTAGGCTAAGGGGACTTATTTAAAGGGTTCGCAGATACCGCCGTCTTTTTGTAAAAGCGAAATAGTATTCAGTTGAATAAGCTTTGTTGAATTAAAGAGTAAAATAAATAATTATGAAAAAAGGACACATTTTGTGGGTGTTGCTGCTAATGTTAGTAGCAGCATGCGGGCCAAAGAAACCGGGTGAAACAACAGATGAAGCAACAACAGATTCAGCTTCTACGTCGCCCCCCATGACGCCATCGGAACGCATTGTCCTTATTAGTGCAATGCAGGCTGTGGTATGGGGCATGCCGGCTGTAAACGCCGATTTAACGTTCCAGGCTTATAAATCAAATGGTGGTGATTTTAACCAGGTGGCCTACTGGTCAAACCTTTTGGACTGGAAGAACCAAACGCTGACACCTAATCCCGGTACTATTTATTTTATGCCCTTTGTTAATCTAAAAGACGGCCCAATGGTGCTTGAAGTTCCCGCAGCTGGAGAAGAGGGTTCCATCACCGGCAATATCTGCGATTTTTGGCAATGTGCTCTTGAAGATGCCGGCCCGGCAGGTGCAGACAAAGGAAAGGGGGGCAAATACCTTTTAATACCGCCTGAGTATTACGGCCATGTACCTGCCGGTTATATTCCATTATATTCTGATACCTATGAAAATTACGCTCTCCTACGGTCTATATTAAAAAGCACCAACCCCGAAGATATAGCCAAGGCCGTTGCTTATGGCAAAAAGGTGAGGCTGTACCCGCTTTCGCAGGCGCATAACCCACCGGCCACAACGTTCAGTGATATGCAGGGCAAATTATTTGATGCCAACATCACTTACGATATGCGCTATTTTCAGTCGCTTAACCGGATTGTTCAAACAGAGCCCTGGCAGCAGCGGGACAGAGCATTTATAGATGTTCTGAATACGTTCGGCATTAAAAAAGGCCATCCGTTTAACCCTGACTCTGCTACGATGAAAATACTTACAGAGGCCGTTCATAAAAGCAACCAGTGGCTTGATCATCATATTAAGGAAATTTTCCCGCAATTTTATGAAGGAGAGCAATGGTTTTTTCCGGCTATTGCAAGTGTAATAAAAGGTCAATCTGATTTTTATGCGGATACCAACGAGTATCCGATTAGCGCGCGGGCCGTAACCTATTCGATGGGATACATTGGCATTAAGCATTTAGGCGCGGGGCAATATTATCTGTACGCCATTACTGATAAAAATGCCCATCCATTACATTCCGACAGTACTTATCATCTTAAGGTTCCGGCAAACGCTCCCGTACAGCAGTATTGGTCGGCCACGCTTTACGATAGAAAGACACACGCATTAATACGGAACGCCAAAAACTACTCCATTTCATCGCAAACTCCGGGAATTATAAAAAATGCTGACGGCTCTGTGGATTTGTACTTTGGACCTAAGGCTCCCGACGGTAAAGATGCCAACTGGGTTGATTCGGGCCCGTCAAAGAATTTTGAAGTGCTGATGCGATTTTATGCCCCTGAAAAGCCGCTGTTTGATCAAACCTGGAAACTACCTGATATTGAGCGGATGAAATGAAATTTAAGTTTATCCTGTAAAGAAAAAAATGAAGATATACAAAACCCCTGTCGGTGGCAAACCAGCAGGGGTTAATAAATTAAAGGTTTTAAATTAATGATTTGTTAAAAAACCAAACAAACCCTGATTCCTGCTCGGAACCTTCGGACCGGCGGTAAAATACAACGAATCGGTAGCAGCGCCTACACCATGCTGGTTACCCTTAAAGAAATCAATGCCCCACAAGCCGTCAATAGTGAGGTGTTTACTCAAAGCAAGTAACTGGCCCTGATAAGTTCCGTTTAAATCAAACATATCAATGCGGCCGCTGCCGTTGTTGGCAACAAGAAGGGTTTCGTTAGGACCGGCAAAACCGGCTGGTGCAAGTGCAATTCCCCAAGGTGCATTAAGATCACCACTAGTGGCCAGGCGGCGCAGAAACTCGCCGTGATTGTCAAGAACATCTACTATCCCAAAACCCATGCCTGCCCGGGCAAAAAAGCCACTGGGGGGGTCTTGTTGAGCATAAGTAACATATAGGTCACCTCCTATATTCACGATGTTATACGGAGCATAGCCGGCAGGAATATTAGGATCAGTAGCAACCGGCAGACCAGGAATGTAATTAAAATTTTTGTCGAAAACATCAATTGTGCCGGCGTTGAAATTACAGGCGTAGAGGTAATTGTTATTATTCAAACCGTTGAAAGCGATTGCTAGCCCGGTATACTCGGCATTTGATCCGGATCTGTCAATAACCACGGTTGTCATAATACCAGCACCCCAGGCCGAAATTGTACCATCCAGGGCGGCAAATATGAACTTGTTTCCTCCAAAATCAGCCGTACTATTAAAAATAACCCCGGTAGGCGCCCCTGGGTTATTTGACTGGCCGCGCACACCAACAGGGGGTAAAAGAGTCAACCCGGTATGTCTATCGTAAATTGTGGATTCATTCGTTTTGTTGTCAGCTATCCATGCAGGACTGGTTAAAGAAGCGGCCAGCCCCATCGGATTTTTGAGGCCAGGATCAATGATGAGTGCGCCCATGCCAAGCCCACTAGCAACAAGATTTGTTTGAAGAATGGGGGTCGCGCTATTGTCACTCCCAAACCCATTATGCGGAACGCTTCCATTTATGGGAGTGGTTGACATGTCTTTTTTGCATGCATAAAAACATGTGACAGCCAAAATTGCGACAACTATCAATTTTGTATTAAATTTCTTTTTCATAACTATTTGTTATTATTGGTTAATAATATTTTCCCTGGGATATAGTGAAAATTAATCAGGAGATGGTTCTTCGTTGTCAGTTTATTTATTCATAACTGGTTGTCTCCTTTCGGTTTTGATTGGTAAGAGTTAATGTAGTTATGGTGCAAACATGATACCATTGTAGCTGCCGTAATAGCTGTGGGAGACTTATAATTACACGTAAAAGACTTATTTTTGGGTCCTTAGGTCTTATTTGGCTAATGGTTGAATACTTCCTGAAAAATCCCGGAAAGTTTATGGCAAATTCCCTTCCGAAAGTCAGGCTGTCCGGTTAGGCGCACCCGTTTTGTAATGCCTGCAGTCGAGGAAATATTGCATTCTATATCGAAAGACAAGCCACCTAAAAGCGCATTTTGAAATGCCGAACTTACCAGTTCATGATTTTCCTTTCCCATGAAAAATGCCAAAAACATTTCGATGGTTGGTTCAAAACGGTCGGAAACTTCAAGAATATTTCTAAAAACCTCATTGCAAAGAAACGTCTCGTTATCAAAGTTGAATTTCCAGGCGCCTATGTGGCCAATTTCACTTGCTTCTTTAAAAATATCAAAAAGCTCTTTGTTGTATGTTTCTTTATCAGTTAATACTTTTATAAAAAGCATGCTGTTTTCTTTCTGATGGAGATATTTTTTATAACAAATTGAAAAGTTATACTGGCTTGAAAAATTGAACAGTACGGTAAGTTGCTTATATGTGTATTTTCCTTCCTTTAACAGTTTGTCTGCCATTTCCATTTGCAGGCTTCGGTAATAGGAAAAAATAGTCATATTAAACCTTGCTTTAAAATCCTTTTTCAGCTTGGTTGGAGAAATATAGTGGTTGACAGAAAGCCGCTGTATGCCAGGAAAACCAGCTGTTAAACTCAATTGCAGTGTTTTTACCACTTTGTCAAGAATGGTGTTATTACTATTTATGATAGTTTCCCGGGAATTTAAATGTACCATAGGTTAGCCGTATAATAATTTATCTTTCAATGGGGGTAACGCTGGGAATACGTACGAAAACCTCTTGTAGTTGGTTTTAACTGAACTAATTTCAATTTCATTTGCATATTATTCATGGCAGGTTGAAAAATAAGTGGATTAAAGAATCAGAGGGGCTAAAACAAAGCAGGGGAATTAAAATAAAGGGGTAACGGGCTATGATAAGTAGGATATAAATATATAACTTTTTTCAGCTTATTCCTATGATCAGTCCACAACTATTGGTTGGGATTTTAATCGTATCCAAATCGCCGCGCCCGGCCGGGGTAGTGGGAACAGTGAGAACGTCTGTCTAAGACGATTAACCACCTCTGTATTGAATATTATTTATTGGCATCTTTGGTGGTCGCCTCGTTTTCTGTAAAAGACCGTACACCCAGATCCTCCTGACGAAATGGTATAACAATTTTATTTTTCTTGAATGCGGTATCAATACCAGAAATTATGTCACTTTTTGTCACCGCCCATTCATCAATATTGGTTACCCAAAAGAATATTTGTAAATCAATGCCGCCGGGGCTCAGTCCTTTTAAAATTATTGAAGAATGCGGGGTTTTCAATATTCTTTCGTCTGCGGAAATTAGTTTATCAATTATTTGTTTTGTTTTAACAATGTCAGTTCCGTATGCTACGCAAAAGGAAATTCCAACCCGTCGTGTCCGGTTCTCGAGCGTCCAGTTTACCAGGTGCTGATTTAACAAGTCGCCATTGGGGATTACTACATCAGCTCCGTCCCAGGTGGTTACGATACTGCTGCGAAAGCCGATAGATTTCATAACGCCTCCCTTATCTCCCAGTTCTATAATATCTCCGACGTTGACAGGCCGCTCGAACGAAATAATCAAACCACTCACCAAATTGTTTATTAAAGCTTGCAGGCCAAATCCGATACCAACACCTAATGCGCTTAAAATTATAGTGATCCGATCAGTCGGTATCCCTGCCGCAGCGAAAGCCAGGAATAAGCCAATAGAGATAATAGCGATACGTATCAATAAAAGCCAGCTGCTAAGGCCACCGCCGGTTTTATTGCTGCCTGCGGGCACGTCATATTTATCAGAAGCAAAAAAAGAAACGAGTTTGGATATCAGTGAAGCTAAGACGATGATGAAAAAAAACACCAGAATGCTATATATGCTGAAAGTAAAATCGCCAATTGTTCGTTCGCCGACTAAGAAATTTCTGACCGGAATGAGTAATGACCTGAATACGTAAAAATTTCTTCCGAATAGATATGCCCATCCGGCAAACATCAATACATAAAAGAAAAGTGGCGCTCTTTTTCCCACGCGGTCAAAATTGATATAAAATGACCGCTTATCTGGTACCTTATACATATTAAAGGCCCATGAAAGGGCTTGATCAGTTAACTTGACCGCCCATAAAAACAAGATGGCTATGACTACGTTAAAGAAGCCACCGGCGAGCAGCGTTTTTGACAGGTTATAACGCCCGTATATATTTTCAATAACTGATAAGAGTTCAATGGCGACAAACGCCCACACGAAATAAATGATCCAATTTACTTTTAACTCTTCTGTTTTTCCCTTTATCAAAATAAGGGCACCGAATACCGCTCCTGTCGAAGCCAATGCCAGCATGCCCCATCTTTCAGGTCGTGAGGCCTGCAGGATCAGATTGTCTCCGCATGCTAACAAAAAGAGAACAATCAGACCTATATATGTACGCATCCAAAACTTAGTTAAGTAGTTCAGAAAAACAACAAGCAAAGAAACCGACGAGAGAGCCCACAACATGGCGCTAAAAATGAAAGGTGGCCGGGGGAAAACAAATTGAAATATAGTAGAAATTATTAGTATGGCCGATAGCGCGGGATAACGAAAAACCAATTGGCCGGCGAAATCATCATTTAAAAGCCCTGCGGCTACCAGGCGTCGTTTTAATGCCCGGAGAAAAATTGCAGAACACAGGAAAAGAATAAATAGCAGTCCGATTTCGGCCATATTATTATGCGCATAAAAATATATAAGCAGGTTTAGCTTAATTGCCGAAAATTTAAGTATTTCTTTAAAGGGCCGGTTGTTTGATGGGACGTCACCCAAATTGTTAAATTCTCTGTCAGAAATTTTGTTGAATAAATTTTGTTGAAAGGCGTCCAGTTCTTCTATGCGTGCAGAAAGCCGGGTGGCAGTAAAGTTCATGTCTGTTTGCAATGCCTTAATCCCGAACAATGTTTTTTTTAAGGCGGCGATGGTTGGATTAATATCGATAGATGTAACTTCAAGCTTTTGTAAATATTGGGTTAAGGCGACGGTGTCTGACGGATATTGGTATAAAATACTATTGCTCCCGAGAGAGTCTATTCGATTGCGAAAATTTACAAGGTTCTTGTAATACTTGTCAACTATTTCTTTACTGGCTAATGTTTTATCCAATACCTCGCGAAATAGTATAGAAGAAGTTGCCAGGTTTCTGTTTGTTTGCGCGGTTCCTTTGTTGGTGAAAATCCCATCGCCAATAATTACATACAAATTTGAAACTTCATTGAGCGCGGCAATAATACGTGCAGTATCTATCCCGATTTTAAGATAATTCCTGGCATCCTGAGCCGTTCTTCTGATATCTTCTATCAGTCCATCCTGTTTTGTGGCAATAATATCTTCCTTAAACCTCAATAAACTCTGTTTACTCCTTGTTGTCGCGATCTGTTTTATCGATCTTGTCAAAGCACTTTTTAAAGTATCTGGCTTCTTCAACAAGGCGCCGGTATCGGGCTTGAAAAGGGCGTTGGTGTCCGGCTGCTGCGCTACGGCAACAAGAGTTGATAATACCAGGAAAAGAAAAAATATAGCTCTCTTCATGAATACCATGGTGTTACATATTCCTTAACGCCATAAGGCTTACTCAAGGTTCAATAATAACTTTCATTACATTTTCTTTCGCTGCATTGCCAAATACCTCGTAAGCATGCAGCATTTCGTTCAACTTAAAGTGATGAGTTATTAGCTTTTTGGGTTCAATCTTGCCGGATAATACCGTTTTCAGCAGCATGGGCGTGGTATTGGTATTTACCAGGCCGGTAGTAATTGTAATGTTGCGTATCCAAAGGTTCTGAATTTGCAAATCAACGCTCTTGCCATGGACGCCCGCGTTAGCTATATGCCCGCCCGGCCGAATAATGCTTTGACAAATATTAAAAGTTGCCGGAATGCCTACCGCTTCAATGGCTACATCCACACCATCTTTTGTTTCGGACATTATTTTTTTTACCGCATCTTCCGCTCCTGAATTGATGATGTCGGTGGCGCCAAATTTTTTAGCTGCTTTCAAACGGTTGTCATCCAGGTCAATCATATAAACTTTTGCCGGAGAATAGAACAATGACGTGAGTAGTGCCGACATCCCCACAGGCCCGGCTCCTACTATGGCAATAGTATCGCCGGGTTCAACCTGGCCGTTTAAAACACCAATTTCATAACCGGTTGGTAAGATGTCGCTCAACATCACCAGGGCTTCCTCATCTGCTCCTGCGGGAATATGATGCAGGCTGTTATCAGCATGAGGTATCCGTACAAACTCCGCTTGTGTACCATTGATCAGGTGGCCCAGAATCCATCCTCCGTCTTCGCAATGAGAATACATTTGTTTTTTACAGTACTCGCAACTTCCATCGGAGGTAATGCACGAAATTATTACATGATCGCCCTTTTTAAAATTTCTTATCCCATCGCCAATCTCATCAATAACCCCAACCCCCTCGTGCCCTAATGTTGTTCCGGGTTTACATTCCGGCACTTTGCCGTGCAAAATGCCAAGGTCCGTTCCACAAATCGTCGTTTTTAAAATTTTGACGATGGCATCTGTTGATTTTTCAATACCTGGTTTTTGTATTTCCTTCAGTTCAATTTTTCCCGGTCCTCCATAAACAAGCGCTCTCATCGTTGCTTTTATAGGGCCCGAAGCGCCCGACACCTCTCTTTTCACTGCAGTTTCCATAATGGTAATGTTTTTTAAATTAGTTCAATGTCAATTAACATTTTGTTGTGGTAGAAGTCGCTCCTGCCTATAATGCAAAATAAGACCATTCCAAAGAGAAAAAGCTCTTACCCGCCGGTTATGTTGATGCAATTTAAAATGTGAAACGAACCAACCAGTTTCTCATCAATAGTCTTTGGCCACAAGTCTAAAGGGGGATATTGCTCTTTTTAGTTTAAGGTTTGCGACTCTCAATTCGGAATTAACGATATTTTATGCTTGTCATGAGCGAAAATGCCAGAACTACCGGGCTTTTACATTCGTTTTATCCGTCTCAAACCAAAGGTATTTAATCAAATCCACACAGTAGAGGCCTGTTTATTCTATCAGTAACACGGTATAATAGTTTTAATTTAAACTTGTGGAAATCAATTTGTTATTATTAACTTTATGTAAGATTTCCGATACAATACGATATTGAAATTTCCAATCATTATTGCGCTTTAAACAGGGCAACCCCACCTGCAAACCGGTTTAGAAAAAATTCCACCTAAATATTAACCATTTTAAACTTTGATGTTATGAAAATGCACAATCAACTCCAATCTAACCGTCGCCGCACTTTTTTAAAGCAATTTGCAACCGGCGCCGCTGCGTTAAGTGCCGGAATGTTTTCGGTGCCGCTAAAATCGTCAGCTGCAGAAACTTTATCATCTTCGGATGTTTCTGATGCTGATGCCTGGTTTAACAAATTAAAGGGAAAACATAGGATGGTATTTGATGTTACGCAACCACATGAAATTTTCCCTTTTGCATGGCCAAAGGTTTTTCTGCTAACCAACGGCGCCACAGGCAGCCCCGAAAGCGACTGCGGTGTTGTAGTTATTTTACGCCACAACGGGCTTGGTTACGCGCTAAACAATGGCCTTTGGGAAAAATACAAACTTGGTGAGATGTTTAAAATAGACGATCCGGAAACAAAGGCGCCGGCTTTAAAAAATCCTTTCTGGCAACCAAAGCCAGGAACGTACAGCGCGCCTGGCCTGGGCGTGGTAAAAATTGGTATTGATGAATTGCAGGCCAGCGGCGTTATGTTTTGTGCCTGCGATGTGGCGCTGACAGTTTTTACCGCCATTGTGGCGGGTAGTACCAACCAGGACCCGGCCGCTGTAAAGAAAGAATGGGTTGCAGGTCTGTTACCAGGTATCCAGGTGGTGCCTTCAGGCATTTGGGCCGTTGGCAGGGCGCAGGAACACGGGTGCGCCTATTGCTTTGCCTCGTAGCGATAAAAAAACAATTAAGCCGAAAGGGGGTTGTTCATTTGGCCTTTCGGCTTGATTATTACTGTTTAACGTAAGTGAATTTTTTACCGGCCGAGGTAAGCACCATAACAGGGCTGGGCGGGCCTGAGATCGTTCCGCTATAACTCCTGGCAGCGCTGTTATCATTCGGGGTAACCACAAAGCTAATCTTTGAATGATTAAATGAACCTGTTAAAGTTCCGGTCACCGTTCCGTTAACTACTTGATTTCCGTCAAATGTACCGGTCGCAGCGTTGGTCGGCGCATTAAAAAAAGAAAATTGGTCATTCGCATTGGCTTGATTTGCCCATACGCCACCAATATTAGGAATAAGGATATCTCCAATACCTCCGCCACCTTTTCCGCATGACCACGTTAAACCGCATACGATTACAATCGCAGCGGCCAGTAAGATCTTGTTAATTGCTCTCATTTTATTTTAATTAATACCCGTTCTTTTTAACTGATTTTCAAATATTTGTATTCGTCGTTCCATTGCCGCGAGCTGATCATTAAGTTTCGGTATAATCACGGCAATTTGAGCCTGTATGTTTTTCTTTGACGACTCTTTATCATCATTGCTTATTTGCCCCATGAAGTATTGATTGATCCTTGTTTTTAAATCATTTAAAGGAAAGATCGTTTGTCGGTGGATAACATTAACCAATGTATCAGCAATGCCTTCATACTCTTTTGTTAAGTTTTCATCCTGCCAATAGGTTCGAATTTTTTGTGCGTAAACATTGTAGTTGGTGTAGAGTTTATCAAAGGCAGGATTATAATTGTTTATGGCCTGAACAATCTGTTCCAGCGCATTGTGATTATCAAAGGCATAGGCGGCGATGAACTTGAAAGCACTGCTTACATTAATTGCCTGATTAACGTAATTTTGCAACGTTGTACTTATTTCGGGATAATAAATATCCGTACCATTTTGGCGCTCCTGTGCGCTTCTCAGGTCCTCATTGGTATAATTAAATTTATACAGTATTTTGGTTATAGAGTCAATCTGCTTATGTACCGCCTTTAGCTCCGCCCGGCTTTTCCCCGACGAGTCTTTTAATTGCCTGAATTGTGTGAGATACTGATTTAAGTAATTATTTGATTTGAAAGGTTCAACAACAATTTGTGTAATTAAATTGGGGTCTTTCGGTATCAGCCCCCTGCCACCTTTGGGATAAATGATGATATATTGGTTGCCAGAAGCTTGTATATTTACCTGTGTCGCATCGCTTTTAATAGCTGTATTAAAAATCCCGGCGTCATCGGTAGTAGAAGATTTACCGTCCACAATTACGGTATAGTTTTTAACCGGGTTGTTATTGCACATTATTTGCCCTTTAAACATGCTAACCTGCGCATTGCAGAAAAGAATGTTTGCAAGAAAAACGACTACCAGGGTACAAATCTGTTTCATACTCAATGAATCTGCAAAGTCAACGGCACTTTTCTGGAAAGCATTTGGGTGTTATTGTAACATAGTTTGGATTTATAATATACTCTTACAGGTAATTCCGCTCCTTCTTTTATTGGAATGGTAAGTTTAAAGTTGCCAAATTCATCGGTCTTACAGGTAAATGATCCATCTGCCAATTCAACAACTGCTTGCCTCACCGGTTGCCCGCCGGTATCAACAACAATACCGCTTACAGCGGTTGAGTCCGGTTTCTTTTTTAAATGGATTTCGATGGGCGATCCGGAAGACGGCACTTTAATTTCCCGTGCTGATACATAGTAATTGGTGACCACCGGAATTACTGTAATTTTTTTACCCTGAACATCGGTTGATATCTCAGTAAAATCTGCGGTGCCATTTAAAATCTGGCTCGAATCGGGCTTATCAAATAATACCTTTAACATACCGGTACTGACCAGCTCACTTTTATCGGCCGAGCCAAAAACTGTAAATCTGAGCGTAAAGGTTTTGGCAGCCGGCGAAAATTTAATTCCCAGGTAAATCACGATGACGAAAATAACGGTAGGGCCGCCAAGTTCCAGTGTTCCGCCGTACACCTTACCCGTATATTTTGCGTGCGACTTTAACGCACCAAAGAGAAAACCAGCGGCAATAAGACCGATAAGGACCAGTAGAAAATAAAAGATCTGGGGTTTTATATCGCCTGTGGTGTTACTAAAATTAATGAGCACAACTGCCACAGCAACAAACAGGACAAACCCGAAAGCAGATAAGACAACCCAGGTCAATTGCGAAATTCGATTTTCGGGTTTCGGAATCATTATATTGCCTTTAGGTGAAAAATAAAGCTACCTTAATTTTTGTTAAAAAGCAATTAAATTAATCCAGACCACCTATTCTTTAAATTAGGGAAACTCATTGTATCTATATCTTAAAATAATTAACAATGACATTAAGACAACTGGACATTTTATTTCGATTTGATTTTAAATCTGGCTACATCAACTTTTAATGTTCCTACAACAGATGTTTTTTTCTCTCATAAAAACATACTCTTAAATATTAACGTACAACGCTTAATGTAAACCCGTGTTGTCCAAAATATTATATGAGTAATAAGATATTCGTTTTTCTGTTTCTTACCATCTGCTTTAAGTTAACCTCTGCTCAAACAGCGTTTACATCTGATGAACTTTTCCAACAGGCGCGCAAAGCGGCTTTTGACCAAAAAAATTACCCAAAAGCAATCAGCTTAAGTAAACAGGCGCTTGCCAAAAGTCCGGATTATTCAGACATCCGGGTTTTTTTAGGCCGCGTTTACACATGGTCTGATAAAGTTGATAGCGCCCGTGCGGAATTCGACTTCGTATTAAGCAAGCATCCTGATAATGAAGATGCTTCCTTTGCATATGGCAGCCTCGAGTATTGGAATAATAATTCGCCTAAAGCGCTTCAAACCGTGCAGAATGGCTTAAATTATCACGCACAGTCAAAAAACCTCTGGCTATTAAAGGCGAAAATATTGAATGACCTAAAACGATATAAGGACGCTAACAATACTTTAGACTCATTAATAAAAGCAGACCCTAAAAATGCAGATGCACGTGCATTGGCTGCCAGGATAAAAGATAACGCCGCCGGAAACAAAATCGGCGTCACTTATGATTATATTTATTTTGATAAACAATATAATACCCCCTGGCAACTGGCCAGTATAGCATATAGCCGGCGTACCGGCATTGGCTCGGTAATAGGCATGGTTAACTACGCTAACCGTTTTGATTCAAATGGCTTTCAATATGAAATTGACGCTTATCCCCACATCTCAAAAACTTTTTATGCTTATGTAAGCGCTGGTTACTCGGCTGACGTAAGTTTATTCCCGAAGTACAGAACAGGATTTTCATTATATGCTAACTTACCTTCGAGTTTTGAAGCTGAACTTGGTTTCAGATACCTTTATTTTACCAGCAATACATGGATATATACAGCCTCCGTTGGAAAGTATTATAAAAATTTCTGGTTCAATTTTCGAACTTATCTAACACCGTCAAATAGCTCAATTTCAGAATCATTTACTTTTCGGGTAAGATATTATACCGGAGGGCCTGATGATTTCCTGTCGGCAGGTATAGGTACCGGTATTTCGCCAGATGATCCCCGTAATATTATATTGCTTAACGGCGGTAACGATTATAAACTACACTCTAATAATATTTCCGCTGGTTTTTATCATTCATTTAAACGGCTAAATGTTATTTTCTTTACCGCAAGCCTTGAAAACCAAGAGTATGAATATCAAACATATGGTAATCAGTTAGATTTGGGAGTTGGATATTTGAGAAGATTTTAATCAAAAATGAATAAAAAGCATCTTCTGCAATATTCAATATATTTTGTTTTACTATTCCCGCTTTGGATGTGGCTTTTTTGGTTTTTAACCCCAAAAACTAAACTTGTGGTCGCAATTATCGACAAAACAGTACTTGATAAGGGAGGTCAGGAGCATGTTTCGCTTAACTGGATATTGAACAATCAACGCTTCGCAAAAACAAGTAACGACCTTTATCATATCAGCAGTGATTATTACGGCTTTTTCCCCGGAGAAAATGAGAAATTCAGGACCAAAGGTTTGGAAAGATTTTCGACCGATCAGTTAAAACAATTAAGCAGTGATGCCGACCTGGTTTATTTTACCGATACCTATGGGATATATAAACAAGAATGGTACAGTCAAAAAGATGGTACCGAAAGGTCGGGTATTTTATACGGTGGCCTTAGTGATCAGGACGTTGAGCTTTTGCGAAATATGAAAGCAAAGCACAAGCTTATCATAACCGAGTTCAATACCATAGGGTCGCCGACAAGTGTTGATAACCGTGACAAATTCGAGAAGCTTTTTGCCATGCACTGGACAGGTTGGACCGGCCGGTATTTTGATAATTTAGATACCAATAAGAATAAAGAATTACCCCGATGGCTTATCCACGACTATAAAAAGCAACATAACCGTGTATGGCCTTTCCATAAAGCCGGACTTGCCTTTGTAAGCAATCATGACCAGGTAGTGATATTAGAAGACTGTACACATTTAACCGATCCGGTACCGGATATTATTACTATGGGGTATGGACAAAAGAAATTATCGCTTCCGGCAAAGATGAAATATCCTTTTTGGTTTGATGTTATAACGCCCGATCTGTCGGTAAATCACGCGGTATCGCGTTTTGATTTGAACCTTAATGCCAACGGTGCCGCCGAGCTGAAAAAATATAACATCCCGGCTACTTTCCCTGCTATTATAATGCATAAAGATAAGGATTACCAATTCTACTATTTTTCGGGCGATTTTTGTGACAATCCAATCGGCATGGGTAGTTCCTATTTTGCCGGCATAGGCTTTTTTAAAGGGTTATTTTATAATTCCGATGATCCTTCGGAGCGTAAGCGTTTTTTCTGGGAGTTTTACAAGCCTATGATAACGAGTATCCTTGAGGATAACG
Source organism: Mucilaginibacter sp. (assembly GCA_036498965.1). Taxonomy (GTDB): domain Bacteria; phylum Bacteroidota; class Bacteroidia; order Sphingobacteriales; family Sphingobacteriaceae; genus Mucilaginibacter. The sequence continues at coordinate 20,516 of DASYEP010000111.1, forward strand.
TGACGGGTAAAAAATAGAGGCAAAATTTTAGTTCTGGTTCTCTTAAGAAGTTGTCCAAAATAACGAGAATTTGCAGTTGCTTCGTCGTTCCATCTACCTATGACATATGAGAAAGAAATCTACAACTATTGTCATTTCGACCGTAGGGAGAAAACTTATGCGACTTGATGTTCGCGCTGTGCATAGTCCGCTTTGCATAGCGTATAAGTTTTCTCCTTTCCGAAATAAAATCGGGACAGGCTGTTCCTCGTCGAAATGACAACGGCTTGCAGTAAAAATCAAAATCATTTTTTCACCACCGTATAATGTTGATGAATGGAATCGGGGATAATCCAGTTTCCTGTTATGATCTGATTGTTTCGCTTTTTAAATTGGTCAAAGGCGTTTTTGAGCTGATTTGCTTTATCGTCATCATGAACGGGATCTTCTCCAAGCTCGGCATTCAGTTTAAACAAGTTATCGCCGTTTAAGTGATATTCACCGCTGATAAAGTCGATAATATCGGTTTTGGTTTGCATCAGTGGGTAATTGTGCAGGTTTTCGAAATTTTGGTTTGTATCCAATCCCTGTCCTATCCAGCTGACTAATGACGGGCCTTTTGTTTTATAGTTATGGTGCAGATAAGCGAGCAAGCTCGGGCTGATATCAAAATGAGTTGAAACGGACGAAATTTGCGAAGCACGTTTTAACATTGGTGAGTAAATAATTAACGGAACATGGTAACGATCAATTTTGTCGCTCATCGGTATTTCGGGCATACGATGGTCACCGGTTATCAGAAAAATGGTGTTGTTATAATCGCCTCGTTTACTGTAAGCGTTAAAGAAGTTACGTAAAGCATCGTCCAGGTACAAAATACTTGCATACTGAAGCTTATAGTTACGGTATTCGTTCTTTTTGGCATCATCGAAACCCAGCGTAGCCATACGCTGTTCAAACCGTTGTAAGTATTTATCTTCCTCGTTTATCGCGAAAGGATTATGTGTCGAAACCGTTAGCACGACGCTCAACTGCGGCACAGTATCCTTTTCATTGCGGGTTAACAAGTAATGCCTGAAGAGTTCCTTATCGTTATATCCCCACGAAAAACCATTTGGCGCCGGTAACTTAGTATATCCTGCCGGAAATGACTTTTCATCATTTAACTCGTCAATGCCATTCTTTTCTAGAAACATCTGCATGTTGTCAAATTTCGAATCGCCACCATAATAAAACGAGGTATGATAGCCATTGTATTTTAAGAGACTTACCAACGATAGGTGCTTTGGCATGCCATCGCCGAGTTCGAGGAAACCATTTTTGGCAAAAGGAAGGGATCCCAATATGGAGGGTAACGCCGCAAAAGTACGCCCTCCTTCGCTTAAAAAGTTTTTCCAGTAAAGGCTTTTGCCCGATAACGAATCAATAAAAGGCGTGAAATTTCCCAGGTAAGCGCCATCATTAGTGAACGCCCTGCCGAGGCCTTCAACCAATACAATAACAATGTTTGGAGGGGTTGGGTTGCTATTAAGAAATGGCGTCAATACATCGGCGACTGAATCGCTGTGTAAAAAAGGATAGTGTTGCGGATCGGTATATTTAAACGCAGATGATTTATCTTTTCCCGAATTTCCATAGTCGTTAATGTAGCTATCTGCATAAATGTCTACATCGTTGGGCGCCGGGAAAAAATGTTTGTATGACGTTACCAAAAAATGATCGGACTTATTCATAACAAGGTTATTTGAAAAATCCGATTTAAAGCTGCTCTGACCAATCATGGCTTGCGCGCCAACGGCTACAAACAGGAACGATACCAGGAGTAAAACCAGCGCGAAGTATCTTTTCATCACTATTCTTGGGGTCAGCAACCATAAGGCAGCAATTACAACCCCCAGGATGACAATATATTCGATTATCTCGATGAAGCTAATCCCACCTGAAGCCCCAACAGTTTGCTGGATATCTTTAATTGAATAACCATAAAGATCGGCGCCGAGTGGAACCAGCGACGTGGTAAAATAGCTGCTAAGAATGAGCTGGATAACCGCGAGCAACACTATAAATACGGAGAAGGTAATACGTGCAAATTTTGGTGAGAATAAATGAAATAAAAAGTAGACAATGAAAACATACACCTGGCATTTGAGCCAGAAGAGCAGGTCGTTAAAAAATACCCAAGGCAATACTTCGCCCATATTATCGGGGAATTGGTGTACCACGCCGTTGTAGATCAGTTCGAATAGGCTTAAAAGGGTAATAATTATTAGCCACGTTATTGAAAGCCCGGCAAAAGATATAGCAGCAAGGGTAAACTTTGCCGGTGATTTTTTCGAAGGTGCTTGTTCTTCCATTGTTATTATTTTTTTTCAGTCGCGAAACCCTGCCTGGTCATTTCGCCCCATGCGTTATTTTTTCTTAAAATATCAATGTTTCCCATAATGGATGACCATACCACAAATGGGTGGAACACAAAGGGCTCCAACACAGCTACTAATACCAGTCGTAAAATATCCCGTCTTTGTTTATACTGGTTATAGGTTAATACCTCCATCAGTATTGCAAAAATTGAATATAAAATACCAAGACTCATCACAGCTATCATCAACATTAAGGCGAAATAATTGAGCCCAATAGTAATGGTGTATATAAAAAACCCTACTGTGCCGGCAAACTCTATTATCGGCGCCAGAAATTCAAAGAAAAACCAATATGGATAACTTAACATTCCCAATAAACGATAACGGGGGTTGAAAAACATTTTTCTATGCGACCGAAGAGTTTCTATAGTTCCCCTGGCCCAGCGGTTGCGTTGCCTGCCCAATATTTCAAATGTTGAAGGTGCTTCAGTCCAGCATAAAGGATCGGGAATAAAACTTACGCGGTACGGCACATTAAGCTCTTCCATATAACGGCGCATTCTTACTACCAGCTCCATATCTTCGCCAACCGTATTTTTATTATAGCCGCCGCATTTAATTACGATTTCCCTGTCAAATGCGCCAAATGCCCCAGAAATAAGCAATAAGCCGTTAAGTTTTGTCCAGGCCATTCTGCTTAATAAAAAAGCTCTTATATATTCAAGTGTTTGTACTCTTGGCAAAAACTGTTTTGGCAAATTTACCTTGACAAGACGGCCGCCCTTTACTTCGCAACTGTTTGCAATACGAACAACTCCGCCCGCTGCTATCACACGCTGCGTTGAGTTCTCTAAAAATGGTTTGGCAAGCTTTAAAAGAGAATCCTGCTCTAAAATGCAGTCTACATCGATACAAACGAAGTAATCATTCCGGGCAATGTTAATACCCACATTAAGCGCATCCGCTTTGCCGCCATTTACCTTATCGACCACGATAAGTTTGCGATAAACCGGATTATGACTTTTATAAACACCTTTAACCGGTTTAGTATTCAGCTGCTCGTTTACAAAGTAGTCTACTTTAAACAGGTCATAAGCAGCAATGAGCTTTTCCAAAGAATCATCTTTGCTGCCATCGTTGATTATAATAACCTCAAGATTATTGTAATGCAGCGAAAGCAACGACCTCACATTTTCAATAATTGTGAAGGCTTCATTGTACGCAGGGGCCAGTATGCTCATACTTGGCGCTTCCGTTGATGATGCAAGAACGCGATAATCAGTAAAGCTGTTTTTTTTAAGATACTCGCGTGTTGCACTAATAGAGAAAGCTCCTATTAAAAGATAGCAGATCATTAATAATACCGAATACAGTAATATCCCATAAGTAAAAAAGTAAAAAACAATGATCTGCCAGGTCATGCTGCTAACTCTCCTTTTATTTGCATTACTATTTCAGTCAGCGGATAACCTATGGTATTGGCATAATCAAAAAGGGATGTTAATCCGTTTTCGCCAATTTTAGCCAGCGCACGTGCGGCACAAAGTTTAATTTCGTGATTTTTATCATCCAGCAGGTCCAATAAAAAAAGAATGTCTCTTTCGGTGCCCACATTTTGCATCGCCTTCACCATTGCCACCCTATTTTTAAGGATTTCCTTCAAGAAACGGCTTATAAACTCGTCGGATGTTTCATTGGTAAAAATTTCGCAGAAAAAATTAATAGCCTCTAAGCGCACCTTTGGATCAGAATGATCCAAACATGGTAATATGTCGTCGTATAGCTCAAATCGATGATAATTACGGGCAAGTTTCAAGGTGAAGACAACCACGCTGCTATTGGATGATGCAAGCCAGGTTTCAATACTTACATCAATTTGGGGTACGTGAGCCAATTGCTGCAATAGTTTTATTTGCTGCCAATCAGAAATAGGGTATGTAACAATATCCAAAAAGCTCAGCCCTTCGAAACCATTAAACTGAACGAGCGCAGTTTGGGCTTCCATACGAACCAATTCATTTTTGGCATTTGCATGAACGTATATATCGGACTGAAACTCGCTCATTTCCATTATGGTGAGTTCCTGAATCGCTTTTGCTTTAATATGCCAGTGACGGCTTTTCAAATTTTTAAGCGCATATATTTCGAGATGGAGTTGTTTATAAAGTTGTTTCAGGTTATCCGAAGACGTTCCGGTTATGTTCTTCTTTGCCGACATGATCTCGGCCGTCAATAATTTTCTGAACCTCTTGTTATGTAGTAGTTTCGTCGCTCTTTTGGTAACGGGTATAACCACCTCATCCTCAAGTTCTTCGTCTTCATAAAACACCGCTTTGCGTATAAGAAGATCGGATATTAACCGCCACTTTTCATGCGTCTTTTCATACTTTCTTCTCAAATACAAATAAAAAAGCATATAGGTTAGCAGCCCGCACATTAAAAACGCAACGGAAATCATTACTACAAGTTGGTAATGATCTCTCGCAACGGAGAATATCTTTAGAATTGTATTTGCGGCCAAAAGCTTTATTGTAAAAAAAAGGGTAATATTAAATCGATAATCATCCGGCACCAATTGGTTTAAATGATTTATGGCCTCAAAAGACTTTTGATTATTTAACGGCAGTAGCATCAAACCTTCTCACCCTCACTGATAATTCATTTGGACTGAATGGCTTGGTAATATAGTCATCGGCGCCAAGCTGAAATGCCTCCAGTACCACATTTTCCTGTCCCATGCCCGAAAGTATAATTACTGGTGTGCCTGTTGGATATTGCTTTTTCACAGCGCCCACTACTTCAAGTCCTGATATATACGGCATCATTATATCAGTTATTACAAGGTCAGGTTTGAATTCTAAAAGTTTTGCCACAGCCTCGCGACCGTCGCGTGTAACGATTACTTCGTGTCCATCTTTTTTAAGGCGGAACTCGAGCATCTTCAGCATTAATTGATCGTCTTCGGCTACAAGGATTTTCATAAAAAATAATATATCAATACAAGCGTAACTAATAATGCTAAACCAGCAATATTTTCTGTATACGTCTTATATTTACAATTGTTCGGAATTATATAACTTCAATTAAATCATCAAGTTATTATTCACGAAGCAGTTTGCCGTTAAGAAGAGTGGTTGTTGTTTTATGTGAATCCGTTGGTTTTTATAGCTTCGAACTAAACATGTAATTACCTGACCTTAGTTTATAAACAGCTTTACCTTTTTCAAACCTTACAAAGGTGATGTTCCCGGTGTTTGTGACGAATTTGCCGCCTTCCTTTACGGAATTAGCAGCAGAAGTGGGCAGGTACAAGATTGCTGTAGTATTCGCAGGTACTGTTGCGTTATAAGTAAGATTACCGCCTTCTACTTTCCAGCTGCTGTTTATGCGTCCATAATCCGAATCATAATAACCTTTTGCCCAGGTCATTTGTCCGGTTGGATCGGGCTCGGGCTGAAGAATGAATTGTTTAAACCCGGGCTCGTCGCGCTGTATCCCCAATGAATAAGCCATCATCCACTGGCCGATGGCGCCAAATGAATAGTGATTAAACGAGTTCATGCTGTTGTTACCGCCAAATCCATTTTCTATGGTATAGCCGTTTAATCGTTCCCAAATGGTGGTCGCACCTTGGTCAACGGCATATAACCACGAAGGATATTTTTCATTTTGCAGGACTTTGTAAGCAAGGTCTGGATGGCCATAATCTGACAAGGCTTTACTGATCCATGCGGTACCGATAAATCCGGTCATTAGAGAGTATTTCGGACGAGTGATGCCATTGTCGTCCTTGTTTTCACGCTCAACAGCTGCCGTTAAGTTTTTGACCATATAAGGAATATTCTCATCGCTGAAAACACCCAGCGCTAAACCTACTGCGTAGGGAGTTTGCGTATCGGCCACTTTAAATTCAGGTTTCACATTGCGCGGACCAAATAAACCGCCGCCAATGAGCCCGATGGCCTTTTTATCTGCATTAACAAAGGTTTTATTGAAAAACTCTTTTCGTTCGTTATATCTCTTCTGAAATCTATCTGCGTCATCTTTTTTATTCAACACTTCGGCCACTTTCGCCATGATACCAAGGTCAAAAATATGATAAGCCGTTACCAGGTAGTCCGGCCCAAGTTGATTGTTTTGCGGCCCAAGCCAGTCGCCCAATTGCCCATCGGAGCTTAAACCTGTTTCTTTGTTAATGGTGGTTTCTATATAGTCCATGTATTTAACCATGGCGCTGTAGTGTTCTTCCAGCAGTGCTATGTCGTTGTACTGCTGATATGTTTCCCAGGCAACGGTTATGCCCGCACTGCCCCACAAGACACCTCCAAAGCCGCCGCCAACCGGCGCTATATCGGTAAATTTTCCTTTTGAGGTTTGCAGGTCGCGCATCGCGATCATATGCCGCCTCAAAAATTGATCTGTATTGGATAAGTAAGTTGCAGTACGCGAGAATATGCTGATATCGCCCGACCACCCCATGCGTTCATTGCGTTGAGGGCAATCGGTTGGTATAGTCAGGAAGTTGTCAATGTTAGACCATGTTAAATTTGACCATAGCTTATTAACCTTCGCGTTTGAAGTTTCATAATTGGCGGTCAGCTCTCTTACCGAACTGATTGATAATCCCTGTACGGCATTAAGCGGCAGTGGAGTGTCGATTCCAGTGATCTCGATGTATTGAAAGCCACGTGATGTAAAATGCGGTTGAAAGACCTGGTCGCCGCCAACCATTGTATAAATATCCTGGCTTAAGGCGGCACGGTAGTTTTCTGTCATCAGCATACCTACACTCGTTCCTGATTCTTTTAAATTGGGATATAAAACTTCCGAAAATCTTAGTGTGATTTTCTTACCAGCCTTACCATTCTTAATGGTAATTTTTGGAACACCCACAAAGTTTTGTCCCATATTGTAAACGTACACTCCTTTGCGCACCTCTTTCATACTTTGTGCGGTGAGCGTTTTATAGATACCAGCCGGCTCACCAATTTGGCCAACTATAGATAGCTTATCATAGTTAAGCTCCTGCTTGTTACCCATAAAATCGGTAGCCGTTCCGGTATAAGTTGTTCCCTCCAACGGAACTACAACTGTTTTCTCCCAATTATGGTCATTGTATGATGCGGTACTCCAATTTTTTATTGCTGCCTCGCGGGTGGCATCGTATACTTCGCCCATATCCAGGCTGCTGTAAACAATCGGGCCTTGGTTGTAATATTTCCAGTCCTTATCATTACTGGTGATTATATCTTTTGTACCGTCCTGGTAAGTAATAACAAGTTTGGCTAACAACGATTGCCTGTCGCCGAAATGGTTCCATATCGCACCAAAGCTCAGCATACCACTCCACCAACCTTCACCCAGCATCGCACCCAAAGCATTCTGTCCGCTGGTAACCATACCTGTAACATCATAGGTTTGATAAAGATGCGTGATGTTATATTGAGTTAAGCCGGGGTTGTAATAATCAGTTCCCACCCTTTTCCCATTCAGGTAAATTTCATAGATGCCTCTTGCAGTAACATACAAGCGTGCGCCAGCGATTTTTTTATTGCTGGTAGAAAATTTAGTCCGCAACATAGGCATCGCATTGTGACTTGGGTCGTCAACCACGAATAAACCATTATTGCCTCCTTTAAGCTGATAAGCGTCATTATTTATGCTAAAACCGCCGTTACTATTAGCAAAAGATTTATAAATGCCATCGTACCCTGATTTCAGGTCTTCCTGGAATACTGTATTTTCCGGCTTTCTTGTGTTAGATACCGATACTTTAGAGAAGGATGCATTTTGCCCTGCATCAACAGAAAATCCCATATCGCAAAGCAGACCGAAAGAAATATAATCGTGCCCCGAACCCAGCGGGTTAAGGTTTACATATGCGCCCCGGGGCCTGCCTCCAAAACCGCCTGCCGCCGGTGCTTTTTTTGCTTCTTCAATAAAGAATGAATCGCTTCCATCTAAAGTAATGGTAATTGCACCGTACTCGTCTTTCACTTCAAAATGGTGTTCTTTGTTTTTTGTTTCTTTAGCGATAACGTCCGGCTTTATTTCAAATACCTTGATTGGTCTACCTGCTGTATCTGTATTGGTATAACCTGCGCGGTAAACATTGATTTTTGCATTGCCGGTTCCATTTTCTACTCCCGAAATATCAAACTCCAGTTTAAAATAACTTTCATTTTTACCATTCTGAACTTGGTATAGGTTTTTGTTTTTATCCATCAGCCTTCTATCGTTGGCTGCGAAAATCATGCTCGCCCGTTTGCTGCCCTCTGCTATTGCGAGGTTATACTTAAGTTTAAAAACCGGGAAGTATTGGGAAAATAAAACCATATCTTCTTTTCCACCCCCTATCCAGTTAGCACCATCCCATGCAGATAAATTCCCATCAGGATTCATCAAACCCGTTTCGAACCAGGATGAATTTGTTGAGACTGCACCCGCCTGATCCCATACCGTTACTTTCCATATATACCTGGTTGCAGCGGCAAGTGCAGTGCCGTTGTAGGTAATTCCGACTGATTCACCCCCGGCTACCTGGTGACTATCCCACACCAATTTACCTTTTGAGTCTTTTACCTCAATTTGATATTTAGCCTGCTGAAAATTCCTTTTACCCACCGGCGCCATCATCTGCCAGCTAAACCGAGGATTTGTAACATCAATACCTATCGGTGTTTTTGTATATTCTACCTGTAAGTTCTCAATCGTTGCACCTTTTACCTGCTTTGATTGAGCAAACAATAAATTAGCAGATAATAACAGTAAAAGGAACGAAAGTTGGACTAACAGTTTAGATTTTGAATTAAGGCGATTTCTTTTCATAGCGGGCATTTAAAGTAAAAGGACATCAACGATTTTTTTTTAACCGATCTGTCAATTGTTATTCCGAGTTTTATAATTGGTTGTACAAATTAACAATTTGACGGGCTGTTTAAAAATGTTATTTGAAACGGATGATTGTCAGGAGACGCAAAGTATTGCGTCTCTACAATTCATATCGGGAGACAAAAAACGTTGTGTCTCTATATTTCTATTTCCATTTCTAGCAAGGCATAACTTAACGTTTTGCCGTGTGTATCTAATACCAATGAGGTGGTAACCCCACCCGATAAAGCCTGGTCACACACAAATTGCAAGGCAGAGATATTTGGCAATTCGTATCGAATCACTTCACCATTAATCACCCCTTTAAAGTGTTGTCTAACTTTTTCGACGGTTACCACATGGCACAACATTTTGTAATCCTTTTCCTGGTAAGGAATAAGTGATAATATAAGCGTATTCCCCTTGTCACCTGCGCGACTGTGCGCTATATCATAGAGCTTTGTGGTCATAACTTTTTATTGTTACTGAAGACATAATCTTATCTCTGTCGATCAGGGTTGATATAATGCCTATTACTTCATTTGTATACTTGCGCGCACCACCACCGCCGGCGGGGCCATTGGTGTAAAGTGCTTCTACCTCTTCGCCTATTATCGCTGCTTCGTTTTCAGTGCTTGCCTTGCCTGCCACCCGGAGCCTTATTTCGTACGGCTTATAATTTTCGGCCAATGAAGCGGGATGCACCGATGTGTGGCCGATATAATCCAGTTCAAGTTCAGGGAATTTATTATTTAGGCGCTGTTTTATTGTTTCGCCTGCTAATTGCGCTCTTTCCAGTGCATGAGCGCCTGCATAAGTAATCTCGCCCGAGCCAATGAATCCGGCTTTATAACCCAGACTGACCTTCAAAGTCTGCGGCTTTTTGTTGCCTCCTCCGCCTTTTACATCAATCCGGTCAACGGCGGGTTGCTGAAGAGAAACCGTCGTAAAATCTGCTATTACGTCAGGTGTAAAATATTGATGCGGATTGGTGACTTCGTATAATAACTGCTCCTTAGCCGTTGCCAGGGTGATGCTTCCTCCTGTGCCTTCAACTTTACTAATTGTGGCACTGCCGTCAGCACTTACGTCTGCAAACGGATGACCAAGCGTGCTCATATTTTCTATTGGCTTTTTAACGGGATCAGCAAAATAGCCGCCGGTAATCTGTCCTGCGCATTCCATCAAATGACCTATAACTGTTCCCTTACCAATTGTATCCACATCGTCCAGCGACCAACCGAACTCATGTACCAGTGGAGCAACAAATAACGAGGGATCGGCAACCCGGCCCGTTATAATGATATCGGCACCTGTATCTAATGCGGGCAATAATGCGTCCGCACCTAAATAGGCATTGGCAGAAATAATTTCGCCGGAATGAGATACTGCTTTCTTTGTTTCCATGGCGATCTCATTACCGGTAATATATTCAAAAACATCGTCGCCGGTAACGGCGGCAACTTTAACAGAAACGCCCAGTCTTTTTGCCATCTCTATAATTTTATCCGCTCCGGCAATGGGGTTTGCTGCGCCCATATTGGTGATAAGGCGCACCTTGTTTTTTATAAGCAAAGGCAGCAGCAACTCTATGCGGCGTTCCAAAAGTGGATCATATCCCTGATTGGGGTCTACGGCCTTTCTTTTTTGCGCGAGCGCGATAGTTCGTTCGGCAAGGCATTCCAGTACTAAGTAATCGAGTTCTCCCTTTTCAACTAAAATAACGGCAGGTTCCAGCCGGTCCCCCGAAAAACCTGCGCCACAACCTATCCGAACCTTTTTCCCCTGCGTCATTTTATAGAAGTTTATATATGAATAGAACCTGTGAGTATTGCGATGATGGTCATGATAATCGTCGTTCCAAACGCCCACTTAAAGGTAAACTTTTGATGATCAGAAAGCTCAACTTCCGACAATCCTACCAAAACAAAAGTTGAAGCGGTTAGCGGACTTAACGGAAAACCCGTTGTCATCTGACCCAAAATCGCAGCCCTTCCAATTTCTATGGCGTTGATACCATAATGTACCGCCGCGGTTTTCAAAACCGGGATAACGCCAAAATAATAAGCATCCGGTGTAAAAACCAGGCTTAACGGCATACTGGTTACGCCTACTAAACCCGGCAGGTAGCTGGCATGTTGCTGCGGGATCAGGGAGACCATTGTTGTGGCCATGGCATCGATCATTTTTGTACCGGTGAGGATCCCTGAAAATACGCCCGCCGCAAAAATGATTACCGACACTGTAAACACGTTAACCGCATGGTCTTTTAATCTTTTCTTTTGTTCGTCCTGCGATGGGTAGTTGATCAATAAGGCAAGTGCAAAACCGATAATAAACAAAGGAGCCGGCGGAACCAAACCTAAAACAAGCGCAACTATCAAAAAAATAGTCAATATCGCATTAATCCAGAATAATTGCGGGCGGCGTATTTTCTTTTGTGCTTCAGTAAGCTCCTGCTGGTGGTTATAATCCAGTTGTACAATGCCCAGCCGTTTCCGTTCCTTTATTCCCATCCAGGTGGCAACTCCAAATACCCAAATGATACCGCCTAGCATAGACGGAAGCAGCGGAACTATTAAATGAGCAGGGTCAGTTTTCATAACGTTTAGCGCCCTTGCCACCGTGCCCGACCATGGCACCAGGTGCATAACGCCGACGCTTAAGGCAACAATACATGGCAAAATCAGCCTGTTCATTTTTAGTTTCTTGTATATCGGCAACAATGCGGTTATGGTGATCATAAAAGTGGCCGTCCCGTCCCCATCTAAATGAACCAGCATCGCCAGTAGTGCTGTGCCGATGGTAATTTTAAGCGGATCACCTTTTGCTACTTTAATAATGCCTGCAATAACCGGATCAAACAGGCCGGTATCAATCATCAAAGCAAAATACAATACAGCAAATACAAGCAATATCCCAGTGGGGGCAACCTGCTTTATCCCGGTAAGTATCATTTCGCCAATTTCCTTGGGGGCAAACCCACCGATAATAGCAAAAACGACTGGAACGAGGATTAGCGAAAGCAGAACTGAAAGCCGCTTTGTAAGGATCAGCAACAGGAATACGCAAATGGTTAAAAATCCGAGCAGTGCCAGCATGATATTTTATTGTAAGGAACCGTTAGCCAAAAGAACTTTATGAAAGAAAAGGAATTGGTATGCTACCGCATTTTCCCAATAAGGCCATTCGTGTTTGCCGGGGCGTTCTATATAATCATGCGGCGTTCCGTTAGCCAATAAAAGCTTATGTAATTCACGGTTTGGCTCGATCATAATATCATCAAAACCGCAATCAAAAATGAGTTTTACATCGTTCGCCTTCATCTGATCAACCATCCCAACAGCAGAATATTCCCGATAAGGGCTTGCGGTATCCTTCGGTGGCCCAAGCAAGCGATCAAAGTTTTTGTCGCGTGATTTTGCAAAATCAGCGGGTACTTTCCATAATGCGGTATTAAGATCCATTACACCGCTCATACTACCGGCAGCACAATAGAGATCGGGGTGTTTAGTTGCGAGATACATCGCTCCGTGGCCGCCCATTGAAAGGCCACAAATAATCCGTCCTTTTTTGTCTTTTATGGTGCGATAAGTTTCATCAATTTTTTGAACCAGTTCTTTTGAAATAAAGGTTTCGTACTGGCTGTCTTTAACCAAAGGGCTATCGAAATAATAACCGGTAGGGCTGCCATCAGGCGTTACGATAATAACCTGGTACATATCAACAAGCTTTTGCAGTAAAGCCTTGTCTTTCAATTTACTTAGCCAATCCTTGTAACTGCCCTGACCACCGTGCAAAAGATATATAACAGGATAGTTCTTCCCACTGCTTTGGTAATTATCAGGAAGTATTATGGGGGCTTTCACTATTTTATTCATCGACTGGCTTTGTATGTCCAGCGTATCAACCCTGGCAGCAAAAGAACTACTATATAGACTTAAAGCAAAAATTCCTGCCAGCATATATTTTATAAAGGATTTCATCATAACATTAAACAATTATTGAACAGATACGCCATTGGCTTTTAAAATCTTATTAAAAAACAGGAGCTGATATGGCAGCGCATTTTGCCAAAAGTCCCAGGTATGGCCACCGGGCCGTTCGCTGTAATCATGAGGGGTATGATTATAAACCAGCCGACGGTGTAATTCCCTGTTGGGTTCCAGTAAAAAGTCATCGACGCCAATATCCATTACTAAAGGTAAACCATTCATTTTCATTTGATCTGCTAAATTCACTACAGAATAAGGCGCATAGGAATCAGGGTCGAAAGTCTCGGGGCCGAATATTTTTACGAGTTCCTTTGTCAGGCCGTTGAACATCTCAGGTGTAAGCTTCCACGTTGACATATTTGGATCGAGCGCACCGCTCATACTACCCGCAGCGCAAAATAAGCCGGGACGGCGGGCCGAGAGATATAAAGCGCCGTATCCTCCCATTGATAAGCCTGTGATTACCCTCCCTTTGTTACTTTTAACTGTGCGATAGTTATTATCTATATAAGGTATAACTTCACCGGTTATATAGGTTTCAAACTGACTGCTTCTATCAACCGGGCTGTCAATATAATAGCTAAACGTTTCTCCCTCGGGCATTACAATGATGATGTTATACTGATCGGAAAGGTTCCGGACCAGCATTTTGTCCGGCGTTTTTAGCAGCCAGTCGTTAAAATGCCCGTAACCGCCATGCAGCAAGTATAATACCGGAAAATTCGCTTTACTCTTCGCATATGCATCCGGAAAAACTATGGCCGCCTTATAGGCTTTGTTCATTGCCACGCTTAGAATATTTATGGTATCCACTTTGGATGCATAAACAGTAACGTTGCAAAACAGCGTCGCTGCCGCAAAAAAATATAGTACCTTTTTCATTATTTGGGTTTTGATCGAATTTCGCTTTTTATTTTAGAACATCGCTTCTTTCTGCCTCGGCGATGATGTTTCCGGCATCTTCCTGTGACAGAAATCCTTCAGATACGAGATCTCGTGTTGCCTTGCTCACTTTTGCTACATACCCGGCATGGTCTTTATACCGCTCTTCTAATGATAACCGCGGGTCTCCCGCCGCTAAACGTTCTTCCTTTGTTTTTTTAAATGGTATAAACATGCCGTTTAAACCATTAAGGTCACCTTCACCGTATCCTTTTTTTCTTAAGCTCCAACCGGTGTAAGTCCCTAAAGGCACCCTGATAGTTGCTGTGCGGATACCACCCAACTCATTGCCATCAACATCCACTTTTGGAACCAGCACATGGTAATATTTTCCTTTAACAACTACCGGTGGCTCGCGCAGTATACCCGTCACGAGACCGCTGTTATATTGCGGGCCGAAATCAAGCAAAGGGCCGTCATTCACTATACCGGTATAAATAACTCCCGGAATATCGGGCCAGCCTATGCTTTTCTTGTCCGTACTGACCAGCGTTCCATTGGCTATTTTAGGGTAAGTGCTTGCGGGTGGATTCTTTCCCTCTATTACCCATTTTTCAAGCGAAACGACCAGCATTCTTAAATAGGGCTGATAGGCATTGTAGTTAGTTGTAAAACCGCTTACTTTATCAGGAGCCTTATAAGGGGAATGCTGGCTGCTGTTGAACAGGTAAACGCGCACGCTGGCAGGTATGGAAATGTCTTTTTTGCCATAAGGATCGGTGGTACGTAGTGACGCCCGCAGTTGCCAATATTCGGAAGAGCTGAAACTTTGTATAATCTTGGGGCAGGTATTAGTTTGGATGCATTTATTCAATATTCCCCCTGTCGTGCCCGATATAGGCTCGTAAGTATTATCCCATGTAAATGGCGGCTCATTGCTCGGGAATAAATGATCCTCGCGCTGAATGCCACCGCCGCCTGGCCGGCCAAACCTGATGTTTAAAGAAATTCGCCGGGTACCGATATGATCATTAACACCTTCGAAAACGATTTTTTTGTTCTCGTCTTCATTGAATCCCAACTGAAGGAAAGTGCGCGTAAAATTACCGCATTGTGATATCCCCTGCATAATCACAGCCTTTATAGGGATGACGGTGCTGCCTTCCGCAACAAGCGGATTTAAGTTCCCGGCTTCATCCTTTACCTGATGCTTTAAGTAAGAAAATAAATCCCTTATCGCTGCAAAGCCGAGGCCTAGTACCAGGGGATTTTTAGCCGTATAAATAAGTTCATAAATATAATCCGGATCAAAACCGCCCTTCAGGGAAATAAACGCGGCACTAGGATTTCCGGGGAAAGGAGCCGTCTTGCTATCGGAAAAAGCCCAGTCACTCCGATCAACGGGTACCCGCTCATCGGCTTCATGTACCCTTTTAGTTAATGTAGCACTTGAATTATCAAGCGTTGTCGTTTCGTAAGTATGGTGTATGACGCCATTAAAATAGCCGCTATTAAGAGGCAGCGTATTTGTAAGATCATTTACCTCATATTCCGATCTGACCAGGCCAGTAATTTCTTTACCGTTCTCAGTTGCAATAGGAACCTGTATCGTCAAGCGGTTATTGCCGGCGAGTACATCGCCCTGCCAACCAGCCCAAACATACAGGTATCCTCTTTTTAGTAAAGATGTATCAGGCGGAAAAACATTGCCGCGGTTTGGCAAGCTTAAAAAAAGCAAGCCATTGCTTTTGCTCATGTCCTTCGGTCTTAGTATGATAAAATCTGTAACATACTCTACCATCCCCTGTGCATTTTTAGGGGCAAGCCTGATATCCTGGATAATGCTGTTCAAGGCACTATTTGGATCAACCTCACCGTAGGCTTGCCCATAAATGCGTTCGTATTCGCCTGCGCTTCCAAATATTTTGCCATTACTATATGGCTCCGTCTTGGTAACAACAATCTTTACGATTTTTGCCGTTGCATGAAAACAGGTAAGGAATAAAAAAATCCCTAATAAAATAGATAGACTATATTTACGCATGGCCTGTTTTATTATCTTGCCGGAGCAGCTGCTGCAGCGATTTTTAACAAGTCACCATCAGGATGATCTTTAACTACGCATTGCGTATTGAAAATCATAGTGGCACCATTTGCCTCCGTATATGCAGGCCATTTTGGTAACGACGGTGTGTTTGGATTACCTGTTCTGGCAAAACTGATCCATGCACTGCTGATTTTATCTGCCAAAGCAAAAGCATCTTTTCCGCCACCAGTCATTTGCTGGCAACGACGGATGTTATCAAACTGGAATGCAATATCCATACAATGCATGGCCTTGTAAATGCCACCATTTACTGGCGACTGCCAGGTAAACAGGTACATATATACCGGAGCAGCGCCGCTTACCGCCGACTTAAGATTTGCCTGTTTTACAGCCATTGGCCTGAAGTTAAGGTCGATATCGGTGTAGCCAGTTGGTTTAGTGGTATTAGGATATGCCTTTTGTACGGCTGCCATATAAGCATCGGTTTTATCGCCATATTTCTTTTGCAGACCTGCCTTAACGTCATCAAGGCTCTGATCTTTCGGTCCGGGAATAAACGGAGTAAATTCATTTTTTGTAGAACCTACCAGTAATGGGATGTTTTTTGCCAACTCTATCGCTGCAGGGTCAGATGGTTGATTTGGGAAGAAATCACCGTCAAGTACAGCGTTCCAGCCTATACCTCCTGCGGGTTTACCTTCAGCTTTTAAATCTGCAGCAACTTTTCTCATTGCTTTTTTGCTTGCATTATTTAGTACTTCGTAAGATATTTTTTGAAGTGAATCAACCTGGCTGGGCTGAAGTTTTAACTCTTCTAATAAAGCTGCTGCTACCCTTTGTGATGCACTCTTTTCGTTGAAGCTGGTGATATAGCTGCCGCTTTCAACAATTGCTCTTTGAAAAAGTCCTTTTGCTAAAGGGCAGTTCATCATACAGGTTACTTTGCCGCCGCCGCCTGATTGGCCGAAGATGGTTACGTTGTCCGGATCGCCGCCAAATTGAGCAATGTTTTGTTTTACCCATTGCAATGCTGCAACTAAGTCCATCAAACCCGCGTTTCCTGAACCTTTGTATTTATCGCCATAAGCTGAAAGGTCAAGAAAACCAAGTACGTTTAAGCGATGATTAACGGAAACTAGTACCACGTCGCCTTTTTTCGCCAGGTTTTCACCGTCATAAGATGGGAGTTCTATTGACGATCCGGCTGTAAAGCCGCCGCCATGAAACCAAACCATTACTGGTCTTTTTTTGCCGTCATTTAATTTCTGTGTCCACACGTTAACAGTTTGGCAATGCTCATTTGAATAACCCAGATCGTGATCAAATGCAAATTCAAATGCATCATTAACGGTTGTGGTAGGATCGGTAGGACAAACGGGACCGTAAGTCATTGAACTGCGCGCATCTTTCCATGGCGTTGGTTTTTGTGGTGCTGTAAAACGATCTGATTTAGCGTAAGGAATGCCTTTAAAAGTAAAGATACCATTGTGGACATACCCTTTTACTTTACCGCTTTCGGTTGAAGTAACCGCAATATCTTCACCCGCAGTAACCGGGTCCACCGCTGCGCTCTGGCAAAATGCGGTAAACGGTAATACGTAAAGAAACAGCAACATAGTTAGTGTAATACTTTTTTTCATACTTGAAGTGTTTAATTGGTTTTGTAATTAATTATATTAAAAGGAGCTTTTTAATAACATTAAAACTGAGTAAATGCGACAGCTCTTATTAGGCTATACAGCAAACACCCATTGTGTAAATATAACACAATGAAAATGACATTTTGAAATAAATAATGATTATTCGATTTTTTTAGTTGTAAAAATAGTATTACAGCAAACCGCGGTCCGTGTCGAGGTTAGTGCAGTTTGTGCGGAATTTGCGGGTATTTTAAATAAAAAAGAGGCTGTATCATAAATCATGATCAGCCTCTTTTTAATTAATGAATGTGAGGCATTAAAAAAGGGGTTATCCTTTAGTTTTTTCTTGAGTAATTATTTGGAATAATCATCTGATTTTCATATATTTAAGGTA
>DASYEP010000112.1:0-27772 GCA_036498965.1 Mucilaginibacter sp.
AGTTAATATTGTCGGAAAAGCTGGTGGCCATATCTTTTCCGCTTCCCTGACCGTGAGCAACCCATGTATTCAGAATTAATTCTTTATTCAGGATATCAACTATCCACATCCGTTTTTCGCAACTTGATTTGGTAAAATCAACAACGGTAAGGATTGAACTGCTTTGAGGTAGTTTATTAGCGGCTTTTAAATTGATAAAACCAGTTACGGCTTTCTTAAATACATCAAACGCTAAACCCGATGCCTGTAAATTTGCTGTTTCATATACAGTACTGATGTACTTGTCAAGCATTTCCCTTACGGTAAAGGCCCTTGTAGTATTATGAACTTGTTTATTCGCACCAGCTGGCCTCCAGCTAATAACGGTAAGAGAGAGTATTAATAATATACAAAATCCGCCTAATTGTTTCTTCATCCTTTATTCCAGTTAATTATCAATAGTTCTTGCTTACGTCTCGTTTACGTAAAAAAAGAAATTAGGTTTAACTTTTTGCAAACATAAAACTAATATCTTTTAATTCCAAAGATAAAAATTATCGATATAGTATTTCTTTTAATGTAAAATTAAAATCTCAAAGATTCCTCTGTTGATATACAAATAATTCGATTACTAATATAATTCAATTATTCAAAGGAAAGTAGTTGTAATACAAATAGTTACAAAGCTTACCAATTAAAGTACCGTAAGCTAACTAACGAAATTAATTAGTCAACTATTGTGCCTCATCGGTTAAATTTTATTTAACTAATTAAAAAAGAGGGTATTAACGTAAATGTCAATCCTATTTATAATCTTGTAGAGATTTCAAAAGAAGAATTAAATATTTCTTTTTGGGGAATTTTATCGCCATATTGAAGATTTTTCTGCGATAAATCTTCAATATAAGTTACCATTTCGACTGGCGTTTGCGAGTTTGACTTTGTAAAAATTATAAAGATTAAGGATATACCAAATCACTAAATCAGTAATTCAATAAATTCACCAAATCACTAATTCAATCCCTCACGTGCGGGACACTAATTAATAAATAGGCGGGTATTTTTGCGGATCTGCGTCGCTCATTAAAGAATATACTGCTTCAATAATATCATCTATCGAAGGCTTGGTAAAGTAGTCACCATCAGAGCCATATGGTGGCCGGTGCTCTTTTGCACAAAGTGTTTTTGGCGGCGCATCAAGCGAATAGTAGCCCTTTTGGGTTTCAATCACCTTTTGTAAAATATAGGCAGATGCTGCTCCAGGAACATCTTCGTCAACAATCAATAATTTGCTGGTTTTCTTTAAAGAAGTCCCGCAAATATTGTCAGTATCAAAAGGTGCCAAAGTTTGCGGGTCTATAACTTCTACTTCTATTCCGATTTTCTGCAGTTCTTTAGCTGCCTCTAAAACAATGCGTAAAGTTGAGCCATACGAAATAACGGTAACATCGCTTCCCTGTTTCAGGATTTCAGCTTTTCCAAGTGGAACTGTAAATTCTCCAACGTTTTCCGGCAATCTTTCTTTTAAGCGGTACCCGTTCAGGCATTCAATTACAAGGGCCGGTTCATCGCCGCGCAGCAACACATTATACATACCTGCCGCCTGGGTCATATCGCGCGGAACGCAAATATGCAAGCCCTGCAGTGAGCTTAAGATCATTCCAAGCGGAGAGCCCGAATGCCATACACCCTCCAAACGATGACCGCGGGTACGCACTATTACGGGGGCTTTTTGGCCGCCAAAAGTGCGGTAACTCAAACTCGCCAAATCGTCGCTTAGCGTATTAATTGTATATAATAAATAATCAAGATACTGGATTTCGGCTATCGGTTTCAGACCGCGCATAGCCAAGCCTATTCCCTGGCCCACTATTGTTGCTTCCCTAATGCCGGTATCGGTAACACGCAAATCGCCGTATTTACTTTGTAAGCCGGCAAAACCCTGGTTTACATCACCAATAGCGCCTACGTCTTCACCAAAAGCCACTATACTGCTGTCGCGCTCAAAATTTGCATCAAAGCACGCATTTAGTATCTCGCGTCCGTCCAGCAACGTGGCATCGTCAGCATATTGTACGGCAACAGGGGTTACATTTAAAGGTGAGTGCGGTGTTTCAGTAAAAAGCTTTGAGTTATAACGGGCGGCATTTTTTGCATTTTCGCGAGTAAGCCAGTCTAACAATATTTGTTTTTCTGGAACGCTATTTTTTGCCGTAATAAGTAAAGTCTTACGAATAGCAGATACAAAGTCTTTACGACCCGGATCAACGCATTCATGCAAATCCTGTATAATAGCTAATAATTCTTCCTGGTCAGGCACATTTTGCGCCAATTGCTCAATTAATTGCGCAGCTTCATTCAATTCTGCCTTTATTTCATCTCCCAGCTCATTCCACACCTTCCGCTGACATTCGCGTACGTGTTTTTTTGCCGCGGCTTCCAGCTCATCCATTTCTGCTTCAGTAGCTATAGCTGATGCAATCATCCATTTACGCATTTGAAGCAGGCAGTCGTGCTCTTCTTCCCAAGCCAGGCGTTCCTTGGTTTTATACCGCTCATGCGAACCCGAAGATGAGTGGCCCTGGGGCTGTGTCATTTCGGTAACATGTATTAAAACAGGCACGTGCTCTTCTCGGCACATCGCAATGGCGCGCTCATAAGTTTCGCAAAGGGCTACATAATCCCAGCCGCGCACTTTAAATATCTCGTATCCATTGGTGCCATCCTCACGCTGAAACCCTTTTAATATTTCAGAAATATCTTCTTTGGTTGTCTGCAATTTTGCAGGAACCGAAATTGCATAGGCATCATCCCAGATAGAAATTGCCATGGGTACCTGCAATACGCCCGCTGCGTTAAAAGTTTCAAAAAACAAACCCTCCGAGGTCGACCCGTTACCAATTGTACCAAAGGCAACTTCATTACCGTTTACCGAAAAGTTTTTAAGGTATTCAAGTTCTTTATTTTGCCTGTATAATTTTGAAGCGTAAGCAAGGCCGAGCAAGCGCGGCATATGACCACTCGTAGTTGAGATATCGGCCGAGCAATTCATTGTTTCGGCCTGGTTAGCCCAGCTTCCATCTGCATTTACAAACCTGGTTGCGTAATGGCAGTTCATTTGCCTTCCGGCTGATGCGGGGTCTTTCTCAACATCAGGATAAGCATAAAGCTGGGCAAAAAATTCAGGCAGGTTGCTCATGCCTGTGGCGAACATAAACGTTTGATCACGATAGTAGCCGGCGCGCCAATCGCCGTTGCGAAATGCTTTAGCCATAGCCAATTGCGCCACTTCCTTACCATCGCCAAATATGCCAAACTTAGCCTTACCGGTAAGTACTTCCCTTCGCCCAATTAAACTTGCCTGCCGACTCTCGAAGCCTATCCGGTAATCGTCCGTTACTATTTTTTTAAATTCATCAAAACTGAGTTCAGTACCATTAAATCTACTGATAGCGTGTATTGCAGTTTCGGGCATATAAAATTTTGTTAAGTCGGTAAAATTATAAAATTCTATTTTGTAATTGGCATTGTAACCTATAAAACATCTACTTCGTATAATAGTTTTTTTTAAACATTAAACCATTTATATTTGTAGGGATCAAATAACTATTATGAAAAAGATTTTATTAGTATGTGCGGTAATTTTAGGATTTGCCTTTTCCGCGTCGGCACAAGATAATCAAAAAGCTGAATTTAAATTCAACGAAGAAAAACACGATTTTGGTAAAATTCCACAAGGTACACCAGTTACCACTGTGTTTGAATTTACTAACGTGGGCACCGAGCCCCTTATTTTAACCGAGGTAAGGCCAACATGTGGCTGTACCATTGCCGATTATACCAAAACACCGGTAAAGAGCGGCGATAAAGGCTTAATAAAAATCACTTATAACGCAGCTGTGGCAGCTCCGTTTAACAAAACCATTATTGTAACCTCAAACGCTAAAACCCCGACAAAAAATTTAAATATTGTTGGTGAGGTTGTAGCTAAGCCTGCGGCGAGCAGTAAGTAAACTTCGGCCCCAAGTCCGACCCCCTCTAAATCTCCTCCGCCGGCTGGCGGAGAGACTTAAGAAAGATATTCTTAAAGACGCGATGTTTCACGTCTTTTTTGTTTTTGGTCAGGAACGCAGAGAAAAACTTTTTTTGCGGTTACTTTCGGACTTTTCCGACTTTCGGTCTTTCCGACTAAAATCACTAATTTTGCCCCATGCCAAAAATTTCGCAAAAGGGGCAGCATATGCCAGC
Organism: Mucilaginibacter sp.; assembly: GCA_036498965.1. GTDB lineage: Bacteria > Bacteroidota > Bacteroidia > Sphingobacteriales > Sphingobacteriaceae > Mucilaginibacter. The sequence continues at coordinate 4,228 of DASYEP010000112.1, forward strand.
CTCGCCCATCCGTAAGTTAACGCCATATGCAGATATGGCTAAAGCTGCGGGTAAAAAGGTTTATCATTTAAATATAGGTCAGCCGGATATTGAAACTCCGGTAGGAATGCTGCACGCAATAAAAAATATCGACTTTAAAGTTTGGGCCTATACGCCGTCAGAAGGAACTTTATCTTACCGCAAAAAATTAACGGGATATTATAACAAGTTAGACTATAACATCGCACCCGAAAATATAATTGTTACCACCGGCGGGTCGGAGGCTATTACCATATCAATGATGAGCTGTCTTGATCCGGGTGATGAAGTAATTATTCCCGAACCGTTTTATGCCAACTACAATGGCTTTGCTGTTCAGAGCAATGTGTTTGTTAAACCCATACTGAGCTACATTGAAAATGGTTTTGCGCTACCGCCGATAGCCGAATTCGAGAAGCTGATTACGCCTAAGACCAAGGCTATCATTATATGCAACCCGAATAACCCTACCGGGTATTTATATTCAAAGGAAGAGCTTGAAGCATTGAAAACGCTGGTATTGAAATACGACCTGTTTTTATTTTGCGACGAAGCTTACCGCGAATTCTGTTACGACGGCCATACCTTCATTTCGCCTATGCACTTTGAAGGACTGGATGAAAACGTTATTGTTTTAGATACAGTTAGCAAACGCTACAGTGCCTGCGGCGCACGATTAGGCTGCCTGATCACAAAAAACAAGAATGTGTTGGCCACGGCGCTCAAATTCGCGCAAGCCAGGCTTAGTCCGGGTATGGTGGAGCAGATTGCCGGCGAAGCAGCTGTCGACACTCCCGATGAATATTTTAAAGCGGTAAATAAGGCATATACGCACCGTCGCAATACATTGGTAAGCGCCCTCAACAAAATGGACGGAGTTTTCTGCCCCAACCCTGGCGGCGCATTTTATGTAGTAGCACAATTGCCAATAGACAATTCCGATAAGTTTTGCCAGTGGATGCTGGAAAGCTTTAGCTACAATAACGAAACAGTAATGATGGCCCCCGCAACCGGCTTCTACAGCACGCCCGGCGCCGGCTTAAACGAAGTACGCCTGGCCTATGTATTAAACAGCAACGATATTGAAAAAGCAATGACCTGCCTGGAAGAAGGGTTGAAGGTGTATCCGGGGAGGGTGGCTGAAAGCAAAAAGCTTAAAGCGGAAAGCATTTAAGAAGCCAAAAGCAAAAGGCTGAAAGCACAAGACTTTTACCTCCCGGGAGGCTGTCGTGATTCATTTTATAGTACTTTATGTTTTCGGCTTTAAGCCTTACGCTTAAAAATTGCTTTTTCGCTTTTACCTTTGAGCCAAAAATCGTAAGTTTGTAGTTCTTAGCTTTAGCCGTTCAGCTTTCTGCTTTTACCTTAACATGGGGTCGACCGGAATTGACAGGATGGAGATAAGTAGGTAAGCATGCAGCGCGTTGGGTGAATTAGCGCTTAAATCTGAACACTCAAACTTACAAATGGCGAAAATACTTACGCCTTAGCTGCTTAATTTAGAATTAACTAGCTTTTGTCCCGCCGGTTTTCTGTTTTGTTGGATCGGCAACCGGGGCATCGAAAAACGAAAATAGTCCCGTTGGGCGGTGCGACAACGGGACGAAACAAAGCACCTAAGGAAGACGGTACAGGTGCGCGGCTGACCTTCCCCTTCCCAACAATTTAACAGCAGATAAGCATGTAGAAAGCATACCTTATACCATGTTTGGACGAGGGTTCGAATCCCTCCGGCTCCACGAGAAAAATCAAAATTAAAAAGTCAAAAGCCTTCAGTCACTAGTCTGGAGGCTTTTTGATTTTCTCATAAACTACAAGCATATTTGTGCAAAGTTATAGCTTCGGCCGGTGGAGTATTTATCCCACTAAACCAGCAATTATTACTATTTTGTCTTTCAAACACATAGCAATTTATTCACCTATTTTTAAACAGGCCCAAAATGTCTATTGAAAATTCCAGGTATCTCAACGTTTTTTCTGCCTTTTTTGAACCGCAATTATTGGCAGAGATAGAAGCTAAATCAATGTTAATGAAAGTTAACCGTGGGGATGTGATCTTGAAAATAGACCAGCCGGTTTGGGGAGTTCCTTTGGTGGCAGAAGGCACCTTCAAAGTATCCAGACTTAGTGACGATTGCCAGGAATTGCTATTGTATTACGTAAAGGCCGGCGAAACTTGTGCGATGTCATTCACCAGTTGGATGACCACCAAAGTCAGTTCCATTAATGGAAGTGCGGAGGAGGATTCTGTGATTTACATAGTCCCCGGAAAAGTGGCTGATGAGTGGATGGCAAACTATGACAGCTGGAAGCAATTTGTGATGAAAACCATTTTAGATGGGTTTACCGAGGTTGTCAGGAGCATTGATGACATAGCCTTTAAAAAGACTGACGAGCGGCTGGTGGAATACCTTAAAGAAAAGGCGAGCATAAACTCTTCGGCGCTGATTAATCTTACCCATCAGCAAATTGCCGATGAATTGGGTAAAAACCGTGTTGTGATTTCCCGCCTGCTTAAAAAATTAGAAACAGATGGCCGCATTCTGCTATACCGCAATCAAATAAAGCTGTTAAGCGCTATGTAACAAAGTTACACAGCAAAGTAACATAGTTACCGTCTTTTGCTCCCGCTGCTGCTGATCTTTGATATATCATTAAAAAAGATCACACAAAATGGAGACACAGCAAATGACAAATCCCAACAAAGCGTTGTGGGAAAAAGGCGATTTCACCCGTATCGCCGAAAGTATGCGCGAAAGCGGAGAAGCATTAGTATCTACACTCGGTATTACAAAAGGGCTTAACGTTCTTGACCTGGGCTGCGGCGACGGTACCACCGCATTGCCAGAAGCGAGACTCGGAGCAGTGGTTTTAGGCGTTGATATCGCCGAGAACCTTGTTGAAGCCGGAAACATCCGCGCAAGGAAAGAAGGGTTGGTCAATTGTAAATTCCAGGAAGGCGATGCAACAAATTTGATAGCGTTGAATGATGATACGTTCGACCTTGTAGTAAGTATCTTTGGCGCTATGTTCGCACCAAAGCCTTTCGACGTGGCAAAGGAAATGGTGCGGGTTACCAAACCGGGCGGAAGAATTGTGATGGGAAACTGGATTCCCGGCGACCCGACCCTGGTGGCCCAGCTGTTGAACATCAGTTCGGCCTATACACCTGCGCCACCTGAAGGATTTATCAGCCCGATGTTGTGGGGAATGGAGAATAATGTAATTGAGCGGTTTGAGGCTGCTGGAATAGATAAAGGAAAAATATCATTTCAGCGCGACACTTATACCTTTAATTTTGATGACGCGCCGGCTACGCTCGTATCTGAATTCAAAAACTATTACGGGCCAACAATGAATGCATTTGAGGCGGCCGAAAAGAATGGCAGGGCGGCGGATCTGCAAAATAAACTGGAACATTTATTTAACAGCCAAAACAAAAGTTCATCAAAAAATACCACTTCAATCCCTGCTACTTTTTTGCGGGTAACCGTTTCGGTATAATTGGGGTTATGTTGCGGTGTTTTTTCTTCGATAGGATCTAAGCATAGACCTTGCAATTACGAAAAAGTGAAAAGCCTTCAGCCGTTAGCCTGAAGGCTTTTTGATTTCTACCCACTGGCTGTCATGAAGGTCGGAATTTCGTTACAAGCAACTTCGGTAAAATGACTCGCCCTTAGAAAAATATACAACAAAAGTGACGGGTAAAAAAGTTTACGCTGTTTCAAGAATTTTAATACTATTTATTTAATAATCAAGTTGTTATGAATTTAGTCTGTAAGCCCAGGAAATTATTTCAAGTTACTGATAATCAATAACTTGTAAACATGTCGGATTTGCAAAAATTAACATTAACTTGAAAAGTTTACCCTTAACGGCAATATGCGAGCCGCCAGGCTTTACCCCGAAACAGTTGGCGCAATAAATAAACAGCACACCAACACGGTAGTAAACGAGCAAAATAACTATATCCAAATTAACAATACCATATTAAGTCAGGACAATTTAAAACAGTTAACCGCCGAACAGCTGAACCAGATAGAAAGCATCATTACCAATAGCTGGGTGTAAAAGGACTTCGTGAGGGCGGTGGGATATATGGAAACCGATGAGGGTAAGAACTATCTCTTGGGCGGGATTATGCCTGGCGACAGGAGCGAAAAACTATTTCTTGAACGAAGCAAAGCGAAGTGAAAAATCGCCGCGGGTTCATTGATTAGTCGAAAGCCTTCATTTAATCGTCCGAAGGCTTTTTACATATCTGCCGATTATTATGTATTTTTGTTTATATGATACGTACCATATTAAAATCTGATAAAAAAATCCTTGTACTTCAACTCCCCGATGATTTGGTAGGAAAAACGATTGAAGTTATTGCTTTTTCTATAGAGGATACTAATACAACGGTCAAAGATTCCATCTCAACGGAGAATAGCGTTACCGCCTTTAAAAACAAAATAAAAAGCTTCAGTTTTAATAGTGGCGGTTATAAATTCGATCGTGACGAAGCTAACGATTATGAATAACAGCGAAAAATCCCTCCGGCTCCACAAAATTATTACCGTAAGTTGAACCTATGTTTGGCTTACGGTTTTTTTGTTATAGATTTTAGATTTAAATTGTTATTATTTCCAAAGCCGGGGCTTTAGTTTCTTATTATCCGGGTAAAATATTTCAATTTTTCCCTGGTGTTTAGAGTCAACATAAATGTAATGTTTTTCGTTGTAAGTTTTCGACAGGGCTTCATTATCCTTGTAATCATCGGTAACAGGGAACACATAGAAAGGGGCGTAAGTTCCTATATATCCGCCACTTACTGACTTATAAAGCTCTTTGTAATCACTATAAACAAAACATAACCTATCATTATTTTCAAGATCGATAAGTTTGGCAGGTATTTCAATGTCCACATCGATAGAATCAGTGTGGTCTCCAAAACCATGATCAAAAACCATTTTAATGTTGTTATTCTCAATATTTATGATCGAAAATTCTTCACGATATCCCGCAGGACCCAAAACGCCGAAAATAATAATTGCAGTATGTATTTTCGTTTTCTTTATAAAAATATTTTTTGATTTCACCAGATTTTTATTGGAAGCAAGAAATTCAGTGTCTATTTCTACCCAATGATCTTTTGCCGTAAAGGTGGTCGTCTTAGTGCCGGACATTGAAATAGAAATTCGGTTAAACGATGTTTTATCCGGCAAAGACGAACTTAATATTATTGTGTCAATTTTATTGTCATTATTAAGGTCGATATAAAATGTTTTAAAGTGGCTGTAGCCCACATTCTTTTTATGTGTTTGCGCGAATGCCGCAGTGGAAATAATTAAAAATATGGTGAGCAACAGGTTTTTCATGACATTAAAGTTAAATAATCACACCCGTTATGCATCATTATTTTTGCCGCATTTTTCCATCATCCCAATTACATCAAGGAAATCTTCAATTAAAAGAATAAAATCTTCGTTTTGGGGTGCCCGGAGTATAATTGGGTTCTAACCGAATCCTTTCGGCTCCACTATCCAATCTTAAATGCAGAGTCCCTTCGGAGACCCTCGCCTGAACGAAGCAAGCGAGGTGAAAAGTCCTTGCGGGTTCACTGATTGTCCTTTGTAGGGCCCCTTCGGACACCCGGCTGGGACGGGGAACTTCGGGACAAAAAGGCTTTTAGCAGCTATTTGAATTTAAATTGGCTATTTAATGCTCAGCACATTTTAACGAAGAATTTGACCAGGCCGCTATTTTCCTGTATAATTCATTCGGGTTAAAAGGCTTATTAACAAAATCGTTCATTCCGGCAACATAAGCCTTATCCTTTATATCGGGGATAGAGGAAGCGGTTAACGCTATGATCGGTATATTTTTATAAAAATCACCAGGCAGGCGCCTGATTTCAGCCGTACATTGATAACCGTCCATTTCGGGCATTTCCAAATCCATCAACACCAGTTGGTAATTATTGACTTTTACCAATTCAAGGGCAATAAGTCCGTTTTTAGCCGTATCACATTCAATGTCCCAAGCCTTCATAAATTGTTTGATCATTATAATATTGATGTGGTTATCATCAGCAATTAAAATTTTTAATCCGCTTAAACTTTTTTGTTTAATACCCGACTCATTATTCGTTTCACTTACCTTGTGCTGCACGCTATTTTTCATGCTTAACGTAAAGTAAAAAACCGACCCTTTACCAAATTCACTCTTCAATTTAATTTCGCTGCCCATCAACTCCAGCAGTTTCCTGGTAATGGCAAGACCCAGGCCGGTGCCGCCAAATTTTCTCGAAGTATCAGCCGCAGCCTGGGTAAAGCTTTCAAAAATATATTCAATTTTGTCTTCTTCTATACCTATGCCGGTATCAGCCACCTCGAAATCAATGACCGTTCTGTCTTCCAGTTTTTTGTTAAGCGAAGCCCTTATGGTTACACTACCCTCATTTGTGAATTTTATAGCGTTATTGACGAGATTAGTTAAAATTTGACCCACCCTGGTCGAGTCTCCGTTAACCATCGAAGGCAGGTTGTTGTCAAATAAAAATTCCACCTTGATGTTTTTCTCGGTGGCGATTTGCGACAACGAAAGCCTGATATTGTTTATCAGGTCTTTAATGTTATAGTCAGCTTCTTCGAATTCTATCTTTCCGGCTTCTATCTTATTGAAATCCAGGATATCATTAATGAGCACCAAAAGGTTTTCGGCAGAAAATTTTAACAGTTTCAAGTATTCCGCCTGTTCGGGGGTTGGGCTAAGCTGCTGCAATAAATGGGTAAACCCAATTACCGCATTCATGGGTGTCCTGATCTCGTGACTCATGGTCGACAGAAAATCTGACTTTGCCTGGGCCGCTTTTTCCGCTACTTCTTTTAATTGCTTAAGGGAACTGTTAACTTCCTGATATTCTTTTTCACTTACCTCAAAAGCGTGTTCCGATAAACTATTAATCTTTTCGAAATTATAATAAGAGTTACTGACACTCTCGAGAAAAGCCTGGATACCTTCATCAGCTAAGTACTCTGCCGGAAGTAGTTTTCTAACATGCCTGCTTAAAACCTTATGGTACTCCACATTTTATATTTAAAACTCCGCAAACGTGATCACGCTCATGGTTTGATTATGTAACTGACACTGTGAACCTGCGTCCAAAGGCGATATTTCGCCATACGAATAAAAGCCGGTAATCCGCACATCGTTCCCTAAAACTTCCCTGGCAGCCTCCACTTCCTCTTCGGTCCTGTCCTTCAGTACCAGTTTTCGGCCGATACAGGTCATTAATACGGCAAACTGGGGGGCATGATCTTTTATCCCGGCTAACGAACCCTCAGCTGCAATTGACGAAGCCCCGATCAATCTATCAAAATTAGCTTTCATTAACCTTGCCTTGCTGCCTTCGGGGAGGTTTCCGGCAAATGTCATTGTTTTTTCTTCGTCGCTAACGCCCAATACCGTTCTGATAAGGTTTTTATCCGACCCGTCTACCTTGATGGAAAGCGGGAAAAGCAAGGCAGAGCCCGGCAATTCGCTTGCATAGTCGCCCAGGTATTCTTTATAAAGCTCAAGTGCATTTTTGCCATCTATTTCAAACAAAATATTTTGTTCCGAACGTGTTATAACACGTTCCTGCCCAAACTCATCCCATCCGCCTAATGAACCATGGCCTATCAGTATATTATCGCCATAAAAACCAACAGCTATCACATTGCCCTGCGCCGGGGTCTCGTTCATCCCGGTAAAAGTTACAGCAAACCGCGCAGCATCCCCTGCAAGTCCCCCGGTTATCGGAATATTCTTATAATTTCCTTCGCTAAACCCTGCAACAAGCTCCGTTCCGTTTAAAATCGTTCCATCAGCAATTATAAATACGCCTCTCAAATCTTCGCGGTACAGTTGCTTCATCAGGTGACTCCCTGTGTCAAAGCTATTGATGTGATTGCTGATATTTGTTTCTACACATTTAATCTCGGTCTTTTCAAATTCGAGTGCAGTTACAACAACACTGTCGTCATATACTATATCGTCGATGATCTCCCCGGCCGTTGATGCTATAACAATATCAGCCTTTGGATAAGATTTTTTCAGATGTTGATAAATTTCAGGTTTTATAACACATTCAGGCGCCCCAAACACTAAAACCAGCTGGCATTTTCCGGGATTTAAATCAGATGCCTGATCTATCCATTTGTTGTTTAAAAAGTGGTGTTGTTTTGTCTTCATTTGTAATTAGGTTTATAATTTACTTTTAGGGATTGTTCCTTGTTTTCGGGAGTATCTACAAGTTTGTTGTACGGCACATATATTTTTTAGTTACAGCAAAACAATTGGAGGTGTCTTATAAAAGGTTGCTATACTGTTACTAACCTATTAAACGCCGAAATCCTTAAGACTTTCGACCTAAGGCTTTATGTTTCCGCAGGGTCTTCCATTATCATGTCACCTTCAAACGCAGGGTCCCTTCGGAGGCCCTGCGCGGACGGAAAAAAGTAACTAGTTTGGAAAGTTGATTAATAGTTGACTTAACTTAAGTCGATCTTTTTTGCTCATTCCCGGATAAACTGGTAAATAAACCAGATTCTCCAGCATAAGATCTTCGTCATTGGGGATGACACGCTGCTCCGTTATCCTTATTAAACTTGAAGCCTTCTGCGAAGCATCAAAACCATTGCGGCGCAGGAAACTGATTAATCCATCCGGATCATTGGTTTCAATTGGCATTACCCAATAAGTATGTTTTTTATTTAAAAAACCAATTTTATAAATATCCGGTACGTTTTGCAATACATCATTTGCTAATTGTATTCTTGAGGTTATCTGTTGTTGACGAAAATTATTGAGCTTTTTACTAAGTAGCCTTTGATTTGGAACACAAGGCCGGCGACGGATCTGTTTAAAAATATCATCACCAGGAAACCCTTTCGTAAAGCCATCCAGTACATCATCAAAATTCTTTCCCACGGCCATTACTAAATTATAAAAACAAGTATATATGGCTTTGTTAGTGAGTAATTTTACAAAAGCCACTTTACAAAGTTTTTTTAAATAGCCTGCGTTATCTTGTTGCTCGTATTGGTCATTGCGGGTAACAACATCGGCATACAAAGCCCGATCTTTTATTTTGATCATCGCCCCGCTAACTGCAGTATTGGTTTTAATAAAGCCAAAGCTAAACATCACTACATCCGAGGCTGGGTTTCCTTCATAAATGTTACCGGCATAAGCTTGTGCGCAATCCTCAAATATGATCAGGTTATGCTTTTTGGCTATGGCAATTATCGCCTCAGTTTCCATAATACCACCAAAAAGATGAGTGATCAGTATAGCTTTGGTTGCTGGTGTAATAGCAGCTTCCACTTGTGCCGCGGACATATTTAAGGTGTATTTGTTAACCGGGATCGGAACAAGCGTTAGTTCGTGCCAGTTAATTATCGCAAACATATCCGGGATATTGATATCAGTAACAAGCATTTCGAAACCAGGTGGAAAATTTAAAGCATTTAACACCAGATCAACGCCGGTTCGCACCGAAAGGCAGATCAGTCTGTTGACATCCTGATCAACATTGGGCTTTTGAGATCTAACGCGTTCGGTGAGGCAATAATAAATCCCCAAAAACAAATCCTTGTAGCTGATATATAGTTTGCCCCTGGGTACCATCTTATAATTTATATGCGGCTATAATTATAATTGAAAGTAATGATATATCAGCATTTTGCCAAGACCATCTATACGACTGAAACAAAAACTGCCTCTAACCATCTTCTATTTACTTTTAACGGCCGTTTATCAAAGAGTATTTTTATGTTTCCGCAGGGTCTTCCATTATCATGTCACCTTCAAACGCAGGGTACCTTCGGAGAATCTGCAAGTACGGAAATTGCCTATTCAATAACCCGTAAAGCTTTTCGGTTGTTTAGGGTGTGATAGATTTGATGAGGACGAACACAAAGCCTTTATCAAATTTTCATGGCAGGGGTAATTGTTCTATAATTATGAAGTCGCTGAAGTTAATATCCGTTTTACCAAATCGTTTTACCTTGTTGTTTTTGATAATGCTGCCGTCCTTTTTCCATTGGATATTCCAATCGCGTTTGGCGGGGAATATAATTGGTTTAAACAATTTTCTACTGCCTTTCTCAAACTTAGGATACCATTTCCATTCAGGGAGAAACCTAGATGTTTCATAAGGCTCAACTGCCCACAGTTCAATCGATTCCTTGTCTTTATCAGATTTTGTTGGTTTGTCAAATGGGACTAAAATTTTATACAAGTATTTACCATCTTTAGAATTGTAATCGTTAAAATCATCCACATCAGGATATTGTTTGAAACCCAATTTTTTCCACGCTTTTTCAGATTTTGCCGGTTGACAATGTAAATCCAAAATCATTACACCTTTTTCATATAGCATATCAAACAGAGCTTCTGCCAATATCCGGCCATAACCCATTCTTCTAAAGCCCAGCTTTATTTCTGTAATCTGTATTGTAGTTACCCGTTCACTATCAAACCATGTAATAAAGCCTATTACTTTTTTAGCTAAGGAAATAACCCCCATTTTCTTGTTATCGAAAGCATCTTCTATCACACCCCAATTACAGCAAAAGCCCTCGCCAGAAACATCCCACTCCTCAGTAAGCCATACTTTAATCTTGTTGAGTTGGCCGGCCGAAGGCCGAAAAGTTACCTTTACATCTTTCATATTTATAAAGGTAAAAAATAACCGCACGGCAAAGCAACCGTACGTTTTTTAAAATTTAATGACCAGCGACACGATTAAAATCACCGCGATGATGTTCAGTGATGATTTGCTAAGCCGATTGCTTTACAATACAAATTATATGATAATTTAAAACTTGTATATTTAATATTCATAAATCTGTCGCAAGATGGCAAAAGTTAAAGCCGATAATTTTAGTAAAGTTGTACTGAACGAGAATATTTATATCTATAAAAAGGTTGGCGGCAATTTCTATGGTAGTAAGATGGTCGAAGGGCTCTTTAGCACAATAAAAAATGAGAAGGATGATTTTGGTTGCAAAAAGCTAGATAGTGTGGTAAACAAATCCGATACAAGTAAGAATGGTAAGTCTTACAAATTTTCGGGCTTGATCCTTAAATATTTAAATAAGGCGCCTTTTACAAGCGAATATATTAAGGAGTGGGACGAGCAGAAACTGGCTTATTTTTTCCTTATTGATTTTGCTACCTACATTGTAATTGCTAAACGAAACATTTCAGGCATTAATGATTTCATAAAGTCACTCGACCCACTCCCCTATGAGGTGATAACTACTTTCCTGTACACTCCTCAAACACTCCTGGAAAAATTTTCAATGGACAATCTGGAACCGAATAGTTCGGCAATGAGAGCAAGATCAGTCGAATCTGACAATCTGCTGGAAAGCATAAATTACGTCGGGATGAACAGTTACATGCTGAACTTTTTACGTGTCAATAATGACAATGAGCGCTTTAGTATATCAGCAAATACGTCCCGGTTGGCGAGATCAGGAGAAAAATCGACTATCTCCAATTTTGCCAATTTTTGTGCGCACATTGTTAATCTGGCAGAAAACTTTAAAGCTAAAGATACACCATTAACCATGTTTGCAACCCCGTTCGATTATGCTACCGAACGTGATAACCTTACTCCGATTGCCCTGACGTTTTTATTCAATAGATTTTTAGATGATCTAGATAAAGAGCTGATAACTGATGTCATGTATGAATACGAAGGATGTCCAGCAAGAAAGCTGAATCTCTCAAAAAAACTGAAGGGGGTAAGTCAACTTGTATCTCTTGTTCGGGATGGACACGATAATTATACTTACATTGTGGAACACGGAAAACAAATGCTTTCAAAGGATATTAAACTGCGACTCAATGAAAAATCGATCCGGGTAAGCTCTGTGCGACTATCAAAGATTAAGATATACAGGGCGGATGACAGTGCGTTAAGCCTTGTTGATTATATCAACAATAAAGCTTGCTTTTTTGTAAATTTCAACGAGTCTGAATTCACGTATTCTAACCGGAAACTGTTTAAAGACAGCCGTCTATTAGGAAGCATAGATCAATTTTTGACGATATTTTTGCCAGACCCGTTAATTAGTCAAATAAAAACAGAAAAAGGAAAGGTAACAACCAAATCAACGACATTTGCTAAAGACACTTCATTTGCTTACGCAGAAAACAAGTTTTCTGATGGTGAATTTCTCCTATTAGATGACCTTGGCGACGAGTGGGCTGATCATATTAGAATAAAGGGTACGGAAATAGCTTTCATTTTATCCAAGACAGATAAAAGTAAGTTTTCTGCTACCTCTTTCACGGAGATTATAGGTCAGGCTCAGAAAAATATTGGCAATCTAAATGCGATGGACAGCCAAATTAATTTAAAAAGGAAAAACTGGAAAAAGATATATAAAAAGGATAAGGTTGTAACGCAAATCAACCGATTGAGGAAAGGAACCTCGGTTGACGATTTTGCCGAACGATTTATAAAAATAAAAACCACCCCGAATAGTAAAAGATCGGTTTACTTAAATATCAACTTCATATCGAAAAAGCTCCTAGAACAAAACTTGAATAAGCTGAAAAACAATGTTGACTTTCCTGAAAGAAAACAGGCAATCCAGATACTCTGGCAAATATCGTCACTAATCGCTAGTGGCAGAGAACACGCCGTCGACGTTTACATACTTTGCAAGCCATAGATCAATTTGTCTTTTACTTTTCAATTTAACATACGTTGTCAAAAATAGAGGTAAGCGGCTAACGACTGCAATCAAATTTCTTTTCGTTATTTTGGCTTAATTTCTAATAGTGTTAAACAGAGCAACGCGTGTAAGACGCGATCAGAAGTTTGGTTGTTGAAATTACGGGGTCGTGTCATCCCATGGCAAACATTGTTGCGTAAATTCCAACCGCGCTGGTCAGTAAATAACATTTTGTAATAATCTGCGAAATCTTCGCCCAATGCTTCCTTTATGATGTCGTCACGTAATATATCATCGAATGTGCGCAGATGATAGCCGCCGCCACGTGCGGTCTTTAAGACGTTCCCTCCAGCCATTTCAACGATATTTCTGACAGCTTCCTCAATTTGGGGAATAGCCAAATGAACAAAAACCATATAGTCCTTGTCAAAATAGGCGTTGATCGCTCTTTCGATAATCGGATAACGATTCTCGTCAACTACGGGAGATTTTTGAATGAATTTTAAAATATCATCTTTGCTCAGTCCACGTGCATCAATCGCTCTTTGAATTACCGACCGTAAAAATGGGGCAGAAAAACTCAAATTTTGGGACACCTGCCGGACAATATGGCCATCCAGGTCATCATCCAACGACCCTACCGTCGCTACGACGCGCCCTTTTTCATCCTGCAATTGCTGCGATATTAGAAATACAAAGGGGGCACTATTTCTAAGTTTAAATATTTCCTTTTTTACTTCTTCCTTGTTGGGTAGATATTGTGTAGCGATCTTAAAAAGAATATCTTCTTTTTCACCATCGGTCATTTCCTTGATATACTGCTCAAACTCATCTTTAGGCAAATTAAATTCATGGGTGACCGGTTTAAGTTCTTGGGCTGCTTTCGGCCCCACTTCCCTTATTTTGAGCAGAATTTCAGCAGCTTCCTCTTTTAGATTGAATTTGTTATACAGCTTAAACAAATGATCAAGCCAGCCGGATACTTGCATAGCCGATCCTTCATCCAATATTTTTTGAAAAGCATCGCCGATTGATAGAATAACACGTCGGCTATTTTCACTATCTCCAGCTTTACGATAGTAATTACCCAATCTTTCAGCGGCAGCTTCGGCTGCCCACGGGTTTATTTTCTGATCCGAACTATCCGTCGCCGTTAATCTCGCCAATTTATTTTCAAGTTCACCGACAATTTGTTGTTCCTCCTCATTCGATAGATTAACTTTTTTATTGTTGACCAAAAGATCAAAAGAATACCCCCAAAGCCCTGGCTTATCATCTTTTGCATGGCCATTTTCGTACCCAATAATCCCGTTTTTGGCTTGTCTGATTAATTCTTCATGGTTTATTGCTATCGCAAGCGTTAAGGCGCGTTTTAACTTGCCAAAGGTTGCGGTTGGGTATCGGTGATAATCACCGGCAGCGGTATCGATAAGTGCTCGAATGTAAATCTTAGCAATCTCATGGGAAGGGCTTATACCCGTTATCTTGTGCTTAAAATCCCAGACCAAACCGCTGTAACGGGCCTTTAGAATTGGATTTACTGCATCGCTCGCGCGCTCCTCCCAATAATCGATCATTGTAGCATCGACCAATGAGATAGAAGGGCTTTCAGTAGCCGTGCCATCACCATTATTCATCACAAACATTGGCCCGAAATAGGTACCCCAGCCGGTCTTTTCACTTCTATAATTTTCTGCAAAATCAAAGGCTATTAGTTCGGCTTTTAATTCTATAAAAACTTCTTCTGGGTTTTCGGGAATGAGCTGGCGTAAAGCATTAGAAATTTCTCGTTCGTCTATGCCTTTTTTTTCTAAATTATCAAGTGGTTCAAGCGCTTCTAAAATTTTCATTTCGTGATGGTTGAGGTTTGTGTTTATCGGAACTAATGGAAGTATGGTAACAAATATCATTAATTAAATTAGTAGATATCTGTTTAATTAGGAAAAATTATTTACCTTCTAGTAGGTGTTTTCACAACACTGCAAATTAAAGGTTGTTTTTTGCAACTGCTTTTCAGGCCGAGACTACAACATCGCGAAAGCTACCGCCCTCCGCAATCCTGCTAATCGCCGGTGCTAACGTGTGTAAAAAAGTTTTGGTGGCGCTGTTTTGTCAGTAAAAATGTGGAATTTCGGACAAAAAATAATTTGCAAATAATTGTTAATGAATTATTTATAACAAATTAACGCTCCAAATGAACGTGAACAGTGAACAGGAAAACGTTCGTTTATAAGAGCCATTTCTTCCCAGCCATTTTATTTACTTTTGAAATAATAATTCAAATTGCTTATGTCTATTAATACCATTGAAGATCAGATTGGAATGCAAAAGGTAAGCGAGGCGGTGGCCTTTACTTTAAAAGCCATGCGCGAACATTGCCGCGTGGGTATGTCGGCAAAAGAGCTGGATGATTTTGGCGGAGATTTGCTCAAAGGTTTTGGCGCCCGTTCGGCGCCTATGCTTACCTACAAATTTCCCGGGCATAGCTGCATCTCTGCTAATCACGAAGTTGTACACGGTGTACCCTCTGCAAACAAAGTTTTCCGGGAGGGCGATCTGATCAATATTGATGTTTCGGCAGAGCTTAATGGATTTTGGGCTGACAACGGCGGTTCCTTTGTGTTGGGCGAAGACATCCACGGTCACGCGGCTTTAGTGAATTCCTCAAAACAAATATTAAAAGACGCCATAGCTCAAATAAAAGGCGGTGTTAAAATTGCGGAAATAGGCAGGTTCATTGAAACACAAGCAGCAAAACGCGGCTTTACGGTTATCAAGAATCTGGCTGGTCACGGCGTTGGGCGTAGTCTTCACGAATCGCCCAGTGATATTCTGAATTGTTATAACCGCTATAACCTGGAGCGGTTTAAAAAGAACGCTGTGGTAGCGATTGAAACTTTTATTTCCACAAAATCCACTTATGCGGAGGAAACAGGGGAGGAGTGGACCCTCAAAGGTAACAAAGGCGGCTATGTAGCACAGCACGAACACACCATCATCGTAACCAGCGGCGAACCTGTTATTTTAACCGCAAATAACGGGATATGGGAATGAGGACTGCCGCATAAACTGCGTTATGTTTTTCTTACATCGATTTATAAATGGAACACGCTCCGAAAAATATTTTCAGACAGTGTTTGAAAACTATGTGCTAAATCATTTTTATTTAATGAGACCCATCGGAGGCACTCATATCTCTTACCGCAACATATCTGCCATCTCTTTTTTCAAAAAGGCTCATATAATTTCCTGTATTAAGTGTTGTATTGAGAGAATCAGCAATTGAAAAAGAACCCAGTTCTACAACAAGATTTCCATCATTTGATACAAAAACTTCGTTGGTTGTATACTTAATCTTATCAATCGGTGAGGTTAGATCAGACGTTAAAAAAGCGAGGATTTGTTCCTTGCCTACTAATGGAGGTCTGTTTGGATAAAAGCTTTTCGCGTCATCCGCATAATAGCCAATACTTTTCATTGCTCCGCTATTGTAGGTATTAGCAAATGAGTCTTCTTTTGCCTGAATGTCTTTTTTTATTTGTTCTTTATCAATTACTTTGTTTGCATTACAGGCAAGCATCAGCCCCATGATACAGCTCAATGTGCATCCCTTTACAATCATGTTTTTCATAAATCAATTGTTCTTATTTTACTGATATAACCGTATTTAGTACATATATAAAAACTAACGTCTTCTGCCGCCACCGCCGCCACCACTGCGACCGCCACCCATAGAACGCCCGCCACCGCCGTACGAAGAACCAGAAGACCTGCTTGGTGACGATTGTCTGTTTGACACTGACGGGGATGAAGATTGCCGGTTTGAGCCGGATGACCTGTCTGATGTTGAGGGTCGGTTTGAGCCTGAAGCTCCATTTCCAGCCCTGTCTGATGTTGAGGGCCTGTTTGATCCGGAAGCTCCATTTCCGGCCCTGTCTGACGTTGAGGGTCTGGTTGATGACGAACCTCTGTTTCCCCCGCGATCTACTGTTCCATTACCATAATTGCCCTTATTCTGGTTGTTGCGTACGGTGTTGGATGTGTTCCTGGTGTTATTGTAATGATTAACACTGTTTCTGTTATTAATTACCACCGTATTCCCTCCACCGTAGTGGCCTCCATGATAACCACCATGATAACCACCATAGAAATGATTGTGACGATATATACCTACTGCCATAACGGTTGCAAATGCAAACCAGGGCGGGGAGTATCCGTAATAATAAGGCGGATAATAAGGTACATAGGCAGGCGAATAAACATACTGTACGATTGGTGCGGATTGCACCACTACGGTAGTTGTGGCCGGAACATTGACCGTAACGGGTTTTTCTCCGGTATACCCCGGGTTAGCTGTAATTGACGAATTACCCTTTGGCTCAACAACATAATCTTTGCCATATAATTCCTCGTCACCAACAATTTGCAGACTCACCTTTCCTTTGGCCTTGTCCAACAAAATGATAGCAACATCCTGCGATTCAGTTTTGCTGACATCATCGCGGAGTATAAATGTATATGAACTGTCTTTTTTTGTAGTGACCACTTTGATAAAGTCGACCTTTTTATCAAGGTTCAGATCCAGGTTATTGATCTTTAATTTTTCATCATTCAACGATTTTTCAAACGCCTCAATTGTTTTTGACTTTTGAAACAAATCTAATACGGCATAAAGATCCAGGTTATCTCCTGCAAGGCCTAACGCAGCCGTAGTGTCTTTTTTGTCTTGAGGCTTTGTCTCCTGAGGTTTTTTGTCCGTAGACTTTTTGTCTTGAGACAAAGCCGGCAAACTTAACAAGGTCAGTGCTGCTGCTAAATAAATTAAAATGATTTTATTCATAACCAGACAATTAAAAGTATAAACCCAGTATTGGTTAAACAATTGGCATGTACAAAAATAATATCAATTTCGCGACAACGGGGTTTCGGAAGGAACGAAAATGTTCCAAATTTAAATATGCACCATACCTAAAGCGTAATTGTGATGTGTCGGTATCATTCGTAGCTAATTTTGATTGTTCAATACACAAAACCGGTAAACAAAACAAATGGATGCAATAACAAAAGATTATGCGTTCGCTTCGGGCGGGATATTCTGGAAGATATTTGACCGCCCCAAATTCTTCGAAACCAGGAGCTTGCGCGAGAAGGTATTTGTTGTTTTGGGGCTGGCCCTGCTTTGCTGGCTGCCGCTGGCGGTATTGTCTTTTTTTATATTGGGGTGGGACCAGTTTTACCTGCTTTTTGTGCGGGATATTTCAACACATGCCCGGTTTTTACTGGTTATACCTCTTCTCATTTTTGCACGGCATTTTGTAAATAATAGTTTTAATCATGCTATTAATTTCTTTTATACAACCAAAATAGTCGACGATACCAACAGGTCGGCCTTTGAACAATTGACAGACAAACTCGAAAATTGGAAGAATTCAAAACTCGTCGACTATATCATCATTATTCTGGTTTATAGTTCTTTTTTTATCCAGGAAAACCACCGCGTCAATAGTGCCGCTACCTATGCCCCCTGGCATTCGGTGAATGATCACTTAACCGTAGCCGGCTGGTGGTACCTGCTTTTTAGCCTGCCTGTATTGCAGTTGCTGCTTTTTCGATGGCTATATACCACTATCCTATGGATTATTTTTTTAAGAAAGATCTCCAGAATGAACCTTCACCTTTCGTCCCTGCACCCGGATGGTATGGGCGGCCTCGGCTTTTTGCGGTATACCCAGCTTAGTTTTTTCCCGGTGGCTTTGGCATTCTCCATATTAACAGCGGGCGTTACCAATAACCTCATTATTTTTTCGGGCGTATCAATTAAAGACTATGAGGTGGCCATTGGTTCGGTACTGGTGTTTGTTTTGTTTCTTTTTATCTTCCCCCTGTTGTTGCCTATGCCCCTGCTGGCTAAAGTAAAACGCACGTACTTTATGCAATACAGTTTGCAGGCATGGCCAATTACAAGGGAATACGAAGATGAATTAAAGGCTTTTTATAAAACGGGGGAAGAACATCCGGATACATCCTGGCACGTCGACCTGCTCGGTAGCTTCCAAAAAACGCAGGATATGAAAATTATCATTATCGATAAAATAACGCTGCTGGTTTTCGCAGCAGCTGTTATACTCCCTTTTCTGCCGGTAATAGCCCAGCAAGTGCCTTTAAAGGATTTGTTCTTTAATCTTGTTGGGAAGATATTAGGATAGAAAATTGGAAAAATTGTTTACGGCTTGGAGATCGGGTTTTGGTGCTGAAATAAGATTTACAGGGCGTTCTTATGGGGTATAAATGTTTCAAATTGTTTGCAGTAAAAAGAAACACGTTTGACTGCGTGGGGTCAACATTTTTACTCTGCCTGGCCAATGCGTTTAATTTTTACTCAATTATTAGCTTTTTTAACTATTTAATTTATTTTTGCTTCATATATTTAAAGCTTTTGTCACTGCCTTAACCTTAACACGTCTTGGTTCATTCTAATTTTCTGCTTCAAAATATTTACAGTATACCAGTCAACGCGTCAGACTACAAAAGGCTATCTAAGTCGTCAAAGTCTTCTCTCCAAACAAAAAACTCATAATGAAAAAGTTACTACTTTTGTTATTAGCAACCGTCTACCTGTCAGCTTGTGGAAAAAAGGCTGAGAAACCAGTAAAGGATGTAACTTACACTGTATCGACCCTTGCCGGCGGCCCTGACAACCAGCCATCTTATATGAACGGCGTCGACACTAACGCCACGTTCGATGCTCTCAAGGGAATTACAATTGATGCGTCCGGCAATTTATATGTTATCGATCGGAACAGAATAAAAAAAGTGACCCAGACGGGAGTAGTTGTAACGTTTGTCGGAAGCGCGAATCCAACCGGCGGTTTTGCTGATGGTATTGGGGTTAATGCTCTATTTAATAATCCAAAAGGTATAACCATTGATAATGCAGGCAACTTATTCGTTAGTGATTACGGTAATAGCAGGATAAGAAAGATAACCCCGGGGGGAGTGGTATCAACCGTTGCCGGGAATGGCCAGTATGGTGCAGAAATCGACGGATCGGTGGCAATTGCGCAAATAGCGTTCCCTAGAAATATAGCTATTGATGCCTCAGGGAACCTATATGTAACTGATGACAATAGTCAAGTGAGAAAGATTACGCCGGCTGGGATTGTTTCAACCCTTAACAATGCAAAAACTTATGGTATAGAAGCCATCACGAGTGACGCTACAGGGAATATTTACGCTGCAACTTTTGAATCGATATACAAATTTCCGCCGTTGGATGGTGCTGCATCCTTTATTGCAGGAGGTGCAGCCGGGTTTTCAGACGGAACAGGCCAGGATGCCAGGTTCAATTTCCTAACAAACATAACACACGACGGTTCGGGTAATTTATACCTGTCCGATGCCACAAACCTCAGGATCAGGAAAGTCACATTATCGGGGATTGTGACAACTATTGCAGGGAACGGTAAATACGGATATTTGGAAGGACCCGCCTTGAACGCCGAATTCTTTTTACCTTCTGGCTTAGTAACCGATGCTGTTGGCAATATATATGTTTGTGATATGACAAGGGTTAGGAAACTAACAAAGCAATAAACCGGGCGACGGCCGAACTGCGGCCAAAACCATGTTCAAACCGTCCGTCGCGGTCGATTTTGAATGTTTTTCTCGAAAATATTTTTTGCTGATTTTATTGCGGGATGTTTATTGGAAGTGTAAAGTGTTATAAAACAATAACTTAATCTGCATTGCTATCTGTAAAAGCATCAAAGAATCTGCATTTTTCTGTAATCCTTTTGAAAAATCCTCCCAACATTATACTAGTTAGGGTCTCATCATATCCAGATAAACCGGCATTACATCGTCGAGTCCAAAGCGGGCAATGAATACCTGATCACGGTTGACTAAAGCAAGTTGTATCTAATTAATTGATTAAACTTCCGGTACCTGATCATAAACAAAGAGGTTATCTCCTCCGTCCACCGCCACCACCGCGCATGCCACCACCGCCGCCGTGCATGCCACCTCCACCGCCGTAGTTCCGGCTTTGCTGAAAGTTTTGCTGACGGGTATTTCCCCAATCACGGTTTTGATAATTCTGGTTCATCTCCCTTGTTTTAGAACTGTTTTGGTTCATCGGGCTCCACTGGTTCGACTGGTTATTTCTTTGGTTCCAATTGCCTTTATTGTCTCTTTGAAAAGTGTTTCCGTCCATGTCAGTAAATACATTGTTCGCGCCGCCTGCAGGCTTCGCGCTGGGCCTGGTTGCTCCCGAGCCAGGTCTGTCATTTGTACCGGTACTTGGCCTGTTCAGGCCAGCTGTGTTGCCACGATTACTTTCCCTGGTCGAAACGCCAGGCTTATTATTGTAAAGATTATTGCCTCTGTTGCCATTGTGATGTTCAACCTGATTGCCGTTTCCAGGACGATTACCACCATTCCCTCCATTACCGGGTCTGTTATATCCCCCGTTACCGTGGTATCCACCGTTTCCATAGTAGCCGCCATGACCATAGTATCCGCCATGTCCATAATATGGTGGCCGGTACATGGGAGGGCCCCACCATCCGCCATAACCAGCCCAGATACCTATGCCAATACCAATGCCGATACCCACACCCCAGCCTACCCAGGGGTTATAGGCGAAGCCGTAACCCCAGGTTACAGGGTACGGATAATACATCGACCCATACCATGGTGCATAATAATAGCCGGTACCATAAACGATGGTCGACCCATAAACATAGCATCCCATATAGCCAGGTGTATATCCCACATAAACATATTCGGGGGTTGATTCATATACATATACATATTTGGTATTGTAGGATGGGTTGCTTGCCGGAATTTTATCTACGTCTTTCGGGCGGTCATCAGCAACTGCCCAGGGACCTGTGGCCGCACTGCTTACAAACCAAACACCGTTGTCGACCGCGTAAAATTTTTCGGAAGAGTCTTTCATCACGGTTACGTTTGAATTTTCTGCAAGCAGCAATGATGTTCCCTCAATGGCTTTAAACTTAGGCGTACCGTCATATTCTACTTTCACTTTTGCGGTCTTGCGGTCAACTTTTGCGGTCTGCGGAATTTGAGCATCCATTTTTGCATCTTCGGCGGCCTGCGTTCCGGGCACACTGGCTAAAACGTTGTCTTTTTCTGAGCCGGGGGGGATTTTCGTAAACTCTACGGGTAATTTATCCGCAGCAACGTAGGTCCATTTATCACTGAATGTGGGGGCCTTGTACCAGCGGCCGCTAAGCAGCACAAAGAATTCCTGCTTAATAATTTCCTTAAAAATATCACTGGTAGTATTAGACATATACAGCAATGAAGTGCCCTGTACCGATTTATAATCCGGTTCGCCCTTGGTTTGCAATAACTCGGCAGGTACCTTGCTTACAATAATGTCGGTTTGCTCAGGTGGGGTAGTAGTCGCTTTGCCGTCGCTATTTTCTTTTTCCTTTTTTTTGATCTGTTCATCCAGTTTTTTTACTTTATCCGACAAGCTTTTATTCCGTTTCCATCCTTCTAAAACCGAAGACGATTTATACCACAGACCACCGCTATACAGGTTCCATTGATCTCCCTCTTTGAAAATGAGCGCGGGTGTATTCACCACCCGGTCGGCATCCAGATTTTTATCTTTCTGAATTTTTGGCTCACCATCCAGGATGATAAGCGCAGTCGGCTTGGTTCTAAAAATAATTTCCGGGGGATCGTTGTTAAACTTATCATTAGTAGATGATGCATTTTCCTGCTTAATCGAGGTAATCACTGCGTCCAAAGAGATTTCCAGGTTCCATTTCGGCACTTCGGTTTCTACGAGTTTTGCGAAAGTATTTAGCTTGGCTGTATCAATTACTCCCGGAAATTTAGCATTCTTGATATATACCGATTGGAGTGTAGCGGTCCGGCTGTCTTTATCGGTTGCGAGGGTAGCAACAAAAAAGATAGCGCCAAAAACAGGTTCTTCCTTAGTCGATTTTTTTATGGATACAGCCGCGCGGCCTGTGATCTTATTCCCTTCCAGGCTTTCTGATTGGGGTTGGTATAATGTGATCTTGCCACCATTTTTCAGGGGGATATATCTCGGCCACTGAGCCCTTACCTGGAGTGCGGAAAAAATAAACAGGATTATAACATAGATTCCGGTAAAACGCTGGATACAATGCATAAGAGAAGGGTTTTTTATGGTGACTGGAAATTTATTTTCAAATACTATCAGATATGAAGGTGCTGATTAGTCGGGAGACATAGGCAGAAATCAATAGCTATAGTCCGGCCTATTCTCACCGAAGCCAAAGTAAAATTATCCAGTATGAAAAGCGTTTTTAATGACGTCCAAACAGGTTGCATTTTTTTAAATGCAACCTGTTGAATGTTATGGTTGAGCTCGGGAGTCACATTTGCACTATCGGCCACCGCTTCAGGCTCGCTTCAGAATTAAGAGTTATTCGTACGCCAATGAGATAAGAAGCGTCATTGCGAGGAATAGCCTGTCCCGACACTTCGGGAAAGCAACCTTTAAACTTTACCGATCGAACAGAAATATGCCTTTAAATGGTCTTTCAAAAAAGTATTTCAGCTCGTTGAATGTCCTTAGTAGAGGTGGCGTCGTTCCTCGCCATGACGATTTTTTTTTATCGTGCGCAATAAGGAGGTTCACCATGACGCCCCTGTTTTTATTTCTCCACTTCGTAAAATAGTTGGCTCAAAGTCAATAGTCTTAAGACCTGGGACTATTGACTCCAGACTTAAGACTAACAATTACTTCGCGTCAGCAATCTTAGTAACGTTTATCGAATCGT
>DASYEP010000113.1:0-1699 GCA_036498965.1 Mucilaginibacter sp.
ATGGCGACCGCGGCGGCATTAAATACGCGGAACTTGCAGCCGAAAATAAAGAAGAGCATATCGCAGCTATTGAATCTGACCTGGGCGGTTTTACCCCGCGTGGTTTTTCATTCGAAGGTATTTCGGCTGGCAGGATTGAGAGCATCAACGCTAATTGGGGTAAGCTGCTGGCCCCTTATGGCTCCGGCACTTTAACAGCAGGTGGCGGCGGCAGCGACATCGGCCCGCTGGCAGGGAAAGTCAAAGGCGTGGTGCTGATAAGTTACCTGCCCGATTCGCAGCGCTACTTTGATGTGCACCATACGCCAAACGATGTTTTTGAAAACGTAAACAAACGCGAGCTGGAACTTGGCGCTGCCTCAATGGCATCGTTAATGTATTTGATAGACCAGCACGGGATTTAATTGATATTTCTCTCCCAAAGGCCCGGTGTATCGGGCCTTTACATGTTTCCGTATTGTAATTTTTTGCGGTTTTAGAGCCTGTTTAAAAATAAATAAATAAAATTGCTATGTGTTGAAAAGTGGATAAAAAGGGTATCGCCAATCGATTACATAATTACTAATTGTGAGTAACGACAAACGCAATTAGTATGAAAAATTATCCAACCGATTTAAGCGATAACCAGTGGCAATTTATAAAAAAGACGTTACAGTTAGGGGAACGCAAGCGAAAACATAATTTACGGTCAATTTGGAATGCAATCCAGTATCTGTTAAAAACGGGATGTCAATGGCGCATGTTGCCGAAAGATTTTGCCAAATGGCAGTTGGTCTATTACTATTATAAGAAATGGTCTGACTTAGAGCAGTTTGACCTTTTGTTATCTAAGCTTAGAGAACGTGTCCGGGTAAAGATGGGGCAAAATGCTGAGGCTAGTTTAGGTATACTGGATAGCCAAAGTGTAAGATGGGGGAACAACAAAGCACTCAACAATTTCGATGGCAACAAGAAAGTAAAAGGTATCAAACGCCATGTTATCGTAGATAAGAATGGTTTTTTAGTTGCTGTGATGGTAACTGTAGCTAACGTTCATGATAGTAAAGCTGTCACATTGATGATGCGGGTATTGAAAGAAATGCTGTGTAGTATAAAAGTGATTATAGCTGACGGAGGATATCGCGGCGAGATTATTGAACAGGTAAAGAAGAGTTTCGGATATATTATCCAGGTGGTTATGCGTTCTGATGATAAGAAAACCGGATTTAAACCCGTCCACAAAAGATGGGTGGTTGAAAGAACTTTTTCTTGGTTTGATAATGACAGAAGATTATGCAGAAACTATGAACTCCTGCTCGAAACTTCCGAAAATATGGTCAAACTCGGTGCTATAAAATTATTATTGAACAAAATTTAAACAGGCTCTAAATAGCGTCGCTTTTACAAAAATCTGGACCTATCCATGTCTTTAAAATGGATGAACAAACTTTTAAATTTAAAAATCATGAAATCTGTAGAATTCATAGTCGGCAAAACCAATACGGGCTTTGATGCACATCGGGAGGAAAATGGCCTCATAGTAGCTGTAACTACAGGATCTAACTTAGCTGAACTAAAAAATAATATTTTAGAGAGCTATAATTTGTATCAGGAAGACCGTGGCCGCAAAGAAATTTCCATTGATCAAATTGCTTTAACATTTGATGTCCCTTCATTCTTTGAATTTTACAACATTATCAATGCAAAGGCTTTAAGCGCA
>DASYEP010000114.1:0-62559 GCA_036498965.1 Mucilaginibacter sp.
TATCCTCATCACGGCTGCAGTAGTTTTACTTGCCGGCCTTACTTTATTTATCAGATGCCGAACCAGGCAGAGCGCAGACGCGTCAGAAGTTACCCGATTTTTATATAAGTTTAACGACAATGTTAAAGCCGGCAATGCCGACAGCTTACTTGCCTTTTTCCAGGCGGACAAAAAAACAAAAACATTAAAGGGGTTGGTAAACTTATTGGCAGGTAAAAAAGGAAAGAATGGCAAAAAACCTCTTGCCCATATAGCTCTGGATATTGATAACTCCGAAATAAAAAATATAAACGGCGAAATTATTACAGCCAGCATACCGGTAAATTTCAGCCACGATTCCCTTGATAACGAGCACTCCATTCTTTTACTGAAAATATATCAAACTGCTCCACATCAATATAAGATAATACAGGCAGATGCCCGGAAATTTTATACGGATTATGTGGCTTACAGCAATTATATTAGAAGCAAAACAATACCCGACGAGGATATATTTAGTCCAATTACATTAGCGGCTTTTAAAGCAACTGATCAGTTGAAAGTTCGCTATGACAGTTGTATATGGTTTGATCATATTGATAATAAGACTTTCTTTTATGTTATTATTGGCAAACTAAATTTTAATTTTTATGACCGGGAAGATTTAAGAGAAAGTGAAAAACAAACTTACTATATGGGCCTGGTAAATCCAGACCTAAAAGAAATAATTCCTCCTAAATACGATTTGATTCATAATATCAGCGGTACAATAGATGGGTTAGTGGAAGTAGAAAAGGATGGCAAAAAAGGCTTCTATAATTTGGATGGGAAGATAATTGTCCCCGTTAATTACAATCAAGTAATCCCGTTAAATGATGACGAAAATTTAGCTTTGTTGAGAAACGACGAAGATTATTTTTATTTAAAAAAGGATACTACTATAACTGAGAAAATATCTGATTTTAAGATTTCGGAAATATTGCCAAAGTTTAAAACCTTTGGTGATTCTTATACACTGTCCGAAAAAAGTTCAAAGAATGTCATGGAGTATAATTCACGTAAAGATTTTACCTCACTTATCGTTCCGCCATCTTACCTTGTCGAGCTTCAAATTCTACCTAAATTCATTAACTTCCATAATCCTTTGCGACACGAAGATGAAACTTTAGATGAATCCCAAAAACTCGATGTAAAATATAATGGTATTAGCAACGAAAATCAAAGCTGGTTTGAAAGCGTGTATTATTCAATAATCGACCATTTTTTGGATGGACGTTCAGGGCTATATGAAAGTAATGAAGCCAGAAAAGTATTAATAGTTGATCAGAAGAAAAACCGGATATTCAGTTACGAAGCAAATAATTTTATTACTGATGATCAAAATAATAGTGGCGAAGCCGCTAAATGTAATGAAAATTATTTTCGGGCTATTAATGATACATTGTTTGAGTTTAGAACCACAGCACTCCCGGGCGTTCCATTGTTTGATACTAACAAATTTTTTAAGCAGGTTCCTAGTTATAGCTATTTATATATTAAAAACGGCAAGTTGACTTCATTGCCAAATGATAGGATATTTGGTTGCACTAAATATGTAAAAATGGATGATTCTTATTTAAATTCATGTTTTGTGCTTGAAGATAAGCCTTTAAATTATATGACGAAGGAAATTCTGGAATATATGAAAAATGAGATATACGCCTCGTATGGCTATAAGTTCAAAAATAATAGATGGAACGAAGTGTTTATGGGGAGTTTTGACAATTTCCAGGGACCAAAACATAGCAATGTTGACGATTCACTCACTTCAATAGATAAATTCAACATCAACTGGATAAATCAAAAGCTGAAAACCGTTAAAACAAACACCAACACCCTCGCAGCCAAATGAAAATTGCGTTAAGGCTGCTTTGGTATTTCGCTTTTTTTTGGGTTGTAATATTATGTGCCGGTACATTTTTGCAGTATTACGATTTTAAAAACAACTCTCATTTTTTAGAGATAAAGCGTGCCGCGGTAAAAACCGGTTGGTACCTGCCGGCTTTTTATTGCCATATCATCGGCAGCAGTATAATTTTATTAGCAGGCTTTTTTCAGTTTTCGAAAAGGGTTTACAATAACCGGCCTTTACATAAAGCCCTGGGTAAACTTTACGTGTTTGGCGTGCTGTTTTTTTCGGCGCCTGGCGCATACGTCATGACTTTGTTCATCAACCGGGGCCCCTGGGTTTTTATTTCCTTCTTTTTACAAAATACGCTTTGGGTTATTTTTACGCTTTCGGCTTGGTTACTAATAAAAAACCGCAGGGTCGATGAACATGTTAAAATGATGCGCAGAAGTTACGCCCTTGCGTTTGCTGCCGTAACCCTGCGCTTTTACATTTGGCTGTTTACCGTTTATGGCAGCGGAGTTGGCTTCGAAAACAACTACATTATTATCGCTTTTGCAAGCTGGGTGCCTAACCTGTTGTTGGTGGAGGTAATTAATAGATGGGCGCGAATCAACACGAATGTTACCGAATTACACGAATTTAATTCGCATTCGTGAAATTCGATAACATTCGAGCCAATTTGTGTTATTTTAATTTAAGGCTGCCAGTATCGTACTTACCGAAGGTCGTTTGGTGTAATCCTTGTCAAAATGCACATATATGATCTTACCCGATTGGTCAATAATATAAGTTGCCGGCACGGGAAGCATATGATCGGTGTTGCCATTGTTACTTTCCAAATCAACTCCATACTTTTTAAGTTTTCCAAACATTTCGGGGTCAACGGTATAGTTCACATCATAAGCTTTCATTATTTTGTAGCCTTTATCCTGTATAATGGAGAACGACGCATGGGTTTTTTCGATGGTTTTATTGATGTTATCGCCGGTTTCGGGTGTTACACCAATAACATAGGCGCCCTTTCCGGTAAGCAATTGCAACGAATCCTGCAACTGTTTTATGTGTTTGTTGCAATAAGGACACCACTGCCCGCGATAAAAAAATAACACAACAGCCTTGTGCGATTTAAGCAACGCTTTCAAATCGAGTGCTTTTCCCGAATTATCTGTGGCGGTAAATTCAGGTGCCTTTGCGCCATTTTTAAGGCCTGTTTGTGCCATGGCACCGATAGCAAGAAACATGAAGGCTATTATAGTTAAGTACTTTTTCATAATTTTTAATAGATATTAATGTTAAAATTTAAAAAAGGGAGGGGAAATTCCCCCTCCCCCCAAAACAAACCAAACTCACATCTTACTGCTGGTGTCTTTAGACATTTTCTTTTTACTCTTGTCCATCTTGTCCATTTTCTTTTTGTCCATCTTGCCCATTTTTGTCATTTTGCCCGTGTCGCTAACAGCTGCCGTTTTTGTTGCTGATGATAAAAGGCTGATTGATTTTGCCTGAACATTAAGTGTTAAGCAAATTGCAACGGCAAATGCGATAACTGTACCCGAAATAATTGATTTCATACTTTTTTTAGTTTTTGTTGTTATTTCATGTTTGGTCGCCCCTGTTTGCAAAACCTTACAAGCAATTTCAATATTTCTTGTTTTTACCGGGAAATGCCGAATTGCTTTGTCAAAATTCTATTACTCATGAATTTATCGTGAAATATGGGTTAAAACACGGTGTGAATTAAGAAAACAAAACTTATATTTGTTAACCAAGCATTAATATATAAACTTTTAATTGACAACATTTAACTATAGTGCCACCGTTCCTTATCACTTATTTCTGATCTTAAGGGTTTGCAGATTTTAATCTGAAAAGATTCCATAATCTGAGATTTTTCACGATCATGATAGAAACCGAATCCGCATGGGTTCAAGGTGCACTTTACATAAGCAAAAAAATATGAGCACCAGGCACAATTACTTGTTTAACCGACTACCAATTCAGCAGCGCTTACCGATACTTATTTGTTCACTTTTATTAGTTTCTATTATTGCGTATGGGTTTGCCAACTACTACAGTTTAAAGAAAGCCAGCTTAGCGCTGGGAAAAGAGCGTCTTAACACAATAATAAGCGAACTTGCTTCGTCATTTAGTGTATCGGCAAGAGCAGTCATAAAAACGGCGAGTGCTACAGCCGCAAAAAAAACGGTGGTGGAATGCGCCAAATCAAACGGCAGTGCATATCGTCAGGAAGCCACCGGCGAACTTGATAAACTTTATCGCGATAGCACCTGGGTTTCAGAAGAATTAGTAAACAAGGACTTTGCACTCATCCTGCGGTCAGACAAATCAATAGCAAACCCGAACTTAAATTTAAAAGACGTAATATCAGATGCGAAAATAGGCCCGGACTCGGGTAAAGTGGGGAAAATTTATAGTGTTAAAGGTGCAGTTTACTATCCCATCATCAGTACTGTCACCGACCAGAAACACATAGTTGGCTACATCATATCGTGGCTAATATTGCGTAATACTCCAAAAACTATGGAGCAATTTTCTCAGCTCATCGGCATTAAAGCCGATTTTTATGTTAAAAACAATGATGGCAGCCTTTGGACAAATTTAATAGTTCCCCTTCCCAATGCTCCATTTAAAATAACCGGCGCCCACAAAATCATCGAATTCGAAAGTAACGATGGTAAAAGAATGATTGCGGCTACGCAAATTGTACAGCATACTGATTGGGCATTTGTGATCGCATTTTCCGAGCATAATATGTTAACTGGAGTGAACGATTTTGTAAAATGGATGCTATTTATTGGGATAGCACTCTTGGCCCTCGGCGTTTTAGCTGCCTGGTATATGAGCGGGAGTATTACAAAACCGTTAAATCAGCTTATGATAGCCGCAACAAATATTTCACAAGGTAACTATTCTTCACCGGTACCAATTGATTCCCAACAAACCGATGAAATAGGCCAGCTTGCCGTTGCTTTCAACACGATGATGACACAAATATACCGGATGCACCACAATCTGGAAATCAAGGTAGAAGAGCGCACTGCACAGCTCGAAAACGTAAATACGGAGCTCGAAGCTTTTTCATACTCTGTTTCGCACGATTTGAGGACACCTTTAAGGGCAATAAGCGGTTATGCTATTATGCTTAAAGAGGATTACGAGGCTGAACTCGGCGCTGAAGGAAAGAGGATCATTCGTAATATCATTAGCAATGCGAAAATGATGGGACAGTTAATTGATGACCTGCTTTCATTTTCGCGGCTGAGTAAAAAAGAACTGGTACGGACACATGTTGATATGCAATTGCTCACAGAAAACGTTATTAACGAGTTGGTACAACCCGACATGCAAAGCAAATATCATTTTAGTACCGGCGCCCTGCCACCAGCCGAAGCCGATCCGGTAATGATTAAACAGGTATTGTTAAATCTGATAAGTAACGCAATAAAATATTCTTCAAAACGCGAGAATCCCGGAATTGGAATTGACGCTGTTGTTGAAGAAAAAAGAACAGTTTATTATGTGAAAGACAACGGTGCCGGTTTTGACATGGCTTATTCCGATAAATTATTTGGCGTCTTTCAACGCCTGCATTCACAGGAGGAATTTGAAGGCTCGGGCGTTGGCTTAGCATTGGTTAAGCGCATAATAAAAAAACATAATGGCGATGTATGGGCCGAAGGATTGGAAAACGGAGGGGCCACCTTTTATTTCAGTTTACCTAAAGTTTAATATATGAGTGATGATAAAATAGAAATTTTGTTGGTTGAGGACAACCCGCACGATGCCGAGCTGACTATACGGTCGCTACGAAAAGTTAACCTTGCTAATAAACTGATCCACGTAAAGGATGGCGCGGAGGCACTTGATTTTATTTTTGCCAGAGGTGCATTTGCTCACCGAAAAGTGGAAAACAAGCCTAAAGTAATTTTATTGGATATTAAAATGCCCAAGGTAGACGGCATAGAAGTTTTAAGACAAATTAAGTCGAACGAATCAACTAAAATGATTCCGGTGGTAATCATGACTTCCTCAAAAGAAGAGCAGGACATCATTACAAGTTATAACCTTGGCGTTAATAGCTATGTTGTTAAACCTGTTGATTTTGAAGGTTTTGCTAAGGCAGTTTCTGAACTTGGCTTTTATTGGCTAATGACCAACCAGGCCCCCGAATAATTTATATTATGCGATGAAACGAGTTTTTAAAATATTACACATTGAGGATATCCAGAGTGATGCTGAGCTGGTAGAGAGAACCTTAAAAAAATCGGGTATAGCATTTAATAAAATTGTTGTGGACACAAAGGATGAATATACCAAAGAACTTGTGAATTTTCAGCCTGATATTATTCTGTCCGACCATTCTCTTCCATCTTTCAATTCGCTTGAAGCGCTAAAAATACTTAAATCAAGCGGCAAAAAAATTCCGTTCATCCTGATAACCGCTACGGTGTCGGAAGAGTTTGCGGTAGATATTATGAAGGAGGGCGCATCTGATTATGTTTTGAAGGACAGGCTTCAACGTTTACCCAGCGCGGTTACAAATGCTATACAAAAGTTCCAGTTAGATAATGAGCGGGATACATATCTTAACAAAATAGTTGCGAGTGAAGCCTTGTTTACGAAAGCCGAGTTAATAGCTGAATTCGGTACCTGGCGGTTCAATATCGACGCCAAAACAATCAACTGGTCGTCGGGTACTTATCCTTTACTTGGATATAGGCACAGGGAAGTTGAGCCAACTATTGCTAATTTTTTAAAACCCATCTTTCCTGAAGATTTGCCCCGGGTCGAAAATATTTTTAAAGGAGCCGCTAACAAACTTTCTTATACTGAGGTAGACTTCAGGATAAAAAATAAAGATAGAAGCACGAGGTATATTCACTCGCAATTCGAGATTGAATTGGATGAAGAAGGCAAACCGGGCTATATTATCGGGTTTAACCAGGACATCACTTCATCTAAACTGGCGGAAATTGAGATTCAAAAAAATATAGAGGAACTCAAAGTCGCAGCGGAAAGACAATCAGCTATATTAAATGCTGTGCCGGCAAATATTGTGTTACTTAATGAGGCCGGCAAAATTGTAGCGGTAAATGAATCGTGGCGAAAATTTACGCTCGAAAACAATCTTGGCGTACCTAAATACGGCATCGATTATAGTTATATAGCCATTTCCGAAAAAGCCACCGGGGTTGATAAAGCATCGGAAACGAAAATAGCCAGGGGGATAAAGGAAGTAATTGCAGGAGCAGCAAAAGAGTTTTCAATGGAATATTCATGCTATTCGAAGAAAAAGAAGGTATGGTTCCAAATAATTGTTGCTCCGTTAGCCGACAAAACAAAAAAAGGCGCCGTGGTACTGCATATTGATATTACCGACAGAAAGAAGGCGGAAGAATTGATGCAGCAATCTGAGGCGAACATGCAAACCATTTTCGAAAATACTGATGTAGCCTATGTACTGTGCAATGCCGAACAAAAAATAGTCTCCTTCAACAGTAAGGCTGACGAGCTTAGCATGTTGCAGTTTAATAAGAAACTAAAAGTTGGCAATAGTGCTTTCGGATACTTTCCTAAACATAAAATACCAAATTTAAAAGAGGCCATCCAAAAGGTAGAAAACAATGAGATGATTAGCTATGAAACCAGTTATGGGCTTAAGAACGGCAGTGTTAAATGGTACGAAGTAAGATGGGTTGGTGTAGCTAACGAAAGGAAAGAACATATAGGCTTTATACTTGCTTTTAAAGACAATACCGAAAGGAAAATTGCTGAGCTGGAACGCGAGAAGATGAATGCCGATTTGGTTCAGCGCAATACTGACCTTGAGCAATTCACTTATATTGTTTCGCATAATTTCAGGGCGCCGGTGGCCAATATTTTGGGACTTACCAATATGCTTAACAATTTTGATTTAGACGTTAACGAAAGCCAGGACGTAAAATCTGCTTTAACCGCTTCTATTAATAACCTTGATCAGATAATAATGGATATGAACCATATCCTGCAGGTTAGCAGCCGGGTTAATGATAAAACTGAGGTTGTATCGTTTAAGCCCCTGGTAAAAGAAATAAATCTGAGCCTGAGTAATTTAATTCAAACCGAAAATGTAACTATATCTTTCAATTTTGATGCGGTAAGCAGCTTTACCACTATCAAAAGCTACATGCACAGTATATTTTATAATTTGATATTAAATGGTATAAAATATAAACGGGCTGGCGTTAATCCGGTTATCTCAATAACTACCCGGAAAAGTTATGATAAACTCGAAATTATTTTTAAAGATAATGGTAAGGGAATTGAAGAAAAAAACATGAAAGACCTGTTTGGATTATACAAACGTTTTGATAATAGCATTGAGGGCAAAGGCTTAGGGCTGTTTATGGTTAAAATGCAGGTTGAAAACCTTGGCGGGAAAGTAAGTTTACAAAGCAAGCCTGGCAGCGGAACAACTTTTAAGTTAGAATTTCCGAATCCCAGGGAGGACGTTTAAAAACTTTTCATACACCGCTAAGCGATGTATGAAAAGTAACCTGGCGCGCGGCAAATACCTTTAGCTTTTACCTTTCGCCTTTCCCCTTTTTAATTCGCCTTTACTTTATTAAATTACGGTGCCGTTTGGTATAACCGCCCTCTTTTTGACGATCACAATTCCGTCCTGAACGGTATAAGATCCATAGTCGCCATTCTTTAGTTGTTCGCCGCAATTTATTTTTACATCATCGCCTATGTATGAGTTTTTGTCAATAATAGCATTGCAGATATGGCATCTGTCGCCAATACCCATAATGGGAGATTTGCTAGCAGTCGCCTCTTCTATCTGCTCCAATGTTTGGTAATTATCGCTGCCCATTAAGTAGCAGTTTTCTATAATTGTTCCAAAACCGATGCGGCTGCGTATGCCTATAATTGACCGGGTGATCTGGCTGGCATTAATAATGCACCCATCAGAAACGATAGCTTTATCGAGGCGTGTACCTGATATTTTTGAGGGAGGCAGCATGCGCGCCCTGGTGTAAATAGGGTTCTTATCAAAAAGGTTAAACTGCGGGATATCATCGGTTAAACCCAGGTTAGCCTCAAAAAACGATGGAATAGTACCTATATCAGTCCAATAACCCTCGTACTGGTGGCTTATTACTTTATGATCAACGATAGATTGAGGTATAATTTCTTTGCCAAAATCGGTACGGTCATTACCCAGCAAAAGGCTGTATAAAAGTTTGCGGTTAAAAAGATATATACCCATCGAAGCCAGGTAAACGCGCCCTTCTGCTTCCATCTCCGGACTTACTTCTGATACCCAATTCTCGAACCCGGTTTTTGGCTTTTCAATGAACGAGGTAATTAAGTTTTCGGCATTTGTTTTTAGTATACCAAATCCCGGTACATCATTAACATGAACAGGAATAGTGGCTATTGATATATCGGCATTGTTTTCGATATGCTGATCAATCATCGGCGCAAAGTCCATTTGGTACAATTGATCACCCGAAAGAATAAGCACATAATCAAATTCATGAACAGCAAGATGGTGCAGGCTTTGCCTTACCGCATCGGCAGTTCCCTGAAACCAGGCCACACTTGAAGGTGTTTGCTCGGCTGCCAATATATCAACAAACGACTCGTCGAAACTGCTGAAATGATACGTGTTTTTTATATGCTTATTTAACGATGCCGAGTTAAATTGCGTCAGTACATATATCCTGTGAATGCCCGAATGAAGGCAGTTTGAAATCGGAATATCAACCAAACGATATTTTCCCGCAATGGGAACCGCTGGTTTTGAGCGCGTTGCGGTTAGTGGAGATAACCGGCTACCCTGGCCGCCGCCGAGCACGATGCAAATTACTTTTGAGGTCATGTTACTTGATTTAAGCTTTTGTATAAATTTATATATTCCTGCGACGAACGATCCCATGAAAAATCAAGACCCATCATCGTTTTACGTAAAGTTTGCAGCCGTTTTGTGTCGTTAAAAAGGACTAATGCACGACCCACGGCATCACAAATATCTTCAACACTTGCATTATAATACCTTATCCCATAACCCCCTTCATCACCAAAATCTATCACGGTATCCCTCAATCCGCCTGTGCTTCTTACCATTGGCATTGTTCCGTATCGCATGGCGTATAACTGGTTAAGTCCACATGGTTCAACACGTGACGGCATCAGCAAAAAATCGGACCCGGCATATATCAGATGCGCAAGGGCTTCGTCATACCCGATAAAAAGACTGCATTGATCGGGATAAAATTCTTTAAGCTGCAGCAATTCTTTTTCAGTCTCCTTATCACCTGCTCCCAGTAATAAAAAATTGAACCGGTCGGGATAGGCATTAAAGCTTTCCTCCAAAGCTGTCGCCAGTAAATCAGCGCCCTTTTCTATCACCAAACGGCCTATAAATGAAATCAATGGTTTATCAGCCGGAATATCAAACTTGTTGCAGAGCGCCTCTTTATTGGCTTGCTTGCCTTTTGCCGATTGGTTTATTGAAAACTTGCTTGAAATCATCGGATCGGTTTTCGGATCCCATATCTCTGTATCAATACCGTTAATAATCCCAATACCTTTTGCCCTTTCCATATAAAACAAATACTCCAGGCCATTTGAGTTTATACTGAGTTCCTGCAGGTAAGTGGGCGAAACAGTGGTATAACGCCAGCAGCATTTCACAGCGGATGCCAGCGGATTTATTGCTCCTGCCCAATCCAGCAAACCTGTTTTGGTTAGATCAATTTCCGGCAGGTACGATAGCTTGTCCCATCCAAACGCACCATGATATTGCCCGTTGTGAATAGTAAAAATTGTTGGTGTATCGGCAAGCCGGGTGTAAAGCTTTGAATGGTACAATAAAAATGGCACTAACCCCGAATGATGATCATGGCAATGAATAAGATCTGGCCTTTGCTGAGAAAAACTGATCCAATCTAAAAAAGCAATCTGAAATGCAATAAATTGTTCGGTTTCATCGGGATAGCTATATACTTCTTCTCTATCAATTAATCCCGGTATTTTAACCAGGAACAATTCAAAGCCAAGTTTATCAGTTTGCTCTTTTAATATTTCGAAATAAAGTCGTCGCGTGCCAAGCAACGTGGCACCGCGAAAAACGGTATCGAATTCGTTTTCCCGCACAAACTTCCGGTCGTAATAAGGCATCACAACAGCAGCCTGCAACCCCGCTAAATTTTGATATTTAGGCAGCGCACCAACAACATCAGCCAGCCCGCCGACTTTTGCAACGGGGTAACACTCGGCACTTAGATGAAAAATTCTCATTTAGGTCTATGAATTGATTAAGGTACTAAACATTTACCTAAATGAACAAACACTTAATTGGAAAAATGTGTTTCAAATGGTAAAAATATTTGATTAAAAATGCCCTTTGGTTGTGATTTCTTTATTTAATGAACAACGGGGCTTTATTCACTATCAAAAAAAGTTTTTGTTCGTAAAATAAATTTTTATCCCAGCTTCCAGAACCATCATTTTTTGCTACAAAAGACCAGAAAGTATCCCCTTCAATATAAATAACAGGCTCGGGCAACGATGCAATCAATTCTGTTGCGTTGGTAACTTGTATCTGCACCTACCGGCCTGAAAGCAGTACAATAGATTTTATAGTTAAGCATCGATACATCTAAAAGTAACAAATTTCTTACAGTACCTAAAAACAATACTGATTAAAGCATATTGTATTATGTTTACCAAGTTAACGCTTTATAAACCATGAAAACCTTGTTACTGTTTCTTTGTTTTATCGCACTGCTATTCTGTGGCGCGTCGTTTCAATCCGATAATGTATGGACCCCATTGCTGGATAAAAATTTATCGAAATGGGAAATATATCAGAGTTTCAAACACAAAACCGGCTATAAAGGCGAAGCCCCAAAAGATGAAAATGGAAACCCTATTAAGCCGGTTGGTTATAATAAAAATGAGGGCAACGAATTTTTAGTTATTAACGAAAACGGAGACCTGGTATTAAAAATTGGCGGCGATATTTACGGATGCTTATTCACCAAACAGGAATTTCAAAACTATGATCTCAAGCTAAAGGTAAAATGGGGTGATAAAAAATGGGAACCCCGTTTAAACGAGGATAGGGATTCGGGCTTACTGTACCATTCAATAGGCGAATGTGGTGTTGAATATTGGAGAACCTGGATGCTAAGCCAGGAGTTCCAGGTAACTGAAGGTGGTATGGGCGATTACTGGTCGCAAGCCAGTTCCAGGAGCGATGTAAAAGCCCGGAAAGAAGGGAAGAATTATTTTTTCGATAACAAAGGCCCTTTAACAGCATTTGGTTCAGGAACAGGTAACGGTGGTTTTTGTCATGCCGGAGTTGATGCGGAAAATAAAAGTGGATGGAATGATTTGGAACTGATTACCTATGGTGATAAAAGCATAAGGATAGTAAATGGCAAAGTAGTAATGGCCTTGTCAAACAGCAGGTATATGGTGGGTAACGAAGAAAAACCACTGGTGAAGGGCAAACTTCAGTTGCAATGTGAATCCGCTGAGGTTTATTATAAAGATATCAAGATAAAGCAGATTGACGGTATACCTGAAGAGTATGCTTCGTACTTTAATTGATATTGACACCAATTTTTCGAATTAATACGAATTTCACGAATTGAACGCCCAAAAGGCTTTTTCATTTAATTCGTGAAATTCGTATTAATTCGTGTAATTAGTGCCGATCTATTTATCACTCAGCATTATTGGATTTCCTTTACCACCACCAATTATAATTATTTTTGTATTAGGCGATAAAGCAATTTCCTTTTGAGCGAGTATGGATTGATATTGCAGCTGCTTGTCGGTTAAGCCGGTTGAAAGTATTTGCTGATAATCGGCAATACCTTGTGCCTCTACACGTTTACGGTCAGCTTCCTGGCGTTCTTTTTGTAATACAAACTGCATTTTCTGGGCGTCCTGCTCAGCTTGTATTTTTGATTCGATGCTGGCGCGTACAGTTGCGGGCAATGTAATATTACGCACCAGTATTTGCTGTAATTCCAAACCGTTCTTGGCAAAATTATCGGTTATGGATTTATTAATCTTGAATTGAAACTCTTCCCGTTTGGTTGAGTAAAGGTCAACTGCCTGGTAATTTACCGCGTTATCACGTATGGCGGTGCGTGCAACCGGCCTAACTATTTTATCTTCGTAGTTCGCGCCGATATTTTGCAAGATAAAAGGCGCTTTGGAAGGGTTTATTTTATACAAAACGGAAAGGTCAATAGTAACTTCCAATCCATCAGACGATAGCACCCGGATAGCATCATCGCCCTGTAGTTGGCCTTCCCCGCTTTTTGCGCTCATTGTATAATTTTCTGTCTGAATGCTAAAAATTTCGACATCAACCAGAGGGTTTATTACGTGCAGGCCGCTTTCAAGTATCTGATCCTGTACCTTGCCGAAAAGTACTTGTACTCCTACTTTGCCCGGCGCTATTATTTTAAAAGCCGAAAGTAAAACTCCCAAAACTACGATTACTACACCTACAGTACTTACAATACCGCCAAAGTGGTTGCCCGGTTCGGGCGAACGTTTGAGCACTATACCCACAATGAGTACAATGACACCTAAAATTGCAATAAGCATATGGTTTCTTGCTTAAGGTTTTTGGGCTTTTTTTATTTCTTTGTAAAGCCTGATCTTAAGCACGATAAATATAGCTAATAATAATATTGCGCCGAACAGAAAACCATATTGTTTTTGTTCGATACCATACTGATAGCCTAAAATAAGGCACAAAAAAATGCCTATGTTATATAACACATTGGGTAATACCTTTTTCCACATGATTTAGTATACGCTAATTGTAGGGTCAATTTCATCGGCCCAGGCCAAAATTCCCCCCTGTAGATTGTAAAGATTGGTATAACCCCGTTGTTCAAGCTGCATGATAGCCGCTGCGCTACGTTTTCCGCTGCGGCACATTACAACAACGGGTTTTGTTTTGTCTATTTTATCCGCTTCAATTAAAACGCCGCCAAGCGGTATCAAAACGCCGCCCAGATTAGACATCTCATATTCAAAATCTTCCCGCACATCTATCAGCTGAAAATCCTCGCCCTTGTCTATTTTTTCCTTAAGCTCCTGTACACTAATTTCTTTCATGATCATATAAAAATATTATCAAAGGTAATTTTTTCATCGGAATTATCCCGGTAACATGTTACTAACGTTGTCAATGTAGTGTATTATTTTACGGGAGAAAATAGGTTAGCGATTGACAACTCGCCTCACCCTGCCCTCTCCAAAGAGTAATAGCCTAGGAGATGACAGAGCTTTGAAATAACGGCAGAGTGCGATTCCGTGGCAGCGGGAGAGTACAGCCCGCCCTACCCCTCCTGCAATGCTATTAAGTTTAAGGAGAACATCCCGGTACTCAATGCGCCATCGGTGCAAAACATTTGTAGAAAAACAAAGACATAAGTTTTGCATGCCGTCAGGTATGCCACAACCGCTGTGTAATTAAACGCGGTGTTCCGCACCTGACGGCGCGGTATGCATATTTGCCTGTTCTCTACAAATGTTTGACTCTGATGGAGTCTGCCTTTCCTTAGCTCCTACCATTTACGCCTTCCAAGCGACGGAATTTAAAAGCAAAAGGCTTATTCTGTCTTTTCATGGGCCATTACTCTCCAAAGGAGAGGGTTCTAAAAGAAACGAAGTTAAAGTCCTCTCCTTTGGAGAGGATTTAGGTGAGGCAAAGGATTTTTTTTGTTTGAAGCTTTAATCCCAACTCACGTCATATTAAATATTAAGTGACTTATTTTGTAACAATCGGCCCTCAAGCGCGTTTCATATATATTTGATAAACTGTTACTAAAACATTAATGAAGAAAATCACCCGCTTTTTCTGGTTCTGTTCGGGCGCACATATAGGTACATTAAAAAAGTACCCCATTGAACATAATAAATATGTTGGTATTGGGGCTACCATATTTTTCACGGCACTATTTGCTTCTTTATCTGGTGGTTACGCCATGTACTTTGTTTTTAGCGGCAACCCCTTCGCAGTGTTTTTCGCGATATTTTTTGGTTTAATATGGGGTACGGCCATTTTTAATATGGACCGCTATATCGTTTCGAGCATTGATAAACAAGGCACCACAAATCAGCAGATATTGCAGGCATCTCCGCGTATTTTACTGGCTATAATGATCGGTATAGTTATATCAAGGCCGTTGGAATTGAAAATATTCGACAAAGAAATACGTCAAAAATTAAAAACTGCTTATTTAAAAGGCCAGCATAAAAGGATTGATACCCTCCAACTAACTTACTCGCAAAAGTATGCAGCGGAGATGGGTAAAAACAAAGATCTGAAAAGTGAAAAGGACTCGCTCGAAAAAGATATTAACCGTTCGCGTTACCAGCTAAACCAGGAAGTTTTTGGAGATAAAACTAATCAAACGTCGGGTAAAGTAGGGTTTGGTACTTATGCCAAACAAAAACAAGCCGTATTGGATGAAAAGCAAAACCGTTTAAAAACCGTGACGGATGACCAGGTTAAAATGGACCAATACCTGGCCGAACGTAAGGACTACGAGGGGGTAAACAACATCCGTTTATTTAACGACCACCAGCTGGATAGCCTCTCCAATGTGGCGGGTTTTTCCGATCGTAACTGGGCGCTTGGTCAACTATCCTATAACGAAAACGGAACCCGTGATCTGGACACTTATTTAGCAGAATCGTTCATAAGTTACCTGTTTATTTTGTTTGAATGTTTACCAGTATTTGTAAAGTTGATGTCCCCGAAAGGGCCTTATGATGTAGCCATTTCAAAACTATCGGAAGCTGATATTCATTACGCCGAAAGAGAGAAAGAGCGCAATATAAATGTAACTGACAACGTATACGATCATCACCGGGATACTGACATTGTACGTCATAAAAAAATAATCACCACACAGTCTGACTATGATCTGGAGCGGCATAGTTATGATTAGCCCCCTGGCCCCCAAAAGGGGAATAAAAAAGCCATCTCTAAGCATACAAATAAAATCATTTAAGGAAATGATAAAATTCTGATTTGTAAAAGGTAAGAGCTAGATCGGTAAAAAATCTGTGAAATCTCCTTGAAATCGGTGTAATCCACATTAACTTTAGTAATTTCAGCGCTGTTAATTCAGTTTGCATGAAAAAAATACTTCTATTGGCTGTTGCTGCTTTTTGGGCAACCGCAACATTTGCACAGGATACAAGAAAATCAATCTTTTATTCAATCTCATTTCCAAACGCTGTTCATCACGAAGCAGAAATTGTGATGACCATCCCCCAAGCTCCTTCACGAGAATTTCGCGTAAGGATGAGTCGCTCCTCAGCAGGGCGTTATGCCACTCACGAATTTGGCAAAAATGTTTACAACGTTAAAGCTACCGATCTTGATGGAAAAATAATCCCTTTAAAACAAGTTGAAGGTGATGTTTATGAAGTTGGCGAGCATCCCGATGTTGTTAAAATAAGTTATACGCTTTTTGCAAACTGGACAGATGGCACCTACGCAAGTATAGATGCGAGCCACGCTCACCTCAACATGCCTGCTGCGTTTATGTGGGTTATAGGTGAAGACAGCCGCCCCGTTAAGTTTGAATTTAACGATCTTGAAAAATATGGCTGGAAAGTGGCCACCCAGCTAAAACATGAAGGCACTAACATATATAGCGCTCCCAATTTGCAATATATGATGGACAGCCCTACCGAGCTTTCGGACTTTAAAGAGACAAGCTGGAATGTTGTTAATACCGATGGTAAAAAAGAGAAAATCAATTTAACTATCCACTCGGATGATGCCCAACCGGTTATCGATAACTTTGGCAAGATGGTTCAAAAAATGGTGCTCGAAGAAAAAGCAGTATTTGGCGAACTACCTACTTATGATTATGGCGAATACACATTTTTAGATGATGTTTATCCTACCGTATCGGGGGATGGAATGGAACACCGTAACTCCACCTGTATTGTGCAACCTATTAATAAAGTTGAAGGTTATGAAACCAGGCTGCTTGGCACATTTTCGCACGAATATTTTCACAGCTGGAATGTAAAACGCATCCGTCCGAAGTCATTGGAGCCTTTTAATTTTGAGCACGCCAATATGAGCAGCGAACTTTGGTTTGCTGAAGGTTTTACACAATATTACGGTGAGTTGCTGCTTATGCGCTCTGGTTTTCACACAGTTGATGAATATACACGCACTATAGCCGGATTGGTAAATTCGGTTTTGAACACCGCGGGAGCTGCAAAATATCCGGAAACGCAAATGAGCAGGTATGCGGTATATGCCGATGCGGGCGTGGCTATTGATCCCACCAACGAGAATAATATTTTTACCACCTATTACTTTTACGGCGGCGCGACAGCGTTAGCACTCGATTTGCGCCTGCGCAGCGAATTTAACCTTACGCTGGATGATTATATGCGTGCTGTTTGGCTTGCCCGGGGCAAGGTAATGAAACCATATACCATTCCTGACCTGGAAAGCGACCTGGCAAAAGTGACAAAGAACCCAAAGTTTGCCGCCGACTTTTTTAAACGCTATATATATGGTATAGAGAAAAACAACTATGAGGCCTTATTGGCCAAGGCGGGGCTGGTATTGAGAAAAGCAGCAGCCGGTAAAGCATGGGCCGGGTCATTATCTGGCGGTGGACGAAGAGGAAGAGCCGGACAGGCCCGTACCGCAGGTAACGAAGGTGTACCGATACTAACAAGCACGGTAATGGGAACCCCCATCTATAAAGCAGGACTAGACGCCGGCGATATAATTTTAAAAGCTGACGGAAAAGACATAGGCAACGAACAGGCATTTGATGATGTTGTAGCCGGTAAGAGTGTAGGCGATAAAATTGTTGTTAACTATAAAAACCGCACCGGCAGCCATGAAACAACCGTAACCTTAGAAGAAAACCCATACCTTGAAGTGGTTACTTTTGAAAAAGCGGGTAAAGAACTGTCTAAAGAACAGCAGGCTTTTAGGGATGCGTGGTTGTCAACGAAGGTAAAATAAAAATATCTCATGTCTATACATCGCAGGGTCCTCTTCGAGAGACCTGCTGAGACGGAAAATAATTCTGACCCTGAACCATAAAACACATGAATATTAAAAAAATCAGTTTGTGCATTTTCATATTATTTGTTTGTGCATGTTCAACATCAAAACATTCTTTAAACTATTTTGAAAGATTTAAAATGATACAAAATACAATAAACCCAGATTTCGAAAAATTTGATGCGATAGCATTTGAGGCCAAAAAAAATACACTTATTGCTTCTGGGTACGAGATTAAGTATGACAATGTCAATAAAACAACTAAGAGTAATCTTACACATTATGGCTCAGTCTATATAATAAAAGAATATGATGATAACCATAATTTAATTAAAGAAACTCGAAAAGATGATCAAATCGCTATCGAAACTGACTATCTCGAC
This sequence comes from Mucilaginibacter sp., assembly GCA_036498965.1. Classification (GTDB taxonomy): domain Bacteria; phylum Bacteroidota; class Bacteroidia; order Sphingobacteriales; family Sphingobacteriaceae; genus Mucilaginibacter. Next base: position 18,356 of record DASYEP010000114.1, read on the forward strand.
GAGTTCATGGCTTATGGCAGAACATTTTTTTCAAATGGGAATATTCAAAATAAGGGAATCGGGTCCTGGTTGGGGTTTGCAATAGGCAAACAGTATTTATTCAATCGAGAAGGTGATCTATTGGAAATGAAAGATAATGACATTGGCTATCAATTCGATTACCATCAGGTATTTGATTTTTGCAAAGAGCACGATATACAGCTAACAAAAAATACAAGACAGCAGTCACTAAAAATAAGAAAGTCATTAGAAAGTGATCACGTAACCCATACTTGGATTATTGAAAATCCTCTTTATGATTTACGTGAATATGAGATTTTTGTACTTGACGGCAATACCGGAGAAGTTTTAAGATCGTTTAAGACGCCCTTTATCACTGATGGACTTTGATAACGAGTGTTATGTCCCCCTCCTCTCGCGCGAGTGTGTAGCGCGGTCAAAAGTGCTAGGGCACTCGTGTGCCGGAGACAGGTAGCCCGTTTGCAGGATTAGAAGGAGCATTTTTTGAAACCAAGTCCCACCAATGATAAAAAACCAATGTAACTATGAAGATTGGAATTATAATATCACTTTTTGTAATGTTATACTTACAGGTAAGCAAGCAACATATCGATACAAAAGAGTTCAATACAATATCGGGTGAAACATACACTACATTCGTCAACTGTAGTATTTATCCCAACCGGAATGATCATATATTTATCTACGATAAGTTTAATAATGAACGCATTATAGAAAGATATTTATTAAAATCAGCGCACGGCGTGATATACATAAAACCTATCTTACCGAAAATGGCTCAAATATTTACACCAGTAGATCAACATAATTCAACTGGCGGTGATACCTTAAAGGTAAATATGTCTTTGTTTTTCAGGTTGCAATTAAAAAATGTGATTTATAACAAAGAGTTAAGGTCCTTGATAATTTCGACGGATAAGGCCACCTATCTACATCAATTATTTATGAATTGGCAACAACATGTCCCAAAATCATACTCGAAAGTCAAGCCTAATTGGTATTATTTTAATAAATAACATATTTAACGAGGCCCCTCAACCGCCCAGCGAAGCGTCCGCGCTTGCCGAATGAGAGGAAGGACTGTGAGAAACCCCCATCTGGCACGAGGCTGGGCTGCCCTAATTCCAATTAACATCCTTATATTGTACTACCATATGAGTACAAAGTCCACCATTTCCGCATCCAAATCAGCGAGCCGGCTTAAAGGAATGTTGATGCTTACATTTGTGATGCTGACGTGGGCCAGCACCTTTGCCGTTACCAAAGGTATTATAAATACTATCCCTCCATTTTATTTTGCTTTTCTGCGTTTTGTAGTCGCATCTGCAGTCTTAATTATTTTTTATCTCATCCGGGGAAAAAAAACAAGACCTTCCAAAACACCTTTGCCTTATGGCATGCTGACCATGATGGGCATATTCGGCGTAACGATGTATTATATTCTTTTCAATTTGTCGATGATATATACGTCGGCGTCATCAGGTGCATTGATTCAGGGTTTCGGTCCTATTTTCATCGTTGTAATGGCAGTAATATTTTTAAAGGAACGGTTAACCATTAAAGAAATAAGCGGCGTTTTATTATCAGTGATCGGTGTTGTCATGATCGGATTTATTGCCGAGGTACATAACGACGCATTGAATAGTTTTTTAGGAAACTGGCTAATGATCGGGGCCATTGCAGCATGGGGTGCATATACCATATTATCAAAAAAAATAGCAGAAATTGATGCACTGACGGTAACATGCATCAGTACGGCAATAGGTACGGTGTTGCTTTTTCCGGCGGTGGTGTTTGAACTATGGCACAAGCCTCTACCTGTAATTACCGCTGACGGTTGGTGGGCTATTATTTATTTAGGCGTTCTTCCTTCGGCTTTTTCGTTCTTCCTTTATAACAAAGCAATGGAAAACCTAACCGCCTCAGAGATCGGTGTTTTTACCAATATTGACCCTGTGGTTGGAGCAATAATAGCGGTGATCTTCTTAAATGAAGCCATTAACGCCTGGCAAATTGCAGGCACCGTCCTGGTATTGGCCGGGATATGGCTTAGCACTCATAAACCAAAATCAAGATTGAGCGGTTGATAGGACTGATGTTACAATGACATAGTTCGCTACAATTACGAATAACTTTAAGATCACTAATTGTGATCTTAAAAGACCAAGATGTAACCCACGGCAAAAAAGGAGATTACCGCCCGGCTAAGCGTCCGCGCTTGCCGAACGAGAGGAAAAATATAAGGACGCCCCTTGCAACCGTGGGCGTCAGCTTCTTTTTCAAACCTTGTATTTCCAGCTTTCCTTCACAAAATCTGCTAACCCGCAGAATTTTCCGTAACAAATCGCTATCTTCAAAAGTCCAATAAACTCAACATGAAAAAAATAATAATACCCATTCTTTTAATTTCCATATCATTTTACAGCTTTGGCCAGGATGTAAATAAATTGATTAGCCAGGCCGATGTTGAACGTGTTATCTCCACTTTGGCAGCCGACGATATGCAGGGACGCGGCACATTTACTCCCGGTATTGAAAAAGCGGCAAGCTTTATTGAAGGAGAATACAAACAGGCCGGTTTAAAACCAATGGAAGGTAATACTGGTTACCGCCAAAACTTCTCCATGACCCGAATTACCCCGGTTAAAGCATTTGCCAGTATAAACGGTAAATTAATTGCAGCCGACAGCATCCTGGTTAAAACCAGTGTGCTATCTTTAAACTGGAGCAATAACAGTGACGTAGAAATAGTAAAACTAAGCGCCGGAAAAAACTTCCGTAAGGAGTATACGACTTATATGCACAGCGGCAAAAAAATGCTGATCCTTGTCGACCCGGAATTTACGGCTGCTTTTAACTATCTGAAAGATGGCGCTAAAAAGGGGACAATTTTGAATAAACCAGATGACAACCAGGCGCTGGTATTTGTGTTGGGAAATCATGATGATCTCAAGTCGTTTGACGTGAGTTATACCGGTAAATCAGAGCAGGTGCCTTTATTTAATGTTGCCGGAATAATACCTGGTAAAACGAAACCCAATGAATACATAATTTTTTCGGGCCACTATGATCACCTGGGGATCATTAAACCTGTGCAGGGCGATAGTATCGCCAACGGCGCTGATGATGATGCATCGGGAACCACCGCGGTTATTGAGTTGGCAAAGTATTTTAAGAAATTAAACAATAACGCCCGCACGCTCGTATTTGTAGCTTTCACAGCAGAAGAGATTGGCGAATTTGGGTCGCAGCACTTTGCAACAACAGTCGACCCGGACAAGGTTGTAGCCATGTTTAACATTGAGATGATCGGCAAGCCATCAAAATGGGGCGAAAACTCAGCCTTTGTTACCGGCTTTGAGCGGTCAGATTTTGGCACCATCCTCCAGAAAAACCTGGAAGGCACCACCTTTAAGTTTTATCCCGACCCCTACCCTGAACAGAACTTATTTTACCGCAGCGACAACGCATCGCTGGCTGCAGTTGGTGTACCTGCCCATACTATATCAACCGATCAGATAGACATAGATAAACTATATCACAGCGTTAAGGACGAGGTGAGCACATTGAATATAAACAATATCACTTCGGCTATCAGGGCTATAGCTTTGAGCTCGCGAACAATCGTTTCGGGAGAAGACACCCCAAAAAGGGTTGCAAAACTGGAGAAGTAACATATTCTAAAAAATTAATATGGACAAAGAAGAAGATCTAATTCCGGCTATCGCCGTGAAAAGTATTGCAACCGGATTGCTGATGATGGCCGTTTTTACACTGGTATGGTCAGGTATCGCTTACGGAGGTTTGCATCACACAAACTACTGGCCGGTTTTATTGGCCTTTCCTGTTCTTGCAGTTTTATTTGTGGTAAATGCCATAAAGCTGTTCGGCATTGCCAAACACTTTCCAAAACTTATATCGGAAGCCGATATAGCCGAAGGAAAAAAAACGGGAATGTGGTTCGGGATAATTTTTGGAGCCGAAGGCTTGCTCATTTTTATTGCTGTGAATGTAGTGATTAACATCGGTCATCCCGATTTAGTTATACCGGTTATTGCATTGGTGGTAGGCCTGCATTTTTATCCGCTCGGCGTAGTATTTAAACGAACTATCGATTATTACCTGGCAACCTGGAGCACCATAATTGCCATTTTAGCTATTATTTTCATGTTCAATAAAACCTTGTCTGAGGATAATGATTTTGCTTTCACAGGTATCGGGCTGGCAATAGCAACATCCTGTTACGGGATTTATATGATCATAGCGGGAAGAAATATTGAGAAATCGTCGATTGCCGGAGTTTGATTTAAAAAATTGGCTTGCAGAAACTACTAAATGGGGAAATTTCTGAAAGGATGAATAACAACTGGGTGTCATCCTATGTTTGTATAGGATGACACCCTTTACAATCACAACTCCTTCCGCATCACATAATCATTCATCCAATAATCACCGATGGAGATATCTTCTTCGTAGGCCACTGCAAAGCCCATTTTTTCATAAAAATTCTTAGCTTTGTTGTAGCGGTTTACGTTCAAGTCGAGGATGTGTTTACCCGCTTCAATGGTTTTATCAATTACAGCGTTGACTAATATCTTTCCATAACCTTTGCCCTGTGTTTCGGGCAGGCAATAGAGTTTGTGTAATTTATAAATTTCGGGGTCTTCCTCGCGCGGGGAATAGGCAGCAAATGCAACAGGCTTGCCATCCTCAACCAACAGCAGGTAGGTTTGCGTATTATTTTTCAGCTGTGAAGTGATTTTCTCTACCGAATAAATATCACCCAGCATAAAACTGATCTGCTCTTTTTCCAATATTGGCGAATAAGCCGCCCACCAGGTTTTATCGGCAATTTCCCTGATAGTTTCAACATCTCCCGGTGTGGCAGTTCTGATAAAATACATAACCTTTATAATTGCCCAACACCAAAATAAGCTTCCAGTTCATTTAACGTTGACGAATTGGTAGCAATATCTTTAATGATCACGCCTTTTTCCATCAACAAAATGCGTTCGCACACATCGGTAATATGGTTAAGGTCGTGACTTGAAATTAAGGTGGTAACACCTTTGTTTTTATTGAGATCCTTCAACAGACTTTTTAACCTGAATTGTGTACTCGGGTCAATATTGGCGAAAGGCTCGTCGAGCAGCAGCAATTCGGGATTTTGCAATAAGCACGACGCAACCCCAACCTTACACTGGTTACCTTTCGAAAGATCGCGGATGTATTTGCCTTTCTTTAATATTTCTCCATTAAAAAAGTCACTTAATCCTGATAAGAAATCATCCACATGCGCGTGGCTTTGCTGGTGCAATCCGCCGATAAAATAAAAGTACTCTTCGGGTGTAAGGTAATCTATCAAAAAGCCTTCGTCGAGATATGAGGCGGTAAACTTTTTCCAGTTTTCGTGCCCGGCTACATTCTCGTCATTTATTAAAACCTCGCCGGTTTCCGCCCTTATTAAATCGAGCATTAATCTGAACAAGGTGGTTTTACCGGCTCCGTTATTCCCAACCAAACCAACGCTTTCACCCTTTCTGATTTCCAGGTTCGGCACATTTACAACAGTAATGCCGCTATATATTTTTTTAAGATTTTTAATTTCTATCATATTATTTGTTTCTGAAGCCTTCGGCAATTTTATATCTCTTTGAGTAAAAATCGGCCGTTAATTGTTTTATCCAAAAGCCGCGTGTTAGTATAAAACCAATCCCGGTAAGGGCTAATACTGCTAAACCAATATTTGCATGGCCCAGCAATGCGAAAGGGCCATAAATTATAAATGGAGTTACCATTAAAGGCAACGATAATATCCATTGGTTGCCGCTAACTCCTTCCCAGTTAAAAGCTGCCCCTTTAGATAAATCGATCCGTTTATAATTTCGATTGGCAAAAAACAGCACCATGGTTGTATTAACGCCGATGTTCCATAAATACATAATAAAATGAATGAGCAAGGTGCGCCAACCGAAATAAATATATGGTGTGGTTAAGAAGAGAAAGCAGGTAGAAATAATGGTAAACAACAAATATTTACCCTTCAAAAAATCAGTAAAGCTTATTCCGCTTACCAGCAGGCCGTCAAAGTGAGATGCCTGCCAGCTGAACATAAACTGCCCGTAATTAATAATAAAAATTCCGGTCATAAACATGCCCACAAAAACCTTAAACCCTTCGGACCCGGCAGGGCCGGGTTTTCCATAAAACAACAGCCCGTAAAACAAAAAAAACAAGCCCATAATTAAAGCTGAGCGGGAGCGTTTGTTGCGTATTATTAATTTTATCTCGTTGCCTGCGAGGTCGCCAACGCTGCCGAAGCTATTTAACAATGGAAACTCTGTACTGCTTTTGTACGATGTTGCTTTTCGCGAACTAAGTTCTTCCAGGTAAAGGTTTTGTTTCAAGTACAAAAAGTTAAAATAGTACATTAATGCGCCAAGCAAAACCGGTAACAGCGCTAAAGCCGGCTGACTTATTAAATGCCCGAAAAACAGATATGAAATTTTACGGATGGAGAATATATGCCAGTAAAAATCTGACAGCGCAATAAGTGCAATGACGCCGGCTGCAATTAAAAATATCCACCCGTTTAAGTTTGATTTTCTTTTTATAAACAAGGCCAGGTAGTTATTGAACAGGGTAAGCCCAGCTAACGCGACTATAAAAGCAAGGGAAACCATTGGCCCGGAATCTGTCGCTATTATTTTTGTGATAAATGGCACGAAAAGTATAAACGGCCATAAATTAAATACAGATAATATGGCGGTAAAGGACAGGTACCGCACCAGTAGATTGCGTCTGATTGGTAATTGCAGATAAGGCTGTACCCTCAAAGTGGGAAGCTCTTGCAACTGCAGTCGTGTAAACAAATCGGCCAGGTAATACAGCAGAATTATTCCGCAAAACGACATAACCAGATCCTCGCCTTTAAATACTTTTTCAAGAATTTTGTCTAAAAAGAATCCTAAAAAAAACAGATTGATAAACAGGTATAAAATCACTAAACTCATCACCACGCGTATGGCTATGCTTTTACCTGTGTTTTTTGATCGCCAGAAGGCCTTTAGCTCGTGCCGGATAAAAGTAGATGTCATCAATAGGTTTTGGATATAATTTCTTTTGTAATATTACTCAAAAAGTCAGGCTCCGCAAAAGCTTAAAGCGAATCACTGACAATTAATATTTGTACCGTTCGCCCCAAAGTTTTTTCAGCTTTTCTTTTGATTCCTGCTCACGGGCATTGTTACCCGGGTAGTATAGCTGTGTTCCTTTTATCTCGTCTGGTAAAAAATCAAGATCAGTAAAATTACCCTCATAACTATGTGCGTATTTATAATCTTTGCCGTAGCCCAGGTTCTTCATCAGCTTGGTTGGTGCATTACGCAGGTGTAGGGGCACGGGCAAATCGCCGGTTTGGCGCACCAGTTCCATGGCTGCACCAATGGCGCTTGTAGCCGAGTTGCTTTTTGCCGATGTTGCGAGGTATATTACCGTTTGGGATAAAATCAGCTGCGACTCCGGCCACCCAATCACGTTTACCGCCTCGAAGCAACTTTGGGCCAACAAAAGCGCGTTTGGGTTGGCGTTGCCAATGTCTTCCGATGCGAGGATCAGCATCCTCCTTGCTATAAACAAGGGATCTTCGCCGCCTGTTATCATCCGCGCAAGCCAGTAAACCGCACCGTTGGGATCACTGCCCCTCATTGATTTAATAAAGGCAGAAATAATATCATAATGTTGCTCTCCTGCTTTATCATACAAAGCCATATTTTGCTGCACATGCTGCAGAACCACTTCATTCGTAATAATCACGTTTTTGGTGTTGATGGCGTTTACCAGCAACTCAAAAATATTAAGCAGCTTACGCGCATCCCCGCCAGACAAGCGCAGCAACGCCTCGTTCTCTTTGATAGTTATCTTCCTGGTCCGTAACACCTCATCATCCTGCATGGCCTTTTCCAATAAACTCATTAAGTCATGCTCTTCCAAAGGTTGCAGGATATATACCTGGCAGCGCGAAAGCAAAGCTGAGATCACCTCAAAGGACGGGTTTTCCGTCGTGGCGCCTATTAATGTTACCGTACCGCGTTCAACTGCGCCAAGCAATGAATCCTGCTGGGACTTGGAGAAACGGTGAATTTCGTCGATAAACAGAATTGGGAGGGTTTGTCCGTCAGCTTTTAGTATTGATGCCTTTTCAATCACCTCGCGTACATCTTTAACACCCGAATTTATCGCACTCAGTGAAAAGAAGGGTCTTTCCAATGTTTGTGAAATAATGTAGGCCAGGGTAGTTTTACCAACACCCGGCGGGCCCCAGAATATCATGGAAGGTAGTGCACCTGATTCAATTGCTTTGCGCAAAACAGCGCCTTTACCTACCAAATGTTTTTGGCCAACATAATCATCCAGGTTTTTGGGGCGCATGCGCTCGGCTAAAGGCGGCAGATTGTTCATGTAGTAAAATTCCGAAATAAAATGCTAAATCCTAAAAAAATTAGTAAATTTAAATGGCATTAAGTTTTAACAAGGTTTAATTTAATATACGGGACGTATAGTTATAAATATTCGATGAGTAAAATTCATGTAAAGGGATTAGATATTACGGTTGTTACCAATTCTGGTGTTGATGAGATTTCGTTAACCGATATGGTCAAAAATCTTGAAAATAATAACGTCATTATTTCAAATTGGATGCGACAAAAAAACACCCTTGAATTTTTATCCATTTGGGAGCGACTATATAATCCTAATTTTACTAACTCATCGAATTCGATGAGTTAGTAAAAGACGCCGGACTCAATAGATTTACGATGTCTCCTAAAAAGCCTAAAAAATCGCTAAGTTCAAACGTTATCCTATGAACCTTAAACATATTTTATTCCTGTTAGCTTTGTTATTCTTCTCGTGTAAGGTGACAGAGAAGAATATAGTTGGATATTATCGGTCAAAAGACTCAAGTTTTAATTACATAAAGTTAAACCCCGATCAGACATTTTTGTACGAACATTTTGACGCGGCAAAATTTGATGCGGTAAAATTTGAACTAAGAAACGTTAAAATAGATTCGTGCCATTTTATCACAAAAGGGAACTGGAAATTAATAAAAAACAAATTGATCCTAAATAGTTACGATTTATATAGAGATACGACCCGCATAAGAAAAATATTAGAATCGCCAAACGATTCCAAAAAATCACACTTCCTGTTTAAAGATGTAAACGAAAAAGTAATCTATTTCAGTAGTGTTCGTAATCTAAAATATTATAGTTCTAAGGAGAACTACCTTACTATTTATGACGCATACTTTTCAAATGTTGATATAGAAGCAAATGCCGGCGACATCTTAATTTTTAACTTGGTAAATTATAAGCCATTTCATTATGTTATTAAGGATAATGTTAGTTCAAATTATACAATGACACTTGCTCCTTATTACAAACAAGGCTATTTTAAAGATAAAAAGCTCGTTGTTAAGACAAATCGACTTATAGACGGTGATCAAAAATTAAAAAAAATAAAATTGGCAAATAAATGATCAACCGTTTCGCCCAATCCATCTATCATTCCATCTGTGATAAGCTTGCTCAAAACGACGATGATCTTCAAAAGATTATTACCACCTATGGTTACCCTCCATTCTGGTCGCGGCCAAATACTTTTGAAACTTTGGTGCACATTATCCTCGAACAACAGGTTTCGCTGGCTTCGGCGTTGTCGGCATTAAACAAACTTAAAGAGCGGCTCCAGGAATTGACTCCGGCGAGGCTGCTTTTGCTTACCGACGAAGAAATGCGGGCCTGTTATGTAAGCCGGCAAAAATCAGGGTATCTTAAATATCTGGCTGAGGCTTTACTAAGCGGTCAGCTAAATTTAGCTGAACTGGAGGAAATGCCGGATGATATGGTTCGTGCAAAACTAATTGCACTTAAAGGCATCGGTAACTGGACTGCCGACGTTTACCTGATGTTTGTATTGCAACACTCGGATGTATTTCCCATTGGTGACCTCGCCGCAGTAAATACTTTAAAAAGAGTAAAGAACTTATCTACTGATATTACGAGAGAAGAAATGTTAGCAATAACATTAAAATGGCAGCCATACAGGACGATAGCCACCATGTTACTGTGGCATTTCTATCTATCTTCACCGAGAGGGACCTTACTCATGTAAAACGAAAGAGCCAAAAATCAAGACTAAAATTACTATCTTGATTCCCGGCTCTTCTTAAAGAACTATTTCAGTGCGAAGCCTGTCTTTCCCATCGTATAACCGTCTGCGTAAAGCAAAACGGTATATTCTCCTTTTTGGAAAGCGGTTGGGTTTACCCAGTCAATTGTGTAGCCGCTACCATCATTTTTAAAGTCAATGGATGTTTTATAAGTAAATTGGAGGTCCTGGCCATCGGCGTTAAACGGACCCGAATCAGTTGTTGTAATCAGGTTGCCGGTAGGATCAATAATACGCACAAAAATATCATGCATCCCTTTTTCTGCTATATCATTGCTGGCAACAGTAAAATTGATCTTTATTTTTTTGGCGGGGTTGGCTCTGGTTACATCAACTTCTTTACCGCTGTTCTTAATCTTATATGCAACTACGCCCGATGTGGCTAATTTTATGGCCGAGCCCACCTTGACCTTTGAATCGAGATCCTGGTTCTGCTTTTCGAGGGTGGTGGCCTTTTGACTGACCGTTGCTAAATTAGTTTTTAACGTATCTCTTTCAGTAGTAAGTGAGACATTTTGCTTTTTTAGTTCCTCAATATCAGCAGTATACTTAGTCACAAAATATCTTAACTGTTTAACGTCCTCCTTTGCTTTTGAAAGTTCGGCTACAGTCAACTTGCCCTTTGCAAGCGCGCTGCGCAAAACTTTTATTTTCGCTTGCAGCGAGTCGTTTTTTGCCTGCATGTCTTTCGACAATTTTTCCTTTCCGGTATTTACCTGCTCTATCTGCGCCTCCAGGCTATCGAGTTCGGTTTGAAGCTTGGTTTTTTCATCATTCTGGTAAACGATTTTTGTATCCGATTTATTTTTTTGAAGATACAAATACACATCCGTGGCCAGCAATGCCAATACAACCACTATAAGGAAGTAAATAACGTTTGAGTTTTTCTTTGGCGCCTGCCCTGTTTGGTTTTCCATAGCAATAATTTTAAGTTTTCAATATGGCTAATGAAAGCCGTTGATTAGAGATTAAATATAATTTTTAATTACATATTTAATCAAACTACAACCTTTTTCTAAATTTGTTTAAATAATACTGAGGAATACAATCATTTATTTAATCATATTCAGGTATCAAATAACTTGATATTTCATGGTTTAAGTTTAATTAGGTGTTCGTAAAAATAGTATATTAACATTAAAAACACAAAATACCCATAATTATTATACCTAATACTAAAATGGCTATCTTTTGAGTTTATATATTTGCAGCTGTAATACTTGTTTAATGCATATTTTCCGTTTTTTTATATCCTCATTTTTTTTCCTTTTTATTTTAATTAAAGCAGAAGCTCAACCAACCAGCACACCCGCAACTGAAGAGCCGGACCCTAAACGCGAATTCAGAGGCGTATGGATTGCCACAGTCGGCAATATTGACTGGCCGAGCAGTCCCGGCCTACCGGTTGACCGGCAAAAGAAAGAATTAATTGATCGGCTCGATTTTCACCAACAGTCAGGAATTAATGCTGTTATGCTGCAAGTAAGACCCGCTGCTGATGCTTTTTATGCGAAAAGCCGTGAACCGTGGTCGAAATGGTTAATGGGAAAGCAAGGCCAGGCCCCTAATCCTGCTTATGATCCGCTTGAATTTGCGATTGCCGAGGCGCATAAAAGGGGAATGGAACTGCATGCGTGGTTTAATCCCTATCGTGCAACAACTGACAATAAATTTTATGCCTTGAGCCCAGAGCATATTACCCGGCTTAAACCCGAATGGTTTTTTACCTATGGCGGAATTAAACTTTTTAACCCCGGGATACCCGAGGTGCGCGATTATATAGTTAGGGTGATATTAGATGTAGTGGATAATTACGATATAGATGGCGTACATATGGATGATTACTTTTATCCATACCAAATTGATGGACAGCATATTAACGATGCAGCAGCTTTTAAAGCCTATGGATCCGATTTTGATGATATTAACGATTGGCGCCGTAATAATGTTGATTTGCTGATAAAAATGTTGAGCGATAGTATTCACAAGCACAAGCCGCATGTTAAATTTGGCATAAGTCCTTTTGGTGTTTGGGCCAACAAATTTCAAAATCCGGAAGGATCAGATACACATGGCGGATCGTCCAATTACGAATTATTTGCTGATTCGAGGAAGTGGATAAAAGAAGGCTGGGTAGATTATATTAATCCGCAGATGTACTGGCCGATTGGCGACCGGAATGTGCCCTTTGATGTACTGCTCGACTGGTGGAGCGATAATACTTATAACAGGCATTTATATGTTGGCTTACCTGCATACCGGATTAATGAACGTAAGGCTGTTAAGCTGAGAAATCCCGCCGCAATACCCGATGAAATTAAATATATGCGCGATAACCCCCGCGTAGAGGGGGCCGTTTACTTTAGTTCAAAATCACTGTTAAATAACCCGCTTGGCTTTACGGATTCCCTTAGGGAAACCTATTACCGGCATAAAGCTTTACCACCGGTTATGCTGTGGTTAGATTCCATCCCCCCAAACGCCCCAAGAAATTTTACGGCAACGACAGTAAAAAACACGGTTGAATTGAAGTGGGAAAGTCCTTTGCCTGCTAAAGACAAAGAACCGGTTTACGGCTATGTGATTTATCGTTTTGATGGGGACGAAAAAGTAGACCTGACCGATCCTAAGTACATCAAACATATACAATACAATGATGACCCTGTTTTTCGTGATAATTCTATCCAAAAAGGGAAAACATATTTATACGTAGTTACCGCTATAGATAGGCTGAAAAACGAAAGTGAACCATCGCCAACAATTGCGGCAACGTGGCGTTGAATACCACCCCACGTCATTTCGACGAGGAATCGCCTGTCCCGAATTTAATTCGGGAAGGAGAAAACTTAAACTACAGGCAAAGCGAACTATGCATGATCAACAACCTAGAGCGCATAAGTTTTCTCCCTATCGAAATGACATTTTTGGAATTTCATAATCTTATCAATCCCTTATCCTTAAGCTTATCCAGGTAAATATCAATCTCCGTATCGCCCATGCCATAAATTTTTTCCGTGGCCCAAAAGGTGCGATAAATTTCCGGCTTTGTTTTTAAGCCACCATTATAAATATCGAGCAATTTCTGTTCTACATAATTCAAACCGTCTTCATTTACCTGTAATCGTTTAAGCTGAGCCTCCAAAGCGGGTTTTAACAAATGCAAGCTTCCCCAAAATTGAATACTGTTCAAATAATGTGCTAATTTTCCAGCATCATTACTTACGTAAATTGCCCAGGTTTCTTCGGCTATTACAAAGTCGACTTCGCTAAGCTGTACCCGTATATTATCATAAAGATATTCCAGCTCCTCACCCGTAAGTTCGCCCATACCCATAAAATATTCCTTGCCGGGGAAATCTGCCGGGCAAATCAAATAAATGGCAGGTGCCGATAAGTCGGTTTTTTGTTTAAGATAGGTCATTACCCCCAGCATATTCGCCTGGCAATGCAGGTCGAACTCAAACCAAAGATTAATTTCATCATAAGGTTCGCTTAAATCAGCAAGTTGATCAAGCATTTTTTCCTGGTAGCCCTTTGGTGTTTCATGAAAGGATCTACCGATCCAATCCTGCCTGTTTTTCCAAAAGCTGCCTGATGAAATATTTTTGTCCAACGGCCCTTCCGAAAGTACTTCACGCCAAACCATGGTATCGCCTTCAAGCCCGGTTTGTTCAAAACCTTGCAGGGTGGAATCGCCGTTGAGGATGTGGAGAATGTTCATTTTGATGGAGGTAAAAGCTTAAAGCATAAAGATCAAAGCTATGATTTTGCACATTGACTGCTCAAGTTTTATTGTAACTATTATGTGTTTTATTTGGCTAAAAGCAATATTTGGTCGCCCTGCAACTCATTCTCCCAATAAAGCCCTCAAACTCTCAATTGTGTCCGCTTCTTCTTTGGGTTTATCATGCCGCCATCGCAGTATCCGCGGAAAGCGCAAAGCAATGCCTGATTTATGCCGGGTAGATTTGTTGATGCCTTCAAAACCTATTTCAAATACCAATTCAGGTTTTACGGTACGCACCGGACCGAATTTCTCCAGCGTATTACGCTTTACAAAATAATCAACCTTATTAATTTCCTGGTCGGTTAAACCTGAATATGCTTTGGCAAAGGGCACCAGCTTATCACCATCCCACACCGCGAAGGTGTAATCGGTATACAAATCTGCGCGCCGGCCGTGACCTTTTTGAGCATAGATCATCACCGCATCAACCGAAAGCGGGTCTATTTTCCATTTCCACCAGTCGCCCCGTTTTCTGCCTACCTGGTAGGCGGCACTTTTACGCTTCAGCATAATTCCTTCTGCAACCATAGCCCTCGACCTTCCTCTGATGACCTCCAGTTCTTCCCAACTACTAAATGGAATCAAAGCTGATATATTGAATATTTGCGGAAATGGCGTTACTGATTGAAGACCTTCCAATATCAGCCTGCGTTCAGATTGGGTTTTATACCGGATGTCTTCGCCCCTGTATTCAATGCAATCATAGGCGATAACAGCTACCGGGCTTTCTTCCAATATCTTTTTGTTCAGATTTTTACGGCCTATACGGGTTTGCAATACATTAAAAGGCATTGGTAAACCGGCCCGAAAACTCAATAGTTCACCGTCAATTACAGTTCCATCAGGCAGGGCGTTTAAAAAAGGGTGCAGTTCGGGGAATTTGTCCGTCGAAAGGTCTTCCCCCCTGCTCCAGATGAATATCCTGCCACCGCGTTTTATCATTTGGGCACGTATGCCATCCCACTTCCATTCAGCCTGCCAGTCCGCTGGATACCCTAACGCGTTTTCCAGTTCATCTGCCGATTTTTGTTTTTCAGAAGTTTCCTGTATAGGATATGCCAGAAAAAAAGGATAGGGTCTGGATATGTCATCTGAAGCATCCGTTTCCTGCACTAACTCCGAATACTGGTAAGTTTCAGGCTGCCAGTTGCCCATTATACGATGAGTCAGCGTTGCTGCTTCGATACCCGAAAGCTCTGCCAGTGCTTTTATTACCAGGCTTTGCGAAACGCCAACTCTAAACCCACCAGTCAAAAGCTTGTTAAATACAAAACGTTCCTGACTATCCAGCATGGCCCATGAATTTAACAGCCAGGTTTTCTTTTCCGCTTCAGTTTTATTTGCGAGCGAATTTATTTCGGCAATCCATTCGGTGAGTGTTTTGCTGCTGCCATTAGTGCTTTGAGGCATTAACAGGGCCATAGTTTCTGCCAGATCGCCCACAACATGATAGCTTTCCTCAAACAGCCAAACCGGTATGCCCGACGCCTCCATTGCCCAGGTCCTCACCAATGTGGAATTGATTTGCCTTTTGGGTAAGCGCCCCGAAAATAACGCCAGCATATGCATTTTATCGGTGTCGGGCACAGCTGCCAGGTAATCCTTTAAAACCCTAACCTTCTCGTTGGTTTTATTGGTTTCATCTAATGATAAGAATAATTGAGCGAAGGCTTTCATAACAAACTCCCAGCCCCCTCCCGGCCTCCCCCGGTTGGGGAAGAGTTAAAAAAAGTCTCTTCGCCAACTGGCGGAGGCGATTTAGCGGAGGCTTCTTCGGCCTTTTCCAGTTCCAGGTCCCCCGGCGATGTTTCCAGAGAATCCCCCTCGTCATCCCCGTAAAGCGTGTGCACCTCATGTGCGTCAAAACCTATCTCATTCAAATACCTGGTAAAAGATGCGGTATAACCATGGGTTAGGTAAACGCTGTCGCAACCTGTGGCGGTAATAGCGCTGATCAGTCCATTCCAATCAGCGTGGTCTGATAATACAAAGCCACGGTCAGCCGCGCTTCTTCTTTTGGCGCCTCTTATCGCCATCCACCCTGAACAATAACCAAAGCTATAAGGTTGAAATTTGCGCATCCATGGTGTGCCTATCGATGAAGGCGGTGCAAGAATAATGCCTTTACGTACCTCTTCTTTTGGAGTATCGCCGGTTATTCTTTCGGTAAGATTTAACAATATTCCGTTGCGGCGCAAAGCTTCATTTGTGTTTTCAATTACACCATGAGTATAAACTTTTCCTTGTGATAAATCGAGGTTCTGCAATATGCGCTGTGCTTTTCCCAATGAATAACCTACTAAAACAGTTGCCAGTCCGTGTTGTATATTGCTGCACCACCAGCTATTAATATCATTGAATATCTGTAACTGCGGCTTCCATTTATAGACGGGCATTCCAAAAGTACATTCAGATATAAAATGATTGCAACGTACCGGCTCATATGGCGTGGAAACGCCATCATCTTCAACTTTATAATCACCCGAAACCACCCAAACCTCACCCTGATATTTCACCCGAATCTGGGCTGAACCTATCACGTGACCCGCAGGATGCAACGATATTTCCACGCCATTCACCCTCACCTTTTCACCATAGGCTACGGTTTGCAGTTGTATATCACCCAGGCGGTAAAGCAATACTTCTTTTGAAAAGTGATGCGTCAGGTAGTGTTTGTTGCCGGGGCGAGCATGATCGGCATGTGCATGGGTTATCACGGCATTATCAACCGGCTTCCAGGGGTCGATGTAGAATTCGCCTCTGGGACAGTAAATGCCTTTGTCGGTAAATTCAAGCAGGGGTTTTCTTGGCATATAGCAAAGATAACCAAGTAAATAGAAATTGGTTTTAAACAACAAATCCCAGACTAGCCAGGATTTGTTGTTTAAGGATTATGAGATATTAGTTTGACGGAGTACCAACGGTACTGGTAAACTTATTATCGAGTGTTATATAGTCGGTAAGTATTTGCCCGGCCTCGATCTTTAAGAAATCAAGGTCTTGATTTTTAGGCCTTGGCTGTCCCTTTTTTAAAGCAGTAAAGCCCATAGCAACCCTTCTCGCATTTTCATCATCGAAGTTTTTCTTTTCTTCGGCGTCACGCTCCTTCTTTAATTGCTGCTCATTTAAGGTGATAGCTTTTTCCCTGTCGTGCTTTTTAAAATCTGCTATGTCTTCCTGCAGGTATTTAAAGTTTATGCTATTCGCCATCCGTTGTTCGTGCAATTTGGTTAACTGTGGTATTACTGGAGTAAAGTTTCCAACTTTTGTATAATCGCTTTTTGCAATAATATCAAAAGGCATTGCCGACGGCTCGGTGTCCTCACCATATTTATCAAGCGGGATCACCGATGGGAACTGAATATCAGGAGTTACCCCTTTATGTTGTGTAGAATTACCGGTGATGCGGTAAAATTTAGCTATTGTTAAATTGAGCTGTCCAAAAATACTTTGACTGCCGGTTGAAACCGTTTTCTTGGTTTTTCCTAATAACGCAGCAGTCCGCTCAAGTAATGAAGGACTAATTACTTTATCCAGATCAATTGCATTTTGAACTGATCCTTTCCCATAGGTTTGAGTACCGATTATCAATCCACGGCCATAATCCTGCATTGCGCCTGCAAATATTTCAGTTGCTGAAGCGCTGAAACGGTCGACCAAAACTGCCAGGGGACCTGAGTAAGAAATAGATGGGTCTTCGTCTTTATCAACTTCTACCTGGTCGCCTGCGTTCCGCACCTGCACTACCGGGCCGCTTTTTATAAATAAGCCGCTAAGCTCTATGGCTTCCATCAACGATCCTCCCCCATTTTGACGCAGATCCATTACGATACCGTCTACATTTTGTTTTTTAAGTGAATCTAAAAGCAGTTTCACATCGTGAGTAGTACTTTTATAATTTGGGTTTCCGGAACGATAATCGTTAAAATCAATATAGAATGCCGGAACAGAGATGATACCTATTTTAACGGTTTTACCGTTGTTATTGTAGGTACGGATGGTAGATTTGGCAGACTCATCCTTTAATATAATCTTCTCGCGCACCATTTCCACTATTTTGGGTTTACTGCTAACGCTGCTGCCCTTTGACAATATTTCAAGTTTTACCGTAGTACCCTTAGTACCGCGTATTAGTGCGATCGCGTTTTCAACCCTCCATCCTACTATATTTTGAAATTCGCCTTCTTTTCCCTGCGCTACGCCAACAATCCTGTCGTCTACATTAATTTGACGACTTTTATCTGCAGGGCCACCCGGAACAACAGACTTAATAGTAACGAATTCATTTTCGGATAATAACGACGCTCCAATGCCTTCCAACTGCCTCGACATTTCGATGTTAAAGTTAGCAGCGTTGGAGGGGTTAAAATAATTGGTATGTGGATCTATTGCTTCTGTAAAAGCATCCATAAATATCTGGAAAACATCCTGGTTGTTAAATTTATTGGCTTGCGTTAACAGGTTATTGTACCGTTTTTTTAACGTTTCTTTATTTTTTGCCACATCAGTTCCGGCCAATTTTAAATTAAGAAGATCGTATTTTACACGTTTGTGCCAAATCTCGTTCATTTCACTTTCTGAGGCCGCCCATGGCAAGCTTTCCCTGTCGTAAGTGAAAGTTTCATTTTTACCGAAATCAAAATCGTCATCCAGGTTTGCAAGAGAATAGTTTATGCGTTCAAGATACCTTTTTTGGTATACATTGAATATATAAAATATGTTAGCCAGGTTTCCGCTTTTTACATCGTCATCCAACTCTGTTTTGTACTTGCTAAAATCTGTAATATCAGATGCCAATAAATAGTTATGGCTTTCGTCCAGCAATTTTATATAACGGGTATAAATTACCTGCGAAATAGAATCGTTAAGTACAACCTTTTTGTAGTTATATTTTGAAATGAGGCCGGCAACTTCCTTACAAACAATGCTTTGTTCATCAGCAGGCTGTATATCTTTAGAGCCTTCTACTTTAATGTGCTTCGGCGGAGCAGCGTGACAAGCCAGCGCGGCACCCAGTACCAGCGCTAAATAAAATTTTTTACACATATCTTTTACAGTCTTTAAGTCGGATTTTAAATATAACATCAATACTTGTGCCTAATATAATTTGCTAATGTAAATAAAAAGAGACAGTCAAAACGCTGTCTCTCATTTAATCAATAACAATATTACAATAATGTTTGATTTCTTTTACAAAACCTAATTTTTTATTATAAAGTTGTCGTTTGGGTCTCGCGTTCAATTAATTTGTTCTGTAAACGATAACTTATTCCGTTTTAGTATCGCCCTGCGCGGCATCGGCGTAACGCAAAACCGGCTTCACCAGCGGTTGTTTGTTCTGTTTTACATACTGCAGCATTTGTTCTATTTCGGGAAAACACTCCTGCAATCCCCTCAAAGTGGCTATATCGTGAGCCTCGTTTAAATCTTGTTGTGCCTGTACATAATCGTAGATATAAACCTTAACTGTTGCCAGGTCAATTAAATTTTCGACAGTATGTTTATCATCATTTTGCTGCCTCGAAATATTATTGCTTTGCAATAAATACCATTTTGCCTCAGAAAACCTGCTTTGTTGAATATATAAACGTGCCAGATCGCTAAAATTATAACTTGCATCAGCATAGATCCTGAAACGCATATTGTGCTGCGCTGTTTTCATCACTATATCTTCGGCGGCCCGAAAGCTGTATTCACTACGGTCTAAAAACAGCTCCTTTATTTTATGTTGATCAATTGTGGCTATGGGCAATCTGGCAATGGAATTATCTGTCACTGAATCAATTAGTTGAAGTCGCTCATGCTTCTTTAATTTCAAATCTAACCGCCACCACTGCGCAGAAGCTGAGAAACTTAGTGTAGTGATGAAAACCAGCAGAATATACCTCATTGAACTTTTTACTCGTAGTTAAATTAATTGGGCGTAAAGATAATGTTTTTATTTAGTGCTTTATAATTGAAAATCAATGCAGTACATAAAATCTATAAAAGCTCAATCAGCCAAACACTTCCACATCCTCGTCATACAAAGACCATACCATATAAGGGTGAGTATCAGCATGATAAATTTCGCCCTTGGCAGATATGCCTATTATGCCGGCGTAACCGTCTATCTGCTTTAATTCGTTAAATGTCTTCTCTGTTGCTGACGCAAGCGATAGCCCATCCGTAACACGGGTAACAATATTTGAAGCCAGGGCGCCGCTGACTATGTCTTCTCCAACACCGGTGCAAGAAACTCCGGCATAGGCATTTGCATAATTTCCGGCTGTTGTAGCTGAATCGCTTACCCTCCCCGGTATCTCAAACCCCTTGCCGCCGGTTGAAGTAGCAGCAGCCAGGTTACCATAAATATCGAGCGCAACACAGCCAACTGTTCCGAGCCTGATTGAGTCGCTCAATTTTTTTTCATATTCTTTTCGCCTTTGAGGAGTTTCGGGATTATAATACCCAAACCCGCTTTCACGTGCGAAATTTTTTGCCCCGCTGCTGCTCAAAACCCTATCGTCAAAATCTAAAAGCTTTTCGGCTACGCAAATGGGATTTTTCACTTCCTCAACATTAATAACTCCCGAAAAACGCAGCGACCTTCCCTCCATTAATGATGCACTTAACCTTATTTTTCCATCGCTTTGAATTTGTGATCCGGTGCCCGCGTTAAACAAGTCACAATCCTCCAGCAAGCTCACTGCATAAACAGCGGTTTCAACAGCGGTATGGTGTTGCAGAAATTTATGCCCAAGCGTTACAATCTCCGCCATCGCTTCCTGTTTGGCTTTTTTTATTTCCTGGTTAGTTTGTGATTCGCTAAAGAACCCACCGTGAATGATTAACTTCATAATTTGAGATTTGAGACGTAAGAGCACAAAGCCTAAAGCAGAAAGCTTAAAGCGAAGGCAAGTAGCACAAAACTTTTTGCTTTGGGCTTTCAGCTTTCCGCCTTTAGCTACCTTCCCTACAGAACATCATTATTATTTGGCGCTATAAACACGCCGTCTTCCACCTTCACTGTCTTTTTGATCACCAACTGATTGGTTACCAGATCATATTTATCAAAAATAGACATCACACTCACCCGCATATTTTTTATGGATACCGGCGAACCCATCTCTACATCGTAAATATTTGTTTCGGCCATCTTACGACCGTTAACCAAAATTGTTAACCCTGAACCGATTGCCTCCATCATCGTTCCTTCTGTTATCAGCAGGCCCGCATCTTCACCTAAACCTATACCAAGTATACCCGGGTTACTGGCTACCGCATACAAAAGTCGGCCTATTCGCCCGCGCTGCACAAAATGCGTGTCTATAATTACCGAATCAATAAAGCCCAACCCGGCAGTTATCTGCACCTCACCTTTTATTAGCGCTTTATTACTTTGTCCGCGGTAAATCATATTTGTTGACGCAGCTGCTGCGCCCGCCGAGGTACCAGCGATAACAAGTTTTTCGTCTTGATAACGCGTTTTCAAAATCTGCAAAAACTCTGTCCCACCAAAAATGGAACTTAACCGCAACTGATCGCCGCCGCTAAACATAACCACGTCGGCCTTACGGATGCGATCCAGGTACTCCTTTTTGTTTGCATCTTCCCGTGCCCTTATATCAAGTACGTTTACATGGGTGACATTTAGTTGGTTAAATGCTTCAATATACTCGGTTCCCACCAGCTCGGGTATTTGCGATGCAGTGGTAACTATTTCAACTACCGAGCCCGTTTGCTGTGCTGATTCAGTAATTATTCTTTTTAATATACCCCGTTCAAAAAATTTAAGGTAATTGGGCTTAATAATGTACTCCTGGCTACTTACGTTTGAGCCCATATCAACAGCGCCGCCAATAATTATCAATTTACCTTTCGGGACATCCATGCTTTAACAATTAAGTGAGTTGGAGAGTTATCAATAGTGAGTGATTTATTCTTAATTTACTACTCACCATTCACAATCTCACTAAAAAGTACAAATTAAAATAAAAACGAGCATAAAGGCGGTCTGGTATGATAATAAAACCGTTTTTTTGCTAAAGTTTTATTAGATTGTTAAATTTTATAGTTTTAGGAAGAAATTACTTCTACCCATAATTTGCATCATACCCATGAAGATCGAGAATATACAAGTGTTGCGCGGCCCTAATATCTGGAGCGTGAGCCGTAAAAAATTAATTCAAATGCGGCTGAACCTGGAAGACCTGGAGCAACGCCCAACCAATACCATTGAAGGCTTTTACACACGGCTTGAAAAACTTATCCCCAGCTTATATACACATCGTTGTTCGCCCGGAGTGCCGGGCGGTTTTTTTAAGAGGGTTATCGACGGCACCTGGATGGGGCATGTGATTGAGCATATCGCACTCGAAATTCAGTGCCTTGCCGGGATGGAAACCGGTTTCGGGCGTACCCGCGAAACCAAAACACCGGGAGTTTACCATGTTGTATTCACTTACCTGGAAGAAAAAGTTGGTGTTTTTGCTGCGGAATCGGCTGTTAGGATAGCTGAAGCGTTGGTTAAAGGTGAAGACTATAACCTGGAACACGACATACAGCAGATGCGCGAAATTCGCGAAAATACCAGGCTGGGCCCAAGTACCGGGTCGATTGTTGAAGAAGCCATTGCTCGCGATATTCCCTGGATAAGGTTAAACAATCAATCGCTGGTACAGCTGGGCTATGGCAAAAACCAGGTACGCTTTCGCGCCACCATGACCGAAAAAACCAGCAGCATAGCGGTTGATATCGCCAGCAATAAGGAAGAAACCAAACGCCTGTTACAGGAACAGGCCATACCGGTAGCAAAGGGCATTACCATATCGTCGCTCGAAGGTGTTGACGAGGCGATTCGCAAGGTGGGCTTTCCACTCGTATTTAAACCGCTTGACGGCAACCATGGCCGCGGCATTTCTATCAACATAAAAGCCCGCGAAGATGCTATCGCCGCTTTTGAGCATGCAGCAAAGATTTCGCGCAGGGTGATTGTTGAAAAATATGTGACCGGGTACGATTTCAGGGTGCTGGTAATAGATAATAAAATGGTGGCGGCGGCGCTGCGCGATCCGGCCAACGTTACAGGTGATGGCGTGAGCACCGTGCAAGAGCTGATTGACAAAGAAAACATGGACCCCCGTCGCGGCTATGGCCATGAAAAAGTGTTGACCCTCATAACTGTTGATCGTGACACTCTGGACCTGCTGGAGAAAAAGGGCTATACTTTGGACACCGTTCCTGCCAAAGATGAGAAAGTATTTGTAAAATCTACCGCTAATTTAAGCACAGGCGGAACTTCCATTGATGTAACCGACCATGTGCACCCGCAGAATATTTTTATTTGCGAGCGGATCTCCAAGATTATTGGTCTGGATATTTGCGGCATCGATATAATGGCCGAAAACCTTACCGTGCCATTAACTGAAAATGGCGGGGTTGTATTGGAAGTTAATGCCGCACCTGGCTTTAGGATGCACATAGCGCCAAGCGAAGGTTTACCACGTAACGTTGCGGGCCATGTAATCGATATGCTGTACCCTCCGGGTAAATCGGCAAGGATACCTATTATTGCCATTACCGGCACCAACGGCAAAACCACTACCACACGACTTATTGCGCATATCGTAAAAAACAACGGACACAGGGTTGGCTTTACTACATCCGATGGCATTTATGTGCAAAATACGATGATGCTGAAGGGTGACACTACCGGGCCAGTAAGCGCCGAATTTATTTTGAAAGATCCCACAGTAGATTTTGCCGTGCTCGAAACCGCCCGCGGCGGTATATTAAGGGCCGGTTTGGGATTTGCCTCCTGCGATATAGGCGTTGTTACTAACATACAAGAAGATCATTTGGGCCTGGCTGATATCCACACGCTGGATGACCTTACCCGTGTAAAAAATGTGGTGATTGACGCCGTAAAGAAGGGTGGCTGGGCAGTTTTAAATGCCGACAATGAATATTGTGTGCGTATTGGTAAAAACGCGACTTGTAAAGTCGCCTATTTCAGCCGCAGCGAAAATAATCCCATCATAAAATCACATTGCAAAAAAGGAGGAATTGCCTGTATTTATGAAAATGGATTTGTCACTATTCAAAAAGGCGACTGGAAGATACGCGTACAAAGAACAGCGTTAATCCCGATCACCTTTGGCGGTACCGTGCCGTTTATGGTTGAGAATGTGCTGGCTGCGACACTTGCGGCATTTTTATGCGATTTTAAAACAGAGGACATCAAAATTTCCCTCGAAACCTTTATACCATCCGCAGCGCAAACACCGGGCAGGATGAACATCTTTAATTTTAAAGATTTCCGCTTCATGATTGATTTTGCGCATAACCCTGATGGCTACAACGGTATAAAAGAATTTTTAACTCATATCGATTCGCCATTGAAAATCGGCATCATAGCCGGTACCGGCGACAGGCGCGATGACGACATACGCGAGCTTGGCAAAATATCAGCGCAGATGTTTGATTATATCATCCTTCGTCAGGAAAAACATTTGCGCGGCCGCACCGCCGAAAATATTACCGGCTTAATGATTGAAGGAATCAGATCTGCCGAGCCAAACAAAAAATTTGAAATTATACCAAATGAGATCGATGCTATTAAACACTCCATGAGCCTCGCAAGGCCGGGTTCATTTATCGTGGCGTTAAGCGATGTGGTTGATAACGCCATTGAAACCGTTCAAAATTACCAGGAACAGGAAAGGAACGGGATGTTTAATGTTTGATTTGGGATGTTCGTCCCGATAGCTATCGGGATCGGATTTATCTGCTCTTGTTCAAATCCATTCACTTGAACAGTGTTATGAAAGGGCGAAAAAAAAGGGGGCACCCTGAACCTTCTCAAAGAGCGTGTGATCAGTTCTTTTTTATGCCGTGCACCCTAATGTAATTTATACAACTATCGATCATTTTTTTGCCTCTATTCCTTTGTGATTCTTCTGTTTCTTTATTTATTGCAAAAGGGTTAGGCCAAAAAGTATGGTTCTGCAATAAAGAATATTGGTCAGTGTCTTTTCCTATAAATTTTTCTACAAGAGTTAATGTGTCATTTCTCCAAAATTCATCATCGTTGTTAGGAAATTGGTCAATTTTCGCTTTTTGTTTTTTAAACAATTTGACGGCCTTATCTGCATCTGACGTAGCGACCTCTTTTTTATTATCATTAGGACTGGCTATTTTCATTCTGTCTTTAATGGCCATTTTTATAACTGCAAAGTTGTTCTCTGAAAGAAGCTCTTTAGTAGATACGTTTATATCATTCAAAAACGGCAATAATTGTCCTAAATAATTATATATATTTTTGATACGCCTATACTGTTCTTGATCATAGTCGTGCAGATAAACGAGATCCTTGAATTGTTCTTCTCGTTTTTTCCAGTAATCAAAATAGTCTTTTAATAGCACTGGGTCATTCAAGGTCATCGATTCTACTCTTATCGGATATATTTTCTTCAATAATCCTTTTGTTTCAAGCTTTGAATTACGGAATAGTTCATAAAGCTCGGACATACAATAATCCGATCGTAAGTATTTATCACTTATGGCGATGATAACAAATTCGCCATTGCCTATATCTTGAATAAATTCAGAGATTAATCCTTTATATCCAAGGTCATTTTTATCCCTTATAACCGTGTGGCCATCCTTTTTGAGGCTGTCATAGAGTTTTGTAACGATATCTTCGCTGGCTTCATTCCAGGCATACGAAAAAAACACTTTTGGTTTATTGACGACAAATTTTTTCTTGGTATAAGTTTCAACTTTTCGGCCCTCTTCGGATTTTGAATCGCTTACCTCGGTTTTCTTAATTAAATAACCTGTATAGACATTTATAAATTCATACCAATTAATGTCACATTGATAAAATGCTTGTGCCATAATATCATCTGATACATCGTTACCGCCAAAGTTTGGCATTATTGGTTGAGGGATATTTTGTTGCTTTAGATAATTTAATTTTGCATTGTCGCTTAGGTATCCTATTTTTCTTTTTAATTTGTACATACGTTGTAAGAGAATATTGTCATTATCTTGAACAAAAGATTGATTAAGATTACCCCTAAATATTCTTATATTTAGTTTAAGTTCTTTATTGATGTCCAAATCTTCAAAAGCTGTAATCCATTTACTTTTTTCCATTTTATTAAAGTTATCCAATAACTACCCGATTAAATACAGTTAAATAGTGTGCCTGATAAATTATCGGCAAGATGTAATTAGCCCGATAAATAAATATTAGCTTTTCCTATAAATCATATTTTCCTTTTATTTTCTCCGATAGGTATAAACTAAGATAAGAAATTGAAATGGATATTAAATTTTGGCAGTTAACTATTAAAAATTAGGGAGAGGAATAGATTTGATATAAAAACCTAACTATTGGTTTTTCCTGACCATGAAGTTTGTTTACTCAAGATAGCAAATACAACACCATTAAACCAACAAAGCCCGGAACTTATCCAGGCTTTGTTCACTAAACTAAACTATTTTCTCTTAATTATATCTCACATCTATATTCCCGTTTGCATGTGCATCAACAGGTACTCCGCCGCCATTAACGCTTCCGGTTACATGCCTTTTTTCCCACTCGCCTTTAAAGCCGCTTAATATGTGGTCGTTGATGTTATCAGCTCTCAAATTAAGGTCGAGGCCTTGTTTTGCCGGAATTATCAGATCAATATTTCCGCCGCTTGCATTTAATTTCAGGTATTTTCCAACGCCATCCATTTGTGCATACAGACCGCCACCACTGGTGCCGGCTTCGAGGCTGCAATTCATATGCCTCAAATTAATACCCCCGCCTGATGTACCTGTAACTAATTCACCTTCAATATTACCTCCATCAATGCCGCCACCGCTGGTATGAGCGTATATATTTCCTTTTAAGTCTTCCAGTCTTAGTCCACCACCGCTGGTTACCAGTTTAATTTTGCCGCTGCAATTTCTTGCGGTGATACCACCACCGCTGGTAGTCAAATCAATATCGTCACTTGAATTACTTAAATCAATGCCGCCGCCTGATGTGCGTCCGCGGATCATTCCAACCAGTCTGTCAATCCGTAAACCACCACCACTGGTTGTGAAGTTTTCGTTTCCTTTTAAGTTATCGAGCTCAATACCGCCGCCGCTGGTTTTTAAGTCTGTCGTCACCTGTTGGGGAACATAAATCTTAAAAGATATGCTCATTTGATTGTTCCAATTTGAAAAATCGTGTTTGTGCTTAACTGTGGCGTGTAGTTCATGTCCCTCAACCGAGATGTTCATGTCGTAATCTTCCGCCAGGCGTTTTTGGATTTCTTCCTTTGAAAGCTCGTGGTTATTATTGCCTCTGATATATACCTCAATTCTGGGTGCCTGTCCGCTTTCGCCGCTAACTTTAATGCCTCCGGCTGAGGTTGAAACTACCACGCTGTTGATGGCATTGCTGGCTAATGATTTTGTTAAATATGGGGTTTTGTTGTCGTAGTCCTGAGCCAGGGCAGCAACACTTTGGCAGGCCACAATAAATAAGGTCAAATAAGTTTTCATAATTTTTTTGTCTGATTTAATATAACAGACTTAGATTTGCTGCGATTCGTTGCATTTATTAAAATATTTATTTTTTTGTTTTCCAAATTGCTTGTGACCACGTATAATAGCAACAATAACCTAAATTTAACAATGATTAAAACCACTAAAAAAACAAGCATCTGCTTTTACATTTGTTTTTTGGCTTTCACGTCGTTTGTCTGTGCGCAGGATAAAAAGGTTAACCTGCAAACCGAGCTCAAAAGATTATATGATGTTGAGCAGTTACCCAGATATATAAGCGGAAGCAACGAATGGGAAAAATCATCATACGACACCACAGGAGGCAATGACGATGGCTTTAGCGGGCGTTATTCTTTTGTCCGCAGAAACCCGGATAGTACATTGGTTATCTTTGAGGCCAAAGGGAAAGGAGTAATTAACCGTATCTGGATGCCTACACGAAATGATGATACCCTTGACTTTTATTTTGACGGCAAGGAAAAACCTGCATTTTCCATTAAATTCAATGACCTGTTTTCGGATAAAGTATTTCCCTTTATACACCCGCTATGCGGAAATCAGTTAGGAGGATATTATTGCTACCTGCCAATGCCGTTTAATAACGGGTGTAAAATAGTGCTGAGAGCCAAACAGATGCAGTTTTACCAGATACAGTGCCGTAGTTACCCAGATGATTATTCCGTAAAAACGTTCGATCCGCAACTTAGCGCCAATGAAAAGAATGATCTGAAAAAAATAGCTGCACTTTGGGAGGCGGGAAATAAAACTGTAACCGATTTTTATAAAGGCAAAGTTGAAGTAGCAAATACAAATGCAACAATAAAGCCAGGAGAAACTTTGAACCTGCTAAAGTTAAATAGCGGCGGCCGGATAGTTGGGATTGAAATAAGCCCGGCCAGCGCATTCGCGGGAGTAAATAAGCTATTAGATTTAAAAGTTACCTGGGATAATGAAATAAACCCTGCAATATACGCACCATTAGCAGATTTTTTTGGATATGCATTTGGCAACCCGTCTATGCAGAGCCTTTTGTTAGGGACTGAAAAAGATAAAAACTACTGTTATTTTCCAATGCCGTTTGATAAAAAAGCGAGGATTGATTTGATATACCGGGTCCCCGACAACGACATACCCGCACCTGACAAAACTATTCAGGTTAAAGTTTATTATTCGCCGGTAAAAAGAGATCCGGTAAACGAAGGAAAATTTTATACTAACTGGTTCAACGATATTAAACCACCAATTGGTAAGCCACATGTTTTTCTCGATACGAAAGGAAAGGGACATTATGTTGGTACTATATTACAAGCACAGGGTTTATACGCAGGAATGACCCAGTTTTTTGAGGGCGACGATTCTACTTCGACTGATGGCGTAACCCGTATACATGGCACTGGGTCTGAAGATTATTTTAATGGCGGCTGGTATGCGCTTATGGATAGATGGGATACCAAGATGAGCCTCCCACTGCATGGCGCGTTGGATTATTCCCTGCCTTTCGCGAGGACCGGTGGTTACAGGCTGTACCTTGATGATAAAATATCTTTTAACAACCATATTTCTCATTCAATAGAACATGGGCCGCAAGGAAACAAGGTACCTGTAGTTTACACGTCTATGGCTCTTTATTATTCGGCTGATCCTGCCAATAAAATAACTCCGCCGATCAATCGGTTAAGCAGGTCATATGTTCTTGACACTTTAATAATGTATCCCCAACTGATGAAATTTGGCTTTTGGGGCATAACAGGCGTTAAAGAAGACTACTCCGGCTTTAATTTTATAGCCGATGACGATGGCAGGATAAACATTTCGTTAGCGACAATCCCACCCGGGCGCTATAAATTGTATGCCGATGTTGAAATTAATCCAAAAGGAGCCGACATATCATTTTGGCAAAGGCAAACACAGGTGAGCGGCTGGTTGTCATTAAACTCACCAAAGAAGGAGAATAAAAAACAGATGTACGTGTGTGATTTAACCGTTGACGAGTTTAAAAATTCCATAAGCATTGTTTTCAAAACCAATGGCGAAAACAATGAATTAATGCTTAGCAGGTTAATATTTGCAAAGGAATAAATTCTTCCTATTTAAGCGGAATAGTTTTAATTTCACATAAAAAACCACCATGGATAAGGTTACAGAGCTGGCGAAAATGATAGATCATTCTTTGCTGCATCCTACAATGACGGATAAAGACTTGCACGAAGGGTGCCTGCGGCAAAAAACTACAACGTGGCCACCGTTTGTATTAAACCATATGCCATAAAGGAGGCGCTTGAATGGTTGAAAGGCTCGGATGTTATGGTGTGCGCTGTTATTGGCTTTCCGCAGGGGAATAGTACTACAGCGGTAAAAGTTTACGAAACGGAACAGGCTTGTAAAGATGGCGCAAATGAAATTGACATGGTGGTAAACATCGGGAAAGTTTTAGGCGAAGACTGGCCATACGTTGAACAGGAAATAGCAGCAATTGTTGCTATAACGAAAAAACACAAAGCTGCTTTAAAAGTTATTTTTGAAAATGATTTCGTTCCGGAGGATAAATTTAAAATAAGATTGTGCGAGATAAGCAGCAAACTAAAGGTTGAATTTGTAAAAACATCTACCGGATATGGTTTTGTAAAAGGGAGCGACGGCAAATATTCATATGAAGGCGCTACGGAAAAAGACTTGATCCTGATGCGTAAACACTCAGCACCCCAAGTGCAGATAAAGGCAGCCGGTGGCGTGCGCACGCTCGATGATTTGCTAAAAGTTAAAGCACTGGGTGTAACCAGGGTAGGTGCTACAGCCACTGCCGCCATGCTCGAAGAAGCAAAAAAACGATTTGGCGGCCGGCCGCAGACAAATGAGTTTGTGCATTTGGAAAATAAAGGCGGCTATTGAATTTTCTTCTTTTCCAGTAATCATTATTTATTAAATTCAAATGTTATGAATATTAAAGGAGTTATTGTGCATCCAAGCCCTTTTTCTGTAAAGGAAACGATTGACCGTTTGGAGGCTTTTTTGCGGCAACACGGCGCAACAATATATGCCAGGATCAACCAGCAGGCGGAATTGGAAAAAGCGGGACAAAAGATATCGCCGCTCGAATTCATCATGTTTGGAAACCCAAAGGCCGGCGGCCCAATTATGATTGAAAACCCCATAGCCGCCCTTGATCTGCCTTTGAAAGTAATTGCATGGGAGGATAATCAGAAGAAAGTAAATTTAGCTTATAACGAACAACGGTACATTGAAGAAAGATATTCATTGTTACACCAGGAAAACTCTCCTTTAAATATTGACAATCTGATTGCGATGGCTCTGAAATAATGGGGTTACCCGTTTTTAGTACTGAACATCAAAAACCTTTTAGCTTTCAGCTTTAACCTCTCATCATAATCCCGAATAATAATCATATCCCTGCTCGGCCCAGTAATCGCGGGGGCGTGTATTGCTGAAGGTTATAGAGCCTATGCGTTTCAGGTTTTTTATGCCGTATTTTACCGGGATTATGAGCCGTAAAGGTGCGCCATGCTCTAACGGTAACAGCTTTTCATTAACTTCATATGCCAGTAAAGTTTGCGGATGCATGGCGCTTGGCATATCAATACCTACGTAATAAGCTTTATCAGGTGTTTCCATACCTACATATTGCATTTGAGTATAGTCGTCCAGTTTAAAGTGTTTTATAAAATCGCTGAACTTTACTCCGCCCCAATGCGATATCTGGTCCCAGCCCTCTACACATTTAAAATCATAAATAATCTCGGTCTTTGGCAGCGCCATTAAATCATCTAATGAGACCTGTAAAACTTCCCCACCATTTTTGTTAACCTGCAGTTTCCAGCATGTTGGGTCAAATTTCTTCCTGGCCTCAACTCCAATATCACTGTTAACCCGCACACGCTTAGCTGCCATTGATTTGGGATAAGTTTTTACGAGGTGATTATCACTAAACGCGCTTCTAAAAAAAAGTTCCGTTTTGTTGAGTGCTCTGCGTAACGGCACGCGTGTGCCTCCAGTTATACCGGCTGTTTCCTGGGGCGATTTATATAGCCAGCGCCATCCTTCAAAAGCGCCTCCTGCCAAAACCGCAAATGTGGTAAAAGATATAAAGTTACGCCTCGATATCTTTTGCTCTATGGTAAGTTCCTTTTTGGGTTTTTTACTCTGCTTTTTCATCTTTATCCGGAGTTTGAATAATAGGTTGTGGAATTTCGATAACGGGTTGAGGGGTTTTATTCACAACTTCAAATCCCGATATAACAGAGCTGAAATTGTTCCACCCAGCCAGGATAACCTGTACCACATGAATTAAAAAAAAGAACACATATCCAAGGGTTAAAACAAAATGCAATACCCTTGCAAAATGATAGCCACCGCACAGCCATGTCAAATAGTAAAACTGAACAGGCTTATAAATAGCTAAGCCCGTTATTACAGAGCCGAATCCCATGACAATAATTGCAGTGTAGGCTATACGTTGAGCAGCGTTATATTTATTTTGAGGCGGGGCAATTTTACGGATGTGCAAATCATGCAGTACTACAAGCCAGGCCTCCTTAAAAGAATTCTTTTTTGGTACCAGTTCGCGCCACTCGCCGGATATAAGCGTGTACAATAGGTATAAAATCCCGTTAAGGGTAAAAAACCACATAAACAGGAAATGAAAAGCCATGCCTTCGGACAGGCGATGAGGAATTTTTAATGTATTATAAAACCAATCGGGAAAAAAGCCGAAAAACTTGTGACCGAAAAGTGTTATTGAATATTCGTCATTGGCCCAATAAATCAACATCCCGCTCCATATCATTATTGTTAGTATCGGGAAGTTTACCCAATGGCACCAGCGCATAGCTAATGAGTGTTTTTCTTTTATCGCTTTCATTGGAGTGTTAAAATCGCAGGTAGCATACCATCACCCTACTTACGCAAAGTAATAATACACGATTTCAAAAATATTAAATAAATTTAGTCAGAATTTTTTGACTGGTATAGCCGTTTGAGTAATTTCAGCAGAAAATATTGCTTTTGTGGCCCCCGTTATGTTACCGTTCGATGTGTTTTGTAAAAAGCCTACGATCTCCCAGTTTTGGGCATCAAAACCTTTAGGTAAGGCAACCTTTACTTCGCCGCTATTTCCGCTTAACGACGCCTTTTGAAGTTTACGTACAATCTGTACGTGCGATAAAGTGCGGCCGCCATTTTCGCCGCGTTCAACTTTTGTTTGCGCATTCTTTTGTAATACTGCAATAAAAAGGGCAGTATTTTTGTCGGCTCCTTCTTCGTTGTATTTTATAGCCGCCTGGCTTTGAGTGGCAGTTAAAACATTTAAAGTGAGTTGCGCCATCGGCGTTTTTTGCAGGTTTGTCTTAATAGTGCTTCGCAAGGTAGCTTCTTCCGATCCTATAAATTCGGTTTTGCCGTTAGCTACTATCTGCGGCGTATATACCGATTGCAGATGTAAATAATTGGCGTAGTCTTTTTGCCTTTTTGAATAATCTGCGTCGCTGAACACATCTTTCCATCCAAGTTGATTCCAGTAATCCACATGATAAGCCAGGATGTAAACAGGTTTGTCTTTGTTTTCTTTCTGAATTTTTGCCACAAGTTCGTCAGCCGGGGGGCAACTGGAGCAGCCTTCAGAAGTGAATAATTCTACAAAGGCAAATCCCTTGTTCACGCTATTTACTTTATTCAACAGCTTATAATTAAACGCTGTAGTTGCAATTGCAGCAGTTGTAAGAAAAGCGGCAATCAAAAATATCTTAACCGATCTCATGATTTATGGACTAAGTTTGGTGTCTTTATAGCATTGGTCGAAAATTGTTTCAGAACCTTACGATAAAATTAATTTTTTTTATTCTTATAAATTTCATTGAATCAACTTGTATCAACTTGTACATCATGAATTGGCACTAAGTGCACGAATTATTTCGAATCGCACAAATCCGCTTTTATAATTCATGTAATTTGTGCTGAATATTGTAAGGTTTTAAATAAATTAACGTCCAAGGAATAAAACTAATTGCACTTCTAGTAATTTGTATAATTCGTGCAATTCGTGTTTGTCATCAATTCGTGTCCGTAATATCTTATATGAATCACCAAATAAATCCTCACTTGTGGGTAAATGCTCACGCCGACTATCTTTATTCTTTCGCCATTACCCGCATTAATGACGAAAATCAGGCAAAGGACCTGGTACAGGACACCTTTTTAGCGGCTCTTGAAAAGATACAAGGTTTTGAAGGAAGGAGTTCGGAACGCACATGGCTAACAGCCATTCTTAAAAATAAAATCATCGACATTTACAGGAAGAAGTCCTCGGGTTTAAAAACAACCGACGTTATGGAAGCAGAACAAGAGCAAAACGATTTTTTTGATAAAAATGATGGCCATTGGATAAATGAACATAAACCGCTTGCTTTTGGCATTGAAGATAAAGATCACATCGTCACCAAAGAATTTGAACAAATATTGCAAAAATGCCTGCAGAAGTTACCTGCGTTGTGGAAGGCTGTTTTTACAATGAAACATATAGAAGAAGAGGCGACCGATACAATTTGCACCGAGTTGAAAGTTACACCATCAAACTTTTGGGTAATTATCCATCGCACAAAAGTTAATTTAAGGGCGTGCCTTCAAAAAAACTGGATTTAAACGATTTAGCCATGAACAATTTGAAGAAAATTATATTTAACTGTAGGCAGGCAACTTTCCTGATCGAAAAGAAATCATTCGGCAGAATCAGCTTTCGCGAAATGATAGAATTAAGGATCCACTTGTTTGGATGCTCTTTCTGCCGGTTATACGGGAAACAAAGTCAGGCTATAAATAGTATGGTAAAAGAACTATTTCGAAGTTCAACGAAGATGGGGAACAGGCTCGATGATCATTTTAAAAAGGACCTCCAAGCCCGTATTGAAGCAGAGCTTAATAAATAACCTGTCAGTCAGCGACAACCGACATTTTAAACTTATTTGAATTTTTATTTTTTAATTTAATTTTAACGATATAAAACAATATATAAAGGCAACCGTTTTATATATTGATTTACATTGTTTAATCTAAAATTAATTACCCTTTAAAATTAAATTCAAAAACCATGAAAAAATTATGTTGCATAATTGCCTTGGCGGCAATCTCCTTCGGAACGGTATCTGCTGCAATACCTGTAAAAGCAAAGCAGGATACCACAAAAACGAAAACCAAGACAAAAAATGACAAAACAAAACAGAAGACAAAAAAGAAGGATACTACAAAAATGTAAAATAAAACGCCCCGCATTAGGGGCGTTTTTTATTTAAAGCGTTAAGCTTTCGCCGATACCTGGCAATTTTAAATTTAATCCTGCCTTATTAAATTTTTCCCGCACTTCTTCTTTGTCAATTTTTATTACAGGAAATGTATCATAGTGCATACCGATAATATTTTTACAATTTATAAAGGCACTCGCTTTTATAGCGTCGTCAGCGCCCATGGTGTAGTTATCCCCTATTGGCAAAAAGGCCCAGTCCAGTTTTTCATCTGCCAATAATTTCATATCATACGTAAGTGCGGTATCACCCGCGTAATAAATGGTCTTTCCCTCCACATATAAAACAAATCCCGCCGGATTACCTCCCGGCGAACCATCGGGTAAGGTACTGGAGTGTACTGCGTTAACCATTTTAACCCGGCCGAAATCAAAATTATAGCCACCGCCTATGTTCATCCCATGCGCACTTTTTACGCCCTGCTTGCCAAGCCATCCGGCTATTTCAGCAATACAAATTACCATTGCGCCACTGTTTTTTTGGATGGTAAGCAAATCAGCAACATGATCGCCATGGCCATGTGAAATAAGGATATAATCGGGCTTTAAACTATTAATATCGATGTTTTTAGCCATCGGGTTGTGTGAAATAAACGGGTCGAAAAGTAGTTTTTTTCCGCCAGTTTCAATTTCGAACGACGCTTGTCCGTAAAAGGTAGTTTTCATGGGTAATGTTTTTTAGTTGGGTCTAGTTTGATCAAATAAAAACTGTTCTCATTTCTCGTTATCGCTCGAATGGTATGTATTTTTATTTGTCAAAGTAAAAGAAAACCCGATTCAATTCTTTCACATAAATGTCAAACCTTAAAACAACCCGCCGAGGCCGCCCAGCATTTCTTTGGTCATCGCAGCCATTTCGGTCTGGTTCACGTTATCAGCCTGCTCCATCGCCTTATTTAAAGCGATAACTAAAAGCTCTTCCAATTGCTCCCTATCAGCTTCCTTAAAGAAATCGTCATCAATGGTAATGGATTTAATAACCTTGTTGCCATTTGCGGTTACGGAGATTTTTCCGCTTTCGGCTGTACCGGTCACCGTAATGGCGTCCAGCCGTGTTTTTATCTCGCCAGCTTTTTGCTGAGCCTGCATTAATTTATCAAACATGGTTGTAGAAGATAGTTGTAAAAGTTGTAATAAGTTACAAAGGTTGTAATAAGTTATAAAGGGTTAAAATAATTATAATGTTTTTACAGATTTAAAAACGTCTACAACCCTTTTTTAACATTTACAACATTTCAACTAAACATCAATCGTCACTTGTTTCACCGTTACCTCTGTAGGCGCTTTTACGCACTATCGGCATTCCTGTAACTTTAAACAGGTCGTCAAGTTTTAACAAACTTCCGTTTGATAAGTTTGTCAAAAGCACAATAGTAATATCGTCTTTTATATCTCTCAAAAATATATGCCTGAAACCGTGCCACCAGCCTGTATGATATATCACCTGCTGACCCGGTGCTTCAAAAATACGCCAGCCGTAACCATAGCTAAAATGGCCGTGCAGCATTGGATTACGAGGGATATAGGCTGAATCCATTGTTGATTGTTTTAGCAACTTGCCATCGCGTAAAGCCCTGTCAAAAAGATATAAGTCGCCAACCGTGCTATAAATTCCTTTGTCGCCAACTGGACCATCCAAAAAATTCTGTACTACAGAATAACGCCATCTGCCCCTGTCGTGCCCAACCACATCTACCGGAATCTTATCATAATTAGCCTTTGAATAAACCGCAGTATGTTCCATGCACGCAGGGTTAAAAACGTTTTCTTTCATAAACTGGGCGTAAGGCATACCGGATACCTTTTCTATGATTGATCCCAAAACCATAAAATTGGAATTATTATAAAGGAACCTCTTATCCGGTTTATTAAATGGGCGTGGCTTGTATTTAGCAATCAACGCCATTTCGTCCATATTGCTTATGCCCTTTCTTTCGTCAAGGTGCTGGCTCCGGTATAGATCATCAGTAAAATAAACGTAGTTCATCATCCCTGAACGATGAGTTAGCAATAAGCGAATGGTAACCCCGTCATAAGGAAAATCAGGGAAAAAGTCTTTTACGTCCTGATCAAGCTTCAGCTTTCCCTTCTCCATCAGCATCAAAATAGCTGTTGAAGTCATGGTTTTGGTAACGGATGCCAGTTCAAATTGCGAATTTATTTTCAAGCTGTCGCGGCGCAGGTAATCGGCCCAGCCAATTGCATTTTCGTATATTATTTTACCATGCTTGGCCACCAGTACATCGCCATTAAAACCGCGTGTTTTGTGCAGCTGCATCATAACCTCATCAATCGCTTTATCTTCATTTTTAGGGTCGTAAGCCAATAAAGCCTTGGGGTTAAAAGGGTCAGTTATAGGTGTTGGTATTTTTTTTGTATTGCTATTATTATCATTATGTTTGGACGAACATGCTGTTAAAAGAAGCAGAGGGACGGTAAAAGTTAAAGCAGTTTTTAGCACTAATCTCATAAAATAATCACGCAGGTTAAACAGGGCCGTAAATTAGAAATTATACGGCATCCGTAAAGCTAAAGTTTTAAAAAAATTTTCTTTTAGTTAAAAAAATTCAAATATGAACGTTCGCAAAATTCTGTTAATTTTTTCCCTGGCGGTGATCTGCAAACCCGCGTTAGCCCAAAATACTGATGCCGGGTCATTGGTAAAACAAGGAATACAGCTCAATAATGCCGGAAACTACACTGCGGCAATCGACAAATATAACGAGGCTTTAAAAAGTGATCCTGGAAATATATATGCCGATTTTCAGCTTGCTTACACACTTTTTTTATCGGGCAAGGGAAGCGAGGGTATACCCTACCTGGAAACAGTAATAAAGGCAAATACGGCCTTGAATACTGGAGCTTATGATTTACTGGGGAGTATTTATGATAAGAATAATGAAACAGAAAAAGCAATTGCAGCTTATAAAGAAGGGATTAAATTTAAACCTGATTATCAGCGGCTTTACTACAATTTGGGCCTGGTTTACTTTCGTGTTAAGCAATATGGCGAAGCTGAAAAGTGCGCCATCGAGGCTATAAAACTCGACCCAAAACATGCGAGCAGTCAGCGGATGTACGCCTTGGTTAGTTTTCATCAAAACAAGCGCGTGCCGGCCTTAATTGCTTTATGCAGCTTTATTTTGCTGGAGCCGAATACGCAGCGATCCGCGGAGGCATACAACAATATTCAACACATTATACAGGGTGGTGTACTTAAAGACAATAATGGAAAAGCTACTATACAGCTTTCGCCGACGGACAACCAGGAAACAAGCACGCTGAATACGGGCATTTCGCTCACCGTTTTATCCGGCCAATCGAAAAAGCTGGCCGGAATGGATTTGTTGGAATACGAATTGAAAGGCATATTTACTTTGGCAGGACAGTTGGTGGAGAAGAAAACTGACAAAACCTTTTTTGATAAATTTTTTGCGGACTACTTTTATAAACTGGCGCAATCGCCCAATATGCCTGCTTTTGCAAGGCTGGTTAGCGCAAGTGCCAATAAGGATGAGTATGCAAAATGGGTAACTGATCATAGTAAGGAAGTTAGTGATTTGGATAACTGGGTAAAAGGGACTGAAAGAGGGTTTTAAACTCTCCCCCAGTCTGTGTCTCCACAGACTGTAGATAAGTGTCCGTGGGGACACAGACAAAGGGAGGACGTTAAATGTGATAAGTGAAAGGAATGGAAAGAAATTTTTAAAATCATTTTTATTCCTTACTTTATTCATTTAAATTTAGTCATGAAAACCTTACACAAACACCTTATTCTATTTTCGTTTATTTTATTGTCGTCAGTCCTCCATGCCCAGAATAAACCTGCAGCTAAGGCACTTATTAACCAGGGAATTGCATTAAACGACAGCGGAAAATATATCGAAGCGATTGCCAAATACCAGGAAGCATTAAGGAAAGACACCTCCAATTTGCAGGCGCTCTACGAAATGTCGTACACGCTCTCCATAAGTGGCAAACCTAAAGACGCGATTCCTTATCTTGAAAAAGTTGCTTCCACTAATACCTATCCCGAAGCTTACGATTTACTTGCAAGCATTTATGATGATGAACATGATTTTGTAAAATCCGTATCCTATTACAAGCTAGGTATAATAGCATTTCCCGACTATCAGCGGCTGCGCTTTAATCTTGGCATATCCTATTTACGACAGAAGATGTATCCCGAGGCCGAACAGGCAGCTATTAAGGCAATAGAGCTTAATCCAAAACATGCAAGTAGCCATCGGTTATATGCCCTGGCGACTTACGCCCAGGATAAGCGAGGAATGTCTCTGTTGGCATGGTGTAGTTTTTTACTACTTGAACCACAAACCAAACGCTCAGCAGAAGGATATAAATATGTTGATAAACTGATAAACTATGGAATAACAAAAACAGGTGAAAAAAGTATAGTAATGAGTGTTTCCGCCAAAGACACGGAAGGACCAAATTTTCTTATGCCGATATCTGTTATAGCGGCCACCTCCGACAAAGTTGGTTTGTCAAGGGCGGACTCTTTGGCTCTTCAGTTAAAAAGCATTTTCGAAATTTCAGAACGATTTGCAGGTAAAACGAGAGATTCTTTTTACACAACTTTCTTTTCTGATTATTTTAAAAACCTGGTATCTTCAAATAACATGCCTGCGTTTGCCCGGTTTATTAGCGTTGCCGCATACCAGGAAGACAACCTGAAATGGTTTAAAGAAAATGGCGCCCAGTTAAAAGCATTGCAAGACTGGTCCGCAAATACGAAAAGAGAGCTTTAAAAACTGATTTATTTTTAATGAAACGGCTTTTGTTATCGCAATTTCTAGTATACATTTAATTTTTTGTATGTTTTGCTGCAGCCAAAATAAAACAGATTCAATTAAGCAAGAGGATGAGGTAATGGATTTGATTGCACGCTTGCCAGAGGTTATAAAAGCTGACGAATACGTAATTAAGAAAACCAAAGGAAAGAGGCATCTTTTTACTTATATATATTTAAGGCCAACGAACGCTGAAAACTATTATACGGTAAATG
This sequence comes from Mucilaginibacter sp., assembly GCA_036498965.1. Taxonomy (GTDB): domain Bacteria; phylum Bacteroidota; class Bacteroidia; order Sphingobacteriales; family Sphingobacteriaceae; genus Mucilaginibacter. The sequence continues at coordinate 58,262 of DASYEP010000114.1, forward strand.
TCGCAGAAGATAATGGGTCTACATATTACACTCATTTCCATTTTGCAGTTGATCCTATAACTTATGCGAAAGCCTATTATGATCCATTTAACGATAGATATGTTCCAATAAAAATTTGGCGAAAACACCATAAGGAGTTTATATGATATAAATCGAGTTACTCTCCATCTCCCCAATCTGTGTTTCACAGACTGAAGGCAAGTCCTCCGCGGTGATACGAATGCAGGGTTGATTTACTAAAATTTTGTAACCTATAAATTGCAAACCTACCGTTAGCTAACATCAACTAAAACCCTAACTTTGCCTCTGCAAAAAATACAAATTCCATGAGTTTCAGAACAGAACACGACACCATGGGCGAGGTACAAGTACCTGCCGATAAATACTGGGGAGCACAAACAGAGCGTTCGCGAAATAATTTCAAAATAGGGCCCGAGGCCTCTATGCCAAAAGAAATTATTGCCGCTTTCGCTTACCTGAAAAAAGCTGCCGCTTATACCAACACTGACCTAGGCGTTTTACCGGCCGAAAAACGCGACCAGATTGCCAAGGTATGTGATGAAATACTTGAAGGAAAATTGGCTGCTGAGTTTCCGCTGGTGATCTGGCAAACTGGTTCTGGCACACAATCGAACATGAATGTGAACGAGGTGATTGCTAACCGTGCTCATGTGCTGCAGGGAAATAAGCTTGGTGAAGGCAAAACTTTTGTCCATCCCAATGATGATGTGAACAAATCACAATCATCAAACGACACCTACCCTACTGCGATGCACATCGCAGCCTACAAAATGGTGATTGATGTGACCATACCGGGTATTGAAAAATTACGCGATACTTTAAAAGCTAAATCTGAAGCTTTTAAAAACGTGGTTAAAATTGGCCGCACCCACCTGATGGATGCCACCCCGCTCACATTGGGACAAGAGTTTTCTGGGTACGTTTCTCAATTAGATCACGGTTTAAAAGCGTTAAGAAACACACTGGATCATCTTTCGGAACTGGCCCTGGGTGGCACAGCTGTCGGTACCGGAATTAATACGCCAAAAGGCTATGACGTAAAGGTTGCGGAATATATAGCCAAGTTCACCAATTTGCCTTTCCGCACGGCCGAAAATAAATTTGAAGCCCTGGCTGCACACGATGCCATTGTTGAAAGTCATGGCGCATTAAAGCAAATCGCCGTATCATTAATGAAGATTGCAAATGATATCCGCATGCTGGCTTCGGGGCCCCGCTCAGGTATTGGCGAGATCCATATTCCGGATAATGAACCGGGATCTTCTATTATGCCGGGCAAGGTAAATCCCACCCAAAACGAAGCTGTTACTATGGTTGCGGCACAGGTAATGGGTAATGATGTGGCTGTTTCTATAGGCGGCTCCAATGGTCATTACGAGCTCAATGTGTTTAAGCCATTAATGGCAGCTAACTTTTTACAATCGGCTCGTTTAATTGGTGATGCTTGTGTTTCATTTAATGATCATTGTGCCGCTGGGATACAACCAAATTACGAGGGCATTAAAAAACACCTCGAAAACTCGCTGATGCTGGTAACCGCGTTGAACCCGCATATCGGTTATGAAAATGCAGCCAAAATTGCAAAAACGGCACTCAAAGAAAACAAATCATTGCGTGAAGCAGCAACCGGACTTGGCCTGCTAACCAACGAGCAGTTTGACCAATGGGTGCGCCCCGAAGATATGATAGGAAGTTTACCCCCCAGCCCCCTGAAGGGGGAGCAATAATGCCGGATATGCAAATACTTTTTGGGTCTCGGTTTTCAGCTTCAACTTTTAGGTGCGCTTTTACCTTTGGCCTTTCGCCTCTTACATTCCTGATGGCTTTTAGCTTTATGCTTTTAGCTTTTAGCTCTTGCACGCGTAATCCCAATATGCAAACGCCTGGCGAAGGTTATTTACAGGGCGAGTGGCAGCAAGACTCAGTGCCCGGACAAAAAGCGTTGGTCACCTATTCGTTATATCATTTTAAATTTAGCTGCGATTCTTTTTTTATGGCGATAAAATCTTATAGCAAGGTAAATAGCGGCGCCGATACTTGCATGAATTCGGGCCATTGGGCCGAATACTGTAAAGGCACCTATGAACAAAGACATGACACCGTTCATTTAAAAGGGCAGTTTTGCAATGCCGACCTGACTTTGAAAGATGATAAGGGATGTTTCCGGTCGGGTGATTACGAAGAGTATTTTAAGGTAAGTAAAAAAACCGATTCGCTGCTGCAATTTGCAAGTACATTAAATGTTATACCTGTCGATGCGCGTTTAATAAAGAGAACCACTTGTAATCCCAAACCATTGTAATATGAAAGCAAATTTTTTAAAAAAATTTATCCTGGCTGTTGTTATTTTTTATATCCCGCTGCAATCAATGGCATGGGGTACCGAAGGGCACCGTGTTGCAGGGCAAATAGCGTATAGCTATTTAACGCCACAGGCCCGCAAAGCTATCCAACAAATTTTAGGCGACGAGTCTGTTGCCCTGGCCAGCAACTGGGCCGATTTTATAAAATCTGACCCGGCTTATAGTTATTTGTCGCCCTGGCATTATATCGATTTCGATAAGGTATACACCTATCCGGAAATGAAAGAATACCTGGATAATGATGCAAAAGTGGATGCCTATACCAAACTAAACATGCTGATAAGTGAGTTAAAAAAGAAAAACTTAAGTAAAGAAAGCAAGTTGCTCTACCTGCGCATGCTCATTCATATTGTGGAGGATGTACATCAGCCCATGCACGCCGCTCACGCGGATGATAAAGGTGGAAATGACTTTAAACTAAACTGGTTCAATAACCCTACTAACCTTCATTCAGTTTGGGATTCTCAGCTTATTGAATTTCAGCAACTCAGTTATACTGAATACGCTACGGCGATCAACCACACTACCGAACAGCAACGCGCCGAGTGGCAAAAAGCGCCAATCAGCCAATGGCTTTTTGAATCGAACCAGATAGCCGAAAAACTTTATACCGAAATAAAGCCGGGCGATACACTTAATTATAAATATAACTTTACCCATATCGACATCGTTAACGAGCAGTTACTTAAAGCCGGTGTAAGGCTAGCGGGGGTACTGAACTCGATATTTGGTTAAAGGAAGTTGCAATTGTTGAAGTAGTTTAAAGGTTGTAGAAGCTAGGTTAATTGCCTTGTCGGCCTTTACAACCCTTATAACTTTTCAATCTTTTAACTATTACAACTCTTATAACGATTACAACCTTTTCAACCACAATGAAAATACTAATGGTTTGCCTCGGTAATATTTGTCGCTCGCCGCTGGCGGAGGGGATAATGCAGCACCTAGCAATTGAAAACGGGCTGGATTGGCAGGTAGATTCCGCCGGAACCGGTAATTGGCATGTTGGGGAGGGTCCTGATCGCAGATCGACCCGAACAGCTCATAAGCATGGAATTGATATCGGTCGACAGGTTTGCAGGCTGTTTAAAATAAGCGACTTTGATACTTTCGACCAAATTTTTGTGATGGATAGAAGCAACCTCAGCGACATCCTCGCTATGGCGCGCACCGAGGATGACGCAAAAAAAGTGAAGCTATTGCTTGGCGATGAAATAGTACCTGATCCCTACTACGATGATAAACAGTTTGAACCTGTGTTTAATTTGATTGAGGAAGGATGTTGGGAGATTATCAGGCAGCATAAAAAATAATGAAAGGTTAAATTTCAGGCCGTGCAAGTTTTTTTTCGTCATGGCCTTTAGATTAGCTTCAACAAGAATAAGCTGTTATTATTATTGTTGAAGCTTTCTTTTTGCTTCTTTTTCTTTGTTAATAACTGTAATTTTTGTGGAAAAGTTAACAGCGGTAAAGGCGCATTATCGTCATGGCCAGGTTTGGAGACCTATTCCTCGATTGAATCCTTTACCGCTTGTTTTAAACTGCGGCATCAAATAGAAATTAGAGTTTGGAAGGCTCATTAGTAAGGTATTGATGTGGTTTAAAACCGTTAACTGTTTACTTACATAAACAGAACAAAGATATGGAATTTGAATTTTTCATCGGGATCGATGTATCAAAAAATGAACTGGACTTTTCAGTTCAGCAAGGCAAATGTTTCCTTTTTCACAAGGAAATAATCAATGAACCGGAAGCCATCATGGGACTTATCAAGGAACTCATCAGGCTAAATAGCTTTTCATTAAGCAATGCCGTTTTCTGTATGGAACACACCGGTATTTATAGTAATCATCTGTTAGCTTGTTTATACCAGAAGAAGGCAAACATTTGTTTAGAATCAGCTACCCAGATCAAAAA